>NZ_JBQSXV010000005.1:0-346108 GCF_052378675.1 Halomonas sp. AOP25-F1-15
TAAGCTGGATGGCGTGAGCAAAGTGCGCGTAGCCGACAATGCGGTCTACGCCCACCAGCTAGCCGAGCCCATGGGCGCGCTGCTGGTTGAGCTGGCCGATGATTACAGCCACGTTCTCGCCAGCGCCTCCACTACCGGCAAAAACGTACTGCCCCGTTTAGCGGCATTGAAGGACGTTAGCCAGCTTTCTGACATTATTGTCGTCGAAAGCGCTGACACCTTCAAGCGCCCGATTTATGCCGGCAATGCGATTGCCACGGTGAAAAGTGACGATGCGCTGAAAGTCATCACTGTACGCACCACCGGCTTTGATGCCGTGGGCGAAGGTAACAACGCCTCTGTGGAAGCAGTCGATACGGTGGTTGAAAACAGCCAGTCCCGCTTTGTCAAAGAAGCGCTGGCCCAGTCAGACCGGCCCGAGCTAGGCGGCGCCAAGGTGGTGATCTCCGGCGGTCGCGGCATGGGCAATGGCGAGAACTTCAAGCTGCTCGACGGCATTGCTGACAAGCTGGGCGCGGCCATTGGCGCCTCTCGCGCCGCGGTTGACGCAGGCTTTGTGCCTAATGACATGCAGGTCGGGCAAACGGGCAAGATCGTCGCACCGGACTTGTACATTGCCGTGGGTATTTCTGGCGCGATTCAGCACCTGGCGGGCATGAAAGACTCTAAAGTGATCGTCGCGATCAACAAAGATGACGAAGCGCCGATCTTTCAAGTGGCCGATTACGGCCTGGTCGGTGATCTGTTCGAGATTCTGCCTGAGTTTGAAAGCAAGCTGTAGGTGCTAAGATAAAGAGTAAGAAAAACCACTTCGGTGGTTGAAAATCTGCGGGCTGACCGCATATCAGTAGTGTAAGCAACGAAAGCCACTCAAGGAGATGATGATATGGCACATACATTACCCGAACTGCCGTACGCATATGACGCTCTCGAACCAAACATCGATGCGATGACGATGGAAATTCATCACTCTCGTCACCATCAAACCTACATCACTAACCTGAATGCCGCGCTAGAAGGCACAGGTCTTGAAGATGTTCCCGTTGAAGAGCTGGTTGCTAATCTGGATCGCGTTCCAGAAGCCAAGCGCCAAGCGGTTATCAACAATGGCGGCGGCCATGCCAACCACTCTATGTTTTGGCAGATGCTGTCGACTAACGCTGGTGGTAAGCCGCAGGGCGATGTTGCTAAAGCAATCGACGCTGAACTGGGTGGCTTAGAAGCTTTCCAGGAAGAGTTCAAGAAAGCGGCGGTTGGTCGTTTTGGCAGCGGCTGGGCGTGGTTGTCTCTGACGCCCGAGAAGAAGCTGGTAGTGGAAAACACGTTGAACCAGGATAGCCCGCTGATGCACGGCAACACGCCGCTGCTCGTTCTGGATGTTTGGGAACACGCCTACTATCTGAAATACCAAAATAAGCGTCCTGACTACATTGCCGCGTTTTTTAACGTTGTGAATTGGGAAGACGTTGAGCGTCGCTACCAAGCAGCGATTAGCTGATAGTGCAGTGATTTACTAGCGACGTTTGCTCGTAAAGCTGTGAAAAACCGTCCACTTTTTAGTGGGCGGTTTTTTCGTTATGGGGCGCAGAGTTAGCGCTGAATTGTCAATACAACTAAAAATAAAAATACCACATGTGCTTGAATTGATTTTTAAGTAGTCTATATATAGTATCCATGGTGCCTTTGAGAGGGGAGAGGCGCTACATGTGCTCTATCCTAAAAATGCCGCTTTGAACAGGGGAATATCCATGGAAATTCAGATTTATAGCAAGCCTGCGTGTGTGCAATGTACGGCTACATATCGCGCGCTTGATAAGCAGGGCCTTGAGTATAAGGTTATCGATATTACTGCGGAGTCTGGTGCGCAAGAAGAAGTCGAAGCGCTTGGCTATCGCCAGCTTCCTGTCGTCGTTGTAGGTGAAGATCACTGGTCGGGTTTCCGTCCTGATCGTATTCAAGCACTGGCCTAGATTAGATCATTGTCATGCTGGTAAATTGCTCAGAAATATCGGTAGCCGGCACGTTGGTTTATTTCTCTACCAAGTCAGGTAATACCCATCGTTTTGTAGAAAAGCTTGGTTTCGCCGCAACGCGGCTGCCGCTGAATAGAGATGAGCCTGCTGTACGCATCGACCAGCCCTTTATTCTAATTACGCCTACCTATGGTGGCGGCGGGGCGCAGGGCGCGGTGCCAAAGCAGGTCATTCATTTTCTCAACGATGTACATAACCGCCACCTCCTGCGGGGGGTGATCGCAGCGGGAAATACTAATTTTGGCGATGCGTATGGTCTAGCTGGCCGTATTATTGCGAAAAAGTGTAGCGTCCCTCTGCTGTATCGGTTCGAACTTTTTGGCACCGACGATGACGTCGCCAATGTCCGCAAAGGAGTAGTAGAGTTTTGGAAACGACAAGCGTAGCCACAAAAAAATCAGTCACACAAAACGGGGCAGAAGCAAAGCGGCCAGCGGCGGCTTCTGAGACGCGTACTCTGGATTATCATGCGCTTAATGCCATGCTCAATCTGTACGGTGCCGATGGCGAACTGCAGCTAAGCAAAGACCGCGAGGCGGCGAGGCAGTATTTTTTACAGCACGTCAATCAGAATACGGTGTTCTTCCACTCGCTGGAAGAAAAGCTCGATTACTTGGTTGAAGAGCAGTATTACGAAGCCGAAATGCTTGCGCAGTACAGCTTTGCTTTTGTAAAAGCGCTGTTTGAACAGGCCTATGCGTACAAATTTCGCTTTCCCAGCTTTTTGGGCGCCTTTAAGTATTACACCAGCTATACCCTGAAGACGTTTGACGGCAAGCGCTACTTAGAGCGCTACGAAGACCGTGTCTGCATGGTGGCGTTGACGCTTGCACGCGGTGAAGAGGCGCTGGCTAAGTCGCTAGTGGATGAAATTATCAGCGGACGTTTTCAGCCCGCTACGCCTACCTTTTTGAACTGCGGTAAGCAGCAGCGTGGCGAGCTAGTATCGTGCTTCTTGCTGCGTATTGAAGACAATATGGAGTCGATTGGCCGGGCGATTAACTCCGCGCTGCAGCTCTCTAAGCGCGGCGGTGGTGTGGCCTTTTTGCTGACCAATATTCGTGAGTCTGGCGCGCCCATTAAGCGTATAGAAAACCAGTCGTCGGGCATCATTCCGATTATGAAGTTGCTGGAGGACGCCTTTTCCTACGCTAATCAGCTAGGCGCCCGTCAGGGGGCTGGGGCGGTGTATCTTAATGCCCACCACCCGGATATCCTGCGCTTCTTGGATACCAAGCGGGAAAACGCCGACGAGAAAATTCGCATCAAAACGCTGTCGTTGGGCGTAACGATTCCGGATATTACTTTTGAACTCGCCAAGCGCAACGACGACATGTATTTGTTCTCGCCCTACGATGTAGAGCGTGTTTACGGCGTGCCGTTTGGTGATATCAGCGTCACCGAGAAGTATCACGAAATGGTGGCGGATGCGCGTATTCGCAAGCACAAAATTAATGCGCGAGCGTTTTTCCAAGTGCTGGCTGAACTGCAGTTTGAGTCGGGCTATCCGTATATTATGTTTGAAGACACGGTCAACCGGGCTAACCCGATAGCTGGCCGTATCAATATGAGTAACCTTTGCTCTGAGATTCTTCAGGTTAATACGCCCACCGAATATGACGAAGACCTTGGCTACCGCCATGTGGGTCAAGACATCTCGTGTAATCTGGGCTCGATGAATATCGCCAAAGTAATGGACGCAGGCGATATCGGTACCAGCGTAGAAATCGCTATCCGTGGCCTCACGGCCGTGTCGGAAATGAGCAATCTACGCAGCGTACCTTCTATTGCTGAAGGCAATGCGCAGTCGCGGGCGATAGGCTTGGGTCAAATGAACCTGCACGGCTATCTGGCGCGGGAGCATATTTATTACGGCTCTGATGAAGGCTTGGATTTTACCAACCTGTATTTCTACTGCGTGGCTTTCCATGCCATCCGCGCATCTAATCGCTTAGCCATTGAGCACAGCGGCACTTTTGCAGGCTTTGCAGACTCTACCTACGCTTCTGGCACCTTCTTCGATAAATATACCGATCAAGCGTGGCTACCGCGTACTGATAAAGTGCGTGAGCTGTTTGAGAAAAGCGGGATTGCCTTGCCGAGTCAGCAGGATTGGCAGGAGCTGAAAACATCGGTCATGGCACACGGTTTGTATAACCGTAACTTGCAGGCCGTGCCGCCTACCGGGTCGATCTCTTACATCAATAACTCTACCTCCAGTATTCATCCGGTGGCGGCGAGAATTGAGATTCGTAAAGAGGGTAAGCTTGGCCGTGTTTATTATCCGGCGCCTTTCCTGAATGAAGCTAATTTTGACTATTTCCAGGACGCCTATGAAATTGGTCCGGAAAAAATCATTGATACCTACGCCGAAGCTTCGCAGCACGTTGATCAAGGCCTATCGCTGACGCTGTTCTTCCCGGATACCGCCAGTACGCGCGACATCAATAAAGCGCAGATTTACGCCTGGCGTAAAGGCATCAAAACCCTTTACTACATTCGTCTGCGTCAGAGTGCATTAGAAGGCACCGAAGTGGAAGGCTGTGTTTCGTGCACGCTGTAACCAGCAAAGCGCTTTGCGCCCCGTGTCTATTATTGAACGCTACGTTTTGCTAACCGAGCTTTGAGAGCAATGTCATGAACACCATGCAACGTTTGTCGCGGGTTGACGCGATCAACTGGAACCGGCTTCAGGATGATAAAGACCTGGAAGTCTGGAATCGCTTAACCAGCAATTTCTGGCTGCCCGAAAAGGTGCCGCTTTCTAACGATATCCAGTCGTGGAATACGCTGACTCAGCAAGAGAAACAGCTGACAATTCGGGTGTTTACCGGCCTTACGCTGCTAGATACCATTCAAAGCAGCATTGGTGCACCGGTGCTGATGGAAGACGCGCGTACGCCTCACGAAGAGGCGGTTTATACCAACATCGCCTTTATGGAGTCGGTGCATGCGCGCTCCTACAGCTCTATTTTCTCTACGCTTTGCGCCACGCGCGATGTTGATGATGCGTTCCGGTGGAGTGAAGAGAACCCTACGCTGCAGGCGAAATCTCAGTTGATCCTAGAGCGCTACCGCTCCGATGATCCGCTGATGCGTAAAGTGGCCAGCGTTTTCCTTGAGTCGTTTTTGTTCTACTCCGGTTTTTATCTGCCGATGTATTGGTCAAGCCATGCCAAGCTGACCAATACCGCTGACCTGATTCGTTTGATCATTCGTGATGAAGCGGTTCACGGCTACTACATCGGCTACAAGTTCCAGCAGGCATTGGCTGAAGCGACACCGGCACGACAGCAAGAGGTGAAAGATTACGCCTATGAGCTGTTGCTGGAACTGTACGATAACGAAGTGCGCTACACCGAGTCGCTGTATGACGAGGTAGGCTTGAGTGAAGATGTTAAAAAATTCCTTCATTACAACGCCAACAAAGCGCTGATGAACCTAGGGTTTGAGCCACTGTTTCCCAGCAGTGTCACTGATGTTGACCCTACTATTATGGCCGCGCTGTCACCCAATGCCGATGAGAATCACGATTTCTTCTCAGGCTCAGGCTCTTCCTACGTGATTGGTAAAGCCGTCGCCACTGAAGACGACGACTGGGCGTTTTAATCGCGCACGCTGAAAGCTAGGTTAGGCTTGCGAGACTATTATTGAAGGCGGTAACTCATCAGAGTTGCCGCTTTTTTTTATGCAAATGTTGAGCGTAAAATCGGCTAATTGTTAATGATAAATATTGTCATTAATTCTATTGGTGGTAGGCTATGCAGCGTAAGAGATGAACGCAAATCGTTCTAATACCTAATTAGTTTCTAGTCGGGCGGCAGCAGTTGCCCGCTACTCAGTGACGGAGAGTCGACGTGCTGAACAGGCCTTTCTTTGCTTTGCGTGGATGTTGGCTAGCGGGGGTGCTGGCCAGCAGCGCGCTAATGGCAAGTGATCAAGCAGTGGCTCAAGCGGCCCAAAGTGTACAAGCCCAGCAAACCCAGGCAGCTCTCCAAGAGCAGATAGATGCCGCTGATGAGCAAACGCGCTCTCAGCTAGAAGAGTTGCGTCGTTTAGAGCGTGAAAGCCAACAGTTAACGATTGATAATGCCTCCTTGGCCGGACGTTTAGCCTCAGAAGCCGAGCGTCAGCAGCGCCTTGCTACCGCGTTAGATACCCTTGAAGAAACCCGTGCAGCGCTTCCCGTGATTGAACAAAATATGTCCGAGCAGCTAAGCCAGTGGATCGAAAGTGATCTGCCATTTCTACGCGATGAGCGCCTGGCGCGCGCTGAGCGCCAGCAAGATGAGCAGGGCGCGGATACCATTGAACGTATTGGCGGGCTGCTTGAAGCGTGGCGCGTTGAGCTTAACTACGGGCGCGAAATCGACAGCTGGCGCGGCCGTTTGCAACAAGATGGGCGTGAGCGGGAAGTGGACTTCTTGCGTATTGGGCGTATCGGCTTTTACTACCTGACACCGGATGGGCGTGAAGGTGGCGTTTGGAATGCAGAAGACGCCGCATGGCAGGCCCTGGATGATTCCTACCTGCGCGAAGTGCGCAACGGGCTGCGCATGGCGGAAGACCAGCGTGCCCCTGACCTATTAACCTTGCCGCTCTCGATCAGTGCCAGTGAACCGCGGGGAGAGCAGCCATGAGCCGTTTTTGCTTAATTACTGATTACCTATCGACGCATCGTTTAGCTCTTCATCGGTTATCTCTTCACAGACTATCACTTCGCCGAGTTGGCTATGCTTGCGCTTTAGTGGGGCTGGTAGCGGTCAGCGACGTTTCAATGGCGCAGACTGATAGCACTACCTCGCTGCGCGAGGCCCGCGAGGCCGCCGAAACGCGTGATCAGCAGCGGCTAATGGGCTTTATAGACGATCAGCAGGCATTAGCGTCTGCGCTGGAGCAGGCGCGTGCTGAGAATGAGGATGCTCAGCAGCAGTACGAAGCGCTACAGACGCAGCAGGCAGAACAGGCGCAACAGGCCAGTGAGTTAACTGAGCGTCAGTCTGAACAGGGTGAGGCAATGTCCGGCTTGTTGGCGAGTCTTGCTCAGCACAGTGCGGATGTTCGCAATGAGCTAGGCGGTGATAGCCTTCTGGCAATAAGTGAAGAGGCACTGCCGCCGCGCTTGGATAATGTGGAAGTGTTGGAGCGCCACCAGTTAGAAAACGTGGTGGACCGGCTAGCCGCATTGACCGCCAGTACTGGGCGCGCGGAGCGTCTTGAGCTAGCGGTGGCGGACGCGAATGGCGACATAGCGCCTCAAACCGTTGTGCGGCTGGGCGACTTTGCTATTTTTAGCGAGTCTGAATTGCTCCAGCGCAGCGAGGGAGACGGCGGTTTGGCGGTGTTGCCTCGTACCCCACGGCAAATTGGTGCGCTATTGCCTGCTTATTTTCAGGATGAGAGCCGTGTGTTTGCCGTTGACCCAACCCAGGGCAGCGTGCTGCAAGCTCTCGCTCAGCAGCCCAGCTTATGGGAGCGTTTTCAGCAGGGCGGCTATGTGGGATATGTCGTTGTAGTGCTTGGTATTATTGGTCTCGTGGTTGGCTTAGGGCAGTACGCGTACCTGGTGCTAGTGAGCATCCGGGTGCATCGTCAGCGCCAATCGCTAAGCCAGCTGCAAACCAATAATCCGCTAGGGCGTGTACTGCTGCGCTTTGAGGGTATGGATAAGCATCAAACCTCAGAGGCATTAGAAGCACGCTTAGACGAAGCGGTGTTGGCTGAACTGCCGAAGCTTGAACGAAGCCAGCCCATGGTTAAGCTGCTAGCGGCTATTGCACCGTTACTCGGTTTGCTGGGTACCGTGACCGGTATGATTGTGACCTTCCAGGCGATTACCGTTTTTGGTACCGGTGACCCTCAGTTAATGGCAGGTGGGATTAGCCAAGCGCTAGTTACCACCGTGCTTGGCCTCATTACGGCGGTGCCGCTGCTCTTTGTGCAGACCGCGCTTGCTGGCCGTAGCCGCTATTTAACGCACGTGATCGAAGGGCAGGCGAGTGCGACATTGGCCGACCACCTTGAGACTCACGCGCCCGCTCATACGGTGACTTAACATGTCCTCTCTTCCTCTATGGCTCGAACCCGTTGAGCGCTTGGTGGAAGCTGGCGGCGCTGTATTAGTGGTGCTAGCGGTGGTGGCCGTACTGGTTTTTGCCATGGCCATGGAGCGCTGGTGGTATTACCGCATCACTTGGCGCGTGGCCCGGCGTCAGCTACTGCATCGCTGGGCCGCTCGCAGTGACCACACCAGTTGGAGCGCGCGGACATTGCGCCAAGTGTGGGCCGAAGCATTGGTAGCCAAACTGCGCAAACCGCTGCCATGGCTGAAGCTGCTGGTGGCGCTATGCCCCTTATTGGGTCTGCTGGGTACGGTGACAGGCATGATCAGTGTGTTTGATAGCCTATCGCTAAGTGAAACCCATCAGGCTCGCGCTATGGCGGATGGCGTGGCGCGAGCCACGCTGCCCACGCTGACCGGTATGGCCATTGCGGTGGTAGGGCTATTGTTTATTAGCCGCTTAGAACACGTTATTCGTCGTGAAGACCAGCGGCTGCATGATCGCTTGGCTCGGGCGTTGGAGGAAAGTGATGCGTAGACGCCGTTCTATAGATAACAATGCGGAGAGCAATGAGGTCAACCTCACTCCGATGCTTGATGTCGTGTTTATTATGCTGATTTTCTTTATCGTCACCACGAGCTTTGTCAAAGAGAGCGGTGTCGAGATTGAACGTCCTGAGTCCAGTGCTGCCAGCCCACGCCCGGATGCTCAGGTGCTGGTGGCTATTTCGCCTGAGGGTGCGGTCTGGGTCGACGGTAGCCCTGTCGACGTGCACCGGATTGGTCAGCAGGTTGCCGGTATGTTGAGTAAAGATGGCTCTGTCGTTATCCAGGCAGACCGCGCGTCCACCACCGGGCTATTGATTGAAGTCATGGACCGTTTGCGTGAGGCGGGAGTCGACCAGGTGGCGGTGGCAGCGAGTCGGAGCAGGCCATGATGCGGCAAGGGCTGTCGTTATTAGGTGGCGCGGTATTGGCGGTAGGCTTGTTTTGGCTGCTGGCGCAATTAGTGACCCCGCCGGAGCGCACGCCAGAAAAGATAACCATGAGCATGGCCATGAATATGGTGGAAATGCCTGACGTCGCGCCTGAGCAAGAAGCCCCGGCACCGCAACCCGCCGAGGCTGCACCGCAGCAGGCGCCGCCTCCCATGCCTACACCCGAGCCACCGCCAGTATCAGACAGCGCGATTAGCATGCCTGAAATTGAACTGCCGGATGAGCCTGTCGAGCCGGTTGAGATGGACAGTGAACTACCTGAGTTGACCGAAGTTACGCCGGAGCCGACGCCTGCGCCAACGCCACGGCCTGAGCCGGCACCTGCGGAGCCCGCGCCTACTCAGCGGGAAGCTGCACCTAGTGCCTCGGAAGCAGCGCCCGCCGAACGTGAAGCCGCGCCACAGGCTGAGCCTGCGCCCTCTAATGAGCCCGTGAGCGTTGGTCAGGCCACGCCGACTAGCCGGGTTAACCCCAGCTATCCATCGCGTGCGCAGCGTCGGGGCATGGAAGGTTTTGTAGAAGTGGCCTTTATGATTCGTCGTGATGGCAGCGTTGACGCCTCTTCTATACGCGTCACTAACGCGCAGCCGCGCCGAGTGTTTGAAGAGGCTGCGCAGCAAGCTATTGCCCAGTGGCAATTTGAACCCAGCGATCAGTTGCGCAATGCCACCCAGCGGATCGAGTTTGAGTTGAGGTAGCGCTATGAAACGTCTGATGTCTATTGTATTACTCAGCGTCTGGTCTGCCGGAGCGCTTGCAAGCCCTGCGCTGAAGGGCGATGTTATTGCTGATCTCACTGGATTGCAGCGCCAGTTGCAGCAAGGTCTCTTAAGTGACGTTGTCGAGCGGGCGACGTCGCAGGCGGAGCGATTAGCCGGCGGTAATCAGTCAGACCGCTGGGCTAGCGCGCTCTATCAGCAGCTTGCAGCCGGTGCATTGATGCGCCAGGACCAGCCAGGTGAGGCGGCCGATAGGCTGGCCATTGCCCGCGGATTAAATGGCGTTGATAGCGAGCAGGCGGCACAGTGGCTACGAGAAGAAGCGTCATTGCGTCGCGCTGCCGGTCAGCGTGACCAGGCAATTGAACTGCTTAGTGAGTGGTTGGCCAATCATCAAGACGGCGATGCTAGCTGGCAGCTAACCCGATTGCTTGCCCAGCAAGAGCGCTGGGATGAAGCTGCTGGCTGGCTTGAGACAGCGCTGGAACAAACATCACAACCTAGTGACGCTCAGCACACCTTAATGCTGGCCGTTTATCGAAACGCAGGGCGGGGTGAGCAGGCGTTGAGCCGTTTGCTGGATGGTTTGGATGCTCAAAGCGAAGCCGCTCAATGGCGAGAGGCGGCTGGGCTAGCTCAGCAGGCGGGGCAGGCGAACGTTGCCGCTGGCCTATGGGACATGGCATGGCAGCTGGGTAAGCTAACGCAGCCTGAGGATCGCTGGTTGTTAATTCAGCTGCATCTTGCGGGAGGGACGCCTGCCCGGGCGGCAGAGTATCTTGAGCAAGCGCTGAGTGAAGGCGCTATTGTCCGTGAGGAATCAACGTTGCGCCTGCTGGCCAGCGCTTGGCAGCAGGCAAAGCATGTTGAAAATGCGCTGAATGCCTGGCAGGCCTTAGCGCTACATACCGAGTCCGCCGCTGATTGGCGTGCCTATGGCCAGTTAGCTTACGCCTGGGGTGACGATCAGCAGGCGAAGCAGGCGTTCACTCGAGCGTCAGCGTTAGGCGACGATGAAGCCGAGCAGTGGCTAGCCAGTTTTAGCTAAGCTTTGAGCGTTAGGTTAAAATCGCTCCAAATCGGCGCATGATCAGAAGGGCGCTCAATGCCTCTCAGGTCATAGTCAATGCCTGACTCAGTGGTGCATTCGGCCAGTGGCTTGGTGACCAAGATGTAATCAATGCGCAGGCCGCGCTTGGGATCTTGATCAAACGCTTTGGAGCGGTAGTCAAACCAGCTGAAGCGATTGTCGATATGGGGGTAGCAAAGACGATAGCTATCGGTTAATCCCCAGGCTTTAATGCCAGAGAGCCACTCACGCTCAATCGGTTGGAAGCTGGCTTTGCCTTCGCGTAGCCAGCGCTTGCGATTAGCTTCACCAATGCCGATATCCTGGTCTTCGGGCGAAATGTTGAAGTCGCCCATCACTGCTAGCCGCTCGTCAGGTCGATGCTGTTCGTTAAGCAATCTGGCGAGCTGGCCATAAAAGCGTTCTTTATGCGGAAACTTGGTGGGATGCGTAACGTTTTCACCCTGAGGGAAGTAGCCATTCCAGATCGTTACGGGGTCACCATCGTCAGCTAGCAGGCGCACGCCAATCATGCGGCGCTGTGCGTCTTCTTCATCATCAGGAAAGCCGTAAAACACGTCTTGCGGCGCTTGGCGGCACATTAGGGCAACGCCATAATGTCCCTTTTGACCGTGATAAAAAACGTGATAGCCCATAGCTTCTACGTCTGCGAGCGGGAATTCGCTGTCTTGTACTTTGATTTCCTGCAGGCCAATCACATCAGGCTGCTGGGTATCGATCAGTGCCTGTAACTGGTGAAGGCGCGCACGAATGCCGTTGATGTTGAACGAAACCAAGCGCATTACGAGTCGCTTCCTTTAGGGCTGTCAGGCTTGTCAGGATGAATAGCAATGGTTTGGCCGCTTTGCTGGCGGGCGAGCTTTTTCACCGCTTGCAGCTTGCGCTGCTGCTGCTTTTTGGCTACAAAACGCACCGAGGAAACCACTTGATCAGGATTGTCGTGGCGCCATTTTTTGTAATCTTTGCGCCGTCCGGTACGTATAGTAACCTTGTCGGCCAGTGAGCGAGTTTTTTTCTTACGCGTCATGTCGCGCTCCTTACGTCGATTTGACGGCTATTCTAACAGGCCTTGGGCCTCCTTCGACAGCAGGACGCGCTCTTATCGCCAAGCCCTGGTACAATGCGCACTTCTTAATGCCTAACCTCCACAGCAATGGACAGATAGACAGCCTATGAGCGAGTCGGAACAGACCACAGCACCGGCCCAGAACCGCAAGCCAAAACGCCGCCGTCGGAAGCCGCGTCGTCGCCAGTCGAGCTGGGATCTTCGTCAGTTTCAGGTGCCTGCCGTGGCCGGCAAGTGGCGCTTTCATGACTTTGATCTGCCGCTACCACTGATGCGCGCTATTCATGCCCAAGGGTTTGAATACTGCACACCTATTCAAGCTGAGGCCCTGCGCCAGACGCTTTTAGGTGGCGACATTGTCGGCAAAGCGCA
This sequence comes from Halomonas sp. AOP25-F1-15, assembly GCF_052378675.1. Lineage (NCBI taxonomy): Bacteria > Pseudomonadati > Pseudomonadota > Gammaproteobacteria > Oceanospirillales > Halomonadaceae > Halomonas > Halomonas sp. AOP25-F1-15. Next base: position 12,340 of record NZ_JBQSXV010000005.1, read on the forward strand.
AACGGGAACCGGTAAAACAGCCGCCTTTTTGATCTCAGTCATGAGCTACTTCCTAGAAGAGCCCACGCCCGATGGTCAAAAGCCGGGTGCACCACGCGCGCTGATCATTGCGCCTACCCGCGAGCTAGCGCTGCAGATTGAAAAAGATGCCAAAGCCTTAGCACGCTTTACGCAGCTCAATGTGGCCAGCGTCGTCGGCGGTATGGACTATCAGAAGCAGCGTGAGAGCCTGGGTAGCAAAATCGATATTCTGGTGGCAACGCCAGGGCGCTTGCTGGACTTCCACCAAAAGCGTGATATTGATCTCAGTGAAGTCGAAGTACTGGTGCTAGATGAAGCCGACCGTATGTTGTCGATGGGCTTTATTCCTGATGTGAAGCGGATTATTCGCTACACGCCGAAAACAGAAGAGCGCCAAACGTTTCTGTTCTCGGCTACCTTTACCGACGACATTCTCAATCTTGCCAGCCAGTGGACGCTTGATCCTGCCCACGTCGAAATAGCAGTGACGGTTGAAAACCAGGCAGATATAGATCAGCGCGTTTACTTGGTGTCAGATGATGACAAGCAACGCTTGCTGGTTAATTTGCTACAGCAGGAAAGCTTTGAGCGCGTCATGGTCTTCGGTAACCGCCGTGATTTGGTGCGTAAGCTGAATGATCTGCTCAGCAAAGCCGGCGTTAGCGTGGCGATGCTGTCGGGCGATGTGCCGCAAAATCAGCGTATCAAAACGCTGGAAAGCTTTCGTGAAGGCGAAATTCAGGTATTGGTCGCAACCGATGTGGCCGGCCGTGGGATTCATATTGAAGATGTAAGCCACGTCATCAATTACACCCTGCCTGAAGATCCTGAAGACTACGTGCATCGTATTGGACGCACCGGGCGTGCAGGTGCGAAGGGCGTCTCGATTAGCTTTGTCGGTGAGGAAGATGCGTTTTCACTGCCGGAAATCGAGCAGTACATCAACGACAAGCTGCCCTGCGTACATCCGCCGGAAGGTATGCTCTAAACCGCATGCTTGATACAGCCCTAAAAGGCGAGATTCAAGACGCGTATCGTCGCGTGGTGGAAAGCCTTGGGCTAACCCCACGCTACGGGCAGCGCATGATGATCGCCGAAATTGCCCGCACCCTCGGTAATATCGAAAGTGATAGCGAGGGTAAACGGACTAACGATACCCACGTCTGCGTGCTGGAAGCGGGTACCGGTACGGGGAAGACGCTGGCCTATTTGATTGCCGCGCTACCGATTGCTAAGGCGCGAGGCAAGCGACTAATTGTATCGACCGCAACGGTCGCCCTCCAAGAGCAGGTGCTCAACCAGGACTTACCTTCGTTGGCTAGCCATAGCGGCATTGCCTTTCGCTACGCATTAGCGAAAGGGCGAGGTCGCTATGTTTGCGTGGCACGTTTGGATCAAGAACTGGAAGGTACTGACCCCAACCCAACGCTTTCGCTTTTTGAGCAGTCGTTGCAAACACAAAGTAGCGATTTTAGCGTACTCGCTAGCGATATGGCGCAGGCATACGGCCAGGGGGAGTGGGAAGGCGATCGTGATAATTGGCCGGCGGCCATTGACGATGCGCATTGGCGCCGCTTAACGGTCGATCATCGCCAGTGCACGGGCCGGCGCTGCGGGCATTTTGGTGCCTGCGCGTTTTTTCGTTCGCGGCGTGAGCTTGAAAATGCCGACGTCATCGTTGCCAACCACGATCTTGTGCTAGCTGATTTAGCGCTGGGGGGCGGTGCTATTTTGCCCGATCCGGCAGACTGCATTTTCGTGTTTGATGAAGGCCACCATCTGCCTGAGAAGGCGCTTTCCCACTTTGCGCATCGTTTTGCGGTGCACGGCTGTTTGCGCTGGTTGAAGACGTTAAGAACCAGCCTGACTGACTTGCATCAGGGGTTGGCCGTTCAACCCACCGTCGCCCGGCTTTTGACAAGCTTGCCTGAGTTGATTCATAACCTTGAGCCTACGCTGGGTGACGTATTTAGCGTGGGCCATCAGCTGGCGGGGCGGCCGAATGGGTTAGCCGATGAAGAGGCGACTCATCAACTGCGATTTGAGAAGGGGCAGATTCCGGATGCGCTGCGCGAGCAGGCCCAGCAGCTGCTGGTTATGTTTGCCTCGCTGTCGCGCTGTCTTGAAAGTATCAGCGATATTTTGCGTGAAAGCCTGGATCCTGATAAGCAAACCGGCTTAGATCGCGAGCAGGCCGAAACGTGGCTGCCTCTAGTGGCGCTACTTCATGGGCGGGCTTTGGAGGCTCACGCATTGTGGCAGGCATTTAGCGAGCAGGATGCGGCTAATGAGGCGCCAAGCGCTCGCTGGATTACCCTTAGCCGTGTAGTAGGAGAGCCGGAAATTGAGTTTTCGGCCAGCCCCGTGTCGGCTGCCCATACCCTGGCTAAGCATTTGTGGGGCCGCTGTCACGGCGCGGTAGTGACCTCGGCGACGTTGACGGCGCTAGGTCGCTTTGAGCGCCTGCAAGAGCGCGCGGGTCTGGCTAATCGCTATCGTTATCAGGCATTGCCTAGCCCGTTTGACTATGCCAATGCCGTGTTGCGAGTGCCGAAAGAGGCGACTGATCCTAGCGATAGGGAGGCTCACGAGAGAGCCATCGTCAGCTTTGTCTCTCAGCTGGCCGACAAAGAGGCTGCGCTGGTGCTGTTTTCTTCTCGTGCGCAGCTGCGCGCAGTCGATAAAGCATTGCCTGTTAGCGTTAAAGCTCGCGTATTGGCGCAGGATTCACTGCCCAAACGTGAGCTGATCGAAAGGCATCGTGCAGCGGTTGATAAGGGCGATGGCAGCATTATTTTTGGCTTGGCTAGTTTTGCTGAAGGTATCGATCTGCCGGGCGATTATCTAACTCATGTGGTCATTACGCGCTTGCCGTTTGCGGTGCCCGATGACCCGGTGGGCGCCACCTTAGCAGAGTGGATAGAGAGCCAGGGCGGTAATGCCTTTATGCGCATTAGCGTGCCCGATGCGTCTATAAAACTGGTTCAGGCCTGTGGGCGATTGATTCGTAAAGAAAGCGATCGCGGCACGATTACCTTGCTAGATAAACGTGTAATTACCCGCCGTTACGGGCAAGCCTTGCTGGACGCACTGCCGCCTTTTCGGCGTGAAATTGTCCAATAAAGTACCGCCGTGATGAGATCTCTGAGGGGTTTTCTTAGAAAGGCTTTTTAGGGGCAGCTGTTCAGGTAGGCGTGTTTGGAGCAGGGCTGTTAAAAAACACAAATCCCCGCCGTGGCGGGGATTAAACGTTTTTTCTTAATGAGCGCTTACTTGATTAGTAAGACTTACTGGCCAATGCGCTTAGACAGTGGAACGGTGAGTTTATCGTTCATGCGGTTGAAAGCTTCTACCGTGGTGTCCCAGTCGATACATGCATCGGTAATGGATACGCCATACTGAAGCTGGCTGAGGTCTTCAGTTAGTTTCTGATTGCCCCAGCCAATATTAGATTCAATCATCAGCCCAATAATGGAAGTGTTACCTTCCAAAATTTGGTTAGTGACGTTTTCTAATACTAGTGGCTGTAGCGCCGCATCTTTATTGGAGTTGGCGTGAGAGCAGTCAATCATGATGTTGGGTGAGAGCTTGGCTTTTTTCAGCTCTTTCTCTGCGAGTGCCACGCTTACGCTGTCGTAGTTGGGCTTGCCGTTACCGCCACGCAGGACTACATGGCCGTAGGCATTGCCGCGCGTACGAATGATGGCTACTTGGCCGGCCTGGTTAATGCCCAAGAAATTGTGCGGGCTGGCAACAGACTCAAGCGCGTTAATAGCGACATCGAGGCTGCCGTCTGTACCGTTTTTGAACCCGACGGGGCAAGAAAGGCCAGACGCCATTTCGCGGTGAGTCTGGGACTCGGTGGTGCGTGCACCAATGGCTGACCAGCTGATGCAGTCTTGCATGTACTGCGGCGAAATTGGGTCCAGCGCTTCGGTGGCCAAAGGTAGGCCCATTTCGGCAAGATCGACCAGCAGCTTGCGCGCGATGTGCAGGCCCTCATCGATCTCAAAAGAGTCGTTGAGATGCGGATCATTAATAAGGCCTTTCCAGCCCACCGTTGTGCGCGGCTTCTCGAAGTATACGCGCATGACTATATACAGGGTGTCGCTGACTTGATCGGCCAATGTGCGTAGGCGACGAGCGTAATCCAGCGCAGCATCGACATCGTGAATTGAACATGGGCCGACAACGACCAGCAGTCGCGGGTCGTTGCCATCTAGGATATTCTGGATGGTTTGGCGACCCTCAATGACGGTGCGCTCTGCCGCAGCGGTGAGCGGTACTGCATTCTTGAGGGCTTCTGGTGTGGTGAGTACGTCTTGAGCGAGGACGTTAAGGTTATTAACCTGTTGTTCTGACATCTTGCTACCTGTGCTTGCGTAATGGCTGAAAAAAGTGAGGGGCGATAAAAGTGGCGCCTACTATCGCTTGCTGAGCAGGTAAAAATCAATTGCTGTGGAACTATCGGTAGTCGAAAAGTGTCAGCCACAAGGTTTTTATGTATTCAGATTAAGCGCTTGATGCGCCGCACAGAACGCGTAACACTGGCGCCACTTTGTTATAAAATGTAGCGGCTCAACGCGCTTAGGTTGTTAAAAAACTTAGGTTGTTAAAAACTTAGCTTGTTAAAAAAATATAGCTTTATCATAGAATGTGGCAACAGGTGTGGACGATACGTTCGCCGTTTACTTTCACTTATTATTAATCAATGCCCAAGGGACGCTATGCTGCTTGCTGTGAACGCCCACTGGTTAGGGCTAATAGGAATGGGGCTCGGCGCATGCCGTACGAGCTTGAGGAGCGTGTGAATGAGCACTCGGGAAACAGACCAACAGCTTGTTGAACGTGCTCAAAAAGGTGATACGCGCGCTTTCGATCTGCTGGTAAAAAAATACCAGCATAAAATTATTGGTTTAATTAGCCGCTACGTACACGATCACTCTGAAGTTCAGGATGTAGCGCAGGAGGCATTTATTAAGGCGTACCGCGCCTTAGGCAAGTTTCGCGCGGAAAGTGCTTTTTATACGTGGATGTATCGGATTGCGATCAATACGGCGAAAAACTATTTAGTTTCGCGGGGGCGTCGGCCGCCCGGTAGCGATTTAGATATTGTTGATGCTGAGATTATCGATCAAAGCGGGCGATTAGCAGACTCTGAATCGCCAGAAGCCGCCATTGCCAGGGACCAGTTAGAGGCGGCGGTCTACCAGGCAATCGCTAACCTGCCCGATGACCTGCGTACGGCTATTACCTTGCGCGAGTTAGATGGCCTTGCCTATGAAGATATAGCGCAGGTGATGCAGTGCCCGGTAGGCACCGTGCGTTCGCGTATTTTTCGTGCTCGCGAAGCAGTCGACGAACATATTCGTCCGCTTGTTTCCACGGCACGGAACAGCCGCGATGAATGATGGTCAGAAGTAACAAGCAATATGGCTGGCAAGGAATGCCTTCACAAGAATTAGCTTTTACTTTTTTGTGAACTGTCTGGGAAATGACGCGTCATAGAGCTGACTGCCTTGATTAGTAGGCACTGTCTTAATTGGCAAACGCCTTAATTGGCAAGCGCCTTAATTGACAAAAGTCTTACTTGGCAAAAGATTGAAATGATGGGCCTTAAGCAGCAGTTGTTAAGACTTGTTTTGGCCAGTGAAGTCGTCGGGGCGATAGCGCGTTTAACTCGCAAGCGTTGCCTCAGTACTTCTTTTAAACAGTGTGAGGGTGTGAAGTATGAGTCAAAACACACGGGAATCACTTTCGGTGTTAATGGATGGCGAGAGTGATGAGCTTGAGCTACGCCGAGTGTTGAAAGCACTGCCTAATGATGACGGTGCCGCAGAGACATGGAGGCGTTACCATTTAGCACGCAGCATGATGCAGCGTGAAAGAGGGGTTGATGTAAGCCTTGACCTTTCTGCTGGCATTATGGCCCGATTGCGCGACGAGTCCGCTCCTTCCATGGATATTGAAGAGCGTGTTGCTACGCGTAGCGGTGGGATCTCCTTCGCCCGCGGTGCGGGTGTTGCGGCCGCCGTATCGCTAATGGTGATCTCTGGCGTACAGTTCTTTGGCAACGGTTTGTCTGAGAGCCAGGGTGGTGGCGGTATTGCCGCATCATCTAATGCGACTAGCCAGGTACAGCCAGTCAATTTAGCCGCCCAGCCTGCTATGGCATCAAATGCTGATATGCCTATGTTTGAGCCTACGCCTTTTCGAATTAGTGGCCAGTCAGCTCAGAGCGGCCTGATGAATGTTAGTGAAGCAGGCTTCTCTGCCCAGTCATCTCAGGGTATTAGCGCCTCGCAAGGGACTAATATTAACGTTGATCAGATCGGCATGCTGCAATCCTATTTAGAGCAACATACTCAAAGTGCTGCTTATGGAAGTGGCGACAGCTGGATGCCGCTCATGCGCTCTTCAGCGGTAACTGAGCCGCTGGGCCAGCGTTAATTATCTGCCATCACTCGGTGGAGTACTGTTAGGTGAGTAGAGCGTGCTAAGAAATAGAGCGTTCAACGTGTTAATACCCTCCCGAGCAGGGCATGCATGGGTACTGGCACTGTCAGTCGGTATGTTTTCGCTTCAGGCAAATGCGCAAAGCGATGACAAGGCTAATTCTGGCTATGAGTGTGCGGACACCTTGGTTTCGACACCCAGTACCGGCGCGGAATGGTTAGAGCGCGGCTTGTGGGCTAGCCACTGCTATGCTTTTCAGGCAAGAGCCGTGGCTATAGATGCTATCAATGTGCGTACACTGGCACTTTCGCACCGCATTCAAGACGGCATACGTCAGCAGGTGGTGCAGTATTTGGATGGCCCCTCAGTCAGCATTGAGCGGCGTTCGCCGGTAGGTAGGCTAGCGTGGACCGAAGACAGTGGCAGTGGTGGGTTTCCTTCCCCAGCTAGGTGGGCAGCCCATCTTGAAGAATATTATCAGATTGATCTTGAGGAAGATGCGCGTGTCGCTGGTCGAGACGCCGTAAAACTAATTTTTGAGCCTCTTGATCAATGGCGTTTTGCTCACGAGTGGTGGTTAGATCGTGAGACAGGGCTGCTGCTCAAGCACGTGCTTATTGATCAGCAGGGTCGCATTATTGAGACCTTCCAAATTACTCAGCTTCAATCGCCTGAGCAGTACACCGGAAATATCCGCATAGACTCTCCGAAGGTTGCGCTCAGTACATCATGGCGTACGACTTGGTTGCCCGAAGGTTTTGTGGGCCAGCCGGTTGCATTCTCTGGCAACGACGTTCAGCAGCGTGTTTATAGCGACGGTTTAGCCACCGTGAGTATTTTTGTCGAACCTCTTGAGGAAGATGAAGCTGACGGCTTGCGCGAAGGTGTGCAACAGGTGGGCGTATCTGCCGTGGCTATTGAGCATTACACCACCGACGAGGGGCGCTGGCAGTTGATTGCCATTGGTGAAATGCCGGTCACTACCCTCCAGCGAATTGCTCGCTCAATTACTTTTGATCAAGATGCTGAAGAAGAGAGCGGTCGTGCAGATCCTTAGCGATTCAATAGGGGCCGCGTGGTGACGGAAACTACCTGCGCCTCTTTGCTGCGTGTGGCCAAGATAGTTGCCCATGCTAATGACGGACTTGTTGTTGAGGTGGTCGCTCAGGAAGGCTGCGAGCAGTGCGCTAAGGGCCGAGGCTGTGGGGTAGGGCTGCTGGCCCGTCAGCGTAGCCGGCAATTAGTCGTTGCGCTTCCGTGTGCAGCTTCAATCGATACCGACCAGTCAGTTGAACAGTGCTACCCATTAGGCCAACAGGTCACCATAAGCCTGCCGCGAACCTCTGTTACGCTGCTGGCTTTTTTTGTATATGCACTCCCCTTAATGGCGGCACTCTTGTTGGCTGGCTTAGTCCCGCTAATCAGCACTGCTCAGTGGCTTGCGCCACTGGTGTTTTTTGCGGGCCTAATCGTGGGTGCTATTAGTATGAAAGTATTATTGCGTGAGCGAAGTGAACGCTTTCGCCCTCGCTTGGTCTGTTAGTTCTCCCGCACCTCGCTACGAGTTGCACGGCCTTTGATGATTATTACGTTCAGTAGGAGCTCTTGCATGAAGCGCTTGATTCTCCCTTCCACGCTCTGGGTATGCATGGTGGCATTGCTAACGGCTGGGCAGGCTGCTAATGCCCAAAGCCTGCCGGATTTCACCGAACTCGTTGAAGCCGCCGCGCCAGGTGTGGTGAATATCTCGACAAGCCGAACGATCCAGCGAAGCAGTTCGCCTGGATATGAAGGGTTTGGTGGCCAGGAAATTCCGGAGATTTTCCGACATTTTTTTGGAGAGAGCTTTGGTGGTAACCGGCCATCGCCCCCAGATGGCGGGCAGGGGCATAGCGAAGAGCGCCAGTCTTTAGGCTCGGGGTTTGTCATTAGTGATGACGGCTATGTCATGACAAACGCCCATGTCGTTCAGGATGCTGATGAAATATTGGTGCGCCTAAACGACCGCCGTGAGCTGAATGCCGAGCTGATTGGCTCTGACCCACAAACTGACGTGGCGTTATTGAAGATTGATGCAGCCGATCTGCCGACACTGACCCTGGGCAACTCCGACAAGCTGAAGGTAGGTGAGTGGGTTGCTGCCATTGGCTCGCCCTTTGGCTTTGATCACTCGGTCACTGCAGGCATCGTTAGTGCGATTAATCGCACCTTGCCAAGCGATGCATATGTGCCCTTTATTCAGACGGATGTCGCGATAAATCCCGGTAATTCAGGGGGGCCGCTGTTTAACTTAAGCGGTGAAGTGGTGGGTATTAACTCGCAAATTTTTACCCGCAGCGGTGGCTTTATGGGTGTCTCGTTTGCGATTCCCATCAACGTGGCGATGGATGTGGTCGATCAGCTGCGTGAAAGTGGCCGGGTAGATCGAGGCTGGCTGGGCGTAATGATTCAGCCTGTCTCCCGCGATTTAGCAGAATCTTTCGGCATGGAAAACGCTATTGGCGCCTTGATTGCCGATCTCGATCCTGAAGGTCCTGCTGCGCAGGGTGGCTTGCAAGCGGGCGATGTGATTATTGAGGTCAATGGCGAAGAGGTCGAACGCTCCAGTTCATTGCCACGCCTGATTGGCCGTGGGGAGCCTGGTTCAGAGGTAGCGTTAACCTTGATTCGCGACGGTGAAGAAATTTCTCAGTCCGTTGAGCTGGGCAATTGGCCAGATACTGAGGGGCAATCTGACCAGGCCGATAGTAATAATCAGGTACGCCTTGGCGTAACGGTGGCAGAAGTTGGTGAAGAGGCGCGCGAGCAGCTAAATATTTCTGGCGGTGTAGAAGTTCGCCAGGTTGAGCCTGACAGCGTCGCTGCTGGTGCCGGCATCCGCCCCGGTGATGTGCTGGTGAGTGTTGATCATCGCAGCGTGTCCTCATCGGACGAGCTGATGAAAATTGTCGAAGGATTGCCTTCTGATCGCGCCATTCCAATACGTCTATTCCGCGAAGGCCGCTCGCTGTTCGTCGCGTTACGCCTGGAATAAGCACCTTTTTTTCACACCTAGTCCGGCGGTTCTCGCCGGACTGCTGTTCCTATCCTGCGCATATCGCTACAATGGCGATTATCTTTTTGTCGAAAATAGCCTTTATGAAAAAAATGGCAGCTGTTTTCGAGCTTTGAATTCTCGAAGCGGCCTGCAATTGAGGCCGCTTGCGTACCACTAAGGCAGAACAGAATCGATGTCCCAAGACGTTCCCAACGGAAAACTCAAGCACATACGTAATTTCTCCATCATCGCGCATATTGATCATGGTAAATCGACGCTCTCTGACCGTCTTATTCAGACCTGTGACGGCTTAACCGCCCGAGAGCTTAAAGAGCAAGTGCTTGATTCCATGGACATCGAGCGCGAGCGCGGTATTACAATCAAAGCGCAGTCGGTCACGCTGGATTACACCGCAAGCGATGGGCAAGTTTACCAGCTGAATTTTATCGATACGCCGGGCCACGTCGATTTCTCCTACGAAGTATCCCGTTCGCTTTATGCTTGCGAGGGCGCGCTATTAGTCGTTGATGCCGCACAGGGCGTGGAAGCTCAGTCGGTCGCTAACTGCTATACCGCCATTGAACAAGGGCTAGAAGTACTGCCAGTGCTGAATAAGATCGATCTGCCCCAGGCTGATCCTGATCGTGTGGCGCAAGAGATTGAAGAAATTATCGGTCTGGATGCGACCGATGCCTGTCAGGTATCAGCTAAAAGCGGTATTGGTATTGATGCACTTTTAGAGCGTCTGGTGCGCGATATTCCGCCGCCCAAAGGTGATCCAGATGCGCCGCTGCAAGCGCTGATTATCGACTCCTGGTTTGATAACTATCTAGGCGTTGTATCGCTGGTGCGGCTATTTGATGGCACGCTGCGCAAAGGCGATAAGCTCCGCATTAAATCGACAGGCCGCGACTGGAACGCCACGGAGGTGGGTGTGTTTACGCCCATGCGTAAGCAGACGGATATTCTGCGTGCCGGTGAAGTCGGCTTTGTTGTGGCCGGTATCAAAGAGATTCACGGCGCGCCCGTGGGCGACACCATTACCCACACTAAAACGCCCGACGTTGAACGGTTGCCCGGTTTTCAGAAAGTTAAGCCGCAGGTTTACGCCGGCATGTTCCCGGTGAGTGCGGATGATTACGAAGACTTTCGTGACGCCCTTGAGAAGCTGGCACTTAACGATGCCTCGCTTGCCTATGTGCCTGAAAACTCCGATGCATTGGGTTTTGGTTTCCGGGTGGGCTTTCTGGGCACGCTGCACATGGAAATCGTTCAGGAGCGGCTTGAGCGTGAGTATGATATTGATCTGCTCACCACCGCGCCGACCGTTGTCTATGAGCTGGCGATGAAAAATGGCGACCTTAACTACGTCTCCAACCCGTCTAAATTGCCAGATATGGCCGATGTTGATGAAATGCGCGAACCGGTAGTGCGCGCTAATATTTTGGTTCCTCAGGAGTATGTTGGCAACGTCATTACGGAATGCGAACAGCGCCGTGGTACTCAGCTAGACATGCAGTTTCTGGGTAATCAAATTCAGCTGGCCTACGAATTGCCCATGTCGGAAGTGGTCATGGACTTCTTCGACCGCTTAAAGTCGATCTCCAAAGGCTATGCATCGCTTGAATATAACTTCGAGCGCTTTGAAGAGGCCAAGTTGGTGCGCCTTGATGTGCTTATTAATGGCGATAAAGTAGATGCGCTAGCGGTCATTATCCACCGCGATCACGCCCATCATCGCGGTCGTCTGCTGGTGGAGAAGATGAAAGAGCTGATCCCACGGCAGATGTTTGACGTAGCTATTCAGGCCGCTATCGGTGGCCAGGTCGTGGCACGTTCAACGGTAAAAGCGCTGCGTAAAAACGTAACGGCTAAGTGTTATGGCGGCGATGTTAGCCGTAAGAAGAAACTGCTCGAGAAACAGAAAGCGGGTAAGAAACGCATGAAACAGGTAGGGCGTGTGGAAATCCCTCAGGATGCCTTCCTTGCTGTGCTCAAGGTTAACGACTAGGAAAGAATACCACCCATGGATTTTTCATTACTTCTGGTACTTGCCGTTGCGCTTTCGGGCGTTATTTACCTGCTCGACGTGGTGCTGTTAAGGCCTAAACGTCGCCAGCGTGTTGCGACAGCTGATGCCAATACCCAGGAAGGGTTAGACGAGCCCACCCGTGAAAAGCTGCTGAAAGAACCGTGGCCCGTCGATTACGCCCGTTCGTTTTTTCCGGTGCTGTTGATCGTGCTCGTAGTGCGCAGTTTTATTGTTGAGCCGTTCCAGATCCCCTCGGGTTCAATGCGGCCTACGCTCGAAGTGGGCGACTTTATCCTGGTCAATAAATTTGCCTACGGCCTGCGGTTGCCGGTGGTGAATACCCGGTTTATCGAAGTTGATGACCCTGAGCGTGGCGATGTCATGGTATTTCGCTTTCCTGACGAGCCCTCGGTGAATTTCATCAAGCGCGTGGTGGGGTTGCCGGGAGATCGCATTCGTTATGAGGGCAAGCAGCTTTATATTAACGGTGAGCCGATTGCTAAAGAGCTGACTGAAGAAGGCCCTGAGGCCTCTCCTGAGCAGCTACTGTTAGCAGAGACGCTAGGTGACGCTGATCACTTTGTTTATAACAACCCGCGCGACCCTGGCCCGCAAATGCGTGAAGTGGAAGTGCCTGCAGGGCACTATTTCATGATGGGTGACAATCGTGATCATTCCAACGACAGCCGCTATTGGGGCTTTGTGCCGGAAGAGAATATTGTCGGTCATGCCTTTGCGGTATGGATGCACTGGGACGGCGGATTGCCGAGTTTTACCAGCGTGCGGCGCATTGAATGAAGGTTTTGCTTACGTTGAGTTTAGTCAGTTATGTCACTTTAGTTAACGTCAATGACGTAGGAGAGCTGTGAGTAATTCCTTGAACGCTTTTTGCCGACGAATCGGCCATACCTTTGGCGATGATATGCTATTGGAGTTGGCCTTGACCCACCGCAGCTTCGGTGGTCGTAACAATGAGCGCCTGGAGTTCCTAGGTGACTCTATTGTCAACTTTGTGATTGCCGAAGCGCTGTTTCAGCTCTTTCCTCAGGCACGCGAAGGCCAGCTTTCACGCCTACGCGCGCGACTAGTGAAAGGCCAAACGCTGGCCGAACTTGCGCGTGAAATGGAGTTTGGCGAATGTTTGCGGCTAGGGTCTGGCGAAATGAAAAGCGGCGGACACCGGCGCGAATCAATTTTGGCAGACGCGGTTGAAGCCATCATTGGCGCTATCTATCTGGATGCCGGCATGGACGTTGTGCGTGATCGCGTATTGGATTGGTATGCAGAGCGGCTTGGCAATATCTCGCTACAAGATACCCAAAAAGATCCAAAGACCCGGTTGCAGGAATTTCTTCAGTCGCGCCAAGCGGCATTGCCGCGCTATGAAGTTGTCTGCGTGAAGGGTGAGGCGCATGCCCAGACCTTTACCGTGGAATGCTACATTGACCTGTTGACTGAGCATACCACCGGTAAAGGCCCTAGCCGCCGCCATGCTGAACAACAAGCGGCAGAAGAAGCGCTTTCGTATCTTGAAAAAAGTCCTGGAGACAAATCATGAGCCAATCCTGTGGATTCGTTGCCATTGTCGGTCGACCCAACGTGGGCAAGTCCACCCTCATGAACCGTATTCTAGGGCAGAAGGTGTCGATTACATCACGGCGCCCGCAAACCACGCGGCATAAGGTGATGGGCATTAAAACGGTTGAAGAGACGCAGTTTGTCTATGTCGATACCCCGGGCATGCATATTATGTCCAAAGATCGTAATAAAGCGATTAACCGCTTTATGAACCAAGCGGCGACTCAGGCGTTGCGCGACGTTGATTGCGTGGTGTTCATCATTGACCGCACCCGCTGGACGGAAGAAGATCAGGCCGTTCTCAAGCGCTTGGAACATGTAAAAGCGCCGGTGATTCTGGCCGTTAACAAAGTTGATCGGCTGAGTGAAAAAGGCGACCTGCTACCGTGGCTAGCAGAGGTCGGTGCGCGGCGTGATTTCGCCGCGGTGGTGCCTATTTCCGCCAAGCACGGCACCCAGGTAGACACGCTAGAAGACGAGGTGGCTAAATACCTTCCTGAAAGCGTTCACTTTTTCCCCGAAGATCAGATTACCGACAAAAGCATGCGCTTTATGGCGGCTGAGATGGTACGTGAAAAAGTCATGCGCCAACTGGGCGATGAACTGCCTTATCAGATGACCGTTGAAATTGAAGAGTTTCGCGAAACAGAGCGGGTGACGCACATCAGCGCGTTGATTCTGGTCGAGCGCCAAGGTCAGAAAGTCATACTGATTGGTGAAAACGGCGACCGGATCAAGAGCATTGGGCGTGAGGCGCGTCTGGATATGGAGCGCGCGCTAGGCACAAAAGTAATGCTCAACCTATGGGTTAAAGTAAAACGCGGCTGGTCAGACGATGAGCGCGCGTTGAAAAGCCTGGGTTACGACCTAGATTGAGCCTAGCGATGCCGCCGGAGCCGGCTTTTTTGCTGCACCGGCGGCCCTACCGTGAAACCAGCGCGTTAGTCGATCTACTAACGCTCAACCACGGTAGGGTGCGTGCCGTTGCTCACGGCGGTCAGCGGCCGGGTTCAAAGTCGCGCCAGCGCTTGCAGCCATTCACCCCGCTATTTGTCACCTGGCAAGGCACGCGTGAGTTGAAGCGGCTTACGCTGATGGAGTCTCGCGGGCAAACGGCGCTTCTGGCGGGTGAAGGGCTGCTATGCGGGCTATATGCGAACGAAATCGCCACGCGGCTTATGCCATTAGAACTATCGGCGCCGGACGTGTTTGCGTTTTATACGGTGCTGTTAGAAGCACTGCCGATCCCTGCCGAACGTGCGCTAGCGCTGCGCCGCTATGAATGGGCGCTGCTAGAAACGCTGGAGGCAACGCCGCAGTTTACGACGCTTGACGGTGGTGTTTTAGATCCCCATTTGCGCTATCGTTTCGATGCCGCTAGTAGGGCGTTTGCCGTTTCCGAGCGCGGGATAGACGGCCGAACGCTGCGCTACATTGAGCAAGGCGATTGGCAGCATGAAGGACTTGCCAATGCGCTTAAGGCCGTTATGCGCGCGGCGCTAGCGCCTCACCTAGGCACCGCCGTTTTGCGCTCACGGGAGCTGATGCTCGATTTGGCTCGCCGTCGTCAACGTTCTTAATGGCTGTATTTGATAATTTATAAACTCTTATTTTCTTGCTGCGTTGGAGGCACTATGCATCCCCCTCGGATACTGTTAGGCGTCAATATTGATCACATTGCGACACTTCGCCAAGCCCGAGGCACGCGTTATCCTGACCCCGTGCAGGCGGCTTTAGTCGCCGAGGAAGCCGGTGCCGATGGGATTACGGTGCATTTGCGCGAAGACCGCCGCCATATACAGCCGCGAGACGTGCGCATTTTGGCCGAGATGCTTAATACGCGCATGAATTTGGAAATGGCCGTTACCGAAGAGATGCTCACTTTGGCTGAGGAGGTGCGTCCTGCGCATGTCTGCTTAGTGCCTGAAAAGCGTGAAGAGTTAACCACCGAAGGCGGTTTGGACGTCGTTGGTAGCTTTGACGTGATTGCGGGCGCTTGCCAGCGTCTACGCGCGGTAGGCTGTGATGTTTCGCTATTTATTGATCCTGAGGAAGCTCAGATTGACGCAGCCCACCGTGCTGGCGTACCCACTATCGAGCTGCACACCGGTGCCTATGCGCAAGCTAGGTCTGGCAGCGATGCCGCGAATGCGGAATATCATCGCTTAACCGTTGCCGCCACTCATGCCGTGTCGCTGGGGTTAGTCGTCAATGCCGGTCATGGGTTGCACTACCATAACGTTGAGGCGATTGCCGCATTGCCGGGCATTAACGAGCTCAATATTGGTCACGCCATCATGGCACGCGCGCTTTTCGTGGGTCTCAAAGAGGCCGTGCAGGAGATGAAACGCTTGATCATTGCCGGCCAAGAGGCCGGCTTAATGGCCGCGTTAGATGCTCATGACCTGGAACACGACCATTCACATGGCGAGAGCGCTGGCCATGAAGGTGATTCTGAGCATCGCCATAACGGATGCTGCGGGCACTAATGAGCGGTTTCTTTGTTTAGAGGTTATGTTGGCGATGATTGTGGGAATTGGCTCTGATATTGCCCGCGTTGAGCGCTTTGTACAGGCTATACAACGTCACGGTCCGCGCTTTGCTCAGCGTATTTTAGGCCCTGATGAGCATGCTGCGTGGCTGCAAAAGTCACAGCCTGCCGCCTTCTTGGCCAAACGGTTTGCCGCTAAAGAAGCGTTTGTGAAAGCGCTCGGACTAGGCCTGCGAGAAGGCATGCAGTGGTGTGATATTCAGGTGCTTAATGACACCTTGGGTAAGCCACATTTTGTGCTCAGTGGCCAGGCCGAACGGCTCCTTCTGGCGGCGGGCGTTACAGCTAGCCATGTCACGCTAAGCGACGAGGCTGAGTATGCGGTGGCCTTCGTTGTGTTGGAGCGCTAGCCGCTTCAACCATCAGGCCC
This sequence comes from Halomonas sp. AOP25-F1-15, assembly GCF_052378675.1. NCBI lineage: Bacteria > Pseudomonadati > Pseudomonadota > Gammaproteobacteria > Oceanospirillales > Halomonadaceae > Halomonas > Halomonas sp. AOP25-F1-15. Next base: position 28,385 of record NZ_JBQSXV010000005.1, read on the forward strand.
GTGTAACCTATAGCGTTGGTTGAAAGAACCTGCACTAATGCCTAAGTAGCAGCGGGCGATACGTTCGCAGCTTTGCCATGGCTCTATACAGGTCTTCTAAGAGCCCATGTACATGGGCTAAACCACTGGTGCGAAGCCGGGTTTCCAGCGTTTCTACCAGCAACGCCAATTCAGGCGCGCCACAGTAGCGGCTAGCGCCATTCAAGCCGTGCACCCAATCCAGCAGCGTCGCCAAGTTTTGCTGTGAGTAAGCGCCGCGCATCTGCTTTTCACTCTCTTCAAGGCTGTCAATTAGCCGCTTTAGCTGCTCGCGCGCTAGGTAGTCTTTGCCGCCCGCTAGGTGCGCTCCCAGCTCCAAATCCACCACTGGTAATGTCGCAGGCTTGGTATTGGCATAGCGAGGTTTAATGGCCATTTTAGCGCCCCTCGGTGAGGACGGTGGTGTCGTAAAATCGGCAAGTCGGTGGGTCTGGCTTAAAAATCTACTCAGTAGCTGGTGCAGTTGCGTCTCATCGATGGGTTTGATGAGTACGTCATCTAAACCCTCCGCCAGCCACTTTTCGCGCTCACTGCTGAGTACGTGGGCGGTAACGGCCACAATCGGGCAGCGTGCCCAGGTGCTGCTCAGACGGCGCAGCGCGTGAGTGGTTTGAACGCCGTCTAGCCCCGGCATGCGAATATCCATTAGCACCATATCAACGTTATGGTTGCGTGCGAACTCTAGCGCGTGATGGCCGCTTTCTACCGTTGTGATGTGAATTGTCGGGCTTTCTAGCATGCTTTTAAGCAGCTCCCGGTTCGGCGCATTATCGTCCACAATCAAAAGCTTTAAGACCGGCGACTCCGTAGGGGGCGAGTTGGGATGGTCTGCAGGCTTACTGGGAATAAGCGCAGGTAATAGCAGTTGATACAGCGAGGTTGCCAGTTGATCACGTGAAAAGGGCTTATAAAGCGTTTCTCCACCATAGGTTAAACGCAGTGGCGGCAGGTCGAAGCTATTGCTATTGGCTAAAATCAACACCGGACACGGGGTTTGATCAATCACGTTTTGCCAATGGGTTTGACGTTCGAGGCTAAAATCATTGTGCTCTAGCCCAAGGATTAGCAGCTGCTCCTGCTCTAAGGCATCTACTGGCATCGGTATCGCTTGCCAGCGCTGAAGCAAATGCTCCAGCATATGCCGAGTGGGCAGGTGTTCTTCATACAGGCGTATATGGGGATTATCTAAGCTGATTTCCGGGGGGCGCTCAATGGCTTTATGCGCTAGCATTGGCAGCGTAAACGAGAACGTAGTGCCCGTGCCAAGCTCGCTTTCAACGCTGATCTCGCCACCCATGCGCTCAATCAACTGGCGACAAATGGTTAGCCCTAAGCCGGTGCCGCCAAACTGGCGCGAATGGCTGGGCTCTGCTTGAGTAAACGCGTTAAATAACGCCTGCTGATGGGTGTCGCTTAAGCCAATGCCGGTGTCACTGACGCTGATGCTCAGCACCACATGCTGCCCTTCATGGTTATCCAGCATGACGCGAACAATCACTTCACCCTGATGGGTGAACTTAAGCGCATTGCTGATTAAGTTGTTCAATACTTGGTGGATGCGTAGCGGATCGCCGCATAGCGGTGTCGGCACATCGTCGTATACCATCGCCACTAAATGCAATTGCTTACGCTGGGCTTCTGGCGCGTGCAGCCCCATAACCTCATCGACCAGCGTCACGATATCAATATCGGCTTCTTCTAGGGTAAGGCGATTGGCCTCAAGCTTAGAAAAGTCGAGCACGTCATTAACCAACATGAGCAGGTTGTCGCTGGCGCGATGCACGTGTTGAAGCCATTCCTGCTGGCGGGTGTCCAGTGATGAGCGGCCCAGTAATCGGCAAAAGCCTATAATACCGTTCAGCGGTGTACGGATTTCATGGCTCATATTGGCAAGAAATTCAGACTTCACAGCGTTTGCACGCAGCGCGCTGCGATGAGCCAAATCGAGCTTTATGTTCTGCTCTTCAATGGTTTTCATTGATGCTTGCAGCTCGCTGGTGGCCTGCTCGATTTGCGTTTGCATATCGCGCTGCGACTGCTGAAAGTGTTCCGCAAGGGTATTGACATGGGTATAGAGGTGATTAAGTTCCGCGGCACCCGAGGACGCTAAACGCAGCTGATAATCGCCGCGGGATAATCGATACAAAGCATGACTGGCTTCTTCAATATGCCGGGTAACGTAACGGCTGATGGCAAAGGCGATTAAAAACAACAGCAGCCCCAGTAGCATGCCACCTAGGCTAAGGCTGGCAATCAATTTATAGCGCTCAAGCGTCAGCGCACGGATTTCCATTTCTACATCTAGCCAGCCTAGGATATTTAAATCGCTAGCGTTAAACGTCGTGAGCGGTATGCGTAATCGCCACCTATCGTCATCAATAATAAGCTGCTGATCCGCCGGTGGACTCAGCGGCACGGGGGCGGGCTTGCCAAGTAACAATAGGCGACTGCCTTGCTCATTAAACACCGCAACCGTCCTCAGTCCATTGAGGCTCAGTAGCTGACGCGCTAAGTTCTCAAGCTGCTCAAGGTCGGCATCAGCAATTGCCTCACTGAGGCTGGGTGTTATTAGTTCGACAGCATTTTCTAAGCGCTCTTTTTTCATGGTATGCGTCTGGGCATCGTTCTGTACCATCAGGAGTACGGCCATGATGGCGTATACCAAAAGGGGTAGACCGAGTAAGGCAAACAGCAGACGGGTATTCAAAGACATGAAAGAAGCTCGCTGATTCAATGAGGTTGCCTGTCCAGGCCGAGGCAGCACCGATATAATGCAGCATAACGGTTACGATAAGGAATGTTCGATGAGCTATTTCAAGAACGATTTCAAAAACGATCTCAAAAACGATTTTACAAACTATCCTACGCTAGAAGATGTGGTGGGCAATACGCCGCTGGTGCGGCTGAAGCGAATTAGCGCTGGGCGCAACAATACACTGCTAGCCAAGCTTGAAGGTAATAACCCCGCGGGGTCGGTCAAAGATCGCCCAGCACTGTCTATGTTAATAGAGGCAGAAGCCCGCGGCGAAATTTCTCCCGGCGATACACTGATAGAGGCAACTTCAGGCAATACCGGTATTGCGCTTGCCATGGCAGCGGCGATTAAAGGCTATCAGATGGTGCTGGTAATGCCAGAAAATGCCTCGGATGAGCGTAAGCAGGCAATGGCTGCCTACGGGGCAAAATTAATTTCGGCAAGCAAAGCGGGAGGCATGGAAGGGGCTCGCGACATTGCGGATGACATGATAGCCAGAGGGGAAGGTAAGCCGCTCAACCAGTTCGCTAATCCGGATAACCCGCTGGCGCATTACCGTACAACCGGCCCTGAGATATGGCAGCAAACGGGCGGGGAAGTGACTCACTTTGTAAGCTCCATGGGCACCACCGGCACCATCATGGGCGTATCGCGCTATTTGAAAGAGCAGAATCCGGCAATTCAAATTATTGGCTTGCAGCCTGCTGATGGCGCCAGCATCGCCGGTATACGTCGTTGGCCGAAAGAATACCTGCCGGCTATTTTTGAAGCGCCTCGCGTGGATGTCACCCTGGATATCGGCCAGCAAGAGGCGGAAGAGCATATGCGACGTCTAGCGCGTGAAGAAGGCATCTTAGCGGGTGTGTCCTCCGGTGGCAGCTTGGCAGGTGCGCTGCGTATCGCAGAGCAAACGGAAAATGCCGTGATCGTGTTTATCGTCTGTGACCGCGGTGACCGCTATCTTTCCACCGGCCTTTTTGCCCCAGGAGTATAACGATGGCTATGTTGGGAAAGCGGCGGCCAGCAAGGCCTGCATCGGGCCATTCTGGTTTAGCGGGTACGCCAGGTGGCAAAGGGGTGCATGCCCTCTCCGAAGATAGCTCACCGTTAGTGATTGAGCGCTTAGCGCATGATGGCCGTGGTGTTGCCCATGCGGCCAATGGTAAGACCGTGTTTGTCGCTCAGGCCTTGCCGGGTGAGCGGGTTGATGTCGCTATTCACTTGACGCGCAAACGCTACGACGAAGCGCATATCAAATCACTGTTGACCACCTCTGAGCAGCGCGTAACGCCGCCATGCCTACACTTTGGCCGCTGCGGCGGCTGCGATTTGCAGCATTTGAATATTGACGCGCAGCGTGCGCATAAGCGCGACGTGGTGCGCGATCTCTTTGCGCGTCAGGGCATCACGCTGGGCGACATTAGTTCGATTCAGGGCAGTGACCAGGGCTATAGGCGGCGTGCCCGGTTAGGCGTCAAAGTAGATAGCCAAGGCGGTACCCACCTAGGTTTTCGGGCCGCCCATAGCCATCGGCTGGTCGACATTGAACAGTGCCCAGTATTGGTTGACTCCTTACAGCAGCTGCTAACGCCCCTGCGTGAACTGCTGCAAACGCTAGAGGCTCCGCGCCAGGTAGGTCATATCGAACTACTGGCAACGCCGAGTGCGCAGGTAGTGTTAGTCCGTCAGTTAAAAGAACACGCACCGGATGCCGAGCGCTGGAAGGCCTTTGCGCAAAGCCAGCGGGTAACGTTGGGCACTTGGCTGGGGCGTGAAACGCCCACGCTGCACTGGGATGGTGCGCCGCCGGTGTTGGAAGAATCGCTGACGCTCGACGGGCAGCCGCCGCTTGCGCTCAGCTTTGCGCCAGGCGATTTTTTACAAGTCAACGCTCAGGTTAACCAGCAAATGGTGGCTCAGGTGATTGAATGGCTAGCGCCTAAGCCTGGGCAAAAAATACTCGACCTGTTTGCGGGTATTGGCAATTTCAGCCTGCCCATCGCAGCAGCCGGCGCTGAAGTACATGCGGCAGAAGGAAACCCCGCCATGGTGGCGCGCATTGCCGACAATGCTGCGCGTAATCAACTGGTGGTAAGCGGTGAGCAGGGAGATTTGAGCGACCCCGCGAACGTTAAAGCGCTGTTAGCCACCCACCGTGATAGCGACGCGCTGGTGCTTGATCCGCCACGCATCGGCGGTGAGGCAATATGTCAGGCGCTAGCTCACCATCGGGTGCCCAGAGTGGTCTATATTTCCTGTGACCCCGCAACGCTTGCTCGAGATGCGGCACATCTTGTGCATGCGGGTTACCGTGTGAAGCAAGTGGCCGTCGCCGATATGTTCCTTCACACTGCGCATATGGAAACGCTGGTGCTGTTTGAGGTTGATGGTGTTTAGGTGGATGGTTTTAAGTAAGCAGTTTTAAGTGAACGGTTTTAAGTAAATGGTTTTAAGCAAAGATTATTTAAGTTGTTGTTAGTTAAGCAAGCGCTTTGTAGGCTGATAGGTTGGAAGTGCCGGGTTTTATTTTCGCCCATCGCATCGAGCCACGGAGGCGGTCGTGTGGAGACCACTTCTCTGAATGGATGAATTATTGTCATGGTAAAAGTGCGTGAGGACCAACCGCTCACTGCTAGCGGGCAGGTAGACATACAACAATGGTTAACGCGCCTGCAAGAAGATGTGCGCCTAAGGGATCCTGAGCGATTAGTCGACGCCTGTAAACTAGCCGAAACGCTGGAAATTGAGGCGCCACGTACGCATCGCGTCTGGCTATCGCCCGGCTCTAGCTTCCGAATGGGGCTGGAAATGGCGGATATTCTTGGTGATTTGAAGCTCGATCAAGCCACTCTTGAAGCCGCAGTGCTCTATCGCTCTGTGCGAGAGGGTTTACTCAGCCTTGAGGGCGTCTCCAAGCGTTTTGGTAGTGAGGTTTCCAGCCTCATTGATGGCGTATTGCAAATGGCTGCGATCAGCTATCCGCTGGCGCCTGACCATGCTATGGGGCAGCATAATCAGCAGGAAAATCTGCGCAAAATGCTGGTCAATATGGTCGGTGACGTGCGCGTGGCGCTGATCAAAATCGCCGAGCGTACTTGTGCGCTGCGTCAGGTCAAAGATGCGCCGCTGGAAAAATGTTTACAGGTTGCCCGTGAAGTTGCCGATATTTATGCCCCGCTGGCGCATCGGCTAGGGGTTGGTCAACTTAAGTGGGAGCTGGAAGACCTCTCGTTTCGCTATTTGCACGAAGATGAATACAAAGCGATTGCTAAGCTACTGGCGGAAAAGCGCCTTGACCGCGACCGTTATATTCATGATGTCGTGGAAACCATCAAAGCCTTGATGGAAGCTCAGCACATTCACCGCTATGACGTGGATGGTCGCGCCAAGCACATCTACTCAATCTGGCGAAAGATGAAGCGCAAGCGGATCGACTTCTCCCAGGTCAACGATGTGCGCGCGGTGCGCATTTTGGTGCCTGAGGTGACCGACTGCTACACCGTACTCGGGATTATTCACTCGCGCTGGCATCATGTGCCCAATGAGTTTGACGACTATATCGCCAACCCCAAAAAAAATGGCTATCAGTCACTGCATACGGCCGTGATGGGGCCAGAAAACAAGGTGCTCGAAATTCAGATTCGCACCTTCGCCATGCACGAAGAAGCCGAGCTAGGCGTTTGTGCCCACTGGCGCTACAAAGGCCATGATACCAACGCTAAAAGTCGTAGCTACGAAGAAAAAATCGCTTGGCTGCGTCAAGTGCTGGAGTGGCAGGACGAAGTTGGCGGCTTTGGCGATCTCCGCGAAGGACTGGCCAGCGATGTCGCCCCTGACCGTATCTACGTCTTTACCCCAGATGGCCATGTGATTGACCTGCCGCGTGTCGCGACCCCCATCGATTTTGCGTACCGCGTGCACACGGAAATAGGCCACCGTTGCCGGGGCGCCAAAATTAATGGCCGCATTGTGCCGCTGACTTATAAGTTGAAAACCGGCCAGCAGGTGGAGATTCTAACGGCCACTAAAGGCGGGCCTAGCCGCGACTGGCTAAACCCTAGCCTGGGCTACGTGCGAACTTCCCGCGGCAGAGCCAAAATACAAGCGTGGTTTAAGCACCAGGCGAGGGATCAGAACCTTGACGAAGGGCGCGCGCTATTTGACCGCGAGATGCGCCGTCTAGATGTCGAAGACCTTGACCTGCCTAGGTTGGCGAAGGCCGTGAACTACCTCAATGCTGAGGATATGTATGCCGCAATCGGCGCCGGTGACTTACGTATTGGCCAAGTGCTTCACCAGGCGCAGCAGCTGTTCGGCGAGACCGATGACCAAGAGCAGCTCGACCGGCTGCTTGCCAAGCCTAAGCGCCAATCGAGCAAGGCCACGAAAAGCGATATTACGGTGCTTGGCGTAGGCAATCTCAAAACCAGTATGGCGAATTGCTGCCGTCCGGTGCCCGGCGAGCCAATTGTTGGCTTTATCACTCAAGGGCGTGGCGTCACCGTTCATCGTCAGGACTGCAGCAATATTTTGCAATTACGCCTGGACGAGCCTCAACGCATTATTGAGGTAGAGTGGGGCGAGCGTGCCCAGACGCGCTATCCGGTGACGATTGAAATTCAAGCCTGGGATCGTTCGGGGCTGCTGCGTGATGTCACCAGCTTATTGGGTAATGAAAAGGTCAACGTCCTCGCCGTCAATACCTTAACCAATACCGACGAGAGCATCGCTCGTCTGCGGATAACGTTAGAAGTGGATGGCCTTGAGTCACTGGGTCGTCTGTTTTCACGTATTCAGCAGTTGCCTAACGTCACCGAAGTGCGCCGCCTGCGTAACGCCGACCCCGATCACCAACGTCGCAAGGGAGGAGCATAATGCGCCACCGTATGGATGATCTGCTGACCCTTATGCAGGTGCTGCGCGATTGCGAGCAGGGCTGCCCGTGGGATCTGCAGCAAAATTGGGACAGCATCGTGCCGCACACATTGGAAGAAGCGTATGAAGTGGCCGATGCCATTGAAAGGCGTGCTTTCAATGAACTGCCCGGCGAGCTAGGCGACCTACTTTTCCAAGTGGTTTATTATGCTCAGTTCGGTGCAGAGGAGCAGCGCTTCGACTTTGCTGACATTGTCGATACGCTGACCGCTAAGATGCTGCGCCGCCATCCCCACGTGTTTCCCGACGGCACGCTTGCCTCGCGCCGCTCGCCGGGCGTGAGCGCTGAAGAGATACAGTCTCAGCAGGTCAACAGCCGCTGGGAGTCGCTGAAAGCCGAAGAGCGTGAGCAAAGAGCGCGCGCCGAAAAAGCCGCCGATATGCCGTCGGTACTCGACGACGTGCCGCGCACGCTACCTGCACTTAGCCGCGCCGCTAAGCTGTCTAAACGGGCCGCAAGGGTGGGCTTCGATTGGCCTGATGCTGAAGGCGTAGTAGCCAAAATTCGTGAGGAGCTGGCCGAAGTCGAGGAGGCGCTTGCCGCCGGCGACCAGCGGCATGCCCAAGAAGAAGTGGGCGACCTGTTGTTTGCGGTAACCAATCTTGCCCGCACGCTGAATGCAGACCCTGAACAGTGCCTGCGTGCCACTAATGCTAAATTCGAACGCCGTTTTCGCCATATTGAGCGCGAACTTAGCGCTGCCCAGCGGCCGCTACAAGATGCCTCTCTAGATGAAATGGAGGCCCACTGGCAGGCAGCTAAAGCACAAGAAAAACACCCCAGCCATTCCTGATTTAATCATGCTTAATCTAATGATGATGCGACCTTTGCAAGGAGGCCATGCCAATGAGTCAAGACCTACACGAATCCCTGCGCGATAACGTACGCATTCTAGGTGATAGCCTGGGGCGAACGATTGCCGATGATTTAGGCCAAGCATTTGTCGATAAAATTGAAACGATTCGCGCCCATGCCAAGCGCGGGCGTCAGGGTGATTCGCTGCAGCAGCGTGAGTTAATTGAGTATCTTCGCCAGCTACCCGAGCGTGACCTGCTGCCAGTCACTCGGGCGTTTAACCAGTTTTTGAATCTGGCTAATATTGCCGAGCAGCACTACCGGGCGCGTTTTCGTCGCGTTGAAGATTACAAGCCTGGCTTTCAGCCGGTGCTTGGCGAGCTGCTTGAGCGTGCCAAAAAAGCCGGTAATTCACCGCGTAAGCTGGTCGAAACGCTCGCCAATATGCGCGTTGAGCTTGTTCTGACCGCGCACCCGACCGAAGTTATTCGCCGTACGCTCATTCAAAAATACGATGCGATTGATGAATGCTTAACCGCTATTGAAAGTTCGGAAGATTATCCAGAGCGTGGCACCCGTGCCCAGGGGCGCCTGGAAGAGCTGATTAGCCAAGCCTGGCACACCGATGAGATCCGCCACGAGCGGCCAACGCCGGTGGATGAAGCCAAGTGGGGTTTTGCTGTCATTGAAAACTCACTGTGGCAGGCGGTGCCTGATTTTCATCGCGATCTGGATAACCTGCTGCTGGATACCGCCGGTGAGCGGCTGCCTCTGGATGCCGCGCCTATACGCTACGCTTCCTGGATGGGCGGCGATCGCGATGGCAACCCCAACGTTACCGCTAAGGTGACCCGCGAAGTGCTATTGCTGGGTCGCTGGATGGCCGCCGATCTGTATTTGCGCGATCTTGAACAGTTGAAAACCGAGCTTTCCATGTGGAAGGCCAATAGTGCGCTTAAAGCCGAAGCTGGTGATGTGGCGGAACCGTATCGCGAAGTTCTCAAGCGCTTGCTAGCAAGAGTCGAAGCGACTCGCGACTGGGCTAAGGCCGAGCTGGACGGACGTAACTATGACGGCGGGCCTATTATTGAAACCCGCGATCAGCTCTACTCGCCGCTGCTCGCCTGCTACCGCTCGCTGTGCGATGTTGGCCTCGATACCATTGCCAACGGCGCGCTGCTTGATACCCTGCGTCGAGTGGCAGTATTTGGCGTGACGCTAACCAAGCTGGACCTGCGCCAAGAAGCGAGCCGCCATGCCCAGGTTATCGAAGAGCTAACCAGTGCACTTGGGCTTGGCCACTACCAAGAGTGGGACGAAGCCAAGCGCCAAGAATTCCTGCTGTCTGAGCTTGCCTCGCGTCGACCGCTGATTCCGCGCCGCTGGGAATGCTCGGCCGAGTCTCGTGAAGTGCTGGACACCTTTAAAGTGATTGCTCAAGAGCACACCGAAGCGCTGGGCACTTACATTATCTCCATGGCAGCAGAGCCTTCAGACGTGCTCACCGTAGCGCTGCTGATGAAAGAAGTCGGTGGGCAGATGACGCTGCCGATTGCACCGCTGTTTGAAACGCTCAACGACCTGGATCATGCCGGCGCCGTGGTTGATCAGCTGCTCTCAATACCGGGCTATCGTGCGCTGATTGGCGACCGTCAAGAGGTCATGATTGGTTACTCAGACTCGGCTAAAGATGCCGGTCAGCTTGCCGCAGCCTGGGCTCAGTACCGTGCCCAAGAATCGCTGGTGGCTGTCTGTGAGCGCCATGGCGTGGACTTAACCTTGTTTCATGGTCGTGGTGGCACGGTAGGCCGTGGCGGCGGTCCTGCTCATGCGGCGATTCTCTCTCAGCCCCCGGGCTCGGTGAACGGCAGCCTGCGGGTGACCGAACAGGGCGAGATGATTCGCTTCAAGTTTGGCCAGCCGGATATCGCGCTGCGCTCTATGGAAATCTATGCCTGTGCGGTGCTTGAAGCGACGCTGCTGCCGCCGCGTGCGCCAGAACCTCAGTGGCGCGAGGAGATGGACCAGCTCGCGAAGGTCGGCCATGCCGCCTACGTAGGCGTGGTGCGTGAAGACCCAGATTTTGTGCCTTACTTCCGAGCAGTTACGCCGGAAGGCGCGTTAGGCAGACTGCCGCTAGGTTCGCGGCCGACTAAACGGCGTCAGGATGGCGGCGTCGAAACGCTGCGCGCGATCCCATGGATTTTCGCCTGGACACAGATTCGCTTAATGTTGCCCGCATGGCTGGGCAGTGGCGAAGCTTTTGCGAAGCGACTTGAACAGCCCGGCGGGCGTGAAGTGCTGCAGGAAATGCGTAAGGATTGGCCTTTCTTCGGTACCTACTTGGACATGCTTGAGATGCTGTTGGCCAAAGCTGACGTGGCGATTGCCGCTTATTACGAGCACCGCTTGGTGGATGAACCTTCGCTAAAAGCGCTTGGTAAAAAGTTACGCCATCGTTTCGCATCATTGGAAGATGCGGTACTCGATATTCTTCAGCAAGAAAAGCTACTGGAGAACACACCGTTGATTCGTCAGGCGATTGATGTGCGTAATCCTTACATCGACCCGCTCCACGGCCTCCAGGCGGAGTTGCTGCAGCGTAATCGTGACGCCGACGGTGCTATTAGCGCAGACCTTTCGCGTGCGCTCATGGTCACCATGGCCGGTATCGCCGCTGGCTTACGCAACACAGGCTAAGCGTTTTTATTTTCACAGCGTTCTAGCATAACGTTCTACAACAAGGAGGCGTCAATGTCCTCAGATGCTCAAGCGGTACTCGATTTTTGGTTTGAAGCGTTGACGCCAGCTCAGTGGTTTAAAAAAGATGCGCAGATGGATCGTACGATTATTGAGCGATTCAGCAAGCTGCATGCCCAGGCCGCCCAGTGTGAATGCTATCCTTGGCGGCAAGTGGCCCAAGGGCGACTTGCCGAGATCATTGTGCTGGATCAGTTTTCACGCAATATGTATCGTGACGACGCCCGTGCTTTCGCTACCGATACCTTAGCGCTGGCGCTTGCTCAAGAGGCCGTGGCAGTGGGTGCCGACACCGAGCTTGCGAGTGCGCAGCGGGCATTTCTCTATATGCCCTTTATGCATAGTGAGTCTGCTGCGATTCATGATATTGCCATGCAGCTGTTTAACCAGCCGGGGTTAGAAAATAATCTTGATTTTGAGGTGCGTCACAAAGAAATCATTGATCGCTTTGGGCGCTATCCTCACCGTAATGCACTGTTGGGCCGGGCCTCGACTGACGAGGAGCTGGCTTTTCTGAAGCAGCCCGGTTCGTCCTTTTAATTTTGTATACCTATTGGCTTCATGGCGCGTTATGTCGTTACGAAAATCTACTCGTATTAATAAGTACATTAGTGAAAGCGGTATGTGCTCGCGACGCGAAGCCGACCGTTTTGTGGAGCAGGGCAACGTATGGATTAACGGTCGTCGCGCCACTACCGGCGACCAGGTGGTCGCGGGGGATCTGGTTAAAGTTAATGGCCAAGACATTGAGCCTCAGGAAGAGGACGATCTGGTTCTGATTGCGCTGAATAAGCCGGTGGGCATTGTCAGCACTACCGAATCCAGCGAGAAAGACAATATCGTTGAGTTTGTAAAACACGGCGCGCGCATTTTTCCCATCGGTAGGCTCGACAAAGACTCCCAAGGGCTGATTTTTTTAACCAATAACGGCGACTTGGTTAATAAGATTTTGCGCGCTAATAACAATCATGAAAAAGAGTATCAGGTGACGGTGAACAAACCGGTTACCGATGAGTTTATTGACGGCATGCAGAATGGTGTACCTATTCTCGGCAAGGTGACCAAGCGCTGTAAACTGCGCAAAGAGTCGACGTTTGTATTCACGATTACCTTGGTGCAAGGGCTCAATCGCCAAATTCGCCGCATGTGCGAATATTTTGGCTATGACGTTACGCAGCTAATTCGCACGCGGATTATGAACGTACCGCTTAAAGGCTTAGCGCTGGGCGACTGGCGCGATTTAACCGTTAAAGAGATCGATACCATCGTCACGCTGACCGAAAGCTCAGAGGCTGCGCCAGAGAAGAAGAAAAGCAAACCTAAAATTGACAGACCCAACTACAGCGCACGTTCAAATACTGAAAAGAAAAACCAGCCTGGCGCCAAGGCTGCCAGCGGCAAAGTACACAAAGACCCAAGAGCTAAAACTGTTGGATCAGGTAAGCCCCATGCCAAAGGCAAAAGCTCGACGGTAGGAAAGCCTGGCGCAAATAAACCCGGCGCCAAGGGCAAAGCTGGCGCGAAAGGGGCGGGTAAAGGACACATCGCGCGGGGGAAGCCTACCGCCGGTGGCAAGCCTTCTCAGCGGCGTAAGTAGCCAACAGCGACGATCATTGCTTATCTTTTTCAGGTTCAACCATATTGATTTATATTGCGGCACTTTATGCGGTGGTTAGCGTGATCACCTACATCACTTATGTTGTCGATAAAAAAGCGGCGATTAAAAACCGCCGGCGGGTGAGTGAAAAATCGCTTCACCTGCTTGCACTAGCCGGTGGCTGGCCAGGGGCACTGCTGGCGCAGCAGCGGTGGCGGCATAAAACGCAAAAAACCAGCTTCCGAGTCTTTTTTTGGCTGACGGTTATTGCCAATTTGGCATGTTTAGTTGGTTTCGTGCTCTACCCTTACGGCGGATGAAAAAATGACGGCCTACTTTGTTCAAGCGTTTATCTATCTGCTGGCCGCGGTGATTGCGGTTCCTCTCGCCAAGCGCTTTGGTCTGGGGTCAGTGTTGGGTTATTTGGTTGCCGGCGTGGTCATTGGCCCCATCCTAGGGCTGGTCGGTCAAGAGACCAATACGATTCAGCACTTCGCGGAATTTGGCGTCGTGATGATGCTATTTTTAGTCGGCATGGAACTTGATCCCAAAGCGCTGTGGGCCATGCGCGTACGCCTGCTGGGATTGGGAGGGCTTCAGGTGGTGCTAACGGCGGCAGCCGGTGCGGCTATCGCTTGGTGGCTGGGCTTGGTGTGGCAAACGTCATTAGCTATCGGGTTTATTTTTGCACTGTCGTCTACTGCGATTGTGCTCCAAACGCTAAATGAAAAAGGGCTTGTTAAAACCGAAGGTGGGCGCAGTGCTTTCTCGGTTTTACTGTTTCAAGATATTGCTGTTATTCCCATGCTGGCGCTTATTCCGCTGCTAGCGCTGCCTGAATTAATGAGCGCTGGCGGTGATGACGGCCACGCAAGCTTAAGTCTAGTATCCAGCCTGCCTGGCTGGGCACATGCGCTGGTGGTCGTGGCGGCCATTGGGAGTGTGGTGGTGGGTGGCTACTACCTAGTGCCTTTACTGTTTCGCTATGTGATTGGCTCTGGCCTGCGTGAGGTGTTTACCGCCACGGCGCTAATGCTGGTGATAGGCATTGCCGCACTAATGAGCCTGGTTAATTTATCGCCGGCGTTGGGTGCATTTCTAGCCGGGGTGGTGCTGGCTAACAGTGAATTCAAGCACGAGCTTGAAGCCAATATTGAGCCATTTAAAGGCCTGCTGCTGGGGTTGTTTTTTATTACCGTTGGGGCGGGCATCAATTTTTCGGTGCTGGCAGCAGAGTGGGGCACGATTCTCTCGTTAGGCTTGGCGGTTATCGTGGTCAAGGGCTTCGTCTTGCTGGGCTTGGCGCTGCTGTTCAAAGTGCGGGGCAGTAACGGCTGGCTGTTTACCTTAAGCCTTGCCCAGGCCGGTGAGTTTGGCTTTGTATTGCTTACCTATAGCGTACAAAATAGCGTTATACCGGCTGATATTGCTCAGATTCTTTCGCTCGTTGTGGCCCTGTCGATGTTCTTAACGCCGCTGCTGTTTATCGTCTACGACAGGCTAGTGTTGCCGTACTATCGAACTGCCTCCAACGATGATCGTGAGGCTGATACGATCGAAGAAGAGGCGCCCGTTATCGTGGCTGGCGTCGGTCGGTTTGGGCAAATTATCTGCCGTTTGCTACGCGCCAACAACATTCCTATTGTGGCGCTGGATCATGAGATCGAGCAGATCGAGAACCTGCGTAAGATCAATATTAAAAGCTACTTTGGTGACGCCACCCGCTCCGATTTGCTAGAAACCGCTGGGATTGAGAACGCGCGGTTGATCGTTATCGCAATAGACGACCCTGACCGCGCTGTGCAAATGGTTAAGCACGTCAAGCAGTTCTATCCCAAGCTCTGGGTGCTAGCGCGGGCTTTCGACCGTGGCCACGGCTATCGGCTGCGAGAAGCAGGTGCCGACGATGTGGTCAGCGAAACCTATCATTCTGCCTTAGAGTTGGGCGGTCATGCGCTAACCGCCATGGGCGTTCACCCCATGCGGGCTAAGCAAATGACCTGGGCTTTTGTGCAAAATGAAGAGGCCCATGAAGATGAGCTGTTTAACGTTTGGAAAGAAATAGAGCAAGGTATTAGCTTCAGCCCCCGCTACGGCGAGCTGTTTATGAAGCTGGAAGGCGCGTTGAACAGCGCTATGCAGCAAGATTGGAACGAGCCACAGCGCGAAGATGTACCGATTTGGACACCACCAGCGCCTTCAGAAGATGAAAACCGTTAAAACGGCAGATGCAGCGAGGCGCTTAGCATATTGAGATGGCTGAGCGTGGGGGCATCAAGGCGTTCGTACTCTAAGCGACTAACCAGCCGGTTAATCGTCATGGTCGCACCAAAGCCTTGTAGCATCGCGCTACCGCTTTCGTCGACCCCTTCAACATTGCTTTCACCGCGCCATTCGGTGATGCCGGATTTCGCATAGACGCTAAAGGCGCCCATGCGAACTCCGGCAATAATGGCGCCGCCCAAGCTCAGCGTATCCATAATCAGCGGGTTAATATTGGAGGCGATGGCGACTTCTTCGCTTTCGCGGTAGGCAATTTCAGCACCGATATCCAGTTGGGGGAGGCGCCAAGGGCTAAAACCTGCCGTTAGCCGAAAGCCACTGGTATACGTGTCTAGGCTGCTGAGATCGCTACCTTCTAAAATAACCCCGTTGTCTAGCTGCATTAGCTCACTGTCGGCAGCCGTGTAGGCCATTACCGGCGGGGTATCATCGGCGTAGCTGCTTAACCACGGAACGGAGCAACAAAGTAGGGTGCTTGCCAAGCGTTTTATTGGCATTTCTCGTACACCTATAGCAGGGGGAGAAAACGTTATTTGCATTCAGATTAGCAAGTGGCTTGAATCTCTACCACTTTAATTGCACCTTCCGCCAAGTTGTCGACTAGGTTTTTGCCCATACTGGTGAAGCGTTCTCCGAACACCCACTGGGGCGAGAGCACGGCCTGTCGCGGCGTTTGTTCTTTTTTACGCTGGCGGTGGCGCCACGCTAAGGCGGCATCACTCCAATCGTCCACGTGCTCAATAGCAAAACCACCTGCTTCAAGCAGCTGGGTTAATTCTATTAGGCTCAGCAGGTGAGAGTGCTCAAGCGATACTGCCCAGGGCACAGGGAAACGCAGTGCTGCGACGTTGGGCCCACTGACCACTTCGTGCATTACTAGCTGCCCGCCCGGGCGCAGTACGCGGCGGCTTTGCTCCAGCACCCGGGCCGCATCGGGCATATTGAGTAGGCTATGCTGAAATAGCACCGCATCAAAACTATTGTCCGCAAACGGCAGAGCACTTGCGTCGCCCGTTACCCAGGAAAGCAAGTGGACATCAGGTTGCTGAACTCGCGTACTCAGCGCTTTATTGAGTGCGCTGAACCCATGCGTAATATCCAGCCCGGTCATTTGAAAGCCGAGCGCGGCGCCTTGGCGCATCAGCCCCCCTAACCCCGCGCCGATATCCAGCACTTTCGGGTGCGCGCGAATATCCAAGTTCGCGCTGAGTCGTTCGAGCAGCCGGGAAGAGGCCGCCACGCCGCCAATGTGTAGCTGATCCAATGGCGCTAGCTGGTGCAGCGTGGGTCCATCCGGGTAGTGAGCATCGATCTGAGCCAGCACGTCATCAGCGCGTAGGGCGCGCTGATAGTGGTCCGCTAGCGGATGGAAGGGTGGCATGGCGGATTACTTCTCTTGTTCCAAGCCTAGTTCTTGAATGGAAATTTCGCGCATTTTGAATTTTTGAATTTTGCCGGTGACCGTCATCGGGAACTCGTCAACGAACTTAAAGTAGCGTGGAATTTTGAAGTGGGTGATCTTGCCTTTGCAGAACTCGCGTAGGTCGTCGCTGGTGACGCCGTCGGCGGTGCCGTTAAGTTTTACCCACGCAATCAGTTCTTCGCCGTACTTTTTGTCAGGCACGCCGGTGACCTGCACATCGGAGATCGCAGGGTGGGCGTACAGGAATTCCTCGACCTCTTTAGGGTAAACGTTCTCGCCGCCGCGAATGACCATGTCTTTGATGCGGCCTACGATCTGGATATAGCCTTCTTCATCCATGGTGGCTAGGTCACCGGTATGCATCCAGCCAGCCTCATCGATTGCTTCAGCGGTGGCTTGGTCATTGTTCCAGTATCGCAGCATTACGCTGTAGCCACGGGTGCAGAGTTCGCCGATTTCACCCCGGGGTAGAATGCCGCCGTTACCGGGGTCGACAATTTTGTTTTCCAGATGGGGCTGGGTACGGCCCACGGTAGAAACGCGTTTCTCAACGCTGTCATTGGCGCCGGTTTGGGTAGAAACCGGGCTAGTTTCAGTCATGCCGTAAGCGATCTGAACGCCTTTCATATTCATCTTACTGATCACTTGCTTCATGATCTCAGTCGGGCAGATCGAACCTGCCATAATGCCCGTGCGCAGGGATGAAAGGTCGGTGGTCGGGAAGTCAGGATGATCAAGCTCTGCGATGAACATCGTCGGCACGCCATAGAGAGCAGTGGCTTTTAGCTCATCAACCGCTTTAAGCACTTTGCCTGGATCAAAGCCTTCATCGGGGTAGATCATCGTTGCGCCGTGAGTAATACAGCCCAAGTTACCCATTACCATGCCGAAACAGTGATACAGCGGCACCGGAATGACCAGCCGGTCTTGGCTCGTAAAGCCCATGCTTTCGGCAACGAAAAAACCATTATTAAGAATATTATGATGGGAAAGCGTGGCGCCTTTGGGAAAGCCGGTAGTGCCAGAGGTGTACTGAATATTGATCGGATCATCAAATTGCAGCGTGGCCTGCAGATCATTGAGGTCGGTTTGGCTAACCTTGTCGGCTTCCTGCATCAGGTCTGACCAGCGCCACATGCCGGGCAGCTTGTCGTGGCTCAAGTTTATGATG
Organism: Halomonas sp. AOP25-F1-15; assembly: GCF_052378675.1. Classification (NCBI taxonomy): domain Bacteria; kingdom Pseudomonadati; phylum Pseudomonadota; class Gammaproteobacteria; order Oceanospirillales; family Halomonadaceae; genus Halomonas; species Halomonas sp. AOP25-F1-15. Next base: position 46,144 of record NZ_JBQSXV010000005.1, read on the forward strand.
CATCCAAGATCTGGTAGCTTTTGCGACTTAAGCTCACCTTCCGTGCCGGCGTTAAGCCCCTGTTTAAGTTCTGGCGCTAGCTCATACAGCATCTCGCTGTAATCAGAGCTTTTAAAACGATTGGCGGTGACTAAAAAGCGTGCGCCGGAATGGTTCAGCGAGTATTCAAGCTCATGGGTTCGGTAAGAAGGATTAATGGTGACCAGAATGGCGCCAATTTTAGCGGTAGCAAACTGCGTTAGCGTCCATTCGCTGCAGTTGGGTGCCCAGATCGCTACGCGATCGCCTTTTTTAACGCCGATAGACAGCAGAGCACGAGCACAGCGGTTAACTTCTTCCTGAAGCTTTCGATAGCTCCAATGGATGTTTTGATGCACGACGATTAGCGCATCGTTATCGGCATGCTGGAGCGCTATCTGATCGAATTTGTCTCCGATGGTCATGCCGAGTAAAGGTTTGTCTGCCGTACTGCTGGTGTAGCTGGGTAAGGTGAATGCTGGTGAGGACATGGTCGATCTCTCCGATATTTTTTCTTGTCAGACGGATAGCCAGAGGCTGATTAGCGGCTGCTATGGGCGTTCGTTATTGTTGTATAAGACCTTTCGCCAACGCCACTTTAGAGCTTGGCTTGCGGCCTAGCTCGCCTGTCACCCAAAAGGCGGTATCGATAATGGCCTGCAGGTCGATACCCGTTTCAATGCCCAGCCCCTCAAGCAAATAGAGCACGTCTTCGGTGGCTACGTTGCCGGACGCACCCTTGGCATACGGGCAGCCGCCAAGGCCAGCCGTGGCGGCATCGATAACGCTAATGCCTTCTTCCATTACGGCATATAAATTAGCCAGCGCCATACCGTAGGTATCATGAAAGTGAGCGGCAAGGTGCTCGATAGGCACGTGCTGCCGGGTGGCTTCAATCATACGCTTGGCCGCCAGCGGGGTGCCGACCCCAATCGTATCGCCCAGCGACACCTCGTAGCAGCCCATCTCATAAAGCGCCTTGGCGACTGATGCCACTTTAGCAGGGGCAATATCTCCCTCGTAAGGGCAGCCCAGCACACAGGACACATAGCCGCGTACCCGCACACCCGCCTGGTGAGCACGCTCAAGTACGGGCTCAAAGCGTGCCAGCGAATCAGCAATCGAGCAGTTGATGTTCTTCTGCGAGAAGGCTTCGGACGCGGCACCAAATACCGCGACTTCTTCCACGCCGACGGCCAGTGCGTTTTCCAGCCCTTTCAGATTGGGAGTAAGTGCCGAGTAGACCACGCCCGGCTGACGCTGAATGCCGCGCATCACTTCAGCCGCATCACCCATTTGCGGCACCCACTTGGGCGAGACGAAGCTTGCGGCTTCAATATGCGTGATGCCCGCGCTAGCAAGCCGTTGGATAAGAGCAATTTTGGTTGCGCTAGGGACGATTGCTCCTGGCTCGTTTTGTAGGCCGTCACGGGGGGCCATTTCAAAAAGCCTGACTGACGTAGGCAGTGCCATCGGTGAGCTCCTTATTCGTTGGCCGCAAAATCGAGCAGCACGGCCCCTTGATTAACGGTATCGCCTGCCTGAAAGTGAAAGGTTTCCACGCTGCCATCGGCAGGTGCAATCATGGTGTGCTCCATTTTCATCGCTTCCATGACCATCAGCGGCATGCCTTTCTCAACGGCCGCGCCGGGCGCTACCAGCAGCGCGACGACGGTGCCATTCATGGGCGCAGTCAGGGTAGATTCCGCCTCATGCTGGCCGTGATTAATGGCTTCAATGCGCCGCCAGAATAGCCGGGTTTCACCGCTGGGGTCGGCCATGACGACGACGTTGCCGTCTCGGCGCGCCTGTAGCCGGCGGCGGTGGCCGTTTAGCGTCACCGCTACCGCATCGCCTGTCAGCGGCTGTACGCTGGCCGTGAGAGTCTCATCGCCGACAGTCAGGTTCCAGAGTGTTTCACCGGCGTTGCGTTTGCCTTCCACTATCACCACGGCATTTTCGCCTTCGGCAGTCTGGGCACTGGCAGGGTCGCACAGCGCGATGCGGATAGTGTGAGGCGCATTCAGGCGAAAGCCGTCATGACGGTCCCAGGGAGAATCGCTGTGGCATTCGTTAGCCAACTGATTAAGGCCAATCAGCGCTGCGCTGGCGTAGTCTTCATTACTAAAGACGCGCGGGGCGAAAAGAGTGGCTTCGTTGCGCTCAATAAAACGCGTATCCAGCTCGACGTTATTAACGCCCAGATCTTTGAAGTTCGGGTGAGTCGCCAAACGCATTAAGAAGGCACGGTTAGTCACCACCCCTTGAACATCCAAGGCCGCTAGCGCGCGGTTAAGCGTGGCTAGCGCTGCATTACGGTCAGCGCCATGCACAATGAGTTTGGCGAGCATGGGGTCGTAGTGCATGGACACCGCATCGCCACTTTCCACGCCGCTGTCCAGGCGTACTTGATCCTGATTTTCAAAAGAATCTAAGCCAGCGCCTTCTAAATCAAGCGCAAAACGGGAGAGCAGGCCGGTGGCGGGTAAAAAATCCTGCTCCGGGTCTTCAGCGTAAATGCGCGCTTCAAAGCTATGCCCGCTGATGGTGAGCTCGTCTTGGGAGCAGGGCAGCGGTTCGCCCATGGCCACGCGCAGCTGCCATTCAACCAGGTCTTGGCCGGTGATCATCTCTGTGACCGGGTGCTCAACCTGAAGGCGGGTGTTCATCTCCATAAAGTAGAACGAGCCATCCTGTCCTGGCGAACCGTCTAGCAAAAACTCGACGGTGCCCGCGCCTACGTAACCTATCTCTTGGGCGGCGCGAACGGCGGCGTCGCCCATGGCACTGCGCAGCTCGGCGGTCATGCCGGGGGCGGGCGCTTCTTCGATGACTTTTTGATGACGCCGCTGAACGCTGCAGTCGCGCTCGAACAAATACACCCCGTTGCCGTAGCGATCGCAAAATACCTGGACTTCCACATGGCGGGGCTGCACCAGGTATTTCTCGATCAGCATGCGGTCGTCGCCAAAGGCGGCTTTAGACTCACGACGGCAGCCGTCTAACGCGGCCTGAAACGCATCGCCGCTTTCCACCACGCGCATGCCTTTACCGCCGCCACCCGCGCTGGCTTTTAGCATCACCGGGTAGCCTATTTTGTCTGCTTCAGCGCGCAGCAGGGCATCGTCTTGGTCATCGCCGTGGTAGCCGGGCACCAGCGGCACGCCGGCGTTGGCCATGCGCACCTTCGCCGCGGATTTATCACCCATTGCCGCGATTGCTGATGCGGGCGGCCCCACAAAAATAATGCCCGCCTGTTCTAAGGCTTTAACAAAGCTGCCATTTTCGGATAGAAAGCCGTAGCCCGGGTGGATCGCGCCGGTACCGGTGCGCTTGGCAGCGTCAATGACCGCGTCGATATTAAGATAGCTTTCGCGCGCGGCAGCGGGGCCAAGGCGAATGGCCTCGTCGGCTTCACGCACGTGCCGCGCAGTGGCGTCGGCATCGGAATAGACCGCGACGGTTTTTAAACCCATACGCCGCGCGGTGCGCATCACCCGGCAGGCAATTTCTCCCCGGTTAGCGACCAGTAAGGTATCAAAAGGCGAGTGACTCATGAGCGACGCTCCGAAGCGTGAGATGCATGGTTAGATTCGGCCCAGGCGGGGCGGCGCTTTTCAAAGAAGCTGGATAAACCCTCTTGGCCTTCTGGGCTTACCCGCAGCTTGGCGATCACCTGGCAGGTATGCTCGCGGGTCTCCTCAGCATCAGGCGCTTGAGCAACCGTGGCCATCAGTGCCTTAGAAGTACGTTGGGCTTGGGGCGATCCCGCCATCAGAGTGGCTATCATAGCGTCTATGGCGGTATCTAATGCCTCGTGCTCTACGACCTGGTGAGTTAAGCCGAGCGCCAACGACGTGGGGGCATCAATGATTTCCGCCGTTAACGCATAGCGGCGCATCTGGCGTTCACCTAACGCGCGCTGTACATAGGGGCTAATCACCGCCGGTGAGAGGCCGATTTTAACTTCCGACAGGCAGAATCTGGCTTTATCTGAGGCAATTACCACATCGCAGCAGGCAGCCAAACCCACCGCGCCGCCATAGGCTGCCCCCTGTACACGGCAAACCGTGGGGCAGGGCAACGTATCCAAGGCGTGCATAAGCGCGGAAAGCTTGCGGGAATCGGCTAAATTGTCTTCAAGATCGTAATCGACAATGCGCTTCATCCAGTTTAAGTCGGCACCCGCTGAGAAGCTTTTGCCTTCGGAGCCCAGCACGACGACGCGCACCTCGCCTGTGGCGGCAAGCTCATGCAGCGTATGCAGGTGCTCGTTCATTTCGGCGATCAGGCTGTCATCAAAGGCGTTATGCACCTCTGGGCGGTTTAAGGTCAGGCGCGCCACGCCGTTTTCTAGAATCAGTGTTGAGTAAGTCATCAGTGCTGAATCAGTCATTGTATTTGCCCCTACATCCGGAACACGCCGAAGCGCGTCTCTTCGACTTCGGCATTCATCGCCGCGGCGAGGGAAAGCCCCAGCACATCGCGGGTTTGCAGCGGATCAATCACGCCGTCGTCCCATAAGCGGGCGCTGGCGTAATAGGGGTGGCCCTGATGTTCATACTGCTCGCGGGTGGGCTGCTTAAAGGCTTCTTCTTCCTCTTTGCTCCACTCGCGGCCTTCCCGCTCGTGCTGCTCGCGTTTGACCTGCCCCAGTACGCCTGCTGCCTGCTCACCACCCATGACGGAAATGCGTGCGTTAGGCCACATAAATAGCAGGTTGGGATCATAAGCACGGCCACACATGCCGTAGTTGCCGGCGCCAAAGCTACCCCCAATCAGCACGGTGTATTTAGGTACCTTCGCGCAGGCCACGGCGGTCACCAGCTTAGCGCCATGCTTGGCGATGCCTTCGTGCTCGTACTTAGAGCCAACCATAAAGCCGGTAATGTTCTGTAAAAAGATCAGCGGAATCTTGCGCTGGGCGCACAGCTCAATAAAGTGCGCACCCTTGACGGCGCTTTCTGAAAACAGCACGCCATTGTTGGCTACGATGCCAACCGGGAAACCATGGATATGCGCAAAGCCGGTCACCAAGGTTTCGCCGTAGTAACGTTTGAATTCATCAAAGTCGGAGTCATCAACAATGCGGCCAATGACTTCGCGCACGTCATAGGGTTTTTTAAGATCGGTGCCGACAATGCCGTATAGCTCAGCAGGGTCGAGTTTGGGTGGCTTGGGCGCCTGCATCGCCAATTGGCCGCGCTTTTGCCAGTTCAAGCGCGAGACGCAGGCGCGAGCAAGCTGCAGCGCATGGACATCGTTTTCGGCGTAATGGTCGGCAACACCACTGATCTTGGCGTGAACGTCCGCACCGCCCAAATCTTCTGCACTAATGCTTTCCCCTGTTGCGGCTTTTACCAGTGGCGGGCCACCGAGAAAAATCGTGCCCTGCTCTTTAACGATGATCGACTCATCGGCCATGGCGGGAACGTAAGCACCGCCTGCGGTACAGGAACCCATGACCACGGCAATTTGCGGAATGCCTTCCGCCGACATAGTGGCCTGGTTATAGAAAATCCGCCCGAAATGGTCGCGATCAGGAAAGACTTCATCTTGGCGGGGCAAAAAGGCGCCGCCTGAGTCGACTAAATAAATGCACGGCAGACGATGCTTGCGGGCAATTTCCTGGGCGCGAAGATGCTTTTTAACGGTCAGCGGGAAGTAGGTGCCGCCTTTAACCGTGGCATCGTTGGCCACAATGACGCACTCAACGCCAGAGACGCGACCAATACCGGTCACAACACCTGCGGCGGGAATATCTCCATCGTAGATGTTATGGGCCGCCAGGGCGGAAAACTCTAAAAAAGGAGAGCCTTCATCAATCAAGTGATCAATGCGGTCGCGCACAAACAGCTTGCCGCGGCTTTCGTGGCGTTCGCGGGCCTTGGCACCGCCACCTTGGGCAACGCTGGCCGTCAGCTCGCGCAGCTTATTAACTTCGCCGAGCAGTGAGGCTTCATTGGCTTGAAACACATCGCTACGCGGATTGACTTGGCTATTGATAGTACTCATGGCGCGACCCTAATGACGTTTGTTAAAGACGTTTATGAGACCCGCTTGCTAAAGGGTTTCGGTGAAGAGTTCGCGGCCAATTAACATCCGCCGAATCTCACTGGTGCCCGCGCCGATTTCATACAGCTTGGCATCACGCAGCAGGCGCCCGGTGGGGTATTCGTTGATATAGCCATTGCCGCCCAGCAGTTGGATAGAATCCAGCGCTACCTGAGTGGCTTTTTCAGCGCAGTAAAGAATGACCCCCGCCGCGTCTTTGCGCGAGGTCTGGCCGCGGTCGCAGGCGCCCGCCACGGCATACAAATAGGCGCGACAGGCGTTCAACGTGGTGTACATGTCAGCGACTTTGCCCTGCACCAGCTGAAACTCGCCAATCGACTGGTTGAACTGCTTACGTTCGTGGATATACGGCATCACCACGTCCATGGCGGCCTGCATAATGCCAATCGGGCCCGCGGCCAGCACGGTGCGCTCATAGTCCAGCCCGCTCATTAACACGCGAACACCTTTGCCTTCACCGCCCAGGATGTTTTCAGCGGGTACGGCGCAGTCCTGAAACACCAGTTCGCAGGTGTTAGAGCCACGCATGCCGAGCTTGTCGAGTTTCTGGGCGGTAGAAAAGCCGGGCATGCCTTTTTCGATGATAAACGCGGTGATCCCTTTGGAACCGGCCTCTGGGTCAGTCTTGGCATACACCACCAGCACATCCGCATCCGGACCGTTGGTGATCCACATTTTGTTGCCGTTAAGCACGTAGTGATCGCCATTTTTCTTGGCGCGCAGCTGCATCGACACCACGTCAGAGCCGGCACCGGGTTCTGACATTGCCAGGGCACCTACGTGGTCGCCGCTAATCAGTTTGGGCAGGTATTTCGCTTTCTGCTCAGGGGTCGCATTAATCTTAATCTGGTTAACGCACAGATTAGAGTGCGCGCCGTAGGAAAGGGCAACCGAGGCGCTGGCGCGAGAAATTTCTTCCATGGCGATACAGTGAGCCAGATAGCCCATGCCGCTGCCGCCGTCTTCTTCAGAAACGGTAATCCCTAACAGCCCCATATCGCCAAACTTCTTCCACAGGTCGTTGGGGAACTCGTTGTTGCGGTCGATCTCAGCGGCGCGTGGGGCAATTTCGCTGGCGGCAAAGGCATTGACCTGCTCGCGCAGCATGTTCAGTTCGTCATCGAGGCCAAAATTGAGTTCTGAGTAGTGTGAAAACATGGTCAATCACCTTTTATAAATTGTACTGATAACGGTTAGTGAGCTGTGATGACTAGACGCTGGCGGAAGAGGGGGATTGGGGGTGCTTGTTTGAACCCGACTGTTCTTCGTTCGGCTGTTTTGGTTTGGACGTTTTTTCGCCGGGATCTTTTTCGAACAGTTCTTCCAGCGCTTGGCGGCAGCGTATTTCGGCGCTTTCAAGCTCTAGCTGCACCATGGTGATGTCTTTCATTTGCTGATCAAGCGCTGCTTGCCGCTCGCCAATTTTGCTGAGCATTAAGTGCAGCTGCTTTTTACTACCGCTGCGGGTCTCATCCCAGAGCTCAAACAGTTCGCGGATCTCAGCCAGCGAAAACCCCAGCCGCTTGCCGCGGATAGTGAGTTTAAGCCGCACCCGGTCTTTGCTGCTGTAAACGCGCGTTTGGCCGCGCCGAGTCGGGTGGAGCAACTCTTGATCTTCATAAAAACGGATGCTGCGGGTAGTTAAGTCAAACTCGCTGGCCAATTCGCTGATCGAGTAAGTTTTGCTCATGGTCGACGTTCTCTCAAAAGGCTTGTTCCTAGATATACAGCTTAGCTATAGCTCCTATGGAACACTGCCAATGAGGCTAAAACAAGTTTACGTTAACGTAAAGCAATTGTTGTGCGCAGTTGAAATGCGTTGAAAGCAATTAAGATGTTGATATCTAGTTATTTATGGTGCGCGCTGGTTTGGGTGTGTAAAGCCGATAGACCAAAGTTGTAATTGTGTTGCCACGGCTAGAGTTGCTAGTTTGCACACATACCTTACGTTCAGGTCAAGGCAGTGGTAGGGACTTCTGCTTACCTGTGAAGATTTAGCACAAGAACAATAAGAGGTCAGTCACTCTATGAGTGCAAGCGATGTCATTCAGGTACCTGTCCTCGAAACACGAGGGCTGACCAAAGAGTTTCGCGGCTTCACCGCCGTTGACGACGTTAATCTCCAGGTACAGGAAGGGCATATCCATGCGTTGATTGGTCCTAATGGCGCGGGAAAGACCACCGTCTTTAACCTACTAACAAAGTTTCTACCGCCAACTCGCGGCGACATTTTGTATCGAGGCCAATCGATCACTAGTAAAAAATCGAACCAGATTGCTCAGCTAGGTCTGGTGCGTTCGTTTCAGATCTCAGCGGTGTTTACCCATATGACAGCATTAGAAAATGTGCGAGTGGCGCTGCAGCGCAAGCTGGGGACATCGTTTCATTTCTGGAAGTCAGAGAAGTCCCTTGATCATCTCAATGAGCGCGCTCTTGAGCTGCTGGAAGAAGTGGGCCTGCGTGAGTACGCCGATACCTTAACGGTGGAAATGCCCTATGGGCGCAAGCGGGCGCTTGAACTGGCAACTACCCTGGCGCTAGACCCGACCATGATGTTGCTGGATGAGCCAACGCAGGGCATGGGCGCAGAAGATGTTGATCGTATCGTGGCCTTGATTAAACGCGTATCGAAAGGGCGCACCGTGTTGATGGTAGAACACAATCTGAGCGTTGTTAGCCGCTTGTGTGATCGCATCACCGTATTGGCGCGAGGCTCAGTATTGGCAGAAGGCGATTATCAAAGTGTGTCTCGTAATCCGCTGGTTCGCGAAGCCTATATGGGCAGCGATGCCGCTGAAGAGGAGGCCGTCGTATGAAGACTGCTGAAGCCCAAGCGCCTGTTGTAAACAATCAAAGCCTGGAAATGTTGCGGGTGCAGGATCTACATGCCTTTTATGGCGAGTCACATATCCTGCACGGCGTAAATTTTAACGTAAAGCGCGGTGAGCTGGTGACACTGCTTGGCCGCAACGGCGCAGGCCGCAGTACCACGCTTAAAGCGATTATGAACATGGTGGGGCGGCGTACGGGCTCTATCGTGATTAATGGCAATGAAACGCTTGCGATGAAGCCGCATCATCTTCCGCGTTTAGGCATTGGTTATTGCCCGGAAGAACGCGGCATATTTGCCAGTCTTGATGTTCACGAAAATCTACTGTTACCCCCTACCGTTAGCTCAGGCGGCATGAGCCTGGATGAAATCTACGCCATGTTTCCGAATCTTTATGAGCGGCGTAAAAGCCAGGGTACGCGGCTTTCCGGCGGGGAGCAGCAGATGCTGGCCATGGCGCGAATTTTGCGCACCGGCGCACGCATGCTGCTGCTTGATGAAATTACCGAAGGCCTTGCTCCGGTGATTGTGCAGAAACTAGCCGAGGTATTAATTCAGTTGAAAGCGCGCGGTATGACCATTGTGCTGGTAGAGCAGAATTTTCGCTTTGCAGCACCGCTAGCCGACCGCCACTTCGTGATGGATCACGGCCAGATTGTTGAGGAAATTACCGCCGCGCAACTACCGTCGCGCCGCGAGCATCTCAACTCCATGTTAGGCGTATAGCGCGCCGATAAAACGCACTCTGCTCAAAGTATGTCGTTACACAACAACAAAGGCCCTAAAGGCCAGGAGACGAACATGACCTTTATGAAAAATCTGACCAAAACAAAGCTGGCAGCCAGCATTGCCGTTGCGGCTGCCGCTAGCTTTGCTGTTTCCACTGCTCACGCCGAAATGAGCGATAGCGAAGTTCGAATCGGCTACCTGGCCGATATGTCCGGTACTTATCGTGACTTGGCAGGCCCCGGCGGGCTAACCGCACTTGAAATGGCCGTTGCGGATTTCGGCGGCAGCGTAAACGGTAGCCCAATTGTGTTGTTCAGCGCAGACGACCGCAACAGTGCCGACGTGGGTGCCAATACGGTGCGTGGCTGGATCGACCAGAATAACGTCGATATGGTGGCGGGTCTGGTCGCCTCTTCAGTGTCGATTGCGGTCACTAAAGTGCTTGAGGAAAATAACGGACTCGGCATTGTGTCTGGCTCGGCGGCGTCCAGTATTACCAACGAACACTGCACTCCTAACCACATTCACTGGGTATACGATACCTATCCGCTGGCTAACGGTACTGCAAAAGCGGTCGTAGAGCAGGGCGGCGACACATGGTTCCTACTGACAGCAGACTACGCTTTTGGCCATGCCCTGGAAGCCGATGTAACCAAGGTAGTTGAAGCCAGCGGTGGTGAAATCGTCGGCGGTGTCCGCCATCCGTTCCCGACTAACGATTTCTCGTCTTATATCCTGCAGGCCCAAGGGTCGGGTGCCAAAATTGTTGGCCTAGCCAATGCGGGAGCCGATACCGTTAATGCCATCACCACGGCCAGCCAGTTTGGCCTGACTCAATCTGGTCAGCAGCTAGCGGGCCTGTTGATTTTCTTGAACGATGTTCACGCGCTTGGTTTAGAAGCCACCCAAAACCTGCTGCTGACCACCGGCTGGTACTGGGATATGGACGAGCAGTCGCGTGAATGGGCGCAGCGCTACTTTGATGAAGTGGGCAGTATGCCAACGATGGTACAAGCCGGTATTTATTCCAGCACCATGCATTACCTGAAAGCCGTTGAAGAGGCCGGTACTGACGACCCTGAAACCATTCGTGCCCAAATGGCTGAGATGCCGATCAACGATTTCTTCGCACGCAATGGCCGTATTCGTGAAGATGGCCGCATGGTGCACGACATGTACCTTGCCCAGGTAAAAACGCCTGAAGAGTCTACCGGTGAATGGGACCTTTACGAGATCCTCAGCACTATTCCCGCCGAAGAAGCCTACCGTCCGCTATCCGAAAGCCAGTGCAAGCTGGTACAGAACTGATTTGGATAAGAGCTAGTTTGGATAAGAACTCATCTGGAGTGATTTTACACGTGATGTGTAGCAATGGTTGGCGGCGTTATGCCGCCAACCGCTTGATGGCGAGGAGATTCACATCATGACGATGATATTCGGCGTGCCTATGGCTGTCTTCATGGGCCAGCTAACGCTGGGTCTAGTGAACGGCGCCTTTTACGCACTGCTTAGCCTGGGCCTGGCGGTCATCTTCGGCCTACTGAAGATCGTCAATTTTGCCCATGGGGCGCAATACATGCTGGGCGCCTTCGCTGCGCTACTGGGCTTTCGCTATCTGGGCATTAACTATTGGCTGGCGCTGTTCTTAGTGCCACTTGTGGTCGGTGCTTTCGGTGTGTTGCTGGAGCGGTTTTTACTGCGCCGCATCGCCCATTTGGATCATCTCTATGGGCTGCTACTAACCTTTGGTTTAGCGCTTATTTTTGAAGGTACGCTGGTCAATTTCTTTGGTGTTTCCGGGGCGCGCTATGCTACGCCCGAGATTCTTCAAGGTGGCTTGAACCTTGGCTTTATGTTCTTGCCCACTTATCGCGCCTGGGTGCTGGTGGCCGCTTTGGCGATGTGCCTATTCACCTGGTTTATGATTGAGCGTACGCGGTTAGGCGCCTACCTGCGGGCGGGCACCGAAAACTCCCAGCTGATGCAGGCTTTTGGCGTCAATGTCCCGCTGCTGATAACCCTTACCTATGGGTTCGGCGTCGGGTTAGCCGCGTTTGCCGGCGTGTTAGCGGCGCCGCTGTATCCCGTGTCACCAACCATGGGCTCAAGCCTACTAATCGTGGTATTCGCGGTGGTGGTCATCGGCGGGATGGGCTCGATTTTAGGCGCTATTATCACCGGTTTGGCGATGGGGATTATCGAAGGCTTAACCAAAGTGTATTACCCCGAAGCATCTAATACGGTGATCTTTCTTGTCATGATCCTCGTGCTCATGTTGCGCCCCGCTGGGCTATTCGGTAAGGAGGCATAAACATGACAGAACCTCAAACGACGCTAGCGCCAACGGCCGTGCTTGAACGCCAAAAACGCGCCAAATTTCGCCGCAATATGTTTTATCTGGCGTTGATTGTAGTGGGGCTGGTGGCGCCTTTCATGGTCTACCCCGTTTTCTTAATGAAAGTGCTCTGTTTTGCACTGTTCGCCTGCGCGTTTAACCTGCTGCTTGGCTATGCGGGGCTGCTGTCTTTTGGGCATGCGGCTTTCTTAGCGACCGGCGGCTATGTGACCGGCTACCTGCTGGCCAGCTACCCAGGGTTAACGCCGGAGCTAGGTATTCTCGCCGGCACGTTAATGGCAACGCTATTAGGCGTACTGTTTGGTGTGCTCTCTATTCGGCGCCAGGGTATCTATTTCGCCATGGTGACCTTGGCGATTGCTCAGCTAGTTTACTTTATGTATATCCAGGCACCGTTTACCGGCGGTGAAGATGGCCTGCACGGCGTCCCCCGCGGGCATTTGTTTGGAGTGATCAGTCTGAGCAGTAACCTGTCGATGTATTACTTTGTGTTTGCGATATTCATCGCAGGCTTTGCGCTCATTCAGCGCACCGTGCACTCGCCGTTTGGTCAGGTGCTCAAGGCTATCCGTGAGAATGAGCCTCGGGCGGTATCGCTGGGCTACAACACCGATGCCTATAAACTAGTGGCGTTTGTGATCTCTGCGGGCTTGGCGGGCTTAGCCGGCTCGACCAAAACGGTTGTGTTTCAGCTTGCCTCGTTAACCGATGCACATTGGCATATGTCCGGTGAGGTAATTTTGATGACGCTGCTAGGCGGCGTGGGTACCTTGCTGGGGCCTTTGATGGGCGCAGGGCTAGTGGTTGGCCTGCAGCATATCCTCGCGCAATCGCCGTTAGGCAACTGGGTTAGCGTAATTTTGGGCCTCATCTTTGTGGTTTGTGTGCTGAGCTTTCGTAGCGGCATTATTGGTGAGCTGGATAAAATGTACCGCAAAAACTTTAAGTAGAAGCGTCGCTTTAACGCTTCTTGCTTGCCGATCTTGGGCGCCGTATGGCGCCTTTTTTTAGCGCTACTTTTGTGATGGCTGACCCTTTCTACACCTAAGGTCGCACGCTTGGTTGTGTTGCTTGTTAGGGGGTAAATAGATAAGTTAACGTTAACGTCAATTACAACGACAACAGCCAGTGTGTACGCACATTAGCGGAGATACGCCATGAATTTTGAGCTTAATGAAGACCAGGTTGCCTTTTCTGATATGGCGCGTGCTTTTGCCCAAAACGAGCTAGAGCCACACGCCGCTGAGTGGGATCAAACCTCATTCTTTCCCGTTGATGTGATTCGTAAAGCGGGGGAGCTGGGCTTTTGTTCGCTTTACGCACCCGAGAGCGTGGGCGGGCTAGGCCTTTCGCGCTTAGATGCCAGTATCATTTTTGAGCAGCTTTCCATGGGCTGCACGTCGACCACCGCCTATCTCACTATTCACAATATGGTGACCTGGATGCTGGCAGACTTTGGCACGCCAGATGCAGTCAAGCAGTGGGGCGAAAAACTCGCCACCGGGGAGCTTTTAGGCTCCTACTGTTTAACCGAACCCAATTCAGGTTCAGACGCCGTTTCATTGAAAACCACTGCCAAGCGTGATGGCGACGACTACGTGCTGAACGGCAGTAAGATGTTTATTTCCGGTGCAGGCAGTACCGACTTTCTAGTGGTGATGGCGCGCACCGGTGGCGAAGGCGCCGGCGGCGTTTCTGCCTTTGCGGTAGATGCTAACGCTGAAGGCATCAGCTACGGGCGCAAAGAAGAGAAGATGGGCTGGAACAGCCAGCCGACGCGCATGATCACGTTCGAAGACGTGTGTGTGCCTACTAATCATCTGCTTGGCAATGAAGGTGACGGTTTTAAAATTGCCATGAAAGGGCTCGACGGGGGCCGAATCAATATTGCGACTTGCTCAATTGGTACGGCGCAGCAGGCGATCAACAAAGCCCGCGAATACATGCTGGAGCGTAAGCAGTTTGGTAAACGGCTGGCGGAGTTTCAGGCACTGCAGTTTCGTTTAGCCGATATGGTCACTGAACTGGTTGCCGCACGACAACTGGTACGTATGGCCGCAGCCAAGTTAGATGCAGGTCACGTCGATGCGACTGCCTACTGCGCCATGGCAAAACGCTTTGCCACCGATGTGGGCTTTAAGGTATGCGACGAAGCGCTTCAGCTTTATGGCGGTAACGGCTATATCAAGGAGTACCCCATGGAGCGCTACGTGCGCGATACCCGGGTACACCGAATTCTTGAAGGCACTAACGAAATTATGCGCCTGATCATTTCTCGCCGGGTATTGGCAGACGGCGCCACCGAGCTTTAAGAGAATAAGGACGGCCAATGAGCAGCGTACTGTTTACCGAACATGCCACCCATGATGGGCATGTGATTGCAGAAATAAAACTCAATGCCGAGCGTTCGCTAAATGCGCTGACGCTTGAAATGTGCGAAGAGATGTTGCCCCGCTTAAATACCTGGGCGTTAGATCAGCGGGTAGTCGCGGTACTGCTGGATAGCGCTGGTGAAAAAGCCTTTTGCGCCGGTGGCGATGTGGTCAATCTGTATAAAGCCATTGCCGGTGAAGGCGACCCTAGCTTCCCCGAGCGCTTTTTCGAAACCGAGTATCGGCTCGACTATCTCTTACACACGTTTCCTAAGCCGGTCATCTGCTGGGGCAATGGCATTGTGATGGGCGGCGGTATGGGGCTGTTGAGTGCCAGCAGCCATCGTGTTGTGACGGAAACCTCACGTTTAGCCATGCCGGAAGTCACCATCGGCCTTTATCCTGATGTGGGTGCCAGCTGGTTTTTGAATCGACTGCCAAACGGCGCCGGGCGCTTTCTGGCCATGACAGGCTGCCAGATTAACGCGCCGGATGCGGTACATCTTGGCCTAGCCGACCGCTGTATTGCCAGCCACCACCGTGATGCGCTGCTGCAGCAGTTAACCGATGCTCGCTGGGGAAAAGGTGAAAATACCGACGCCAACGGCGTGGTGAACCGCGTTATGCGTGAGCTTGAACAGACATCTCAGCCGGTGTTCGCTGAGCTTGAAGCGCCCATTTATCAGCATTCACCGCTGATTCGCGAATTAATGGATCACGACAGCGTTGAGCAAATCGTCGCGGCGATCACCGCGGTAAAAAGCGAGAACAAGTGGTTCAGCAAAGCCCAGCAAACCTTGGCACACGGCAGCCCGGCATCAATCAAACTGATTGATGAACAGCTAACGCGCGCCAAGCATATGTCGCTGGCGCAGGTGTTTCAGTCTGAGATGGCGCTTTCAGTACAGTGCTGCCGTCATCGCGAGTTTCCTGAGGGCGTGAGGGCGCTGCTAGTTGATAAAGATGGCCAGCCCGCGTGGAGCTATCCTGATGTCGCATCGGTTGATGACGCCTTTATTCACGAGCTGTTAGCGTCGCCCTGGGATAAAAATCCGCTTGCCGATCTGTCTTAAATTTTGTCACTAACAAATAAGGATAATAACAATGACCACTGTTGCGTTTATTGGCTTAGGTAATATGGGTGGCCCGATGGCGGCCAATCTTTCTAAAGCAGGCTTTAACGTGCGTGCGTTTGATCTTTCGGCCGAGACGCTTGAGATCGCTAAATCTCATGGATGTGAAGTGGCTCGCTCTGCCCAGGAAGCCGCCACGGATGCCGACTTTGTGATTTCAATGCTGCCAGCAGGCAAGCACGTGCGCGGGCTGTATGTGGACGGTGATGCACCGCTATTTGATGTCATCAAGCAAAGCGCGCTGGTGATTGACTGCTCTACCATTGACGCAGACACCGCCCGAAGTGTGGCCGCTGCCGGCGCTGAAAAAGGCATTGGCTTTGTGGATGCACCGGTGTCTGGCGGGGTAGGTGGCGCTCAAGCGGGCACGCTGACATTTATTGTTGGCGGCAGCGATGCTCAGTTTGAGCAAGCTAAGCTTGTGCTGGACGTAATGGGCAAAAATATCTTCCATGCCGGTGATCATGGGGCGGGGCAGGTGGCTAAAGTGTGTAACAACATGCTGCTATCCATCCTGATGGCAGGCACCTGTGAAGCGATCAATATGGGCGTCAAAAATGGCCTCGATCCTGCCGTGCTGTCAGAAATCATGAAGCAAAGCTCTGGCGGTAACTGGGCGTTAAATGTGTATAACCCCTATCCAGGCGTGATGGAAAACGCACCCGCTTCCAAAAATTACCAGGGCGGTTTTCAGGTGGACCTGATGATCAAAGATTTAGGTCTCGCCATGGATGTCAGTCAGCAAAGTACCTCTGCGGTGCCCATGGGCTCCGCCGCACGCTCGCTGTTCACCCTGCACAAAGCCAAAGGTAACGGCAAGCTCGACTTCTCAAGCCTGATGCAGTTTTATCAAGATAAACAGTAGCGATGGGAGGTAAACTCAGCCTCCTTACTATGCTCACACAACAAGGATTGCCATGATTACGCTTTGGGGCCGCAACAACTCTACCAACGTTAAAAAAGTGCTGTGGGTGTTAGAAGAGCTTGAACTGCCCTTTGAGCTAATCCATGCGGGGCTTCAACACGGGGTGAATGACACTGCGGAGTACCTCGTCATGAACCCCAATGGCCTGGTGCCGCTGTTCAAAGACGATGCCACCAACAGCCTTCTTTGGGAATCCAACACCATCATTCGTTACCTTGCCGCGCAGTATGGTCAGCGCAAGCTATGGATTGAGGCTCCCGCCGAGCGAGCACAGGCTGAAAAATGGATGGACTGGTCGAATAGCACGCTTTCGCCTAAACATCGCTTGATCCTGATGGGCTACGTAAGAACACCGTTAGAAAAACGCGACAGCGCGGCCATTGAATCAGCGGTTAAAGAGTGTGAGGCGGCCTTTGCCATCATGGATAACGCGCTCGCTAACCAGCGCTGGTTTTCTGGCGATGCTTTCGGTTTGGGCGATATTGCCATTGCTCCATTCTTCTACAACTTATGGAACAGCGGCATTGCTTGGCAACCGCATCCCCACTTAGAGCGCTGGTACCAGCAGCTTACGGAACGTGCGAGCTTTCGTGACGTGGTGATGATTCCCGTCAGCTAATATTGGCACCCGCTTGCCTAGCACCCATAGCTGGCTTCTAACGCTGCGATATTGGTATCTAAGCCTTGTAGCGTTTCACAGGCCAGCCCATGTCGCTGAGCACTTTCAATCAACGGCCCCAAAATCGCCCCACGCTCAGTGGGGCGTTTTGCTTCCACATCCTGCAACATCGACGCCTTATTATTGGCAGTGTTCTTCGCTACCTGCCACACCATCGACAGCCACGCGGTTTCATCGGTTGCCTCACTCGGCGGCTGAATGCCCTCGGCTGCCATAATCGCCGCAACCTCACTCACCACGGCCACTAAGTGGCCTGAATACGCCGCATCCCGTAACTCGCCGTTACGCAAGCCATTTAGTGCCACCAGCGGATTAATCGCCGCGTTCACCGCCAGCTTCTGCCATAGGCGGCTACGAATATCGTCCACCGCGGTAGCAGCAAGCCCTGCCTGGTTTAATGCTTGGGCAAGCGTTTGCGCGAGGCCGCTGTGCTGATTGTTTAGATCCCCTATAAACGTATGCCCATGCCCCGCATGCACCACGCCATCATCGCCCGTTAAGTAAGCGCCTTCAGTGGTGGTGGCACACAACACAGGCCCGGGCCACGCTTGGGTAATACGCGGCTGTGCTAAAAAACCGTTTTGCCAAAGTACCAGCGGAGTCGTCGTAGGCATCACATCAGCAAGGCTTGCCAGCGCTGCCTCAGCGGCCATTGCTTTAGTGGTGATATGCACATAGCGGGGCAGGTCATGTGTCTCAGGTGCGACCTGCTCCAACGTGCGCAACTTCAAGCGCTGTAAACGCCGCTCGCCTTCTGGCGTGGTAACCGCTTGTTGTTCAGGCAGCGCACGGCGACCGATTAGCGTTGTGGCCGCTAAAGGCGAAAGCGAATGGGCCAACAGCCGGCCAATGGCACCAGGGCCGATAATCCAGTGGGTATCTTTCATTGAGTACGTTACTCAGCAGAGAGGTTGTCGCAAGCTTACCGTGTTCGTGATCCAGAAATGAAGGTAGCCAATGGCGGATGATGTGGCGAACTGCTATCTGCTCATTACTATCCGCTAACGTCGAGGCTAAAAGATGTCGTCTCAGTAACTAAGAGCAATGCTGAACCCACTCGTTGTAGTATTGCCATGATAATATTTAATCAGACAAAGGGCCGCTGATCTGCAAGCGCTAGCGGCCCGCATTAACGATACTAGTAGCTACCAATAAAGAGAGGATGCACCAATGGCAGGGACGAACTCATCATCAACAACAGCACTGTTAAGCGATAACCGTGTAAAGGTGATTTTAGCCATCACCGTTATTGCAGTGATCTGGGCCGCCGTCGCGCACACCATTGCTGGGTCGCGTAAAGACAGTATGGAGGCACTGGAAACACGCCTGGCAGAAACTGAGCGTCAGCACCAGCAGATTCAAGCACAGATGACCGACGTAGAAGCGGCAGAGCTTGACTTAGCAACGCTGCAGCAGCGGATGGGCAACCTTGAGGTTGAGCAAGCAGAGGCTGAGGCGGCGCTAGCGTCGACACGTGCAGACATTGCCAATGCTGAAGATGATTTGACCGCGTTACGCGGTGAGCGTGAGACCCGTGAAAAAGAAACGGGCACCCTTAACGAGCAGATAGACGAAAGGCAGAGTCGCCTTGATGAACTGAATGAGACGTACGCCCAGGTCGAAAAAGACAATGAAGAGGCCGAAGCTGCCCGTGACGAGGCTCAACAGGCGCGCCAAGACGCAGAAGAGGCCCGTAGTGAAGCCGAAGCACAGCTCGATGACCTAAACGCCCAGATTGATGAGGCCAATACGCAACTTGACGCGGTTGGTGAACAGGTAAGTGAGGTCGAAAAAGCCCATGAAGAGGCCGAAGCTGCCCGCGATGCCGCCCAGCAGGCGCGCCAAGACGCAGAAGAGGCCCGCAGTGAAGCTGAAGCACGACTTGATGAGCTAAACGCCCAGGTTGATGAGGCCAATGCGCAACTTACCAATGTTGGTGAGCAGGTAAGTGATTTAGAAAAAACGCGTACTGCGCTTAGCATTGAAATCACCTCGCTCAATGTAATGCGCGACGAAGCGCAAACGCCTTAACAAGCGACACCTCTCAGTAAAGCGACCTCTCCGCTAATTTAAACGGAGAGGTCGTCCAGCATTTGCCTCTCAGGCAGCGTCCGACGACCAATCAGCATGGTAGCCGCGATAAGGGAGTGGAGAAAGCTACGTGATAGACGGCTAATGGCTAATGACGTGATCACGCATAGTCTGTTAAATTTTAGGCTAAGTAGAGTTGTTTAATTTTCCCAGGTGAGTGGATTGCAAAATCTGTGAAGATAATTAATCGGAGCCAGGACAGTAGAGCAGAGGCGTAATTTAGGGCTCTCAATGGCCGCTTTCGACCCAAAGCGGTCGTGCCGGGAAATGCAGCACGCACGCGAGTTTTGGATATATAGCCTAATGGAAATTAATGACTCGAAAAGTCATAGGCTTGGGAGAATCTGACAGGCTGCATTTGCCGGAAAAAGTGCCAGCACGTTCATTCAATCATCGAGCGCGCCGTCTAATACGCTGTTATGTAGTTACTACACGTTGGCTGCTACAGTTCAGGGCATAGGAATTTCGAAATGTTTGAGTACACAATAATTCACTGGGCGACATTTTTTGCCGCGGCGGCTCTTCTAAACCTTTCCCCTGGCCCAGATATAGCTTTCATTCTAGGGCAGACCTTGCGCAACGGGCGTCGACATGGATTCGCTGCGATGATTGGCATATGGACAGGTGCGGCGTTGCATGTAGTTATGGCGGCGGTAGGCCTTTCAGCGATTCTTGCTACTTCTGCTTTGGCATTTTCTGTTGTGAAGTGGGTAGGTGCCGCATACTTGATCTGGCTTGGCATCAAGATGCTTCTGTCGCGCGGAGATTCATTCATATCTAGTGAGGATGGCAGCCATCAACGGATGAATTCTATCTACTGGCAAGGAGTCCTTGTTTCTGCACTTAACCCGAAAGTAGCCATATTTTTCCTTGCTTTCTTGCCGCAGTTTGTCGTGGAAGGCGCTGGCCCTGCGAGTGCTCAGTTGTTTTTGCATGGAACTCTGATCATTGTCGTGGCGGCTTTCATAGAACCACCTTTGGTTCTGGCGGGGTCAAAGTTAGGAGCATTCTTGAGGCAAAATCGGCGAGTTGGCTTATGGATGGATCGAGGCCTTGGGGCTCTGTTCGTCGCCTTGGGCGCGCGGCTTGCTGCTAGTACGAGATAATGTTGGTGAGCGGTGGTGCCGCTTTTTGCCTTTAACTACATAACCAGGCCATGCACCGGATGCCAAAACCTCCGCTTCGCTCCGGTTTTGTCACCGGTGATGGCGGGCGTTATGCTCATTTAAGAATTCAAATATGATCGAAATATTATCTTCTGTAGACTTCTGGAAATTCTCAGCGCCGCTTTTCGGGGCTATTCTTGCCTGGTTTCTTAATGAGTGGAGAAAAAGAATTTGGGAGCAATACCAAAGAAAAGAAGAAAGTTACAAAGAACTAATACGCTGTTTAAAAGGCTTCTATGTTGGCGTGCCAAACTCACAAGAATTGAAATCTGAGTTCCTAAATAAACTTAATAAATGCTGGCTGTATTGTCCAGACGAAGTAATTCTTAATGGTTACGCATTCCTCGATACCGTGCATGCTTCCAATACTCAAAACCATCAAACGAAAGAAGATGCAATGGGTAAGTTTGTTGCGTCCATCAGGAAAGATTTACTTTCACGAAAACTCGTTAGAAAAACATCTTTATGTAGCAAAGATTTCAAACATCTGGGGGCTCAGTGAATAAAAAGCATAACCAGTGCATCTTGCCGGATTTGGGTAAACTGTCACCCGTTTTGCAAAAACACGCAAAACAGTCGCCATTTCACCCAAACCGCAAATGCAGGCGTTAGACCCCTGAGGAGAGTTTGTGACTATTACTCGCAAGAGCCATTTCGTTCTGATGCCGCAAACGAACGGGAGTGTCGCAATGCACCCCATGAAAGAATGGCTGCGTCAAAATCCAGAAAATATCCCTGCTGGATGCGATGGCCTTAGCAGCACTTCACAGCAACTTCGGGCGGGCTTAAAGAAAATCGGCTGGACACTTCAGGAAACCGAAAGAGAATTTCGGCTTCTACCTCCAGGCACGAACGCAGCTAATAGTTCGGCTCTAACGGAAATTCTCGAACCAAATGAATCTGATGGCCAAGAGCCCAACGAAGAAGCGTCGTTTGGGTTGGAGTATCAGCTCCGAGATTTCCTGGCCCAAAATCTTGCGGCTATTCCGGTTCATGGTCGTCGCCTGCGCGTTTACGTCGATCCAACTGGCCGTGATGGTATTGAGTTTCCTACGGCTGTCGGGCCAATTGATTTGTTGGCAGTGGACGAGGCGGGCGATTTCTATGTGTTCGAGCTAAAGCGAGGCCGAACGCCCGATTACACCGTGGGTCAGCTCATGCGGTATATGGGCTGGGTCAGTCAAACAATTGGCAAAAACAAGCGAGTAAATGGCCTTGTTGTTGCCAAACAGATTACCGACACTTTGCGCTATGCAATATGCGTTGTGCCTAACGTTAGCCTGTTTGAGTACGAGGTCTCATTCCAACTACACGCGGCCTCTTCTCTTGCACAGCCCGGGTCAGAGGTCTAACAATTCATTCAAGCCGAAACCGCTTCCCGGTTCGGCTTAATTCATGCGTTATGTGCTCTCTTAGGAATCGATATGAGTTTTAAGTCATGGCGAAGCTATCTGACATTTAGGAATGCAGTAGATACAAAGCATCGTTTTATTTTAGATGATGAATCTATAAAGTTTCTAAATTCTATTGTGGATACGTGTGGGGAACGTGAGCGCACAATTAAGATGGGGGCTAATGTTTGGCGGGCCCAAAACGGTCACTCTTGGCGACCGTACTACCAAACTGACCCTGATACAGATGAATACATTCATGTAGATGATTTTCCGTGTCCTTTTCATCCGGAACGTATGAAACCACTATCAGATAGTGCGGCTGAAGGGAGAGCCAACTCAAAGGGAATTCCGCATCTTTATGTTGCTACAGACAAAGAAACTGCCATGGCTGAAGTTCGTCCTTGGTTAGGAGCGATTTTAACCGTGGCTTATTTGAAAATAACGAAAGACCTCAATATCCTCGACTTCTCAGTAGAGCACGGGAATAGTACTTTTGATTTAAAATACTTATTCGAGGAGCCAACGAATGAAGAAGTTATTAAAGCCGTTTGGTCAGATATCGATAATGCGTTTTCTAAACCTACAAAAGCCTCGGACTTAAAGTCAGAGTATGCACCAACTCAAATAATATCAGAGTTTATTAGGTCCAAAGGATACGATGGGATAGCGTATAAAAGCTCTCTGGCTGAAGGTCATAATATCTGCCTCTTTGACCTTGATTCAGCAGAAGTGGCCAGATGTCTTATATTTGAACCCACTCGCCTAAAGTTCGATTTTAAACAAGTTCAAGAACATTAAGAGTGAGCACATATTTAAACGCACATAACAAGCGCATGTTGCCGGACTGGTTTTCCGCTGCGCTTCAAACCAGCCGCAAATGCGGGCGTTATGTGTCTAAATTTGAGCAGAAATAATGTTTGATACGCCATATTATGAACTTATGTCAAACGACATGAGGATCAATGTTTGTTCTATAGAATCTAAACTGAACGAACCATTTTTTTCCGATTTTAAGATTATTGCTATTGATGCTATTAGAGAATACATCGATGTAATCATGGCTTTCGAGGCTAAAGGTATAAAGCCCGATTTGCTTAGCTTTGTTGGCAATGAAGCTGAAGAATCTATCAGGTCGCACTATTGTATGCTGGCAGACGATATTAAAGACGAAGATGTTTTACAGGTTTTTGACGCGCTACGGTATTCATTTTCATGCTACGCATATAACGGGCTTCATCAACTATATACGCGCCAAGAGAATGAGTGTTGGCATCCAAAAATAACGCTAATAGCTCGTTTGGAACCAAACGATATTGAATCACTAGACTCTATGATAAAAATATATCGTGGGTGTGACGCTCATGAGCTTGAGAATGAGTCGTATGGCCAAGCGTGGACAACCTCCTTGGATGTGGCTAAAGACTTTGCGTTTAAGCATTACCAGAGTCAGCCTTGGTTCAGAGAAGAGAATCGAGTAATAGTTGAAACTATTTACCCAAGTGAACATCTCTTGTTTTCTGATCAATCTGTTGAGTATGAGGTGGTTGTAGCCATAGAGAAACTAAGAAATGTCAAAGAACACACATAGCAAACGCATGTTGTCGGACTGTTTTGCCACTGCGCTCCAAACCAGCCGCAAATGCGAGCGTTATATCAGAGACGACTAAAAGGCAGCTCATGGCCGAAAGCAGGTAGCAAAAAGACGTTAGCATGCTGTATAACCAACCTCGATGTGTTCTTTAACGCACAATAATACAAAATATAGGAAATAACATGCCCAGAATCCCGTTGCTTATCATCTCTTTGTTCTTCCTTGTTGGCGGTGTTGTTCATTTTGTCTTTACTGATTTTTTTGTAATGGTGATGCCTGACTATTTGGGTTATCACAAAGAGCTGGTGTTGATTAGCGGCATTTTTGAATTGTTGGGAGCGATAGGTATTTTGATTCCCAAAACGCGGTTTCTGGCAGGGTGCGGGTTAATTGCGTTAATTGTTGCGGTTTACCCGGCCAATATCAACATGGCGTTACTGAATCGCCCCGGATATTCTAGACACCCGTTAGGCTCTTGAAGTAACGCCTTTCATACTCAACCGGTGACAAGTTATCACTTGTGCCGTGTCGGCGCTTTGGGTTGTAAAACATTTCAATGTAATTGAACACGTCACATCTAGCCGCTTCGCGTGTTGAATAAATCTGTCGCTTGATTCGCTCTCGCTTGAGAAGTTGAAAGAAGCTTTCAGCAACGGCGTTGTCATGACAGTTACCACGTCGGCTCATGCTGCCTACCAAGTGATTCGCTTTCAGAAAGCTTTGCCAGTCTCCACTGCTAAACTGGCTTCCTTGATCCGAATGCACCATCACCGTTCCTTGTGGCTTGCGTCGCCAGACTGCTGATAACAAAGCATCCAGTACCAACTCCGTGGTCATGCGAGACTTCATCGACCAGCCAACCACTTGACGAGAAAACAGGTCGATAACTACCGCTAAGTAAAGCCAGCCTTCGTAAGTGCGGATGTACGTGATGTCCGTCACCCAAGCAATATTTGGCGCTGTTACTTCAAACTGACGGGCTAAATGGTTAGGGGATACAACAGCCGCTTTTCCACCGCCATAGCCGCCAGGGCGTCGTCGATAGCCCGTCTGAGAGCGTAAACCTTCCCTACTCATAAGACGCGCCACACGGTGCTTCCCGCAAGTTTCGCCAGCTTCACGCAAGTCCTGGTAGACCTTGCGATAGCCATATACACCGCCACTTTCAAGCCAGGAGTGCTTGATCAATCCCAGTAGGCGCTCATCTTCCCGAGCTCGATTAGAGAGCGCTTTTTTACACCATGCGTAGTAACCGCTGGGATGCACGGCCATCATCTGACACAAGCGACGTACCGCGTATTGGCTCGCATAATTTTGAATAAACGCGTACCTCAGTCGGACTCCCTGGCGAAGTACGCGGTGGCCTTTTTTAATATGTCTCGCTCTTCTGATACGCGTTTGAGTTCGGCCTTCAAACGACGGTTTTCAGCTTGGAGATCATCATCTTCTTGCCGTTGTTCTACCGGCTTATCGTAGCGCTTGATCCAGTTGTACAAGCTGTGCCCTGACACGCCTAGCCGCTCAGCGACCTCGGCCACGCGATGGCCGCGCTCTACCACCTGTTTGACGGCTTCGATTTTGAATTCTTCAGTGTAGCGGGGATGGCTCATGGTTCCTCCTAGATACCTTTAGTATAAGGCCTGGAGGTGTCTACGAAACCTGGGGCGATTCATTTGTCTGGTTTGTTTGGTGGGCTATTCATCTTGAAAAGCGCAAAAAAGCAATGTGATTAGATTTTATGCATTAATAGTGGTTAGTGAATGGCATTTAGTATTTTAGAGAAAGGAAGAGTAATAGTAGGCGGCTGCGACTTTTACTGTGGGTCAGTGTGTTTTGGTAACATTAACACGCTGCGTTGGCCGCATTTCCTTTTTTAGGTTAGCTCTTTTGAGCTAACCTTGGCTGAGTTTTAAGATGACTGATTTTTAGGCGCGCTTAATGGCCTAGCACGTTGGTTTCATTTTTCTTTGACGCTTTGGCTGCTTTCTTTTCCTTGGGTGTTAAAAGCGGTTTCTTTTTGAGATTTTTTTTACTATCTTGACCTTTGCTCATGATGTTATTCCTGTCATTAATAAATGAAGTTGCTTAGCATCAGTAAGAACCAATCTGAGGATAGCTTTAAAGTATTGTCGCGAATGCACCTAGTCCCCAATGCATTGTTGAACCAGTATGGCCCCAATCAGGGGGAACTGAAAGACATTGTTTTATTCGCGAATTTTCACGCTTTTAGGTAGTCCTAAATAGTAGGCTTCAAATCGGCTTATAAATAGATAGCGACTTACAAGTTGCTTAACTAGCTGATAGGGCGCTGATTTATAAGTGAAAATAATTACCTGGGAGATAGTTCGCAAGAGCCGCCGGTGGGAAGCATTCACCAGCGAAGAAGGACAGCTGTAGCATGTGCTATTGTTTTTAGCGGCCTTGCAAGTGAAAAGGTTATTTTGCGTATCCACCTTGATTAGTCTTTGCCTATGCCAGAATTGTTTTTACTACGCCTAGCCGACGCCATCCTCGTCTTCCACGTGCTATTTGTGGCCTTTGTGGTGCTTGGGTTACTCGCCGTCTATGCAGGCTATTTCCTGCACTGGCAGTGGGTGCGCAACAGCGCTTTTCGTATCATTCATCTATGCGCCATTGGTTATGTAGTGGGGCAGGCTTGGTTGGGGTTTGTTTGCCCCTTAACCACGTGGGAAATGGCGCTGCGCGAAAAGGCGGGCGTCATAGCTTACAGCGGCTCATTTATTCAATATTGGCTCCAGAACCTGCTTTACTACAGTGCCCCTGATTGGGTATTTATTGCGGTCTATACGTTATTTGGCAGCTTGGTGTTGGCCAGCTGGTTTGTTGTGCGGCCTAACCGCTTGGCGAGTAAGCGAGATCCAAGCCTGTAATGAGCAATATTTTGCCTTACGTGACCGCGCCACGAACATGAAGCTGTGGATCTCGGTACTCGCCGCTTTCCACGACTTCTCTAAAGTGTTGAGCCGCCAGCCAAACGTCTTCAAAGCTAAGGTAAAGTGGCGTAAAGCCAAAGCGCATTAGCCCCGGCTCACGGTAGTCGCCGATAACACCGCGAGCAATGAGCGCTTGAACGATAGCGTAACCGTTTTGGGTGTCGATAAGTGATACCTGACTACCGCGCTGGCTGGACGCCGGGGTGATATCTTCAATACCGTGGCGGTGAAAAATATCGCCTAAACACGCAAGAAATAACTCACTCATTGCCACGCTTTTAGCTCTTACGGCTGCCATGTCGACCTCGGCCCACAGGGTTAGAGAGGCTTCCAGCGCTGCGTAAATGATGGCTGAGTGCGTGCCTGTGCGGAAATGAGAAATATCGTTAGCCGGGATATAGTCAGCATCAAACGCAAAGGGCGATGCATGCCCGTGCCAACCGGAAAGCGGTTGCCAGCCTTGGTCTTGATAGTTGCTATGCACGTAAAGAAAAGCCGGTGAGCCAGGGCCGCCGTTGAGATATTTATAGGTACAGCCCACCGCATAGCGGGCGCCGCTCCCGTTAAGGTCGATCGGTAGCGCGCCTGCCGAGTGAGCCAAGTCCCAAATCACTTCAGCGCCGTGTGCGTGTACCAATCGAGTGGTGGCCGTTATATCGCGAAGCTTGCCGGTGCGATAGTTGACCTGGCTAAGCACTACCACTGCCACGCCGTCCAAGTGCTCTGCCAGGTCGCTATTTTCAGGAAGAAAACGATGCTCTGCACCGCTTATCCGGCAAAAACCCTGGGCGATATATCCATCGGTAGGAAAGTTGCCACCCTCGCTAAGCACCGCTTTGCGCTCTCCCTGGCGCTGGCCGATGATATAGCCAAGCAGCTTGAAGATGTTCAAAGTAATATTGTCCGTAACGGTAACTTCACCGCGCCGGGCGCCAATCACCGGCGCTAATAGATTGCCTAATCGCTCGGGAGCGTCAAACCAACCCTGGTTCCAGCCCTTAATCAGCTCGTCACGCCACTGATCCAAGGTATCGTCCACGGCCTTTTTAGCAGCGATGGGCTGAGCGCCAAGGGAGTTACCATCTAAGTACAGCACGCCTTTCGGTAGGGCGAAGCGGCGCTTAAAATTGGCTAAAGGGTCGTTTTGATCCAGCGCTTGAACACTGGTAAGACTCACCCCATTTTGGTTTTTACTCATATCACTACTCCCGAAAATTGCTTAGATTGCCTCGTTCGTCGCTAGTTTTTTTGCTTGAGGTTCGCCTAAATCCCAGAATACGCCAGCGGCCATCTTAAGTCCCTGCTCAACGATGGTTTCAAGCAGGTGTTCGTCGGGCGCATGCTGATTGCAAGATGGGTAGGAGTGGGGCAGCCAGACCGTCGGCAAGTTGAGTGCCTCCGAAAAGCAGTGATTGGGGATCGTGCCACCCAGGTTAGGCAAAATATGCGCGTCTTCTTTAAGGCTTAGACGGGCTGATTTCGCCACAAAGCCGACCCACGGATGATGAGGGTCTAGCCGAGTTGCGGTATAGCCACCTAACATTTCAATCTGAATAGCCTTAAAGCCGTGGGTATCAAGATGCTGGCGTAAATGGCTTTCTATGGTCTGCCAGTCAGTCCCTTTCACAAAGCGCAGCTGTAGAACGGCTTCAGCGCTTTCAGGAATCGCGCCCACCGGTTTGTCTGTTCTGCCTGCGCTCATGCCTAAAATCTCTAACGTGTTAGTGCCATACAGGCGCTCGCCATCGCTAAGCTGGTTTTCACCCCACGCGGGGTTGATCGTCGGGTCGTTTTCCCCGCCACCTACCGGCAAGTCGCGAATGAGCTGGGAAACCTCTGCTGGAATCGCCGGTGCTTTGAGGAAGCCGACTTGAATTCTGCCTTCTGCGGAGAGCAGCGTGGCAATGGCGTTACAGACCACGACGGCAGGGTTGGTGATGATGCCGCCCCAGTTGCCAGAATGACGGCCGCCGTTGCCGGTCGCCAACGAAAGCTTTAGCTGGAGTATGCCCCGCGAACCAAGAAATAGCGTGGGCATATCGTGGCGGATGCGTGGGCCATCCGAGGCGAGAAATAGGTCGGCTTTCAGCGCTTCCTTATACGCAAGGCAGGCCGCTTCCAGACCTGGTGAACCGATCTCTTCGCTCATCTCAAAAAGTATTTTGACGTTATAACCCAGCTTACCCTGGCGAGCCTTGATCACCGCCTCAAGGGCGCTGAGGTTAACGCTGTGCTGGCCCTTATTGTCAGCCGTGCCGCGGCCATAAACGCGACCGTCAATGAAGGTCAGTGCCCATGGGTCGATGCCATTGGCCCATTTGTCTTCCTGACCATCGGTGACATCGCCATGGCCATAAAGTAACAGCGTAGAAAGCGCGGGGTCTTCTATACGTTGGCCGATCAACAGGGGAGGCTGGCCGGCGCTTGGGTTAGCAATGATCTGGCAGTCAAACCCTAGCTCGGTTAGCAGTGGCGACATTTCATTGTTCAAGTAGTCGTGCAGAGTGTCTTGACGCGAGGGGTCTTGGCTGACCGTTTTAAGCGCCACTCGGCGTGCCAGGCTGCGATAAAAGTTGCCGTTGGTAAGCTCGTTAACCGCCAGTTGAAGCGCGTGTTCGCGACCTGAACGCTGCGTTGTATCCATGAACCCCCCTTATGGTCGTTGGAATGTTGGAAGTCGTCGAAAAGAACTGTGCGTAAGACGCCACTAAAAAAGAGTAATTCTTGGCTACCTTTGCGACTATTATGAATCTTTCAAGTACTCTTTCTAATCATTAGAAATCAGCTGCGCTCGCCAGGCGTTAATCAAAAATGGGGAAGAGCACGATGCAGGAACTCAACTTGCGCTTTTTTCACAGCGTGGCTAAAACGGGCTCGCTTTCTGCCGCGGCAGAAGAGCTGCACGTTGCCGTCTCTGCGGTGAGTCGTCAGGTCACGAACCTTGAGCAACGCCTGGATATAAAGCTGTTCAATCGTCAGCCTCGCGGCATGCAGCTCACCGAAGCGGGCAGGCTGCTGCAAGCCTATGCGCTGCGTAACCAGTTGGAGGTCAGCAGCGTCATCGAACAGATGCACGACGTGATGACGCGCCAGCAGCGTAAAATCACCGTGGCATGCCCCGATGGTATGGCCTGGCATTTTCTGCCCAGCGTTATCTCTGAATTTATTACTCAATGCCCGGACACGTGCTTTGATCTGCATATGGTGGATTCAGTGCGCGCCTCGGAACTCGTTAAAGAGGGTGAGGCGGATATTGCCCTGACCTTTAGCCTTTCACCGGATATCGGTATTCACGTCGTCTCTAGCCATAACGCGGCGATCCGGGCGCTGATGTCCAAACATCATCCTTTGGCCAGCAAGGCTGAACTGCACGTGGCAGATCTGAGCCAGTATCCGCTTAGCATGTCCTTGAATGGGTCCACCATGCGCTATTTGTTTGATGTGGCATGCAGCCTTTCAGGTATCAGCATACAGCCCAGCTTTTCCTGCGACTCGCTGGGCGCTACTTACACTATGGTGTGCGAGCACCCTAATATGGTTGGGCTGTGTAGCGCCGTGGCGGTGAGCGGTAAAACGCAAGCGCAAGGCTTGGTGTTAAAACCGCTGCTGGAGCCGCAGCTGGCGCTTCGCAGCCTTCAAGTGCAGGTCATGGCAGAGCGCCAAATGCCTGCTCACATGAAGGCATTTCTGAGCTTTTTAAACCACCGGCTTATCACTGCCTCGCAATAAATCTCGGTACTGTTGCGCTAAAGGGGCCTTAAAAAGGCCCGTAATTAATGCTGACCGCAATAGCCACGAAGGCGCTACCTGCGGCGATCCAAAGTATCACCAGCGGCAATACAAACTTGAACCACTCCACATAGGAAATACGAGCGATAGCCAAACAGGCCATTAGAGTGCCGGAAAGCGGCGTAACAATATTAGTCACAGCATCGCCTAGCTTGAAGGTAATGAAGGTGGACTGACGGGTTACCTCAAGCATGTCGCCAATGGGCACCATAATAGGCATGACGATCGCCGCCTGCCCTGTGCCGGAAGTAATAATGCCGTTAAAGGTCAGGTTAAAGAGGTAAAGAAGCTGCATCGCCATGATTTTGCCGTGACCATCCAGCGAGCTGGCGACGCTATGTACAATGGTGTCAATCAGCTGGGCCTGCTTGAGCAATACGATCACGGCTGCCGCTACCCCAACGACCAGCGCGCCATACATCACTTCACCCGCGCCATTCATCAGCCGCTTGATAAACGCATTGGGCGATATTTTGCCGACTGCGGCGGTAATAATTCCGAGCATAAGAAAGGTCGCGGAAAGCTCCGTAATGCCCCAGCCAAACGAAAAGCCGCCGTATAAGAAGAACGCAAAGGAGGCGGCAAACATCGTTAAAATAACTTTGTGGGAAAAAGTGAAATCAGGCGCAGCATCGGCTTCCTGGGCTTCGCCGGTCGCGCTAACCGCTACATTTTCAGCGTTGCTGTTAGCCTGTTTGCTCTTAACTCGCTTGGCGTAATGGCAAATATACGCGGCAGTAATAGCGAGAAAGACCACAAAAATCGCACTGCGGTAGACAAAGCCTGAGAACAAAGGCAGCTCGGCAATGGTCTGCCCGGTAACGGTTACCGTGGGGTCGAAAACGCCGGCGGCAAAGCCCGCATAAGAGCCCAGAAAGATAATCGCTACTCCAACAATAGGGTCAAGTTTCAACGAGCGCGCCAGAAACAGGCCGATAGGAATAAATGCAATGGCTAGGTTCGCGCCCACACCCACGGAGGCTAGCGTTGCAAATGTGGTGCAGAAAATCACGATGAGAATGTTTTGCCGACCCTTGGCTAGGCCAATCATGCGATGAATACCGGCGCTAAGTGCGCCCGTCGATTCGATAACCTTAAGAACGCCACCGACGATCAAAATCAGAAAGATGACGCCAGAAGCCGCCACCAATCCTTTATGAATGGAGGTAAATAAATCCATTAAATTTAGTGACGGAGCCGTGATATAGCGAAAGCTATCGGTAGATACCTGCGTCAAGCCATTAACGCTACTTCTCTCGTAAGTACCGGCGGGAATGAAGTAGGAGGCAATCAGCACTAAAATCATGAAGCCGAACAAGATGATAAAGACATCTGGCATCGGTAGCTTTTTCTTTTTGTGCTCTATAGCGCCGATTTCGCTTGAGTTTGCCTTTAAGGACATCGTTGTCTCCACTTCAAGAGGATTGTCATTTTAATAATGAGGCATATACGGAAGGCATATTTATATGAAAATCAACCTACCAAGTAAGGCTAAAGTGGACAATTGTGGATTAATCAAACGTGTTTTCTATTTTTGGTAAGTGAACCCTTAGTTAGAAGATGTCCATGGCATACAGGCTTGTAGGTAATTCCTAGTGAGCATATGATTCGTATATGTTTCGTATGCTTTGAGGGTGTGCTTATGGGAATTGTGAAAATAGATGACCAGCTACATGAAGATATTCGCAGGGCCAGCGCTGTTATGGTGCGCTCTATTAATGCGCAGGCGGAATATTGGATAAAAATCGGCATGTTGGCTGAGACCAATCCAGGCATGACGTTTTCTGAGATTGTGCGAGAGCAAATGAAGAAAGCCGATATTAATGTCGGGGAGGTGGTCGGTGGCTAAAGTGATTCTGAAAAGTGAAGAGGAACTGCGCCTAATGCGCGAGGCCGGTCGACTGCTTGCATCGGTATTCAACTATCTTGATCAGCGCATTGTGCCCGGTATTTCTACGATGGATATCAATCATTGGGCCGAGCGATATATCGTTGATGATCTGCAGGCCCGCCCCGCAAGTAAAGGGCAATATGATTATCAGTATGTGCTCAATTCGTCGGTTAATCAGGTGGTCTGCCACGGCGTTCCATCCGATGCGCAAACGCTTAAATCAGGCGATATTGTCAATGTCGATATTACCTTAGAGAAGGGCGGGTTTATTGCCGACTCTAGCAAGATGTACATGCTGGGCGATGTAAAGCCCATAGCAAAACGGCTGGTTGATAAAACCTACGAAGCTATGTGGCAAGGAATAAACGCTGTTAAGCCCGGCGCTACGTTGGGTGATGTGGGCTATGCGATTCAGCAATATGCTGAAAATAGCGGATACTCGGTTGTGCGTGAATACTGCGGCCACGGTATTGGTCGGGAAATGCATGAAGAGCCGGAAGTGCTGCACTATGGGCAGAGAGGAAAAGGCCTTGTTCTAAAAGAAGGCATGGTGTTTACCATTGAGCCTATGATCAATCAGGGCAAGGCTAAAATAAAAACCAAGAAAGATGGCTGGACGGTCGTCACCAGTGACAAAACACTGTCGGCGCAATGGGAGCATACGATTGCGGTTACCTCCCAAGGTTTTGAGGTATTAACGCTGCGTGATGAAGAGCGGCCTGGGTAACGGCGAGCCTCTTAACTCAACCAATGATGGGTATCCTAATAATTAGGGTGTGATAGCTAATATTCTATGATGACTATTATTTACATATTGCTGTTATCGCTACTGGCAGGTGCGGCGATTTTGTATCTGGTCTTTCAAGATATTGCACCGAGCTCAAAGCTTGAGATGCGGGGCATGCCTGCCCTAGGTGCAGTGGCGGGTTTTTTGTTGGGCTTGATCGGCAACATGATGCTTCTGGGCGGTTAACAATAAGCCTGAATTAGCGGTAGGTTTTTATCTTTAAATAAAGGACAATTAATAATCATTTTTATTAAGGATACAGACATGCCTGCAACCTCTAAATCGTTGATTTTAACTGCTGCTGGCGTTGTAGTGTTGGGGGGCGGGGGATATTTAGGTGCGCAGGCGGTAGTGGGTAATGAGGTTGAAAAGGCGCTTACCCAAAGCTTTGCGCAGATGGATGACTCGCTTTCTTGGTACGCAAGGGATGTGACGATTGATAAAACCCTGTTCAAAACAACGGTGACCGCAACGATCGGCATGGTAGGTGTTGAAAATGCCAACGCGCAGGTAAACCTGCTGGTCGATCATGGCGTTATTAAAAGCCCGATCACGGGTACGATTCATCCGAATGAACAGTTTGTAACGGGTGATATCGACGTTGACTTGGTGGCCACTCGCAGTTCGATAAACGGCCAGCTTACGTCTAGTTCTTTAAGTACGGTTGATGTCGACAGCACGCTTCATGATCTGGTGGTGGATTTAAATCGTGAAGAGCTCAATGCCTGGAATGTTGAAGGGCAGGCGCGTGAGGTCCTCATTAATAATGAAAACGACTCGGTGCGGATTATATCGCCTCGCGCTACGTTGCATACACAAGGAGATGAGAACCGTGTAATGCAGCAGTCTTTGGCAATACCCAGAGCTGAGTTTTTGGCGCAGGGTGTCAGCGTCTATATGACAGATATAGCGCTTGAAGCTGAGTCTGAATCCGTGGGTGATTCGCCAATTGTTAATTCAGGTGCCTCTTTCACAGTCGCCGATATGGGTACAGACGATACATCTATAGGTAGCATTTCGTTTGAGATGACGGCCAATAATTGGGATGTACAGGCCTTTCAGACGTTGCAAGAAGCCTATGCACCGCTGGAAGCAATGCGTTTAGAATACGAAGAAAGCGGTGAGCGAGGTGATGAGCAAGAAGAGCGTGAACTGCTAACCCAGGCTATCGAGAGCGGCTACGATGTACTGATTGCCAATCCGTCGATTGCCTTCCAGCCTTTGGAAGCACATGTTGTGCTGCCTATGATGGGTATCGACTTCAAGCCGCGCCTCACGGCCGATATAAGCTTTGATGGAGCCAATCTTTCTAAACCTGCCTTGTACAGCGCGCTTTGGGATGAAGAGCTGCCGCAGCCTGAGCTGTTGCAGGCCTCAGATGACGTGATGAGCGAAGCCGACGCACTGACGTATCTTGCCAATCGAGTGAGTCTGGATGTCAGCCTGACAACGCCTCCTGATCTCGTTATCGGTATGATTCCAATGCCGTTTGCAGGCTTGTTAGACCCGACAAGTGATATGCAGCACGTTGTGTGGAAAGACGGCACGTTAACGGTTAATGGTCAGCCTGTGATGTAACACGCTTGAAAGGTGCGGAGATTATGAATGACATTATCTTCGCACCTAATCATCTCAAGGACTTCTGGAAAGATTGCTTTTCAAAAATAGCTCTTCTACGTATTTAAGCAAGTTCGGGCGTTGGAGCGTCCCTAAACGTCACCTGTAACTCACTCACCAGCATTTCAACGTTGCGTAGTGCTTGAGCAGTAGACGCGGCCAGCACTTCGCCACCTATTTCCTGCCCCTCAATGGCAATGTAATGCAGCCGGGTAATACCCATAAACTCAAACGCTGAGGCCAGATTTGGCTCCAGATGGTTCATGTGCGCCATTGCTTCGCCGGGTGCCATATCCACGCCGCCTCTGGCGGTGAGAACGACGGCATGCCGCTCTCGGTCGGTGAGCTTGGCGATGTAAGGATCGTCCGGTTGGGTCTTGTCAATATCGACCGTTCGCCCTGGCCTAATTACCTGATCGACCCATGCTTTGAGGCTTGCGGGCATGCCGAAGTTGTAGAGCGGCGTGCCAATGACCACGATATCCGAAGCAATCAACTCATCAACCAGCTGGTCGCTTTCGACTAGTGCATCCCTCATCCAGGGTTCTCGTTGCTCTTCAGATGTGAAAGTAGATGCAATCCAGTCGTGATTAACGATGGATGGTGGGCGTTGGCCTATATCTCGATAGGTGATCACGTCTTGCGGGCGGCGTAATTGCCACTGACTGACGAATCGGTGGGACAGATGGCGACTATGCGAGCCGTGGTGGTCAACGCCTGCAATGCCGGGGCGGGCGCTCGCATCTATATGTAGGACATGTGACATGTTGTGTCTCCAATTGTGAGCTGAATTCATCTATTCTTAATCGTAGATGCAGCTTATGCCGTGCTTATAAGCTTCAACAAACGATCATTTCTTGCCGCTATAGATGAGTAAAATTCACTTATGAGTCATCGCCCATTACCTTCACTTTCGGCGCTTCGATCTTTCGAGGCTGCTGCCCGTCATGAAAGCGCCAAGCAGGCGGCACAGGAGTTGTCGGTGACGGCCACCGCCATTAGTCATCAAATCCGGGGGCTTGAAAGGGCGTTGGGAGTGTCTCTCTTTGTTCGAAAGCCTCGTCAGTTGGTACTGACACCCCAGGGTCACGAGCTGTTTCAAGTACTGGAGACCGCGTTTGATAGCATCAGCAATGTTGTTGGGCGGCTGAACGCTGCGCAGGTTCGTCATCCCGTAACGCTCTCAACAACACCAGCGGTGGCGATGCGCTGGTTGCTTCCCTGGGTGTGTATGCTGCGCGATGCTCATCCCGATATTGATCTGCGCGTTCATGTCTCTCATGAGCCGGTAGCATTGGATGCGGCAACAACCGATATTGCGATTCGCTATGGCGATGGACGCTGGCCAGGGCTAGTGGCAGAGAAGCTGTTTGATAATACCTTTGTACCCGTCTGCAGCCCACGCCTTGGCTTGAGCGATGTAGCTCAGCTGCCTTCACATTCACTGATCCACTTCTCGGCTCAGGGGGAAGTATCTACTCGACTTGATTGGGCTTTTTGGCAGAAACGGGCGAGGGTCGCGGGGCTTAACGTCAAAGCCGGGCTAGTGTTTTCTGACGAAACTCACGCTATTTCTGCTGCCGTCGGTGAGCAGGGAGTGGCGCTGATGAGCCGACAACTTATTAAGGATGAATTGCAGGATGGGCGGCTGGTACAGCCATTCGGTCCGGAATTAGAAGGCAAACCGTTTTTCCTGGTCTATCCAGAAAGCCGCCAGCACGATCCGACGATTCTGGCTATCCGGGATTGGGTGATGGCGGTGCAGGGTATGTTGACGAGAGTGTCGAAAGATATATAAAACCCTTTTATACAGTTATCCTTTTGTTCGTGGGTAATCCCCCATTTTTAGAGGGCTTCAAAAGTAGAGTTCAAGCCACCATGGCCAGTCTCTGTTGAGGAGTAATGCCTCCGAGGGCCATGTTGGGCCGTTCGTTATGATAGGTCCATAGCCACTGCGTTGCATATTCCTGAACTTCCTCAATGGAGTGGAATAGATAGTGGGCCAGCCAGTCGTAGCGCACAGTTCGGTTGTAGCGCTCGATATACACATTCTGCTGCCTGGATAAAGACCAAGGTAATGCTCCGCTTCTCAGCCCAGGCAGCCAGCACGGCACTGATGTATTCTGGCCCGTTGTCACAGCGAATCTGGGTAGGTTTTCCACGCCACTCGATGATCTGATCCAATGCTCGCATTACCCGCTCAGAGGGTAAAGACAGATCCACTTCAATGCCCAGGCCTTCCCGATTGTAATCATCGATCACGTTGAACAGCCGGTAACTACGTCCATCTTCTAGCTGGTCATGCATGAAATCCATGGACCAACTGGCGTTGATCACCGTGGGTACCACCAGCGGCTCGGGCTTTTCACGTACCAGCCGCTTGCGGGGCTTGATACGCATGTTCAGCTCCAGTTCCCGATAAATTCGGTAAATGCGTTTGTGGTTCCAGGGATAGGGATAGCCTTTCACGTTGCGCAGATACAGAAAACATAGGCCAAAGCCCCATTTGCGCTGGTGCTGAGTCAACCGCACTAGCAGGTCGGCAATCTCGGCGTTTTCACTGCTGAGCTTGGCCTGGTAGCGATAGCAGGATTCGCTGACGCTGAAGGTAACGCAGGCCACGCGAATGCTACAACGGGCCTTCGCAACCGCTTTGTATGCCATCTCATGACGGATAGATGGCTTTACCACTTTCCCTCCAGGGATTCCTTGCGCAGCTCGGACTTGAGACGCTCTTCTGAATACATCTTTTTAAGCCGCCGATTTTCATCTTCGAGCTCTTTCATACGCTTGATCATGGAGGTATCCATGCCGCCGAATTTGGCTCGCTACTTGTAAAAGCTAGCACTGCTCATGCCGTATTCACGGCAGAGCTCAGGAACAGGTAGGCCGCTCTCGGCTTGCTTTAGAATTGCCATGATTTGTCTGTCAGAAAAATGTGATTTTTTCATGCAGAATCTACCTGCGTTTAGCTCACGGAAAATTCTAATTTTGAGCACCCTGTTTTTTCGGAAAGATTACCCGTTGACAAGCACCGTTTGTTTAAAGCAGAAAAATAAAAATGGATATAAAAGACTACGTATTCACTTGGTTATACTAAAGTATATTCCTTTTTTATCAGTGCTTTACTAGATTATATTGATATATAAAAGTCATTGTATTGAATACGTAGTCTTTTTATTTTAGAACTGTTGATGTTGAGCGGTAAAGGGTAAAAGGTTTTACAGCGCAGCTGAGCATTTAAAAATCTGTCGCAAAAAACAATCACAATAGGAGCTAAATAAATGCATCACGTCTATCTTACGCCGCAAAAAGTGTCGGTAATGGCTGGGGCTATTGCCATAGCCATGGCTACCACTGCAACTGCGCAAGCTGAGCGCTCAATTGATGTCAGTTTGCCTCTTGGCCCTGATTCCCAGCAGGGGGTGGGGGTCTTGAAATTTGGTGAAGAATTAGAACGTCTCTCAGAAGGGCGCTTGACCATTGAACCGCACTACAACAATGCGCTGGGTGCTGAACGGGAAGTGGTTGAGGGAATGGGCTTCGGCATTATTGATGCGGGTATTACTTCAACAGGCCCGATGGGTGGCTTTGTTGACCAATTCCTGTTGTTTGATCTGCCGTATATTTTTGAAAATAACGCCCATGCTTATGCGTTTTTGGATAGTGAATACGGTGAAGAGCTGGCGACACTCGCTGAAGAACAAATGAACGTTAAGTTCTTAGCCTGGATGGAAAATGGCTTTCGCCATAACACAAACTCCGTGCGTGCCCTTAACACGCCTGAAGACCTTGATGGAATTAATCACCGTACCCAAGAGAGCCGGGTACAGGTAGATACCTGGGAGGCATTAGGCGCTAACGCGACACCAATGGCATGGACAGAGGTCTACACCGCACTTCAGCAGGGGGTCATGGATAGCCAAGAGAACCCTCTGGCGACTATTTATGATGTCAACTTTTACGAAGTACAGGACTACCTAAATCTAACGCAGCACGTCTACTCACCTGCACCACTGATGATGGGGTTAGACTTATTCAATTCGTTTAGCGAAGAAGATCAAACAATCATTCTTGAGGCCGCGCAAATTGCTTTGCCTTTTCAGCGTGAAGCAAGTCAGGAACTTGAACAGCGCTATAAAGTTCAGCTTGAAGAACTTGGAATGACGGTCACCGAGCCTGATCTTGCACCTTTCCGCGATGCTGTACGTCCGGTGATTGAACAATGGTCACCGACCGTAGGTGAAGACCTCGTTGAAGCGGCTCTGAATTTCGAATACTGATCCTCTGACAACACGCGGGGGATCTCCCCCGCACTTTCATCAATGGTGGGGCTGCTATGAAGTCTTTGCTAATACAGGTCAATAAAGCCATCGATCAATTTAATCGCGTGGTGGGGTGGGGCTTAGCATTTTTATTACTGACGATGACCGTACTGATTTTTTGGCAAGTGTTTGCTCGGTTTGTAGTGGGTAAACCGTTATTTTTCTCTGATGAAATAGCTCGCTTTGCAATGATTTGGTTAACCTTTATTGGTGCCGGATACGCCTACCGCAAAGGCACTTTGATTTCGGTTGATATCCTTCTGGAATATGCAAACGTGCGTTTTGCTTACGTATTGAGAGTGGCCGTTGTGCTTTGTTCGGCGCTATTTGCACTGATCATTGTGAAGTATGGATTTGATCTTGTGGGGCGTGTCTCTAATCAGACGGCCCCAAGTACACGCGTATCGATGATGTGGCCCTACATGGCGGTGCCTTTAGGGGGAATCGTGATTCTGGTTAACAGTGTTGCTCTGCTCATAGATGAAATCTTAGGCAAAGAGCATCTCAAACAGGCGGAGCATCAACCGCCGGAGGTCAGCTAATTATGGCGCTTCTGTTGTTCCTCCTCTTACTCGGCTTGTTTCTTGTTGGCGTACCCATTGCCTTTTCACTGGGGTTAGCATCGGCCATCACCGTTTGGCATGGCGATTTAATGCCCATGCTAATCGTTACTCAGCAACTGATTGGCTCCGTAAACTCGTTTCCTTTAATGGCGATTCCGTTTTTTATTCTGGCGGGGTTTCTCATGCAGCATGGCGGCATTTCCGAGCGATTGGTTAATTTTTCCAACACGCTAGTAGGCGGTATGACAGGGGGGTTGGCAATGGTCGCCATTGTCACGTCGTTGTTCTTTGCGGCTATTTCTGGCTCAGGAGCGGCAACCACTGCGGCGATTGGCTCTATATTAATTCCTGCGATGATTGCAAAAGGCTATCCCGGAAGTTACGCAGCCTCCAACCAAGCCGCCTCTGGTGCATTGGGCGTCATTATCCCACCCAGCATTCCGCTAATTCTGTACGCTATTGCCGCGAATGTGTCGGTAGGCGATATGTTTATTGCGGGCATACTGCCAGGCATCCTGGTTGCCATTTCATTGTTAGTTTTTGCCTATGTGTTTGCGCGTAAAAACGGTATTGGCGGCAACCAAAAA
Organism: Halomonas sp. AOP25-F1-15; assembly: GCF_052378675.1. Classification (NCBI taxonomy): domain Bacteria; kingdom Pseudomonadati; phylum Pseudomonadota; class Gammaproteobacteria; order Oceanospirillales; family Halomonadaceae; genus Halomonas; species Halomonas sp. AOP25-F1-15. The sequence goes on from NZ_JBQSXV010000005.1 coordinate 86,016, forward strand.
AGTACTGTTAAGGAAATGCTACAGGCCGCCCGAAAAGCATTATTAGCGATTCTGATGCCCGTGATAATTTTGGGAGGTATTTATGGGGGTATCACAACGCCAACTGAAGCGGCCGTTATCGCAGTTGCCTATTCATTTATTGTGGGTTTCATGGTTTACCGCGAAATAAAACTGAGAGATTTGGTACGTATTTTACAAGACTCGGCCGTTACCTCTGCAATTGTGTTGAGCATTATCGCCGCTGCAGGGTTGTACGGACGTATTCTTCAGAGCTTACGTGTACCCACTATGGTGTCAGATTTTGTACTAACAACCATTGAGAGCCCTTTAGCTTTTATTATTATGGCCAATGTGTTGCTACTGTTTGTCGGCATGTTTATCGAGGCCGCGGCGGCAATTCTTATTTTTGTGCCGATACTGTTACCTATTGCGATTAGCTTCGGCTTCGACCCTGTTCATTTCGGCATCATCATGGTGGTAAACCTGGCAATGGGTATGTTCACACCGCCTGTCGGGCTGAATCTCTTCGTTGCCTCGCAAATCTCCAAAATCGGTGTCGCTAGATTGACGTGGGCGATCCTGCCATTCGTAGCCATTGTACTCGTCAATGTGCTGATTATTAGTTTGATACCTGCACTATCAACGTGGTTACCGTCACTTTGATACCCCATTACTACTTCAACTAACAAGGAAAACAATCATGTCAGTTATCGAAAGTCTCATTCCGCGTCAGGGGCTAAAGGTGCTCGTTACGGCAGGCGCTAACGGGATTGGTTTAGCGATTGCCCAGGCTTTTAAAGAAGCTGGCGCTTTGGTGCATGTTTGCGATGTAGACGAAGCGGCACTCATGTCATTACCTAAGGGGATTACCTATACGTTAGGAGATGTAAGTAACGCGAAGGATATTGATCGACTTTTTGAAGACGTGAAGCAGTTGGGAGGGCTCGATGTCGTCGTCAACAACGCCGGGATAGCCGGACCAACCGCCAGCGTTGAGGAAATTAGCGAAGAGGAGTGGACGCACACTATCGATATCAACCTGAACGGACAATATCGTATCGCTCACCATTCAGCGGTATTGCTTCGCGAAAGCCAGGGCCTAATGATTAATCTGGCCTCAGTGGCAGGTCGTTTGGGGTTTGCCTATCGAACGCCCTACGCGGCAAGCAAGTGGGCTGTTGTCGGCTTAACCAAAAGCCTTGCCTGCGAGTTAGGTCCAGATGGCGTACGGGTAAACGCTATTTTACCCGGCATTGTACGTGGCCCACGGATAGAGAAAGTCATTGAAGATCGAGCGGCTAAGCGTGGCATCACCTATGAAGCAATGGAGCAAGAAAACCTAGCCAAGATTTCCATGCGAAAAATGGTGGAGCCTACGGACATAGCGGCGATGGCTCTATTTTTATCCGCCCCAGGTGGCTCGAATATTTCCGGGCAGGCGTTAAGCGTGTGCGCCAATGTCGAAACGCTATAAATCAGAGGTTCGATAGTCATGCAACCAGATACACAACGGGTGAATGCTGGCGCAGTGTCTCAAATGAAAATTGGCATAGTTGGGGCTGGGTTAATTGGTCGTGCTTGGGCAATTGTCTTTGCTCGGGCTGGATTTTTAGTGAGTGTTTATGACGTTAATGCCAACGCGCTGGTAAATGCAGGCGATGCTATCCGGCAATCATTAAATGATTTGCAGCAGGCCGAGTTAGTGGCTGATGTTGACCAAATAATGACGCGCATTCGGTTTGATGCAGACTTAACCAGCGCCATGCAGGGCGTTGAGTATGTGCAAGAGTGTGGCCCAGAGAATGTGGAGGGTAAAAAAACTATTTATCGTGAGCTCGAAGCAGTGGTGGCTACCGGTACTGTTTTGGCCAGCTCTACATCCGGCATTGCAGCTTCGCAATTTAGTGAGCGCTTGCAACATCCAGAGCGTTGTTTAGTTGCACATCCCGTCAATCCACCTTACTTAATTCCCCTTGTTGAAATTGTACCAACCCCACAGACATCTGAGGACGTAACGACCACGACATTGCAGCTAATGGAAGCGGCACAGCAAGTGCCTATTTTAGTACGTAAAGAAATCGAAGGTTTTGTGCTCAATCGGTTACAAGGTGCATTACTTAATGAGGCACTACGATTGTTTCGCGATGGGTATGTATCTGCGGAAGATCTCGATAAAACTGTAAAACACGGGCTGGGGCTGCGCTGGTCATTTATGGGGCCGTTTGAAACCATCGATCTCAACGCTCCGGCTGGAATCGAGGATTATGCCAGTCGTTATGGGCCTCTATATCACCAAGTAGACCAGCAGCGCGGGCAAGAAAACCCATGGGATGCATCCACTCTAAAAATAGTGGGTGAAGAGCGACGCGCTTTATTGCCCCGTGCTGAACTAGCGGCTCGTCATGAATGGCGAGATCGTCGGCTGATGTCACTAATAGCGCATCAACGCTTAATGGCTGAAAAAGATAGTAGTTAAACCAAAACAAGGAGACCTAACAATGGCTAACAAGCGTAAAGTAATCATTTCCTGCGCAGTCACTGGTGCAATTCACACACCATCAATGTCACCACATTTACCGGTAACGCCGGATGAAATTGCCGAAGCAAGTATTGCGGCGGCCGAGGCGGGGGCAGCTATTCTGCATCTGCATGCTCGCGACCCGAATAATGGCAAGCCTACTCAAGATCCGGCGGTATTCGAACAGTTTTTACCTAAGATCAAGTCATCAACCAACGCGGTGATTAACTTGACCACGGGAGGAAGCCCACACATGACGGTCGAAGAACGTATGCGGCCTGCCATGGAGTTTCAGCCCGAATTGGCCTCTATGAATATGGGGTCTATGAACTTTGGCTTGTTTCCTATGCTTAATCGCTACTCGTCATTTGAGCATCAATGGGAGCGTGACCATCTAGAGAATAGCCGAGATTTAGTCTTTAAAAATACCTTTGCAGATATTGAAAAGGCCATCACGCTAGGCACCGAAAATGGCACGCGATTTGAGTACGAATGTTACGATATTGGCCACCTGTATAACCTCCGCAATTTACTGGATAGAGGCGTGGTTGGGGGCAAGGTCTTTGTACAAAGCGTATTTGGGATACTGGGTGGTATTGGCCCACACCCCGAGGACGTAATGCATATGCGACGTACTGCGGATCGGCTTTTTGGAGAACATTACGAATGGTCGGTTTTAGGCGCTGGCAGTAGCCAAATGCGAATCGCGGCGCAATCGGCTGCTATCGGCGGGCATGTACGGGTAGGGCTAGAAGATTCGCTATGGCTGGAACCTGGTAAATTAGCAGAAACTAACGCTAAGCAAGTTAAGCGAGTGCGCGAGATTCTGGAGGCGCTCTCGTTTGAAATTGCGACCCCTGATGAAGCACGGGAAATGCTAGAGCTTAAAGGTGCTGATAAGGTTCGTTTCTAAAATAGCTCCCAAAAGCTGACACTAACGGAAGGCCTGGGCGACCGGGCCTTCTCGTTTTGCTAGGTTGGCTTAAATCCGTTACTTCTCTCGCCTGAATAAGTTGAATCAATGAAAAGAAAATCCATCACTTCACGCGATGTCGCTCACCTAGCCGGGGTGTCGCAATCCGCTGTGAGCCGCAGTTTCTCGCAGGCATCTAGTGTTTCAGAAAAGACGCGTAAAAAAGTGATGGATGCCGCGCGACAGCTGGGGTATCGACCCAATACGATCGCGCGTTCTTTGATTACTCGCTCAAGTCGGACGATCGCCGTAGTCACTTATAGTCTTCAGAATCCGTTTTATGCATATTTACTAGAGAAAGCCTCCCGCTTTTTACAGGAACAGGGTTATCACCTGTTGCTGTTTTTTGCACCAAAAAATGGCGACTTTGACATGGTGGTGGACGACCTGATTCGCAGCCAAGTTGAAGGGGTGCTGATGCTGGCCATTACGCTAAACCAACATCAGGCGAAAGAAGTCGCGGACTTTGGGATTCCCGTCGTCATTATAAATCGTACCGTCGAGTATTCTGGTATTAGTCAAGTTGGGAGCGATAATTATCAAGGCGGTTATTGGGCAGGTCGTTATCTTGCTTCACAAGGATGCCAACGAATTGCTTATTTAGCGGGAATACCCGAATCGACAACCAATCGTCAACGTGAAGAGGGCTTCAAAGCAGGCTTGGCCACAGAAGGCCAAACCTGCTTTGCTTATGATGTAGGGTATTATCGATACGATGAGGCCTGCGATGCGACGCGCCGTTTATTTTCAACTCGAAGACCTGAAACAATGCCGGATGCACTGTTCGCTGCGAATGACTTAATGGCTATTGCCGGTATGGAGACATTACGCGATGAGCTGCATTTATCGGTACCTGAAGGAGTTTCAGTCATAGGCTTTGACGACATGGCAATGTCAGCATGGCCCAGTCATTCTCTCACGACCTTGCAACAGCCGGTCGAACAAATGATTGTCAAGGCAACCGAACTGCTGCTTAACCATATCAGTCATCCCGAGGCCCCACCTGAGCAGATTATTTTGCCGGTGACACCGAAAATTCGCCGAAGCACTCGCCCAGTAGGCAACCCCCCCATTTATAACCGGGGCGATAAGTAGAATCCGTTAAGCGGCCATGGCCATCTTTTGTTTCGGTGTTATTCCGCCCAACGCCATGTTGGGTCGTTCATGGTTATACGTCCAGAGCCAACGCATTGCAAATGCCTGGACGTCACCGAACGAACCGTTCGGTTGTAGCGTGCAATGTAAGCGTTTTGCTGCGGGTTACCGGGCTGGATGTACCTTCATTCAATGTGTTCATGCTTCGCCCAATTGATCAGCTCTTGCTGATGTACTCTGGCCCGTTGTCACAGCGAATGGCGTTGGGCTTCCCTCGCCACTCGATCAATTGGGTTAAGGACAGAATCACGCGCTCTACCGGCAGGGAGAAATCCGCACCAATGATCAGGCCTTCCCGGTTGTGATCATCGATCACGTTGAACCGGCGGTACGTTCTACCATCGCACAGCTGGTCATGCATGAAATCCATGGACCAGCAATCATTCAGTGCTTGTGGCACGGCGAGCGGTTCCGGCTTTTCCCGAACAAGGCGCTTCTTCGGCTTGATCCACAGGTTCAGTTCCAGCTCCCTGTAAATCCGATAGACGCGCTTATGGTTCCAGCCAAAACCCTTCACATTACGTAAATATAGATAACACAGCCCAACCCCCCAGTTACGCTGGTTGTGGGCCAAATGCACCAGCCAGTCGACAATGGCCTCAGCGTGGCCTGGTAGCGATAACAGGTCTCGCTGATGCTAAAGACCCTAAGGTGGAGCCGAGTACTGCATCGGCCTGCTTCAACGGCCTTCTTCGCTATCTCTCGTCGATGAGATGGCTTTACCACTTTCCCTCAAGGGCCTCTTGGCGTAACTCGGATTTGAGTCGCTCCTCGGCGTACATCTTCTTGAGACGACGATTTTCGTCTTCCAGTTCTTTAAGGCGTTTCATCATGGAGGTGTCCATGCCGCCGTATTTGGCGCGCCATTTATAGAAGCTGGCGCTGCTCATGCCGTGTTCCCGGCAAAGCTCCGGAGCCGGCACACCGGACTCGGCCTGCTTAAGAATCGCCATGATCTGGCTGTCAGTGAAACGCGATTTGCGCATGTGGAATCTCCTGTTGATTCAGGTTAAAAATTCCACTTATCTCTGCGATTATTTTTCGGGGGAATTGCCTCCGATCCGCGCATCGAAGCGCTGGTCAACGAAGTGATTGGCAGGGTGGCCGACAAGTGGACGATGATCATCCTCGACGTACTGGCTGAACATGACGTTATGCGCTTCACGCAACTTGCCAAAACGGTCAGCGGCATCAGCCAGAAGATGTTAACGAAAACGCTGCGGGAGATGGAGCGCGAGGGTTTAGTGATTAGAACGGTGTATCCAGCTGTGCCGCCCAAGGGGGAATATCATTTAACAGATCTTGGCCTCGGACTTGGGGCGGCGTTTTGTGGTGTATGGGTGTGGGCTGAGCAAAGCTTGGATACTATTGAACAAGCTCGCATCACCTATGACGAGCGCATCAGCGCCGAAAACTAATTCAAAATGTCACGGTGATTTTCAGCCCAGCCCCCTAAAAACTCAAGCGCTTCAAGCTGTATATCAGTACTAATTCGAGAGTTCTCTCCGGACAATTTCTGCACCCGCACTCAAGGCCTTTAGCTTGCCGCTTGCTACTCGACGAGGTAATGGGGCCATTCCACAGTTGGTACAAGGGTAGAGCTTATCGGCATCTACAAACTGAAGTGCTTTTCGTAGGGTCTTGGCTACTTCCTCTGGTGTCTCAATGGTATCGGTGGCCACGTCAATCGCGCCTACCATCACTTTTTTACCTCGGATGAGCTCGAGTAGCTCCATTGGAACATGAGAGTTGTGGCATTCTAATGAGATAATATCGATATTAGATTTTTGCAGCTTGGGAAAAGCTTCTTCATATTGTCGCCACTCTGAACCCAATGTTTTTTTCCAATCTGTATTGGCTTTGATGCCATAGCCGTAGCAAATATGTACAGCCGTTTCGCATTTAAGGCCTTCAATTGCTCTTTCTAACGTAGCAATTCCCCAATCATTAACGTCATCAAAGAATACATTAAACGCAGGCTCATCAAATTGAATAATATCAACACCTGCCGCTTCTAATTCTTTGGCTTCTTGGTTAAGGATTTTGGCAAATTCCCAAGCTAGCTTTTCGCGGTTTTTATAATGATCATCATAAAGCGTGTCGATCATCGTCATGGGGCCTGGTAGCGCCCATTTTATAGGTTGCTTTGTTTGCTGACGTAAAAACGTGGCGTCATCAACAAAAACTGGCTTTAGGCGAGTCACAGGGCCTACGACTGTTGGTACGCTCGCATCATAGCGATCACGAATTCTGACGGTCTTACGCTTCTCAAAATCAACGCCGCTGAGATGCTCTATAAATGTGGTGACAAAGTGTTGGCGCGTTTGCTCGCCATCACTAACAATATCGATACCTGCCTGTTGTTGTTCGTGCAATGACAAACGTAAAGCATCATGTTTGCCCTCAATTAATTCTTCATCCTGCAATTTCCAGGGTGACCAGAGTGTCTCAGGTTGTGCAAGCCAAGACGGTTTAGGTAAGCTGCCAGCAGTTGAAGTGGGTAGCAATTTTTTCATAATAGATAACCTTGTATTTTTCGATTAATCACAGAGCGTAATTAGTGGACCACTGCTCAAGAATCGCTTGGTATGGTTTGATAAAATTTTCTTCAACAAATTTTCCCTGTTCAATAGCCAGTCCGCTGCGTTCTTCTCGATCATAAATAATTCGAGTTAATGAGTAATCTTGGTGCTTCAAACTTGGTTGATAGGATTTTCCTGCCGCAGAATTAGCATTGTAAATCTCTGGCCGGTAAATCTTTTGGAAGGTGTCCATCGTGCTGATGGTGCTGATAAGCTCAAGATTAGTGTAATCACCAAGCAAATCGCCGGTAAAATAAAAAGCCAAAGGCGCAACACTATTCGGGGGCATAAAGTAGCGAACCTTTAATCCCATTTTTTTGAAATATTCATCAGTTAAAGAATACTCGTCTTGCTGGTATTCCATACCTAGTACCGGGTGCTGGTTTTCAGTCCGTTGATAGGTTTTACTACCTGAAACACTTAGGCATATAACAGGCGGTTTGCTAAAGTGATCTTTGTATGTATTTGAGTTTACGAAGCACTGAAATAGCTTTCCATGCAGGCCGCCGAAATCATCTGGCGTGCTAAAGGTGGGCTGATCTTTATTGTGCCCCAGTAGCAGTACACTAAAGTCATAGTCTCGCACGTAAGAGGAAAAATTATTTCCTACAATACCCTCAATGCGTTCATTCGTTTTTCGATCAATAATATTGGTTTTCAATACTTCAATCAAAGGGAGCGAATTGCTAGTGCTTTCAATACCAATATTCATCTCAACGGAGATGATTTCAAGTTCGACAGTATAGCGATCGCCTTTAAGATTGTCCCAATGTGCCAGTGCATTGAACCGATTGTTAATCATGTTTAAAGTATTACGCAAGTTTTCTTGGCGATTCTTGCCTCTAGCCAAGTTGGCAAAGTTAGTAGTGAGCCGCGTATTTTCGGAAGGATGATAGTTTTCATCTAAACGAATACTTTTAAGAGAAAATGTAAATTCGTTGCTCATGGTGATTGGGTATCCTAATGGCCTGCGTTTATTGCTCAGCAGTCTTAAAATTGTCTATAGTTAAAGGCTGTAGGCATTTTACGCTGAGTCATTGATTGAGCAAAAACGAATTAATTTCATTACAGTATTAGCGACACTCATGACTCGGTAAGTGGCACAGTATGGGTGGTGTGGCTCTTATTGCTTGAGTTTAGGCTGTAGAGCGTGCGGCCGGTCATAGCCGTGTGATGGTTTTACGGTAATTCTCACAAAGCACAGATGACGCCATTAAGATCAACGTTGCGCCGACAGAAAGTATGGTTGGGTGGGCGTTACTTTTTTCTCACGGCTCTTCTTTTGCGCACCGCTTTCTTACCCATGCCACGTAGCGTAGAAAAGTCACCGCGTTCTACTTCAGCAATTAGCGCTTTCAGGCCATCAGTGAGGGGCTGCATAAACTGACCGTAACGCATCCGTTTTTCGCTGATGGCTTCAAGCTGAGATTCCCAGTGTGCCGTCATATCAGGAACGACCATCCGTTTAGGCAGGCTGTTCACAAGATGCTTGCCTGCTTCTGTCGAGTGAATTTCCTTACCTTTCTTCGTCAGAAACTGCCGTTTAAACAAAAGTTCGATAATTCCAGCACGGGTGGCTTCTGTGCCGAGTCCGTCTGTATCCCTGAGTACTTTTTTGATTTCAGGGTCTGATACATATCTCGCTATTCCCGTCATGGCTGAGAGTAAGGTCGCGTCTGTGAAGCGTTTCGGAGGGCTGGTTTGTTTCTCGTCCATTTTGCCGTCGATGCAGGTAACAGGGTCTCCCGACTTCACGTTGGGAAGAGCCATTGATGAAAGCTCTGCGTCTTGTTTCGACGTCTTTTGAGGTGGTAGCAGGGCCTTCCAGCCGTTAGAAATGACTGATTTGTGCTTGGCAATGAACAAGCCGCCTTCCACCTCGCTGTCTATTTGGTGTTCCGCATACTCAAATGCTGGGTAAAACTGCATCAGGTACTGGCGGGCAACTAGCCCGTAGATATTCTTCTCATCCTGAGATAGACGATCATCTGGCACTGCTCTGGATGTCGGTATAATCGCGTGGTGAGCACCTACCTTGGCATCGTTCCACGCCTTGCTCTTAAGATCGAGGTCAGCCTTTTGTACGCTATCAGAAAGCGTCGGCGATGTTTTGGCAATCGACTGAGCCACCGTGTGGCGCTCGCCATAGTGGCCTTTAGGCAGATACCGACAGTCTGAACGTGGGTAGGTAATCAGCTTATGGCGTTCATATAACTGTTGGCATACGTCCAGAGTCTTCTGAGCACTTAAGTTGAACCGTTTTGATGCATCAATTTGCAGTGAAGACAGGCTGTAGGGCAGGGGGGCGGGCTGTTTTTTCTTGTCACGTTTAGCTGCGATGACTTTGCCTGGATGTCCGATCACCTTTTGCAGAACGACTGCAGCAAGCTTTCTTGAAAGCACGCGGCCTTCTTCGTCCATATAAGGCTCACAGGCAGTGCTAGGCTTCCATTTTGCTGTAAAAGACTCACCAGCCACTGTCTGAAGCGTTATAAAGACTTCATAAAATGGCTTAGTTATAAAGTTTTCGATTTCTTGGTCTCGGTGAACAACCAAGCCCAACACGGGGGTCTGCACCCGGCCAACTGACAAAACGCCGTTATAGCCTGCACTTTGACCAAGAAGAGTGCAGAGGCGTGTCATATTGATGCCATAGAGCCAATCGGCCCTTGCCCTTGCCAGAGCTGATGTTGCTAACGGTATGAAATCAGTATTCTGGCGAAGATCATTCATCGCTTTGTTGATAGCGGCAGGGTTCATATCGTTAACGAGACAGCGCAAGGTAGCTTCGCGTTTAGCTTTATTAACACCTGAATAATTGATCACTTCATCGACCAAGATTTGACCGACTCGGTCAGGGTCACCCATATTGACCAGTTGATCGGCTTCTTTAATCAGTTTTTTGACAGTATTAAACTGCGAGCGGGTTTGGCTTTTTACGTGATGTTTCCACTTGATTGGGATGATGGGTAGGTGTTCTTTTTTCCATTTTTTGTACTCAGGATCATAAGCATCTGGCTCAGCTTGCTCCAATAAATGACCAATACACCAGGTGACGACATCGCCATTAGCAACCCTGATAAACCCATCACCCTTTTGGTGTGGTCTGGGCAGCACGTCTGCAACTGCGCGCCCGACACTCGGCTTTTCGGCAATGTATAGAATCAATTTTTCTTACCTCGAATGAGCCCTATAACGTGTGAATTTTGAGCTCTTCGTTAACCAATATTAGATGGAAATCTCATCGAGTTCATGATGTTAGTTTTGGGGGAAAGGTCATTAAGTGTCAAGGGAGGGCAATGAATGCGTGAGCGTGGCAGAACAAGGCGTTTAATGGGCTTGGGCGCACGTACCGGCGGTGCGCTGCTTAAAACGCGCTTAGGTGGGCAGGCGGATTGGCGTGCCCTTGGCGAGGCGCTGTTTGAGGGGTTATCAGAGTTAAAGGGCCCGGCCATGAAGCTCGCCCAGGTCATGTCTCAATGGGATGATCTGCTGCCCCCAGACCTAGCTGAGGAGCTTGCCCGCCTGCAGCGCCAAGCCGAGCCAATGCCCTGGCCGCGCATCCGTGAAGCGCTGGTGCTCCAGTATGGCGATATTGATCATTACTTCAGCGAGATTGAAGAGCGGCCCTTCGCCAGTGCTTCGATGGGGCAGGTGCATCGGGCAACCACTCACGAGGGTGAAACGATCGTACTCAAGGTGCAATATCCTGGCCTTGCCGAGGTGCTTGAAAGTGATTTGATTCAGGTGCGGCGCATCATGCGTCTAGGCCGCTGGTTCAAAGTCCCCCAGGCTCGTTTGGATGCGCTATTTGAAGAGCTGGCCGACAGCCTGCGCAAGGAGCTGGATTACGTCGCCGAGGCTGAAGCACTGGCTCGCTACGGTGAGCGCTATAAGGATGACCCGCGCCTGATGATTCCCGAGCCACTCCCGGCGCTCTCCGGCCAGCACGTATTAGCAATGCGTTTTGTTGATGGCACGCCGCTACGTGAATTGTCGGAGGCGGATGACGCAACGCGCCAGGGCATTGCTCAAACGTTGGCGGATTGGATTACCCAAGAGTTGTTTACGTTCGGTGAGCTGCATGCCGACCCTCACGCGGGCAACTTTGCTGTGGATGCCCAGGGCCGGCTGGTCATTTATGATTTAGGCGCGGTCATCGCGGTGCCTGAGGCGCAGATAAAGGCGATGATGCAGCTGCTGGATGCCACGCTGAAACATGACCCCATGGGGATGGATGAGGCATTAATGAAAATGGGCGGACGCCAAGGGCAGGGGGCGCCTTTGGCGCTGTACAGCGAGTCGGCCGAGTGCATTGCGCCACTGTTTGCGCCGGGCGAACAGGATTTCAGCGATGTGCGAGTCCATCGTCGCCTGCGTGAGCTTACCCCAAAAGTGTGGGCTGCCATGGACCGCTTGCAACCTCCCGCGGAGACGCTTTTGCTTTCGCGTGCGCTAAACGGCCACTACTGGAATTTGGTGCGACTAGGTGCTCGACTGGACATGCATGCGCGGACGTTACCTCTTATAGCGAGGGCCCATTAACGATAAAACGATTGCCACTGCGGCGATGACGGCCTTCGTGATAAACTATGTCGCTTTCATTTTAGACATCGTTATTTATAGACACACGATTGATAGACATCGTTTAACGCAGTGGAGACGGCAATGCTAGCGGTATGGGTCGATCAGCTGCTGGGATTTGCCTCCGGGGCACTCTCGGCAATCAGGCAGCAAGAACATTATCCGGACTTCATGACCTGGGTGCGCGCCAAAGGCGCGGACGCCTTTAACGGCGACGTGGCTATGGCACAGGCGCTGGCCCCGGTGCTGTGGTCGCAGGCGCCGTTAGAGCGGCTGGATTTTGGCAGCGAGCCGCTTGCCACGCCTGGGCGCAACGAGCCGTGCTGGTGTGATTCCGGTCGCAAATTTAAGCAGTGCTGCTATCAGGTTGAGTTTCCTACTGACATTCCCGAGCAGATGATGTGGATGCTCTCGCTGCGCGAATGGAAGGGCGCTACCTTGAAGGCTGCGCTGGATAGCCAGCAGGCGCCCGCTCAGGCGCTATTAGAAGCTGGCCTTATCGCTGCGGAAAGTGGCCAGACCGGCCGCGCAATGCAAATCCTCGAATCGCTCTTTGACGGTAGCGATTGGTCACGTCTACCCGAGCAGGCTGAGCCTGCCTTCGAGATACTGCTGGATATTTATCAAGAGCGCGGCTTTACCCGCAAACGTGCCGATTTGCTCGACGAAGTGATGGAGCGCGGGCCGCTATTTTTACGCGGCGTGGCGCTTGAACGTTTGTGCTTAATGCATCTTGATAACGACGATTTGGACAGCGCTCGCGGTGCTTTCGTCAAAGCTCAGCAGGCGCTGCCTGATTCGCCCACGCTGGCTTACATTGAGGCCATGCTGCTGCTTCATGAGGGGCATGAGCAGGAAGCTAAGGAACGGGCTAATTTCTGGTACCGACGGTTAGTTCGTCAAGGCGAGCTAGATGAAGATCAACTGGAGTTTTTAGCCGCGCTGGCGGAAAACCCCGGCGCAACGCTCGCTGACCAGCTACTGAGCGCTGAAGAAGATTTGGCTACGCCGCTGGTAGCGCTGCAGGCGCTGCTTGCCGCACTGCCTACCGCCCCCAAAATCGATATTCAAACGGACCCGGAAAGCGGTCGATTGCTTTACCACTCAAGTGCCCGTGAGGCGACGCTGTTTGCCGCTTGGCATGAGCAGTTTCAAGTGCTGGTGGATGAAGATGTAGCGCTGGGCTTTCGCGATGACCCCTGGGGTAATGCGGTTGAGTGGATGACGGCGGTATGCGCTCACCCGGAATGGCTGGACGCGCCGCAAGTGGTGCAGGATCTCACTCTGGCATTGACCAGCCGATTTGGCAGCCTGCCCTGGATGGCCCCAACCCTGCTAGAGCCCTTGGCACTGCGCCTCTCACGCTGGCTAGAGCAGGCCCGTGCCGCGGGTGACGGTAACCTGTGCTGGGATGATGCGAATAATGCGATGTTGCTGCGCACCGGGTTAGCGTTGGTGGTAGGCATGGAGCGTGGGGCGCGCCAGCACTCGCGCGAATTAGCAGAAGAGCTGCTACTCATCGATCAAGAAGATAGCCTTGGGCTGCGTGAGCTGGTGCTTGATCAACTGCTGCGTGATGATCGCAACGAAGAAGCGCTGGCCTTAGCCGAAGAGAATGATGATGACGGCTCGTTAGTGCTGGGGCTGTTAATGGGTAAAACCCTCGCCCTCTATCGGTTACAACATCTTGAAGCGGCAGAGACTGCGCTTAGCGATGTGGTTGGCCATAATCGCCATGCCTTAGAGCTTATTTGCTCTGAAAGCCCGCGCCCCTCTATGCCCCATGCGGATGGCCAGGTCGACCCCGGTTCCCGTGCGGAAGCATGGCAGTACCGCACCTTGATGCGCGATCAGTGGCGTACCACCTCTGGGGCGTTGGACTGGTTAGAAGCCCATCGCTAGGCGTTTTGCATAACTTGCGCGCATTAGGCTAATGAATGTCTTCTGGTTAGACGCCATTGAGTTTAATGAGCGTAAGGTTCAGGTGTGGGCACCAGCTGTTTATCTCGGCTGATCCAAATCGCTAGCACGATAGCGGGTATTCCCAGCAGGGTCGCGATCACAAAAAAGCTCGGATAACCCTGCGCCGTGACCACCAGCCCGCCAAAACCACTTAAGAATTTTCCGGGTAGCGTCATCAGTGACGAGAACAGCGCGTATTGTGTTGCGGTGTAAGCGCGCGAGGTAAGGCTAGAGAGAAAGGCAATAAACACGGCGCTAGCTAGCCCGTTGGCAAGGTTATCGCCAATGATCGTGACCACCAGCATGGGCAGCTGATTACCTACGATTGCAAGTACGGCAAACAGCAAGTTAGTGACCATTACTAATCCTGCACCGATAATAAGCAGTGGGCCGATGCCATAGCGCGCGACCAGCAGTCCACCTAAAACCCCGCCGGCAATGCTCATTCCAATGCCAAATATGTTGGTAACATTGGCAATGGTCGCCAGTGAAAACCCTAAATCTATATAAAGCGGGTTCGCCATCGAAGCCATGGCCAAATCGCTGATTCTAAACACTGCAATAAAGACCAGAATCCACAGTGCTTTCACCCCGTAGCGTCTAAAAAAGTCAGTAAACGGGCATACCAGTGCGCCAATACTCCAGGCGCCAAGGCGGCGTAAGACTTTGGGTTTTCCGCGGCTTGAACGAATAAACGCCCGAACTTTAGGTTCATGAATTAACTGAATAGAGAGCGATGCACGCTTTGGCTCGGGGCGCAGTAATACCGTGAGTACGCCAATGCTCATCAGCGCTGCCATGGTCAGATAGGCCATGCTCCATGAAGAAGATGCGGCGATGTAAAGCGCCCCAGCGCCGGCGGCAAGTAGCCCCCCGCGATAGCCGACAATATAAGTGGATGCCATGGCTGCCTGGACATCATCCTCGGCAGACTCAATGCGATAGGCATCGATGGCAATATCTTGAGTGGCGGAGCCAAAGGCGACCAGCAGCGCAAAAACGGCTACCCAGCCCAGGTTGCCAACCGGGCTTAGACCCGCCAGCCCAATTAAGCCTGCTGCAATTAAGCTTTGTGCCAAAAGCATCCAGCCACGTCGTTGGCCGAACGCACGAGTGAGTAGCGGAAGCGCCAGCCGATCAACCACGGGCGCCCAGAAAAATTTTATTGAATAGAGCATGCCGATCCAGGCAAAAAAGCCTATGGCCGCCACTTCAACGCCGTCGCTGCGCAGCCAGGCTGAAAGCGTTGAGAACACCAATAGAAAAGGCAGGCCTGCTGAAAACCCCAAAAAAAGCATGGTAATAACGGACGCACGGCAATAAATAGCCAGCGCTGCAAGCCAACTGCGCTGGGGGAAAAGGCTGGGCATTAAACGCTACTCCTGGAAAGACGTTGGCAACGACCAAGTGATAAACTGGGGCTGTCATTCATCACAAAGCCGACAGCTTACCGGAGAGGAGTTTTCAATGTCGATTAAGGCGCATCAGGTTGTGACCTTGCACTATGTCCTTAGAGATATTCTCAGCGATGGCAGTCAGCGAATACTAGATGATTCCAGCGCGCGCGGTAAGCCGCTTGAGTACCTTCACGGCCACGATAATATTGTCCCTGGCCTAGAAAATGCGCTGATAGGCCAAGTGGTTGGCGCTCAGTTAAGTATCCAGCTGTTGCCCGCTGATGCCTACGGTGTTCGCAATGAGGCATTGATTCAAGACGTCAGCCGAGGCTCGTTTGGTGGCGCAGAACTAGTCCCCGGCGGCAATTTTCAAACTGAAGGCGAGGCGGGCCCACAAATTGTGACTGTGTTAGATGTTAGGGATGATCGGGTCACTATCGATACTAATCATCCTTTGGCAGGGCGTACGCTTAACTATCGGGTAAATATTCTTGAGGTGCGTGAAGCAACGCGTGCTGAGCTAGCTAAAGGGCATCCGCTACCGCCCGGCACCGAGCATAGTAAAGTCGAAGATCGTAAGGTGTTATAGGTTTTACCTAGCTTAATGATAAGCCAACATTTGTAACAATGAGCAAACAATAGGGAAAAGGCTTGGTTGAGTGGCACTCTGACGACGCGTTGGTTAAAGTGAATGCAGAAATCAAACAGTGTTCGATAACTGCGGAGAAAAGAGATGAGCCAAATCGAAGAGCCTACCTTATTAAAGCAGCGTCGTTCCCGCCGTCAGGTGTTAGCCAGCTTAGGCTTGGGCGCGGCAGCTCTTTACGTGGCACCTACGCTGCTTTCAATGGATCAAGCGCAAGCCCACGACCATCGTTCGCGGCCTAGTTACTCAAGAGCGAGCTACTCAAGAGCAAGTTACTCCAGACCCAGCCATTCAAGACCGCGTCATTCTCGACCTAACCATTCTCGACACCGCCACGCCAACTCGCACGACAATCGTCGCCATGGTTCATCCCGTGGCTATGAGCCTCGGGCCTACAGGTCACGCCTCGATGAGCTTTCACGATTTGAACGCGACGGTGTGATCGAGCTGCGTATTAGTCGTGTACTGAAGCATTTATGGTGAGGTGAGTGATGAACGCTGCAGACGGTCTTGCCCATGACTATGCGTTACCCGGCATCGGCCCATATATTCGATTGATGAATGCACAGCCGCTATTGCCGGTTCTGCGGGCGGCGATGCCTGGGTGGCCGTTAACTGAGTGTTCGCTTCAGCCGACTGCCCCTGAGATTTGCGTTTGGCAGCAAGAAGATGGCTTTTGGCAGCAGGCGCCAGCACTGCCAAAAGGTATGTGGCTGGATACGCCCGTCAGCGCTGCATGCAGCGTTATTGCCGATTTAGCCGGGGCATTTTTACATTGTCATCCTGATTACATTGGCCTGCACTGCGGTTCTGCACAAATAAACGATCAGCTTGTTATCTTTCCTGACTCACATCGTGCGGGTAAGAGTACGCTTACAGCCGCTTTTGCGGCTGCCGGTTATCGAGTGTTTGGCGATGACGTAGTGGCATTAACCCCTGAAGGTGAGGGTCTGTCGCTTGGCGTTGCTCCCAGGCTGCGTTTGCCGCTTCCCGCTTCTCTAGACGAAGAGTTTCGGGACTTTATTAATCATCATCAGGGGCCAAGCGATGATCGCTATGGCTATGTCGCACTGGATGAAACGCTGTTAGCCAGTCATGGTGAAAAGTGCCCGGTTGGCGCGATTATACTGATTGATCGTGATGATAGTGTTACTTCCCCGCAGCTAACAGCGCTTCAGCACGGCGAGGGGCTGTGGCAACTGTTAAAGCAGAATTTCGCTGACACGCTCTCTGACCAAGTATTAGTAGCTAAGTTTTGGTCCTTGATGAAGCATGTCCCTTGTTTTCTATTGCGTTACGCCGATGCTTTTCAAGCGGCCGATTTCGTGGGGCGTGAGCTAGAAAAGGTGATGAATGCACGGCCGTCAAACGATGCGCTAGCGTCACAAGACGTGCCTACACCTGGCGTTGCTGCCTTGGATCGAAACGATCAGCGCTGCTGGCACGCCTGCCAAGCCGCGTACGAATATCCGCTGGGCGATGAGCTATTTGTGATTGTCGAAGAGGGTGGCGCCATTCACAGAATGAATCTGACGAGCCGGGCGGCATGGGGGTTATTGCAGCATGAGGCGCTTACTATAGAGGAGCTTAGCCAAACGCTGGCAGCCTTTTTTATGCCGGTCTCGCTTGAGCAAGTCCGCAAAGATATCGCCGAGCTGCTGGGGCAATTTTTAGCCGCTGGTTTGATTGAAGAACCACCGCGCCGTTAGCTGCGCGGTGGCTTTAACTCATGTCTTAGCTGGCTTTTTCGCGCAGAAAGTCAATGATTTTATCCGCAGAAACCATGGTCGCTTCGCTGTCTCGACGGCCTTTATATTCCAGTTCGCCGTTGTCTAAGCCACGATCGCCAATCACTAAGCGGTGAGGCACACCCATCAGTTCCAGGTCGGCGAATTTAACCCCTGGGCGAGTATCGCGGTCATCCAGCAACACATCTAATCCCGCAGCGCTCAGTGCTTGGTATAGCCGTTCAGACTCTTCGCGCACACGCTGAGATTTGTGTGCATTCATCGGCACTAGCGCCACTTGGAACGGTGCAATCGCGTTGGGCCAGATAATGCCGGATTCGTCGTGATTTTGCTCAATGGCCGCCGCGACTACGCGCGTTACGCCGATGCCGTAACAACCCATCCATGGATGGCTGGTTTTGCCGTTGTCGCCCAGTACGTTCGCGTTCATAGCCTGTGAGTATTTTTGACCCAGCTGGAAAACATGGCCCACTTCAATGCCGCGCTTAATAGACAGCGTGCCTTGGCCGTCTGGGGAGGGATCGCCTTCGACCACGTTGCGCAGGTCGGCAACGTCGGGCAAGGCGACATCGCGCTGCCAGTTAATGCCGAAGTAGTGTTTGCCATCGACGTTGGCGCCTGCGCCAAAGTCGCTCATAAGGGCGACGCTTCGATCAATAATGATCGGCATCTCAAGACCTACGGGGCCAAGTGAGCCAGGGCCTGCACCAACAAGAGCGCGAATTTCTTCTTCTGTGGCCATGGTGAGCGGGGCGGCTACCTGGGGAAGATTTTCGGCTTTAACTTCGTTTAACGTGTGATCACCGCGTATCAGCAGCGCGATCAGCCCACCTTCGGCTGCTTGCACCATTAGTGTTTTAATCGTTTTCTCAATGGGCAAATCAAACTGCTCAACTAAGGCTGCGATGGTCTTGGCATCGGGCGTCTCAACTAAGCGTAGCTCTTCGCTAGGCTCGGAACGAGCGGCTTGGCTGCCAAGCGGTGCGGGCAATGCCTCGGCTTTCTCTATGTTGGCCGCGTAATCTGACGCGTTAGAGAACACGATATCGTCTTCGCCAGAGTCGGCTAAGACGTGGAATTCGTGTGAGCCGGAACCACCTATGGAGCCGTTATCCGCGATCACAGGGCGGAAATTAAGCCCTAAGCGTGTGAAGATACGCGTGTAGGCGTCGTACATGTCTTGATAGGTCTGTTTCAGCGAGTCTTCATCAAGGTGAAAAGAGTAAGCATCTTTCATGATAAATTCACGCGAGCGCATCACACCAAAGCGTGGGCGAATTTCGTCACGAAATTTGGTTTGAATTTGGTAGAAGCTGACCGGTAGCTGTTTATAGCTGGCGATTTCTTTGCGCACCAGGTCGGTAATAACTTCTTCGTGGGTAGGGCCCACGCAATAGTCACGGTCGTGACGATCTTTCATGCGTAGCAGCTCAGGGCCATATTGCTCCCAACGGCCTGATTCCTGCCAAAGCTCAGCAGGTTGCACGGCGGGCATCAGTACTTCTTGAGCGCCAGCGCTGTTCATTTCTTCACGCACAATGGCTTCCACTTTTCGCAGCGTGCGAAGGCCAAGCGGCAGCCACGTATACAGGCCAGACGTTAAGCGGCGAATCATCCCGGCGCGTAACATTAACTGGTGGCTAATGACTTCGGCATCGGCCGGCGTTTCTTTTAACGTGGCAATCAGTAATTGGCTGGCGCGCATGGGCGTGAGCATTCCTTAGGTACGTGTACTGAAAAATCAGGGCTTAGTGATAGGGCGTTATAGCCCCGTTAGCGTTGGATGACGACATTGTACGGCCTAGTCGTTAAAGCGGCAAAATCCTACTTCTCACCAGCGCCCTATGCTTTTGATAGATTGTGCTAAACTGCTTTGGTTTACGGTGCGGTCATCGGCAATAAGACGCCAAGTCACAATATCTACCCGGCGACCGTTATTCTTATTACTTGAGGGAACCTTCATGCATCATGTAGTGCGTCGCTGGTTGACGGGAGCCGTCGTTGGGGCTTCTGTGGTGGCACTAAGTGGTTGTGGTACGATTTTTCATCCTGAGCGAAAAGGCCAGCTAAGTGGCGATATTGACCCGGTCATTGCTATCGCTAATAGCGTAGGGCTGCTGTTTTTTATCGTACCTGGGGTGATTGCTTACGCCGTGGATTTCTCTAATGGCACTATCTATCTGCCGGGCCGCAATAGCGCGTCAGTTGATGTTCGCCACTTAGACGACGCTATGGACGTAGCCTCACTAGAGAAGTTGCTCTCAGAGACCGCGGGCAAGCCGGTGAGCTTGGAAAATGAGCTGGTAATGATTGAAGAAATGGGCAGCCTGGATGAAGCCTTGGCGATGGTTCGTATGTCAGGCGTGCTGGATGATGAGAAGCTGTCAGCGATGTAGTTAAATGACATACCGCGATAGTGACTGGCTTTAAAAGCCCAGCGCAGGCTTCACGCCGCGCTGGGTTTTTTTGTGGTTATCGTTAATACCATTAGACCCGCCACCAGCCCCCAAAATGCGCCTCCAATTCCCAGTAAAGTAATGCCTGAACCGGTCAGTAAGAACGTCACAATGGCTGCATCACGCTGCTTCGCGTCATAAAAGGCATTAGCCAGGCCACCGCCTAAGGTGCCTAGCAGAGCAATGCCCGCTAAAGCCATCACGAGTGCCGAAGGCATTGCGTTAAATACCCCCGTAACGGTGGCACCGAAAATGCCTAAAATGATATAGAAAACACCCGCTGCCACGCCCGCCGTGTAACGCCTATGTGGATTCTCATGCGCGTCAGGGCCCAGGCACACCGCCGCGCTAATGGCCGCCATATTCAGTGCAAAGGCACCAAACGGCGCTAATAGCAGCGTAGTGGCGCCTGTCCAGCTAATCAGTGGCGAGCTATTGGGGTGGTAGCCGGCCGCGCGCAGCACCGCGACACCCGGCAAGTTTTGTGTGGCCATGGTGATGACAAACAGCGGTATGCCAATGCCAATGAGCGTAGAAAGAGTAAATGCCGGTGCCGTAAACACGGGAATGGACGGAGAGAGAGGGACATCATGCAGGTTGATTTGACCTTGCAAGGCGGCGATAGCCAAGCCCGTTATCAAGACGCCAGGTACTGCCAGTGATGGCCATAAACGTCGTCCCGCTACCCAGGCAGCGAGCATTAACAGCGGTATCAACCACTCGCGTTCCATGACCACGAAAAGATCTAATCCAAAGCGAAGTAGTATGCCAGCTAGCATGGCCGAGGCAATCGCACTGGGTATATAGCGCATTAAGCGTTCAAACATGCCCGTCACGCCGCACACGGTAATTAACAGCGCCGAAAATAGAAAGGCACCGATAGCCTCTTGCATGGGAATGCCAGGTAAGCTCGTCGCTAGGAAGGCCGCGCCGGGAGTAGACCATGCGGTGAGTAACGGCATGCGATAGCGTAATGATAGACCCAGTGAGGTCGCCCCCATGCCAAGGCCTAGCGCCCATAGCCAAGAGCTGATTTGTGCCGGTGATGCGCCTGCAGCGGCAGCCGCTTGGAAAATAATCGCCGCTGAGCTGGTATAGCCAATAGTAACGGCGACAAAACCCGCGGTAACGCTTGAGACACTCATGTCGTGCCATAGCGAATACCGCCGCGCTGGGGGCTGGGATGAAGGTTCGTCTGATGTTTCCTGCATGAGGCCTCCCGCGAAGCGCGCCAACATAAGTCGTCAAATAGCGCTGCATTGTGCGTTACAGCGCACTGTGCGTCCAGGCACCAGCTTGTCTGGCGCCT
Source organism: Halomonas sp. AOP25-F1-15 (assembly GCF_052378675.1). Taxonomy (NCBI): domain Bacteria; kingdom Pseudomonadati; phylum Pseudomonadota; class Gammaproteobacteria; order Oceanospirillales; family Halomonadaceae; genus Halomonas; species Halomonas sp. AOP25-F1-15. The sequence goes on from NZ_JBQSXV010000005.1 coordinate 107,346, forward strand.
CTGTTATGAATGACGCTCGACGTTAATGGCTATCTAAAAAGCGTTTGAATGCGGCCGGCTCATCGGTGATAACGCTGCTAATGCCCCATGCCCACCGGCTATGAAAGGCGCTTGGGTCGTTGGCGGTGTAACAGAGTAGCTGGTAGCCATCATGCAGTATGGCTTCGGCTTGGGTACGCTTTAAGCGTGGCCAATCGGGGTGCACGCTGAAGGCCTCAATAGCCTCGCACTGGGGGCGCCATATTTTAGGCACGCTGCCGAGCAGCACGCCCAGTGCTAGTCGGTCGCTGTTCGCAAACTGACGACAGTGGGCAAGCGCGCGGCTATCAAAGGAGGAGATAATCAGCCGCTCGGAGGGCAGAGTATCGAGCATTACCGGTAGTGTGCGCTCCACCAGTGCGATGGGATCACGGCCTTTGTTGACCTTAATCTCCATATTGACGCTCATGCCCAGCTCGTTAAGCAGCGCTAGCATCGCCTCTAAGCTGGCCATTTTTTCGCCCGAAAAGGCATCGCCAAACCAGCTGCCCACATCTAAGGTTTGGGCATGGGCCCAGTCCATCGACGCAAGCGCTCCGCGGCTATTCGAGCAGCGCGCTACGTCAGCATCGTGCCAAATCACCGGCGTGCCGTCACCGAGTAGCTGCACATCTAACTCTACCCAGTTGATCCCGGCCTGATAAGCGGCGCGCACTGCCGACAAGGTGTTTTCAGGGGCAGCGGCTGAATAGCCCCGGTGAGCAATCAGCGTGGGCAGTTGAATTGCAGGGTGGGTCATGAAAAATCCCTAAGCCTTCGACGATAGATATGCGTTAAGTCTAGCATGGGTGCATGACTGCTGTGTTTCAGTGCTCAGGTGCAGGCATGTATTCAAATGCGCTAGCATGCGAGCTTGATTTATAGGACGCAACACGCTTCGATAGCAGTATCAGCCGTACGTCTGCTATTCACCAGCTATCTGTTATTAACCGGTTGAATAGTGACTAAACTTAACAATCAATAAGGACGATCTAATGTCTCAGCGTATCCAATTTACACGTACCGGCGCCTCCGACGTGCTTGAACTGGTCAATGTGAACTCTGCTGATCCAGGTCAAGGTGAAGTGCGCATTGCCAATAAAGCGATCGGCCTTAACTTTATCGATATTTATTTTCGTACCGGCCTTTATCCAGCGCCGTCTATGCCTTCGGGGCTAGGTACCGAAGGCGCGGGCGTTGTCGACGCCGTTGGTGAAGGCGTCACACACTTAAGCGTCGGTGATCGCGTCGCCTATGCGCAAGGCCCGTTAGGCGCCTATGCTCAACTGCACACACTGCCAGCGGCAAAGGTCATCAAACTACCCGACTCGGTTGATTTTGAGACAGCGGCGGCCAGTATGCTCAAGGGCCTGACCGTGCAGTATCTGCTTCGTCAAACCTATGCGCTGAAAGGCGGCGAAACTATTTTATTCCATGCGGCCGCCGGCGGAGTTGGTTCGATTGCCTGCCAATGGGCGAAAGCGTTAGGTGTAAAACTGATCGGTACGGTCAGCTCGCAAGAAAAAGCGGATCTCGCGATGGCAAACGGTGCCTGGGCGACGATTAATTACAGCGAAGAGAACGTTGTCGAGCGTGTACGTGAGCTGACGAACGGTGAAATGTGCGACGTGGTCTACGATTCTGTGGGCAAAGATATGTGGGAAACATCGTTAGATTGTTTAAAGCCCCGCGCTCTAATGGTTAGTTTTGGCAACTCTTCCGGCCCGGTTGACGGCGTGAATATTGGTATTTTGAATCAGAAGGGTGCGCTGTTTGTCACTCGTCCAAGCCTTAACGGCTATGCGGACACGCGGGAGCGTTTGGAAGCAATGTGCGATGACTTCTTCGCCATGCTTGAGAGCGGTAAAATTACGATTGATATCGCTAACCGCTATCCGCTGGCCGAGGCTGGTAACGCACAGGATGCGCTACAGAGCCGCAAAACCACGGGTTCAACCGTATTGCTTCCCTAAAGCATCATGCTAGTAACAAAAGCCGCTGTGTGTGAGCGGCTTTTGTTACTTACGGCTTAGGTTATTTTAAAGCATTAATAGCTACCGCTTAAATAGTGGCAGTTTAGGGTTATACCTCAAAGGCCATATCAAAAAAACGCTGCTCAATTTGGCTGGCTTCAATAAACGGCTTGCTAAGCGTTTCAAAATCGCGCTCGGCGCCTACGCGGTTTAGCTCGTTACATAAAAAATTAACCCAGCGAACAAAATCAGGCTCGTTATGGAGCACAATCCAGTCGCGGTGTTCAGGGCGTATAGGCAGCGGTTCTTGAGCACGCTGAGCCCACTCGAGATAGAGCCATTCAGCGACTACCAGTACTACCAGGATAAAGGCGTAATCCTGTGAATTGCAGGCGCTTTCCATTAGCGCAATAAACGCGTGGGTTGGCTTGGCCAGTTCCGGATTTTTCCACTGTGCTTCGGGAATGTTTAATGCTGCAAACGAATCGATAAAATAGCGATATTCGCTACCCGCCAGTACCGAAAGCTGGCGTGCATGCGTTAGGCGGGCATCTGGATCGTCGGCGACACAAACCGCAGCGCCAAGTAATCGTACAAAGCTATCGCAAAAGTGAAAATCCTGAACCAAATAGCGAGCAAAAACGTTATCCGCAATCTTGCCTTCAAGCAATTGGTCCACAAAACGATGATTGACCGAGGCATTCCAGTGGGGCTGGGCAGCTTCGCGCAGGCGGTGACATAAATCCATACGATCTCCAGTGTGCTGAATAACCCTTGACCGCTATCTTATCGATTTCAACGCCAGAGTGCAGTGAATGCTTGTGTAGGCAGAGCGTTAGTTATATTTTTACGCGCCATCTGCAGGTCATATACGGCTGTATAAATATCGCCTAATGTATATAGGCACCGTTAGCTTATGCGGCAGCTCGACAAGTAAACCGATAGGGCGGTGCAATCGCCTTGTTCTTATTCAATGGCGGCACACGGAGGTGATTAGCATGGCAGCAGACGTTATCGGTTTGGCACCAAGTACGTTAGTGTTTATCGTTCTTGGGCTAACGCTGGTTGCTTTTATATGGGGCCGTTTTCGCTATGATTTAGTCGCGCTGGCAGCACTATTAGGGTCTGTGATGCTGGGCCTGGTGCCCGCTGAAGGCGCCTTTGCTGGTTTTGGCCACCCGGCGGTGATCACCGTTGCCGCGGTGCTGGTGCTCAGCCGAGGGTTTGAGCGCTCTGGTGTGGTCGATGTTATTTCAAATCAAGTGCTTAAAGTCGGTGAAAACCTGCTTCTCCAGCTGTTAGTGTTGGTGGGCACCGTCACACTGCTGTCGGGTATTATGAATAATGTGGGTGCCTTGGCGCTGCTGCTTCCAGTGGCGATGCGGCTGGCCCGTGAGCACAACACCTCGCCTTCTTTACTGCTGATGCCGCTGGCATTTGGATCATTGCTCGGTGGCCTGACAACGCTGATCGGTACGCCGCCCAATATCATTATTTCCAGCTATCGACGTGAAGTGACGGGCGAAGCGTTTAGTATGTTTAGCTTTTCTCCCGTGGGTGTTGCCGTCGCGCTGGCGGGGCTGGCTTTTATTGTGTTAATCGGCTGGCGCCTGACGCCAAAACGCAGCGGGCAAGCCTCTACGGATGAAATGTTTGATACCGCCAACTATTTGGTCGAGTTAAAAGTGGCAGAGGGATCAAAAGCCAAAGGCTTAACGTTGCAGCAGCTGCGCGACGAGCTGGACGAAACGATCCCCGTGCTGGCGGTGGTGCGTGATGATGAGCGCCGTGCAGGATATGATTTTCACGGTGCTTTGGAAGAGGGCGACATTCTGCTATTAGAAGCAGGCCCTGATGAGCTTCAAATGCTGGAAGACAAAGTAGGGCTTAGCGCGATTGCCGAACGGGAAGAGGACGCTGAGGAAGAATCAGATACATCCGAGCACCCTGACGTTGAGCCTGCTAAGAAACAGCCCGCGAAGGAGGCCGCACCGGTCGATACCGAGGGCCTACAGCTAATCGAAGCGGTTGTGCGCAATGACTCAATGATGATTAATCGCAGCGTGCGGCAGCTGCGTTTAAATCATCAGTTTGGGCTGCACTTAGTGGCCGTTGCCCGTGACGGCGGGCGCTTGAAGCAGCGCTTGCGCGATATTCGTTTTAAAAATGGTGATGTTTTATTGCTTCAGGGCAGTGAAAATGAAATTTCAGAAAATTTAGCCTCACTTGGCTGCCTGCCACTTGCAAAACGTGAGCTGCATTTAGGTCAGCCGCGCAAGTTGGTGATATCGATTGCCATTTTTGCTCTCGCGATCATGGCGATGATATTTGATTTATTGCCTGCAGCCGTTGCCATGAGTACCGCGGCACTGATTTCACTGCTGATCGGCGTGCTGCCGTTACGTGAAGGGTATCAGGCGATTGACGGCCCTGTGATCGTACTGCTAGCGGCAATGATTCCGGTTGGCGAAGCATTAGAAACTAGCGGTGGCGCGGACCTGGTGGCCAATACGCTGCTGCGTTTTGGCAGCGACTGGCCGGTAGTGGTCACCATGATCGGATTGTTCCTTCTCTCCATGTTACTTTCTAATGTGGTTAACAATGCGGCAGCGGCGCTGCTGATGGCGCCAATTGCAGTCAGTTTGGCCAATGGCTTCGACGTTTCACTTGATCCATTTTTAATGGTCGTGGCGATCAGTGCATCCTGTGCGTTTTTAACGCCGATTGGGCATCAGTCAAACACGTTGGTCATGGGGCCCGGTGGGTATCGGTTTAGTGATTATTGGAAGCTGGGCTTGCCACTGTCAGTGGTGGTGTTAGCCGTTTCTATACCGCTCATTTTGCTGGTGTGGCCGCTTTAGGAGAGCTTGTCACTGCTCGGCCTATTAATAGATATAGAGCGAATGGTGGATGATTGTTATTAGGTTTCGAAAATTTTGCTAACCTACTACGCTCTGATACCAATAAAAATCGAACAGGCCGGGCCTATGAACCAACAATTTCGTCAGGATGCCATTGTCGAGCTAGTTCGGCAGCAAGGCTATATGAGCATTGAACAACTCACCGCCCACTTTTCGGTGACGCCGCAAACCATCCGCCGCGATTTAAACACGCTGGCTGATGAAGGGCGGGTTCGACGAGTCCATGGTGGCGTAGGGATCGAGTCCAGTACGGTCAACACTGCGTACAGCACCCGCAAGACGCTGCACTTGGAAGAGAAAGAGCGCATTGCCCACTGCTTAGCTCAGAATATTCCTAATCACTCGTCACTGTTTATTAATATCGGGACCAGTAATGAAATGGTGGCTCAGGCGTTGCTAGAGCATCAGGGGTTGGAGATTATTACTAATAATCTTAATGTCGCCGCCATCTTGCAGCATAAAGAGGATTTTACCGTCATTATTGCCGGTGGCCAGGTGCGTTCTCGCGATGGCGGTATCATTGGCGAAGCCACTATCGACTTTATCAATCAGTTTAAAGTGGACTACGGCATTATCGGCATCAGCGGTATCGATGAGGATGGCTCTCTGCTTGAGTTTGATTATCAGGAAGTCCGCGTTGCTCAGGCTATTATCGCAAACTCGCGGCGCATCTATTTGGCGGCAGACTATTCGAAATTCCACCGCAATCCGGTGGTGCGCCAAGGTAATTTGGATCAGCTTGACGCGTTATTCACCGACCGTAAGCCCCCAGAGTCGATTCAGCGTTTACTCACCCAGCATGATGTTGCGCTTCACATCGCCAGCGCTTAATTCGCGGTGATGTAGTTGGGTTACAACGGCGCCTGCGGCCAATGACGCATTGTTCGCTTTGTTGTCGTGACCCATAGTGAATTCACGGATCAGGCGAGTGCTTCGTTATCCCGAGCCACTGAACTGATCCCTGCTACAGAACCATAGCGCTTCATGATTACCCAGTGCTAAAGGCGAAGGTCTTGTAACGCTTGTGACCATCTCGCAATTACCGAACTGGACACTTATCCGGTCCAGCATGAGTAGCAATGTCACCCTTCTTTCTCAATAAGATGGCTGCTTGGTAACCGATTAACGGACCGGCAGCGGATGACCATACCATGAGGTATTACTAATGAACTGCATCGAACTTAGCCAACAAGCCGATAGCATCGCTAGCTCTTTCAGCAAGCAAGATCTCGCTAGGCTGGTCGTGGCGTTAAAGGGCAATCGTGAGTCACTACAGCATGCGGTTGAGGTTATCGATACCGTAGACAGTCGTTCAGGCTGCACGCTGGAAGAGGCCTGGGATGAAGTGCTCTCTGGAGATTCTCAGCTGCGCATTGAAGACGAAGAGTAGGGCGCGAGGTTTTAACCGGTAAGCAACAACTAGCCCCCTTATTACGTAAGGGGGCTTTTTTGTAGCGGCGAAAAGCTTAAGCGTCAGCCGCGGATATCGCTGGCCGTGAGGTATCCCGGTGCAGTTCAAAATAGCTATTAAAGCGCTCTTCAGCATCGTCGCCAAATAACACGCGGCAGGCCTCTTTTAAGCCACTGGATTGGCGCAGTTGCTCATGGGGTACGACAAGCGAGACTTTGGCGCGACGACGTAGAAAATCTTCAAGCTGGGTGATCATTTCGTGGTCGCGGGCGTGCTCTAACTCGCAGCGAATATATTCGGTGCCTTCAATTAAGATGTCAGCTTGAGCAGGGTCCTCTTGGATTTTGGCTAGCATCTGAACAGCTTGGTCAGCGTAGCGCCGCCAGAGTCGCGTCGAGAGAGGCTCTGATGAAGTAGCTGCGGTCATCGCATCTAAGTTCATGCGTTTGGCCTGATCCATAAACTGCTGCTTCACGGCGTCTGCTGGCTCGCCATACCATTTAAAATCAGGCGCGGATAGCGTTACGCCCAAGCGCGTCATTTCCTCGGCAATTTCATCACCAACGTTTAAACAGTCGGTGAGTTTGCCGCCAAAGATACTGATATGGGCGCTGTCGTCATTGGTATCGATCACGTGCTTGCGCGAAAGCTGCAAGAAATCACGGTCACTGCCTTGATCGCCTTTAATCGCTAACGGCCGCACTCCGCAGCGTGTCGAGATAATGTCGTCTTGGCTAAGCGGTTTATCTAACGTTAAACGCTTGTTGATATTTTCCAACACAAAGGCGATATCGTCAGCGGTGACGTCAACCTCCGGGTGCTCCATATGCGTATCGGTGGTGCCGATGCAGGTACGATTACCCATGGGAATGACAAAAAATAGCCGCCCGTCGTCAGCAAAAAACGCCAGTACGCGCTGGGAATCGGTTAACTGCGGGACGATAAGGTGAATACCTTTGGAATAAAGATGGTGGTGCGTCGTTTTTTGACGTGTTAGCTCATTATGTTGATCTACCCAGGGGCCTGCCGCGTTAATCAGTACCTTGGCGCGAATGTCAAAGGTACTGCCATCCATTACGTTGCGGGCCTTGGTGACCCATAAATCACCCTCGCGCTCGGCACCGAGTGACTCAACGTAGTTTGCGGCAACCGCGCCATAGTTGAGCGCGTGGCGCATAAAATTAAACACAAACCGTGCATCATTATCGTGAAGATAAGCATCGGAGTATTCAAAACCACCGACCGAGTTCTGCGTGTTGATGATGGGCTCTTCGTGCTTGATCTTTTTCGATGAGAGTAGTCGTGGCAATTTGGTAAAGCCATTACCCATTAGCCAATAAAGCCAGGTGCCTGCCCATAGGTAGCGCGGTGAGTGGCGAAAACCTTTTGAAATAGTCGTTAGAAAGCGGATTTCTTGCACCGTGGAAGGATAGCTCTTAATCAAGTGATTGCGGCTTTTACACAGCTTTCGAACCAGTGAAAAGTCGTTGCTTTCCATATATTTAATGCCTCCCCATACTAAATTGGAGGAGTGCATGCTGGTGCTGCCGGCGAAGTCGCCACGGTCAATCAAGGCAACTTTTGCGCCTTTTCCTGCCAGTGCCGCTGCCGTGGCCGCGCCATTAATACCGCCACCGATAATGAGCGCGTCAAAAATATCGGTAGGTAACTTTTCAGTGTTTCGATTTCGCAGTGTCATGGCGGGCCCCGTTAACATAAAAAACTCGCTTACCGTCATGGTGTGAACAGTAGGAGGTTTATTGTTTTTTTCACTAACGAAACTATAGGTGATCATTTTCGAACATTCAATGTTCTTTTGGACGCATTAGGCTAGCATCGCCTTATAGACTGCTCGGTAGGTAGATAACGTGGGCGCAAAAAAAACGGCCCCTTATTATCAGGGGCCGGTTGAAGGCGAGCAGAGCAAAAAGCGTTATTTAATGCCGGCTTCTTCCTGCTGAGGTGCTGGCGAGGATTGGCCGTTATGATCAATTAGCGTGGATTTGTTCTTGGCAAAGGCATCGTAGGCGAAGTCATCGACGGTGAGCATTTCCAACACTTCCGCTTCAAAGGTACGCATGAAGATGGCATCGTCCTCGCTGATGAGGCCTTTTTCCAAACCGGCCTCAATACGAGCTTCCGGGTGAAGCGCCGTTTGCGGTATCTCACCTTTTGAATAGGCTTTATTCACCGTGCGATAGAGTACCTCGGCGCGGTCATAGTCAACCAGCAGGGCGTTATAGCGTGCTAGCGGGTTGCGCTGTTCACCGTCATCCACGTCCCAAGTGTTATCCAGCAGCTTTGTGCGCAGAGCGCTGTGGGTGGAAACGCGCTTGGCGATGTCGCGGGCAAGATCGTCATGGGGCTTATTCCAGCGACGGCCGGCCGGCATGACCAAGGCATTGAGCGTTTTACCCAGGATACGATTGGGAAGATTATCGAAAACCTCCACAAGCGCTTGCTCGGCACGCTGGAGTAAAAAGCGGCAGCTATAGTGCAATAGCGCTTCTTCGCCTTCTACCTTACTGCCGGCTTGCCACTGCTTCAGCACCATTGACGTGAGATAAAGATTCGAAAGCACATCGCCCAGGCGTGCAGAAAGCATCTCGCGCTTCTTAAGCGCTGAGCCTAAGCTTGCCATCGCGGCATCGGCACATAGCCCGAAGCCCGCAGAGAGACGTGCCACGTCTTGGGCATACATAGCGGCAGGAGCATCGAAAGGCACGCTAGCTTTACCCAGGCCAAAGCCGAGGGTTAAGGCGCGGGCTGCGTTGCCGAAAATCAGCCCTGCATGGCTGAAGAAGGCTTTATCAAACGCCTGAATATCGTTTGCGTCTTTAGCGGCCAGTTCATCCAGCACATACGGGTGACAGCGGATAGCGCCCTGACCAAAGATCATCAGGTTACGGGTCATAATGTTGGCGCCTTCCACGGTGATCGCCACCGGGTTTGCGCTGTAGCCGATGCCCAAATAGTTGCGCGGGCCAAGCGTCACGGCCTTACCGCCATGAACATCCATGGCGTCACTAAGCAGCACGCGCTGAAACTCGGTTAGCTGACTTTTCAGAATCGCTGAAGGCACCGCGGGTTTTTCGCCGTGATCAATCATGTTCGCGGTTTGGTACACGGTTGCCTGGGAAATGTAGGCCATTGCTGCCATGCGTGCGAGCGGCTCTTGCACACCTTCCATTTCCGCCACCGGCACGTTGAACTGACGACGAACACGGGTGAAACCGCCGCTCCAACCCAGCGCATAGCGCGCAGTGCCGGTAGCGCCTGACGGCAGCGTGATACAGCGGCCAATAGATAAGCATTCCACCAGCATGCGCCAGCCTTGGCCGATCATGTCCTGGCCACCAATAATGGTGTCCAGCGGTACAAAGACATCGTTACCCACAATCGGTCCGTTCATAAACGGGCTGCCGATAGGGTGATGGCGACGACCTATTTCCATGCCAGCGGTGTCACGGGGAATCAAGGCCAAGGTTATGCCGCGATCTTCTTCGTCACCCAGCAGTTTCTCTGGATCAAACAAGCGAAACGCAAGGCCCACAACGGTGGCGATGGGGGCGAGGGTGATCCAGCGCTTTTCGAAGTTAAGACGAAGACCCAGCACCTCTTCGCCATTGATGGTCTGCTTGCAGACGATGCCGGTGTCGGGCAGGGACGTGGCGTCTGAGCCCGCGCGAGGGCCGGTGAGGCCAAAGCAAGGGATTTCACGGCCGTCGGATAGGCGCGGCAGGTAGTGATCTTTTTGCTCTTGGGTGCCGTATTTAAGCAGCAGTTCACCGGGGCCGAGTGAGTTGGGAACGCCCACGGTGACCATCAGCGTTTCATTGGCAGAGAGTTTTTGCAGCACCATCGACTGGGCTTTCGCGGAGAAGCCAAGCCCGCCGTACTCCTTCGGAATAATCATGCCGAAGAAGCCTTCTTTTTTCAGGTAGTCCCACAGTTGCTGGGGCAGGTCGGCGCGCTCATGGGCGATATCCCAGGCATTGCACATCCCCGCCGCTTTGGCGCACTGGTTGGCTAGAAAGGCTTCCTCATCGTCGCGCAGCCCGTCGTCTTTAAAAGCCAGCAGTTTGTCCCACTGAGGCTTGCCTGAAAATAATTCGCCATCCCACGAAACGCTGCCTGCTTCTAAAGCCGTGCGCTCTGTCGCAGATACTTTCGGTGCCACCTTTTTAAACATGGTAAATAGGCGCGGCGTTAGCCATTGGCTACGCAGCGCGGGGAGGCCAGCGGCGGCAACCGCCGCAGCGGCAATAAGCAGCAGCAGGCCGATCACTTTCGCGTCAAACAGCAGGCCAACGAGGCCCAGCACGGCAAGCACGATCAGCGCCGCGGGAGCGCCAGCTTCACGGCGCATTACCACGAGCAGACCTGCGATGGCGAGCACGATAAGGAGTAGGGTGAGCATAGACTCTCTCTCTGTTTCAGGCCTTTTATTTCAGCCTGCTGTTGTTAGTAAAAAGGCAATACAATAGTGGGTCGAACGCCTGTTTGAATATTGGCAGATGGGTGCCGTTTGGTGCAAGTATTTAGGTAGGGTTAAGGCCATTATAGCCACACACACTATAAAAAAACGCCATGGCAATGAGCCATGACGTTTTGAGTGATAAACGGACTAAATGTTCAGGTGTGCTTATGTTTAGACGCGTTGGGCGGGTGCGCCGTTTGCTACATAGTAGTCAACGCTGGCGCGAGGCAGCGGTGCGCTACCTTTTATACGGTCCGCGATTTTTTCCGCCAGCATAATGGTCGGAGCGTTTAGATTGCCAGTAGGGATTACCGGGAAAAGTGACGCATCGACCACGCGCAGACCTTCAATGCCATGGACGCGGCCCTGGCCATCGGTCACCGCGAGTTCATCGCTACCCATTTTGCAGCTGCCACAGGGGTGGTAGGCCGTTTCGGCGTGTTCCTTAACGAATGCATCGATTTCAGCATCTGACTGAACGTCAGCGCCAGGGGCTATTTCACGACCGCGATATGGTTCAAACGCTGGCTGGGCGATGATATGGCGGGTGAGGCGAATGGCGTCGCGAAACTCTTGCCAGTCGTTTTCTTTAGCCATGTAGTTGAACAAAATGCTCGGCGCCGCGTGAGGATCTTTCGACGTTAAGCGAATGCGGCCACGGCTTTCTGAGCGCATAGAGCCAACGTGGGCCTGGAAGCCGTGAGCCTGCACCGCGCTTTTGCCGTTGTAGCTGATGGCAATGGGTAAAAAGTGGTACTGAAGATTGGGCCATTCTTCTTCATCACGGCTGCGGATGAATCCACAGGCTTCGAACTGGTTGCTGGCGCCTACGCCGGTGCCATTGAAAAGCCATTCCGCGCCAATTTTAGGCTGGTTATACCACTTCAGCGCCGGATAGAGCGAGATAGGTTCTTTGCACTCGTATTGAATGTACATTTCCAGGTGATCCTGGAGATTTTCACCCACGCCGGGCAGGGCGTGAACCGTCTCGATATTAAGCTCTTTCAGCAGTTCTGGATTGCCGATGCCTGAGCGCTGCAAAATCTGCGGCGAGGCGATAGCGCCCCCGCATAAAAGAACTTCACGGCGTGCGTAGACCTGCTGCTTTTCGCCTTTCTGTTCATAACGAACGCCAACGGCGCGTTTACCTTCAAACTCAATAACGTCAGTAACCGCGTGAGTTTCAATGGTTAAATTTTGGCGTTTTTTGGCAGTGTCTAGGTAGCCACGGGCAGTGGACGCACGACGGCCCTTCGGCGTCACAAAGCGGTCCATGGGGCCAAAGCCCTCTTGCTGGTAGCCGTTTACGTCTTCGGTTTCCGGGTAGCCTGCCTGCTTACCAGCTTCAATAAAGGTGCGATAGAGCGGGTTGTTATCCGCTTTTGGCGTGGTCACGCTGACCGGGCCTTCACCACCGTGGTAGCTATTAGCGCCGGTATCGCGGGTTTCGCATTTTTTGAAGTAGGGAAGGCAGCTGAGGTAGTCCCAATCTTCAAGACCGGGCTGTTTGGCCCAGTTGTCGTAGTCGAGGGCGTTGCCGCGGATATAGCACATGCCGTTAATCAGCGACGAGCCGCCCAGGCCTTTGCCTCGGCCACACTCCATGCGGCGGCCATCCATATGCGGTTCGGGATCGGTTTCGAACGCCCAGTTATAGCGTTTGCCCTGCAGTGGGAATGCCAGGGCCGCTGGCATTTGGGTGCGGAAGTCGAGGCGATAGTCTGGGCCGCCCGCTTCCAGTAGCAACACACTGACGCCGCTGTCTTCGGTCAGGCGAGTAGCAAGCACGTTGCCCGCGGAGCCTGCGCCGATAATGATGTAATCAAATTCGCGTGGTTGAGACATAATAACTCCTTAAAACACTGACTCAAACAGGCCCATTTCAATCTGTACGGACTTAGTTTGGGTATAGTGATTAAGCGTCTCGATACCGTTCTCGCGACCAATACCCGACTCTTTATAGCCGCCTACCGGCATCTCGGAGGGTGACTCACCCCAAGTGTTAATCCAGCAAATACCGGCTTCCAGTTGGTGAATCACGCGGTGGGCACGATTTAGGCTTTCGCTAAAGACACCGGCGGCAAGTCCATATGTGGTGTCATTGGCGCGGCGAATAACTTCATTTTCGTCATCGAAAACCAACACTGACATTACCGGGCCGAAGATCTCTTCACGCACGATACGCATATCGTCGGTGCAGTCGGTGAACACGGTGGGTGCAGCCCAGGCGCCATCTGCAAAACTGCCAGTGCTCCAGTCGTCACCGCCTACGAGCAGGCGAGCACCTTGCTCTTTGCCCAGAGCGATATAGGAAAGCACTTTCTCTTGATGCTCGAAACTGACCAGCGGGCCAAAGTTGACGCTAGGGTCCATAGGGTCACCCGCCTTAATGCGCTTAACGCGCTCGACCAGCTTGGCTTCAAAGGCATCTTTGACGCTGCGCTCCACAAACACCCGTGTGCCGTTAGTGCAGATTTGGCCACTTGAATAGAAGTTGGCCATCATGGCGGCGTCAGCGGCACGGTCCAGGTCGGCGTCGGCGAATACCAGCAGCGGCGACTTGCCGCCAAGCTCCATAGTGACGTCTTTTAGCGTCGAGCTTGCGGCGGCAGCCATGACTTTCTTGCCGGTGCCCGCTTCGCCAGTAAACGAGACTTTGGCGATGCCAGGGTGCTGGGTGAGCATGGCGCCCACGCGGCCATCGCCTTGCACCACGTTAAAGACGCCGTTAGGCAGGCCTGCTTGTGTAAATATCTCGGCCAGCTTCATGACCGTGAGTGGGGTGACTTCGCTAGGCTTAAATACCACCGCATTGCCTGCGGCCAGCGCCGGCGCTGCTTTCCAGCAAGCTATTTGGATGGGATAGTTCCACGCCCCAATGGCTCCAATCACGCCCAGCGGCTCGCGGCGGGTGTACACAAAAGAGCTGCCACGTAGGGGGATCTGATTGCCTTCAATAGCAGGCGCCAGGCCAGCGTAGTACTCAAGCGCATCGGCGCCGGTCACGATATCAACGCTCGCCGTTTCGCTGATCGGCTTGCCGGTATTGCGGGTTTCCAATTCGGCAAGCTCGTCATTACGTTCTCGTAACAATGCCACGGCGCGCAATAATACGCGCGAACGCTGCATGCCGGTCATGGCGGCCCACTCACGCTGGCCGCGCTGAGCGGCTTCAACCGCGGTGTCAACATCTGACTGGCTGGCTTGGCCGATCGTAGCGATCAGGCTGCCATTAAAAGGATTGGTGACGGTAAAGGTTTCACCTGACGTGGCGCTTACCTGGCGACCATCAATATAGAGAGGCTGTATGTCTTGAGCGGCCATGTAGGTCTCCTCGAATAAAAACTAGCGATATGTATCGGATGCAGACGTTGCACAGCCATGATGATCAAGCAGTTGATCAAGGTAGGCCTGCGCGATAAGCCGGGCTTCATCTGCATCAAGCCCTGCGGGCGTTAACGCTCCGCGCAGCCATAGGCCGTCAATCATCGCCGCCAAACCGCGGGCGGCGCTGCGGGCATCATGGCGTGGCATTACGCGTCTAAACTGATGGCATAAATGGGTGTAAAGGCGCCGGTCATTGACATTTTGCAAGCGCTGTAGCATGGGCTTGTGCATGCTGCTCGCCCAAAAGGCTAACCATGTCTTGGCAGCGGGGCCGGTGACTTGGGTGCGGTCAAAGTTGCCCTCAATAATAGCGTTAATGTGGGCGCGCGGAGAGTCGTCTGTTAACGCATGGCGGCGCGCGGCAACGGCCTCGGTAAGATCGGTGAGGATTTGCCGCATGGTTGCTTCCAGCAGGCCATCTTTGCCGCCAAAGTAATGGCTGATGATGCCCGCAGATACGCCCGCATGACGAGAAATGCGCATCACGGTGGCTTCGGCTAGACCAACTTCATCAATGGCAGCCATCGTTGCGTGGATTAACTGCTGACGGCGTATCGGTTCCATTCCAACCTTTGGCACGTTGATCTCCTGCGAACGCTCACCTGTATACGTTGAATACTTAGCGTGAGTGAAACTTGAAACCCACTGTTAAGCATGATTACCTAACCATGATGGCATTTTTTTATTGAACGTTCAATCAATAAAAGATCGGTCTATACAGGCGACGTACTTTTTTCTGAATGTGAGCTGAGCTCTCAGTGCGCTCGCATCAGACGTTTCAAGGGGACAACGAACATGAGTAAAATTTCGACGTGTTACGCCGGTGCTTTACTGCTGGCCGCCGGATTACCAGCGGTGGCTTATGCCGACGACTGCAGCAGCGTACGCTTTGCTGAAGTCGGCTGGACAGACATTACCGCGACCACCGCGCTGGCCAGTGAAGTGCTTGAAGGGCTCGGCTATGCATCAAGCATAGATACGGTCTCTGTGCCCATTGCCTACGCGGGGATGCGCAACAATGATTTTGATGTATTTCTGGGCAACTGGATGCCTTCAATGGCATCTATTAGCGACCCTTATATTGAGCGAGGTGAGGTCGAGCGTTTGGTCGCTAACCTGGAAGGGGCAAAGTACACCCTGGCCGTGCCTCAATACGTTTATGATGCGGGAGTGACATCGGTCAATGACCTGGCGGCGCATGCCGATCAGTTTGACCGCAGCGTGCACGGCATTGAAGCAGGTAACGATGGCAACGAGCTAATCGAGCAAATGATTGATGATAACGCCTATGAGTTAGGCGACTGGCAGGTGGTTAACTCCAGCGAGGCAGGGATGTTGGCGGAGTTGCGCGCGCGCGTCCCGAATGAGCAGTGGATGGTGTTTTTAGGTTGGGAGCCACACCCCATGAACTCTAACTTTGAGATGGCCTATCTCTCAGGCGCCGATGATTATTTTGGCCCGGAGCTAGGGGGCGCGACGGTGCATACAAATACACGCGCGGGGTTTGTGGATGAGTGCCCAAATGTGGGGGTGTTATTACGCAATATGACCTTTACGCTGGAAATGGAGAACCAGCTGATGAGCGCGATTATGGATGATGGTGTCGCGCCCCGTGACGCCGCGCGTGACTACTTAAAAGCCAATGACAGTATCCTGGATGAGTGGTTAAACGGCGTGACAACGCGTAATGGCGAGCCTGGCGCAGAGGCCGTGCGCGCTGCCATTCAATAAGCTAATTTAGGTGGGGAAGGTGAGTCGGAATCCGGCTTGCCTTTCGCATTTAAGATAGGCATAATCTGCACCCGTTGATGAGGAAAAGGCTACGTAGCTCAGCTGGTTAGAGCACATCACTCATAATGATGGGGTCCCCTGTTCAAATCAGGGCGTAGCCACCACATCAGCATTAGCACACTTATTTCATACAGAGTGTGCCGTTATGGTGGCCCCTTAGGTCCTCCCGCAACGCTAAACTGCGAACCCCGCCAGGCCCGGAAGGGAGCAACGGTAGTGGTGGCTGCGTGTGCCGGGATGTGGCTTCTGGGGCTACCACCATTTCTAGCCTGCATTATTTTATTTCCCTCCTTTAAATACTGCTGACGCACAGACTCGTCAAGCAATACGCTTGCGTCTTGTAAGCTAGTGCGGTACTTACATTTAATATTAGCCTTACGGGTATTACGATGAAAACGCTACTGCGATGGCTGCTCAGCCTCGTGGCGCTTTTGGCGCTGCTGTTAGTGGGACCTGTATGGTTATTGGTGACGAATCAGGTGGTCACGGATGTTCATTGGTCATCGTTAGATCGCACCTCGACGGGTATTGCGCCTGACCCTGCAGCGTATTCTGAGGCTGTTGTGCAGGTCTATTCGGCCCGGGCATACAACTGGCGAGGGGCGTTTGGCGAGCATATTTGGATCGCAACCAAAGCGGAAAATGCTGACAGTTATCGGCTACATCAGGTATTGAGCTGGCGCCAGCCCACGGTGGTGTCCTCTATTGATACGCCTGACCGGACTTGGTTTGGAAATGCGCCTACGCTGTTGGCCGATTATCGCGGGGAAACGGCTGGCCAGATGATTCCGAAAATAGAGGCCGCCGCCACGGATTATCCTCAAGCCGACCTTTACCGCGTGTGGCCCGGGCCTAATAGTAATAGCTTTATTGCTTGGGTAATACGTGAAGTACCAGGGTTTGAAGTGACGCTGCCTGTGACGGCTATCGGTAAGGATTATATTTTTAACGGCGTGTTTGCGTCTGCACCCAGCGGCACTGGCTACCAGTTTTCACTAGGCGGCATGATCGGCATTATGTTCGCGCTGGAAGAGGGTCTTGAGATTAATTTTTTAGGGCTCAGCGTTGGTTTTGATGTTATGCGGCCTGCGTTAAAGCTGCCGGGTATCGGGAGGCTGGGAATGCCCGCCCGAGTATCAGGCAGTGGTGATTAGCTTTTAATTTTGCTGGTGGTCGGTAAAGCGTTGCATGATCGTGAGTGTTTCATCGCTTACGTGATGCTCCATGCCTTCAGCATCAATGCGGGCGGTGGCATCTTTAACACCCAGTGCACGCAGGAAGTGCAGCACGATGTCGTGGCGAGCACGCGACGTCTCGGCCATTTTTTGGCCAGCCTCGGTGAGGAACAGCGATCGGTAGGGCTTGCTAGTCACTAGCTCCAGCTCATTTAAACGCCGAATCATTTTCGATACAGTCGCCTGGCTAACCGCCATACGATTGGCTATATCCGCTGCACGGGCTTCGCCACGGTGCATCAGCAAATCACCTATCAGCTCAACATAGTCTTCAATCAATTCGGTTTCGTGAGCGTTGCGCACCGTTGCGTATTGCAGGGCGTGCTGCTCCACGGGGGGCAGCGCATCGCCAGGAATGCTGGCGGCGGGCAATGAGGCATTTGGATTAGATTCAGTCATTGGAAGATTATATCGGAGGCTGGTGTAACAATCATTGGATAGTCGCGTATTTTTACGCACAAAGCTTGCCAGTTGATAATACACAAAAGAGATCCGCTAAGAATCAGTGATTTTGCTGAGCGCTCCGCTTAGGTTTGTTGTTTTATTCTGCTAAAATCCGCCACCTTCGCTGTTAATAGCCTTTCAATAGCTTTAGGGATCTTCATGAATGCAGTAATTCTGGCGGTGCTGGTGATGGTGGCGCTATCGCTGGCGCGTGTCTCGGTGGTTTTCGCGCTGGTGCTGGGTGCTTTAGTGGGCGGCTTGGTGGGTGGGTTGAGCCTTGAGCAAACCATGGATGCATTTAATGCAGGCGTGGGTGGCGGTGCCCAAGTTGCATTGGCCTATGCCACTCTGGGCGCGTTTGCAGTGGCGATTTCCCGCTCTGGTTTGCCGGACATGCTGGCGAATCGTCTGATTACGTTACTGGGCAAACAAACCACGCCAGCACATCAAGCGCGCGTTAAAGTGCTGCTGCTAACGGCGGTTTTGCTGGTTGCCATCTCGTCACAAAACGCTATTCCTGTGCATATCGCTTTTATACCCGTGCTTATTCCGCCGCTCTTAATCGTGATGAATCGCTTGAGGCTAGATCGGCGCGCGGTGGCCTGTGCACTCACGTTTGGATTAACTGCGCCGTACATGCTGCTGCCAGTCGGTTTTGGGGCGATCTTCCTCAACGATATATTGCTCGCTAACTTAAATAGCGCCGGCGGGCCGTTAGGCTTAGAGATTACCCGTGGCATGGTGCCTATGGCCATGGCGATCCCGGTAGGCGGTATGGCGTTAGGGCTAATCGTCGCGCTATTTTGGAGCTATCGGCGCCCGCGTGACTATCAGGCTCAAGACATTGCTAACGCTAACGTGATGGAAGGGCATACGCCCGCCGAGCCTCACATGCTGGGGCTTATAATGTCGGGCGTTGCCATCGTCGCTGCGCTGGGGCTGCAGCTATATAGCGGCTCAATGATTTTAGGTGGCTTGGTAGGTATTGGTTTGCTCTCGCTTGGGGGAATATTCAAGTGGCGGGAAGCTGATGATCTCTTTACCAGCGGCATGCGAATGATGGCGCTGATTGGTTTTATCATGATTTCAGCGGCGGGCTTTGCCGAAGTGATGAAAACCACGGGTGAAATCGACACGCTGGTATCGGGTGCCTTTGCGGTACTGGGTGATAACCGGGGCTTAGCTGCGCTAGTAATGCTGCTGGTCGGGCTGTTTATAACGCTGGGGATTGGCTCTTCGTTCTCAACCATTCCCATTATTGCCGCTATTTTTGTGCCCTTAGCGGTGCAGTTTGGCTTTTCGCCCATGGCCACGGTAGTGCTGGTAGGTACGGCAGCGGCGCTGGGAGATGCGGGCTCACCTGCGTCTGATTCAACCCTGGGGCCGACCTCCGGTCTTAATGTGGATCGTCAGCATGATCACATTTGGGACAGCGTTGTGCCGACGTTTCTGCATTACAATATTCCACTAGTGGGCTTTGGCTGGCTGGCGGCAATGATGCTGTAAGCATGTGGCTTTGATATGCAAAGGGACAACAGGCGTTGTCCCTTTTTTATGAGTAATCATGCCTCACTGCTTAGGCAAATAAGACTCAAAAGCGCTTAGTAGGCCTCGCAGCAGAGAAAGCTCTTTGCGGCTAGGCTGCGCGCGAGCAAAGAGTGCTTGGAGCTGCTCTTCAGTGCGGGCGTGGGGTTGGGTTAAAAAGCCACTTTTTTGCATTAACTCCCCGAGATGCGCTTGGAAGTGTAGAAACTGTTCACGGCTAGGGGGTATCGCTTCCAGCGGCCGTTGATATGCGAAATCGTTATCTGCGCTTTTACGCCATGCACGGTGCACTTCGTACGCTAAAATTTGCACCGCTTGAGATAAATTCAGAATGCCGTAATCGGCATTGGCTGGGATGCTGACCTGGTGGGTGCAGCAGCGAATCTCATCGTTTGTAAGTCCTGAGCGCTCTCGTCCAAATACTAGTGCTACCGGTGCAGTTTGCGCATTCTGAATGACGTCTAAGGCCATATCGTCGGGTTCATCATAGTGGGGCAACGGTAGGCTGCGCAGGCGCGCGCTAGCCCCCACCACTTGAACACAGTCGATAACAGCGGCGTCTAGCGAGCTGACAATGCGGGCATTATCAAGCACATCGTTAGCGCCCGCGGAAAGGCGAGTGGCTTCTTCATCAGGGTATGAGCGTGGGTTAACCAGCACCAGCTCAGTCAAACCCATGGTTTTCATTGCCCGCGCCGCAGCCCCAATATTGCCTGGGTGAAAGGTCTGTACGAGCACGATACGGATATGCTGCAACATGCGTTATCGCCCTATAGCCTTAAAAAATCGGCCTGATAATAGCACGTTGGCTTAGCTGAATGGACGATAAGTTATGATGTAGCGTTAATGCCGTGCAGGTCTTTATAACGCAACAACCCCGCACAAGGCGGGGTTGTTGGTGATGACATTAACAGCTAGTCATCTTGAGCAAAGGGCTCAGGGTTGCGTTACATCATGCCGCCCATACCACCCATTCCACCCATGCCGCCCATATCAGGAGCGCCTTCTTTCTCTTCGGGGTCTTCTGCGATCATGCACTCAGTGGTGATCATCAGACCTGCAACAGAACCAGCGGACTGCAGCGCAGTACGGGTTACTTTAGCGGGGTCCAGAACGCCCATTTCGAACAGATCGCCGTATTCGCCGGTCTGTGCGTTGTAGCCGAAGTTGCCTACTTCATCTTTAACGCGATTAATTACGATGGCAGCTTCTTCACCAGCGTTAGTCACGATTTGACGAAGCGGTGACTGCATAGCGCGCAGCGCCATGTTGATACCGTGGTTTTGGTCTTCGTTTTCGCCAGTCAGGCCTTGTACTTTAGCCATAACGCGAACGAGTGCTGTACCGCCACCAGGTACCACGCCTTCTTCAACGGCTGCACGAGTAGAGTGCAGAGCGTCTTCAACGCGTGCTTTCTTCTCTTTCATTTCCACTTCGGTCGCAGCACCAACGCGGATAACAGCAACACCGCCTGCTAGTTTAGCAACACGCTCTTGCAGCTTCTCTTTGTCGTAATCAGAAGACGTATCTTCGATTTGCGCGCGGATCTGGTTAACGCGAGCTTCAATGTCGTTTTCTGCACCAGCGCCGTCGATGATTGTGGTGTTTTCTTTAGACATCGTCATGCGCTTAGCCGTACCCAGGTGATCCAGGGTAGCTTGCTCAAGCGTCAGGCCAACTTCTTCAGAAATGACCGTGCCGTTGGTCAGGATAGCAATGTCCTGCAGCATGGATTTACGACGGTCGCCGAAGCCAGGTGCTTTAGCAGCAGCGACTTTAACGATACCGCGCATGTTGTTAACCACCAACGTTGCAAGCGCTTCGCCTTCGATATCTTCAGCGATAATAGCTAGCGGCTTGCCTTGCTTAGCAACGGCTTCAAGAACCGGCAGCAGCTCACGGATATTGGAGATCTTTTTATCCACTAATAGGATGTAAGGATCTTCCAGTTCAACCGTCATGGTGTCCTGGTTGGTAACGAAGTAGGGAGACAGGTAGCCGCGATCAAACTGCATACCTTCAACAACTTCTAGCTCATCTTCAAAGCCACGGCCTTCATCAACGGTGATGACGCCTTCTTTACCTACTTTTTCCATCGCTTCAGCGATGATTTCACCAATACGCTTGTCGCCGTTGGCAGAAATCGTGCCGACCTGAGCAATCGACTTGGTGTCGGTGCAAGGTACGGACATTGCTTTGATTTCTTTAACAGCGGCCGCAACGGCTTGATCGATGCCGCGCTTAAGGTCCATCGGGTTCATGCCGGCAGTCACGCCTTTCAGGCCTTCAGCAATGATTGCTTGGGCGAGAACGGTAGCGGTGGTGGTGCCGTCGCCAGCCGCATCAGAAGTCTGTGAAGCAACTTCTTTAACCATCTGGGCGCCCATGTTCTCGAACTTGTCTTTCAGTTCGATTTCTTTAGCGACAGAGACACCGTCTTTAGTAACGGTGGGGGAGCCGAAGGATTTTTCCAGCACCACGTTACGGCCTTTCGGGCCTAGCGTTACTTTTACTGCGTTGGCAAGAACATCAACGCCGCGCGCCATACGTTTGCGTGCGTCATCAGAAAATTTAACTTGTTTAGCTGACATAGTGGTTACTTCCTAAATTGAATTCAAAAACGTGAAAGTAAATAGCTGAAATGAGGATTAACCTTCAACAACGGCAAGGATATCGGTTTCACTCATAATCAGAACTTCTTCGCCGTCGACTTTTTGTTTCTCAACGCCGTAGCCATCTTTAAAGATCACGTTGTCGCCGACTTTAACGTCTAGCGGACGTACTTCGCCATTTTCAAGAATGCGACCATTGCCGACGGCTAATACTTCACCACGGGTAGGTTTTTCTTGTGCATTACCAGGAAGCACGATGCCACCAGCCGTTTTCTGTTCTTCTTCAACGCGACGGACGATGACACGATCATGTAAAGGACGGATGTTCATTCACGTTCTCCTAAGTAGGTTGAAGCCCTTATTGAGGGCAGCTAGCTAAAAAATGTTCTCGTGGGAGTCCCCGCGAGACGTGAAGACCTTGCGGTCTTCATTGTTAATGGCGGCTGCTACATTAAGCAGTCACCGAAATTATGTGCTGGCTAAAAAGTGGGGGCTGCAGGTGGCCTTTCAAGGGGGGAGAGCAATAAAAAATTGCTTTTGTGCAGATTTTCTTCCAAACGGTGCGTTATCGATGGCGTGACGACTCATCACGGCTAATGAAATCACCTTCAATGGGGCCTTTTTGATCCGATGAGGAAGTTGCGGAGTCTTTAGCTGGCCCATCAAACCATCCGTCATCGTTGTCGGCGCGCGTTGAGCGTGAGTGGGCAGACGATGTATGCGGGCCTTGCTGCTGTCCTGCAATGGTCTTAATGCCTAGCCACGTTAATGCTTTAAGCATTAAATGGCGTGCACTGGGAATCAGGCATGCAAGGCCAAGTGCGTCCGACAAGAAGCCCGGTGCCATCAGTAAGGCGCCGCCAAAAATAAGTGCGGCGCCAGTCAGAAGCTCGCTAGAAGGGATTTCACCTGCCTGCATGCGTTGGCGTGCACGGGCGAAGGTTGAGACGCCTTCTTTACGAATAAGATGTAGCCCGGCAAAGCCTGTGCCAAGCACTAATAATAGGGTAGTAATCAAACCTATTTGGCTGCCAATTGAAAAAAGCACAATAAAATCTAGTAAAGTGAACAGCGATATAAAAATCAAAATAGGCATGGTTAACTCCAGAAATAAACGACTTAATAACCGTCGTAGCTGGCTAATATGGTGCCAGAAATACAAATAACAAGCAGCTAAAGATGTGCGTTTTAGCGTTAGTGCCGTGCGATTCGGGCTAGTAAATCCCTTGTTGTGCGGCGCACAATGAGGCGGCGTAAATCTTCTTAAAGGAGTCAGTGATGGTTATTACCGATAAAGTCATTGCTATAACCGGTGGCGCACGAGGATTGGGCTATGCCACGGCCCTGCGTTTGGGCAAGCAGGGCGCGCGCGTGGCGCTGCTGGATATGAGTAGTGAAGCATTGGCTCAGGCGGTATCACAGCTTTCTGCTGAAGGGGTTGATGCGCAGGCCTTTGTGGTAAACGTTGCGGAAGAGGCTTCCGTTATTCAGGCATTTGCCGATATTGCAAAACGCATGGCGCCGGTAAGCGGCTGCGTGAATAACGCAGGCATTACCCAGGACGCACTGCTGGTCAAGGCGAAAGATGGCCACGTTGAGAAGCGTATGTCGCTGGAAAGCTGGCAAAACGTCATTAATGTTAATTTAACCGGCGTTTTTCTGTGCGGGCGTGAAGCGGCTACTCAGATGATTGAGGCAGGGCATGAGGGGGTAATCGTCAATATCTCAAGCATTTCGCGTGCGGGCAATATGGGGCAGAGTAACTATGCGGCGGCCAAGGCGGGAGTGCATGCGTTAACGGTAACCTGGAGTAAGGAGCTGGCGCGCTATAGCATTCGTACAGGTACCGTTGCACCTGGATTTGTGGCCACGGAAATGACTGCTGGTATGCGCCCAGATATGTTGGAGCGCATTACCTCTAGCGTGCCGTTAAAACGTTTGGGGGATCCCGATAATATTGCCCAAAGTGTCGCTTTCATTGTTGAAAATGATTATTTCAGCGGGCGCATCATTGAGTGTGATGGCGGATTGAGGCTATAGCTTTCTGAGTATAGTTTTTACACCAGCTCTGCCTGGGCGGCCTGTATGGCCGCTCTGCAAGCATCATTGATACGCCCGCAACATCAATTAGCAATTAAACAGCGCAACGGTTTTGCATTAAAAGTAGTCGCGGCTGATTTTGCCTTGCTCTCGGTTCAGCTTAAGCCGTGCACTTGGTTCTGCTTAAGTAAGTGCAGCTGTGTAACGAGCAGGCACAAAAAAAGCACCTCATGGGTGCCTGATATGCTGACTAATTCAGAGAAAATTTTAAAGCTAACTTCTTGAAAACTAACAAGTAATTGGTGCGGATGGGGAGACTCGAACTCCCACACCTTACGGCACTAGAACCTAAATCTAGCGTGTCTACCAATTCCACCACATCCGCGAAGACGAGGCGTATGTTATCATTTTTGTGATACAAGTCAACGCCTAGTTTGATATTTGTTTAAATGGGTGAAGAGCGGTCTATGTTTTCTAAGAAATCGTTTTTGAAGCAAGGCCTGCAAAGAGGGAGTTATTGGATAAAGCGAAACATGCCGGGCTATTGCGCTTTTTGCCTAGCCCCTACGGCGCAGGGGCTAGGGTGGTGTGATGCGTGTGCCGATGAGCTCCCATGGAATTTATATGCCTGCAGCCAATGCGGTGAGCCGGTGAAGCACGGCCAGCGATTATGCGGGCATTGCTTAACGGAGCCTCCGGCCTTTTTGGCGACTCAGGCGGGGTTGCTGTATCAGGGTGCCATTAAAGAGCTAATACATGATTTTAAATTCAACGCCTCACCGAGGGCTGGGGTATTGCTTTGCGAACTGATGTTAATGACGCAGCCCCAGCTAACTGGGCAAGCGTTCGTGTCAGTACCGATGCACCCTGCAAATGCCCGTGAGCGTGGATTTAACCAATCATATTGGCTGGCAAAACAGCTCAGCCACAGATTGGCTGTTCCATTGCACACTGCTCAGCGAGTTAAGAGAAGTCGTTCCCAGCGCACGTTGAATCGCCGCGAGCGGGCATCCAATCTAGCCGATGCTTTTGCATTTCAGATGCCGCCACCGGAGCATTTGGTGATCATTGACGATGTGGTGACTACCGGTGCTACTGGGCATGCAATGGCGTGTGCCGCGCTGGAGGCAGGTGCTAAGCGCGTCGATATTTGGGCAGTAGCGCGGACGCCCCTGGGCAAGGGTTGATAGAATAGGTTTTTTGCCGACCCCAGGAGTGACCTATGTCACACCCGTTTAGCTCTCTTTCGCCCGATTTAGTGATGTCTGCAGCCGAGTCGCTTGATATTTGGCCAGCGGGTGAGCCTTTCGCGCTAAATAGCTACGAAAACCGCGTGCTAATGTTTCGCGATGAGGATGGCAAAAACTGGATTATTAAGTTTTATCGGCCTGACCGCTGGTCAGAGGCGGTGATTCAGGAAGAGCATGATTTTTTACAAGAGCTAGCTGACAACGATGTGCCGGTCGTGGCGCCTTGGCGAAACACTCAGGGCCAGTCGCTACATAAGTTTAAAGTATTTAACTTTGCGTTATTTCCTCACTGTCCTGGTCAGGCCCCGGAGCTTGATAACCCTGCTCACTTATTTGCAATGGGCGAGGTGCTGGGGCGCTTACACGAAATCTCCGCTAAACAAGCTTTTCAACACCGCCCGCGATTAGAGATGGCAAGCGGTGTCCTTGATGCTCAGCAGCGTGTGCTGACAAGTGAGCGATTGAGTGGTCATCAGCGTCGAGCATATGAAAACGTCATTACGAAAGTACATCAGCAGCTTTCAAAGCACTGCGTACCTGCTAGCAGCATGATTCGGTGTCATGGTGACTGTCATTTAGGCAATGTGCTCGGCCGCGATGAGCAGTTTACGCTGGTCGATTTTGATGACTGCCTTATGGCGCCCGCGATTCAGGATATCTGGATGATGCTTCCCACCGACGACCCGCAGGGCTGGGGAGCACACTTGAATGAGATTACCGAAGGGTATGAGGAAGCGCTGCCGTTTCCGACGGAGCAGATATCGTTAATTGAACCGTTAAGAAGCTATCGGTTGATTCGTCATACTGCTTGGCTGGTATCGCGCTGGAATGACCCCGCTTTCCCACGGGCGTTTCCGTGGTTGGCGGATAGCGGTTACTGGGATCAGCATATCCGCCAGTTAGAGCAGCAGTGCCTGCAGTTAGAAACCCCGCGTTGGTTGGCATAGCGCGGGGAGGGGAATGGCCGCGTAATGTGTGGAGCTGAGCGGTGTCTTCGCATCGCCTTGTTAGCTACGACGCTGCCATAAATGAGAGGCTTACGTTAAAATAGGTTATTCCAGACAATAATGGTTCAGCAGTCTTTGTAGCTATTTTTTGTACCTTAACTGCTGGCCAATATGCTCGTAAATTTTATATTTAGACGGGTCTAATATTAATTCGCGTAAAGAAAGAATTGACGTAGGTGTCAGTCTTTTTGCATTTGTGCACCGTTTTTGATGAGGCTTAACATGTCCGATGATATTGCTCACCACTATCGCCAGATAATCACTGCTTTGGGAGAAGATCCCGATCGGGAAGGATTGCGGGATACGCCAAAGCGGGCAGCGAAAGCCATGCAGTTTTTGAATGCGGGCTATAATCAGTCGCTGGGAGAAATTATTAACGGTGCCGTGTTTGAGTCGCACACAGACGAAATGGTGCTGGTAAAAGACATTGAGCTTTATTCAATGTGTGAACACCATCTGCTGCCCTTTATTGGCAAGTGCCATATCGCCTATTTACCTAACGGCAAGGTGCTGGGGCTATCTAAATTTGCGCGCATTGTTGATATGTTTGCACGACGTATGCAGATCCAAGAAAATCTCACCCTACAAATCGCCGATGCCGTTCAAGAAGTCACGCAGGCAAAGGGCGTCGCAGTGGTCATTGAGGCTCGCCATCTTTGCATGATGATGCGTGGCGTCGAGAAGCAAAACTCCAGTATGACCTCATCCGTCATGCTAGGCAGGTTTCGCAGCGACCAGGCGACTCGGCAAGAATTCCTAATGCTGATTAATTGAATCTGGTGCCGCTAGCCGATAATCAAGGCACGCTAGAAACTTGGTTTATAGGGGTGTTTCGTCTTAGCATGAAGTGTTAACAAGCCTACACGGCCATCATTTGGTCAGGAGTCTGTCATGGAAGCGCTTAAAGAAACGCAGCTGTATTGTCCTTTTGCCTATATCGACGGCAGTTGGGTTGCAGCCGATAGCGGCGAGCAGATCACGGTCTTGAATCCGGCAACCGGTGAGGCTATCGGCAATATTCCGCGGTTAGGTAAAGTTGAGACTGAGCGGGCCATCGATGCCGCCGACGCCGCTCTGCCTGCATGGCGTGCATTGACCGCTCAGGAACGCGCCGACTTATTATTAAAGTGGCACGACCTGATGCTTGAGCATCAGCAAGACTTAGCCATGCTGATGACCTACGAGCAGGGCAAGCCGCTTAAAGAAGCCGCGGGCGAAATTGCCTATGCTGCAAGCTTTTTGCGCTGGTTTGCTGAAGAGGCCCGGCGCGTTTACGGTGAAACGATTCCCGCGGCAAACGCCAATCAGCGTATCGTCGTGACTAAGCAGCCAGTGGGCGTTGTGGGCGCGATTACCCCGTGGAACTTCCCGGCGGCGATGATCACCCGTAAAGCGGGCGCTGCGCTGGCCGCTGGCTGTACGATTGTCGTCAAGCCTGCGAGCCAAACGCCGTTTTCAGCCACGGCATTAGCGCTATTAGCTGAGCGTGCGGGCATTCCGCGTGGGGTTTTTAACGTAGTGCCGGGCAGCGCCAGTGATATTGCGCAAGCGATGACGCACTCGCCGAAGGTGCGCAAAATCACCTTCACCGGTTCTACCGAAGTGGGTAGTAAACTGATGGCGCAGGCGGCTGAGCATATTCAGAAAATCTCGCTAGAGCTGGGTGGCAACGCGCCATTTATTGTCTTTGAAGATGCTGATTTAGATGCCGCAGTAGATGGTGCTATGGCGGCGAAATTTCGTAATGCTGGGCAAACCTGTGTATGCACCAACCGCTTCTTAGTCCACTCCAGTGTCATCAACGCGTTTTGTGAAAAGCTGGCGGTGGCAATGAACAGTGAGTTGCGCGTTGGCGATGGCACCAAAGCGAATATTAATCTTGGCCCGTTAATCGATGAAAATGCGGTCAAGAAAGTCAGCGAGCACGTGCAGGACGCGATAGATAATGGCGCTGAGCTGCTGCTGGGTGGGCACCCCCATCCATTGGGCGGTAATTTCTTTACGCCGACGCTGATTAGCTTTGCCACCGATAAAATGAAAGTGGCTCACGAAGAGACGTTTGGCCCGCTTGCCGCTGTCTTCCCGTTTGACGATGAGCAAACCGCGATAGCAATGGCCAATGACACTCAGTATGGCCTAGCCGCGTATTTCTACTCGCGTGATCTGGCTCGCGTGTGGCGCGTCGCTGAAGCGCTAGAATATGGCATGGTAGGGATTAATACTGGCGCCATTTCTAACGCAGCGGCACCGTTTGGCGGGGTTAAAGCATCGGGCTTAGGTCGCGAGGGCGGTCATCAAGGGTTGGAAGAATACCTTGAAACAAAGTATCTATGCATTGACCTTGGCTAGCGCTTTGAAGCCTGTCTTTTAATCGGCAGCCACTGTCATTAACAAGCCCCCATTGGCAGAGTGCCAATGGGGGCTTGTTATGTGCTGGGTGGGCCAGCGGTGCTAGTGAAAAGGCTTAGTGGCGGAAGTGGCGCATGCCGGTAAATACCATGGCAATGCCTGCTTCATTGGCGGCGTCGATCACTTCCTGATCGCGCATTGAGCCACCGGGTTGAATAACCGCGGTAATACCCGCTGCTGCCGCGGCATCAATGCCATCACGGAACGGGAAGAAGGCATCAGATGCCATGACCGACCCAGGCACTGAAAGGCCTTCGTCTGCGGCTTTGATGCCCGCAATTTTGGCTGAGTAAACGCGGCTCATTTGTCCTGCGCCCACGCCCACTGTTTGCCCATCTTTGGCATACACAATGGCGTTGGACTTAACGAACTTAGCCACTCGCCAAGCAAAGGCTAGGTCGCGCAGTTCTTGCTCGCTGGGAGCGCGTTGGCTGACAACCGTCAAGTCCTCGCGTGCCACCATTCCCTCATCGCGCTCTTGTACTAATAGCCCACCGTTGACGCGCTTGAGATCAAATGCAGTCTGGTGTTCGCCTGACCAATGATCGCTGACATCCAGTAGGCGAACGTTCTGCTTGCTGGCCACAATGGCGGCAGCGTCATCGCTAATCCCGGGGGCGATAATTACTTCGACAAACTGGCGATCGATAATTGCCTGGGCGGTTTCAGCGTCCAGCGCTGTATTGAAGGCAATGATGCCGCCAAATGCGCTGGTAGGGTCGGTGGCGAAGGCTTTGTCATAAGCCGCTAGCGCTGTTGAACCAACGGCAACGCCGCAGGGGTTGGCATGCTTGACGATCACACAGGCGATCTCTTTAAAAGCCTTGACGCATTCAAACGCCGCATCGGTATCGGCAACGTTGTTATACGATAGCGGTTTGCCTTGCAGCATTTTTGCCGTGGCAACGCTTGGCTCGCTAGCCTGCGGGTCAACGTAGAACGCTGCCTGCTGATGGGGATTTTCGCCGTAGCGCATATCCTGCTTTTTATGCAGCTGAAGATTAAAGGTGCGGGGAAATGCTTCGTCTGCAGCGTCAACCTTGCGGCCCAGGTAGTCGGCAATAGCGCCATCATAGCCGGCGGTGTGTTCGAATGCTTTGACCGCTAAATCGAACCGCGTTGCCGTGCTTACTTGACCATTTTGAGCGGCCAGCTCACCAAGCACGCGGGCGTAGTCAGCGGTATTCACGACGATTGTTGTATGCGCGTGGTTTTTAGCGCAGGCGCGTACCATGGTAGGGCCGCCAATATCGATATTCTCGATAGCATCTTCTAACGTGCAATCAGGCTTAGCGACAGTCGCGGCGAAGGGGTAGAGGTTAACGACGACCATATCGATAGGGGTAATGTCGTTTTCGGCCATGACCGCATCATCCTGGCCGCGCCGTGCCAAAATGCCGCCGTGAATTTTGGGATGAAGCGTTTTGACACGACCATCCATAATTTCGGGAAAGCCGGTATGTTCAGACACTTCTTTCACCGCAATGGCATTTTCTTGCAATAGCCGGAAAGTGCCACCGGTTGAAAGCAGTTCAACGCCATGCTCAGTTAGGCCGCGGGCGAATTCTACAATGCCAGTTTTATCAGAAACGCTCAGAAGGGCGCGGCGGACGGGAGTAGCGTTACTGTCAGTCAAAGTAGGGTTATCAGCCATGAGGATGCTCGTGTGCAGCGTTGTGAAGTCAACGTGGGTAAATAAAAACAACAACGCCCCAGTGTTATGGGGCGTCGCCTTCGATAAGTCCGTAAAGCTTTAGCTTTTTACGCAGGGTGCCGCGGTTCAGGCCCAGTGCATCAGCGGCCCGGGTCTGGTTGCCGTCAGTATGCTCCAAGACGCAGGCCAGTAAAGGAGCTTCTACTTCGGCCATCACCATGGCGTATAGGTCAGTTGCCTGGCTGCCATCGAGATGCTCGAAGTAGCGGCGCATCGCTGTTTCCACGGCCTCCCGCAGAGGCTGCGGTGGTGTGCTCACCGTTGGATTAGCCAGCATGCGGGTGAGGTGAGAAACAGTATCGCTAGAGAGAAGATCGCGTTCGGTCATGCAGCATAGCTTCCTTTGGCTAGCAAACGTGTGGCGGCATCGGGAGCCATCGCGTCGTTGATCCAATCAAATTGCGTTTCGGGTGATGCTAACGCATTGAACTGCTGCTTCAGCGCGTGCTGTTGAGGCGGCGTAAAGCGCGGGTCGTCGCTGAGGTACCAGCCGACATGCTTACGCGCTATGCGTACGCCCATCGTGTCACCATAAAATTCATGCAGTGCGCCAACGTGCCCATTAAGCACCTGCTGGCGCTCGGCTAGGCTGGGTGGCGCCATTCGCGTGCCATGCTGGAAATAGTGGTTGATCTGTTGAAATATCCACGGATTTCCCTGCGCACCACGGCCTACCATGACAGCATCAGCACCGGTGTAAGCGAGCACTTCGGCGGCTTTTTCAGGGCTTGTTATGTCGCCGTTAGCAATCACCGGTATCGAGAGACGAGATTTGATGTCGGCAATCGTGTCGTACTCTGCCTGTCCAGTATAGCGCTGTTCGCGATGTCGGCCATGTACGGCTAGCGCTTGAATGCCTGCGGCCTCGGCCAACTGAGCAATGCGCAGGGCGTTGTTCGATGCCGCGCACCAGCCCGTGCGGATTTTAAGCGTCACGGGAATATCAACGGCGCCCACCACCGCCTGCAAAATGTCAGCGACCAAGGCTTCATCGCGAAGCAGGGCAGACCCTGCCGCTTTATTACACACCTTCTTAGCGGGGCAGCCCATATTAATATCAATAATTTGAGCACCTAGTTCAGCATTCAGGCGGGCTGCCTGGGCAAGCATATCAGCATCACCACCCGCAATTTGCACCACACGCGGGTCTGGCTCGCCCTGGTGGTCCATTCGCAGCTGTGATTTACGCGTATGCCATAGGCTAGGGTCTGACGTGACCATTTCGCCCACCACCCAGCCAGCACCCAGCTGTCGGCATAGCTGACGAAAGGGGCGGTCGGTAACGCCGGCCATTGGTGCCAGGATTACGCGATTTGATAATCGATAACGACCAATGCTGGGTAGGGTGTTCATTAACGTCATGGCGTAGGCTATGTGGATGCTGGTCTGGCGACGAGTAAGCGCTTTCAAGGGTGCGTATGATACGCCTACTCGCCGTTAGGTTGAAGGCCGCAGGGTGCTTTAATCTGGGCGCTGGCCTGAGAGCCTTACCCAGCCTTCACGAATCACCGGCTCTTGCATGATGATGCCCTGGGCCGTGTAGGCTTGCTGAACATCGTCGGCCTGATTGGCTAAAATACCCGATAGCGCAATGCGCCCACCTGGGGCCACGTGCCCGGCAATCATCGGCGCTAGCTCAACCAGTGGGCCCGCCAGTATGTTAGCGGTTACGACAGGATAACGAACGTCATCGCTTAACTGCTCAGGGTAATAAAGCGATAGCTGCTGTTCGGCAATGCTATTACGTTCTGCGTTATCACGACTAGCTTGCAATGCCTGGGGATCAATGTCGGTAGCGTCGGCATGGTGTGCGCCAAGCTTTAGGGCGGCGATAGCGAGAATGCCCGAGCCACAGCCTACATCAAGTACATGCTGCTGCGCTAAGTGGCCAGCCACTGCCAGTTCATCCAGCCACTCTAGGCACAGCGCGGTAGTCGGGTGCGTGCCGGTGCCAAACGCAAGGCCTGGATCTAGAATCAGGTTGACCGCGTCTGCCTCAGGCGGCTCGTGCCAGCTGGGCACAATCCATAGCCGCTGGCCCATGCGTAGAGGGGTGAAATCATCCATCCACTCACGCTCCCAGTCGCGGTCGGCAAGTAGCTCATACTCGATCGTGGGGCAGGGTTCGCTCGCCATGTGCTCCGACCAGGCCGCCTCAATGCGCGTAAGCATGTCGTCAACGCCTTCAAGGTCATCATAAAGCCCCGTCAGAATCGTATCTTGCCAAAGCGGAGTGGTGCCGCGTTCAGGCTCAAATACAGGGTCGTCGTGGGCATCTTGAAGGCCAATGGCAGTGGCGCCTTCTTCGAGCAGCAGCTCTTCCAGAAATTCTGCTTGCTCGGGTGCGACATGAGCTTTGAGTTGAAGCCAGGGCATGCAGGTTCTCCGCAAGGCGAATTTAAAAATAGAGACAGTAAAGACAACTACAGTAAAGACAGTACCGTAAAGACAACTACGGGGTGGACGTGGCCACCCCGTTGGGTATCGAACATAGCGCTGGAGTGGCGTTAGCCGCCGAGTTTCTTTTCCAGGTAGTGGATGTTGACACCGCCTTCGCGGAAGTGGCTGTCACGAACCAAATCTTTCTGTAGGTCGATATTGGTTTTGATGCCTTCCACAAGTAGTTCATCAAGCGCATTGCGCATGCGCGTCAGCGCAATTTCGCGGTCTGCACCCCACGTGATCAGCTTGCCGATCAGGGAGTCGTAGTGGGGAGGCACGGTGTATCCCGTGTAAAGATGCGAGTCCATACGCACACCCAGGCCACCCGGCGAGTGAAATAACGTCACTTTCCCGGGCGAAGGCATAAAGGTACGGGCATCTTCGGCATTAATCCGGCACTCGAAAGAGTGGCCAGCGATCTTCACGTCTTCTTGACGAATAGACAGCGGAAGGCCAGAGGCTATGCGCAGCTGTTCTTTGACGATATCCACGCCGGTAACCATTTCAGTAACCGGGTGTTCGACTTGAACGCGGGTATTCATCTCAATGAAGAAATACTTGCCGTCTTCGTACAAGAATTCAAAGGTGCCGGCGCCACGGTAATTGATTTTAATGCACGCCTGACGGCAGGCTTCAAGCACCTGCTCACGCGCTTTCTGATCAAGGCCTGGGGCTGGGGCTTCTTCAAGCACTTTTTGATGACGGCGCTGAAGAGAGCAGTCGCGATCATAAAGATGGATAGCGTTACCTTGGCCATCAGCCAGCACCTGCACTTCTACGTGACGCGGTTTCTCAAGGAATTTTTCCATGTAGACCGTGCCGTCACCAAACGCCGCCTGTGCTTCGGTACGCGTAACGGTAATCGCCGACAGCAGGTGGCCTTCAGTATGCACCACACGCATGCCACGCCCGCCGCCGCCAGAGGCTGCTTTGATGATGATCGGATAGCCGATACGCATAGCCGTCGCTAGATTGACAGCATCGTCATCGCCGAGTGGCCCATCGGAGCCTGGAACCGTAGGAACACCGGCTTCCTTCATCGATTGAATCGCGCTGACTTTATCACCCATCAGGCGAATCGTTTCTGCGCGAGGCCCTATGAAAGTAAAGCCTGAACGCTCTACCTGCTCGGCAAAGTTGGCGTTTTCCGACAGAAAGCCATAGCCCGGGTGAATGGCCGTTGAGTCAGTCACTTCGGCTGCGCTGATAAGGGCCGGTATATTCAGGTAAGACTGCGCTGACGATGCCGGTCCGATACAAACGGCTTCATCTGCCAAACGAACGTGCATGAGTTCACGATCAGCTTTGGAGTGTACCGCGACGGTTTTAATGCCCAGTTCTTTACAGGCCCGTAGGATACGAAGGGCAATCTCGCCGCGATTCGCGATTAATACCTTGTCCAGCATGGGAGAGTCCACCCGTGTTGAAAATGAAAGATTAAGCGATAACGATCATAGGCTGATCGAATTCCACCGGCTCGCCATCTTCCACCAGAATAGCTTCCACCACGCCGTCACGGTCAGCTTCAATCTGGTTCATCATCTTCATGGCTTCAATGATACATATGGTATCGCCTTGCTTAACGGTGTCGCCTACTTCCACAAAGGATTTAGCGCCCGGTGCTGGGCTGCGATAAAAGGTGCCAACCATCGGTGAGTTAACTGCTTCACCACGGTAGCTTACACCGGCAGATTCAATATCCGCAGGCGGTGCGCTTGCGACCGGCGCATAGGTTGGCTGCGCATACTGGGGCATTGGCTGCTGCTGCCAAGTCGCACCGTTCGGATGGCGGCTTATGCGGACTGATTCTTCGCCTTCTTGAATTTCAATCTCACTAATATTGGATTCTTCGAGAAGCTCAATCAGTTTCTTAACTTTGCGGATATCCATGGCATAGCCCCATCAATGTCATAAAAGGTAGTCACAGAGCAAACTCAGCCTCTAAGCGGAGGTGCTATGCGGCGCTGAACTAGCGCAGTAAACCAGATTTTAAAATGAAGAGAACGCGGCATGTTAGTGAACGTTACCTCGTTCTCACCCCTAAAAAGGAAGTTTTTAGCTAATATGGGAGCGGAGTTTGCCGAAAAAGTGCCACGATGTCCAGCAGCCGGCCCGGCAAGCGTTGACGTAGCCTTAGAGGATGCTGGGCAGTATCTGGCCGGCGATATCCACGATACGAGCCCTTCATGCATGTCACTGGGCCGCTATCCACTGGCTGACAGATTCAAGATGTTGCTGAAGCTGGTCGGCGGTTACTTCGCCCTGAATGCGGGCATCGCGCAGTTCCTGGCCTTGATTAAAAAATAGCAGGCTGGGCGGACCAAATAAATTGAACTGGTCTAGTAGCTCTCGGCTGTTGCTATCGGTGTGCGTGACATCGGCGGCAATCAGCTTATAGCCACTTAACGCTGCGGTAACGCGTGCATCTGGGTATACATCGCGTTCCATTAATTTGCATGAAATGCACCAGTCGGCAGTAAAGTGCACAAACACCGGCTGATGATTGCTTTTTGCGTTAGCAATTTCATCCTCAAGAGCGCTCAATGTGTCGACTTCAGTGAAGCTGAGTGCCTGTGCCTGTACAGCGTTTGCTGGATTGGGGGTTGCCGCGAGTGGGCGCAGCGGATTGTTGCCCCCTTGGGCGGCTCCGATCACCAGCAGTACGCCCCAAGTCAGTAGCATAAGCGCAAGCGTTTGGCGCGCGCGCGGCCAGCCCAGCGGCTGATTGACGTTTAAAGCGCCTAAAGCGAGCGCGCTTCCAATCGCTAGCGCAGCCCATAGCAGCAGCGCGACGGGCGCAGCGACCAAGCGCTCTACCATCCAAATAGCCACCCCCAGCAGCAGCAGGCCAAAGCCAATTTTTACGCCGTTCATCCAGGCACCGCTGCGTGGTAGCAAGGTGGCGCCGAACGTGCCGACTAAAAGAAGGGGCACACCCATTCCCAAGCCCAGCGCAAACAGCACTGCGCCGCCAAGCGCGGCATCCCCGGTAGACGAAATAAATACCAACGCGCCTGCTAACGGCGCCGTGACGCAGGGTGATACCACTAGCACTGAAAGGGCGCCCGCTACCGCTAAACCCGCAGGGCCGCTGCGCTGAGCGCGTGCCTGCCAAGCATCAATGCGGTTGGTTAAACGCGGCGATAGATTGAGGTTAAACGCGCCAAACATTGCTAAAGCAAAGAGCGAGAAGAGTATCGCGAAGATGATTAAGACCGGTGCCGACTGCAAGCGCGCCTGAAGATTAAGTCCGGCGCCAAACAGCCCCATCAATACGCCCACAAGCGCATAAGTCACTGACATGCCTAATACATAGCTGGCAGAAAGCACAAATGCCCGAGAGCGAGTAGGGTTCTGGCCGACCACAATCGATGACAGAATAGGAATCATCGGCAGCACGCAGGGCGTAAAGGTAAGCCCTAAGCCAGCGATAAAAAATAGCCCCAGTGCCAATGGCAGGCTTGCGCTGCTAATCAAGCTGCTGAAGCGGCTGTCTTCACTTTGGGGGGCTGAAAAGTCACTCTGCGTTGCGGTGTCAGCTGTATCTTGTCCTGAGGCGTTGGCCGCTGCGTCGGAGCTGCTGTTATCGGCCTGCCAGTCAGCGAATTGGCTGGGTGGCTGTGTCTCACTGGCCTGAAGGTTAGCTTGTTCCGGGGGGTAGCAGAGCCCTGCGTCCGCGCAGCCTTGAAAGGTTAGAGTGATATCAAGCGGGCCTGAGTAGGGGGTGCTTAAGGGGACCTCAAAGACTAATTGATCCCTGAATACGTACACATCTCCCATGAATTCATCGTTAATAAACGTGCCCTGGGGGATGTTAGGCTCGCCTAGGTCGACGCTCTCGATTTGGCTGCTAACCGCAAACTGGTGGCGATAAAGGTAATATTCATCAGCAATGTCCACGCCGATATAAAGGGTGTCGTCATCATGCCAAGCAGTGGGTTCAAATGCCTCCATAACGGGCAAAAATGCGTCTTGATTACTGGAGGAAGAGAACCACTGGGCGTGAGCCATCAGCGGTAGTCCGATAAGTAGAAGGGTGAATAAAGCAAATCGGCTTAGGCGCTTAAAAGGTAACAAGGTATATCCTTAATTAATGGCATCGCAATGCAGGTAAACAGCATACCGCAAGCTTAAGCGTCTGACTTACTCGCTGCGGTGACATGACGCGGCCGCTCGTGCGCTAGCCCTTATCGCTAGGCTGATAACGCAAAAAACCGCCCGAAGGCGGCCTTTAGATGCATTAAGCGGGTATGAATTCCCGCTTAGGTGCTAATTATTACGCTTTTTGATAGGCGCTAACGGATTTTTCAATCGCTTTACGCGCCGCGTCGGCACCTTCCCAAGACTCTACTTTTACCCACTTGCCTTTTTCTAGATCTTTGTAATTCTCGAAAAAGTGAGCGATTTGCTGGCGCAGCAGTTCAGGTAGATCAGTGACTTCCTGAATGTTGTC
Source organism: Halomonas sp. AOP25-F1-15 (assembly GCF_052378675.1). NCBI lineage: Bacteria > Pseudomonadati > Pseudomonadota > Gammaproteobacteria > Oceanospirillales > Halomonadaceae > Halomonas > Halomonas sp. AOP25-F1-15. The sequence goes on from NZ_JBQSXV010000005.1 coordinate 144,478, forward strand.
GTACAGTGAGCTCAGCTTGGCATGGGGCACACATATCAGTTTGGCATCTTCACCGGCTTCATCGGTCATGTTCAGAATACCAACCGGGCGTGCACGGATAATGCTGCCAGGCTGAACGGGATGCGGTGTGACGACTAAGGCGTCAAGGGCATCGCCATCGTCGGCTAGGGTGTGGGGAATGAAGCCATAGTTGGCTGGGTAAAACATGGGGGTGGCCATGAAGCGGTCAACGACCAGCGCGCCCATATCCTTGTCAATTTCATATTTGATCGGGTCATGGTTAGCTGGAATTTCGATCACCACGTAAACGTCGTTGGGGAGATCCTTTCCGGCAGGGATATTATCGAAGTTCATCGTTGATTCCTTGATAGTACAGTGGCTGAGTCTTGCTGCGGCTAAGCAATCGATTCAGAGGCTTTGATAGCCGGAATTATACGAATATGGTTACACGATTGCCAATGTGACATAGCAGGAGGCCGAGAAAGGTTGGCGATTTTATAACATTTCAGCGCTTAAATAGGCGAGAGACACTTTGAATCGGCCGATAGAGACGTTTGGTGAGCATCGCTCCTGGTTCACAGTGTGTATCATAAGTGCTCGAGTCGACAGCCTAGGAGGATGCCTTGTCGCACGCCCAGTTGCTCATCAGTTATGGTCAAGCGTTTGTCGCCCCCGATCGATGCCTACATCGCAGTTCAATGTCAGTACGCTTTCCTGAGGCACCGCTACTGCGCGCCAAAGGCGGCTGTGCGGTGATTAGCGACTCGATTTCACGCAACACCATGGCCAAACAGGCCGGTGACCTAAGCGTACGCGGTTTTCTGGCTGACTATTTTTCAACGCCTGATCACTGGGATGTCAAAACATCTGCCACCCGCGTCCTGCGCGCACTGAATAGCTGGTGCTATAGCCAAAGCCAGCATGTTAAAGAGGGCAGCTTCGTTTCCTCTATGTCCGCCATGGTCTTTCGCGGCCGTGAAGCTCATCTATTTCATATGGGCGATACGCTGGTCTTTCGCTTGCGCGGCGCAGAGTTTGAGCAGCTAAGCCGCGACCACGTAACGGACGTGGGCGGCTACCGCTATCCTTCGCGGGCACTGGGCATGGACGGCAGTGTCGACATTGATTACACCCATATAGCGTTGAAACAGGGCGATTTATTTCTTTTCACTACCCAGGGTGTGCGCGGCACGTTACTGCCTTCAGACTACGTGCGCTTGATTCGCCAAGACGCGAGCGATTTAGACGCTGCCTGTGAGCGTTTAGCGGATGAGGCGAAGCAGCGCGCTCAGGAGCGTGGCTATGGAGGCGATCAATTTTGCTTCCAGCTAGTTCGCATAGATGAATTGCCGGAGGAAACAACCGAGCGCCCTGGGCAGCTTTATGGCGATTTGCCCATTCCGCCTGAGCTGGCGCCGGGCGATCGCTTAGATGGCCTTGAGGTGCTCGCGGTGCTGTCACGAACCGCGCAGTCTCGCGTTTATCGCGTTCGCGATGTGCACACCGAGCGTGAAATGGTGATGAAAGCACCAAGCCCCGAGCTTTCGTTGCGTAATGCCTACCTTGAGCATTTTCTGCTGCAGCAATGGGTCGTAGAGCGCGTTAATTCCCCCTTTGTCGTCAAAGTAATGGAGCGGTCTCGTTCGCGTCGCTACCTCTACTACCTTATGCAGCATATCGAGGGAGAAACGCTTCGCCAGTGGGCAGAACGCCATCCGCAGGCGAGCTTGGTGCAGCGGCTTGATATCGCCAATCAGCTCGGCAAGGCGGTGCAGGCTCTGCATCACCGAGATATTATTCATCAGCAAATTAGCCCTGATAATATTCTAATCGATCTACACGGTAAGCTGGTATTGACAGACTTTAGCGCTTGCCACATGCGGGATGGCGAAGGACATCGACATTCTGGCGAGCTGCTCAGTCAAGTTGGCCTCAACGAGCACACTGCGCCAGAGTATGCCCTAGGAGATGCCATCGGCCGTCGCAGCGATCAATATTCGTTAGCATCAACTGTCTATTGGCTGTTGACCGGGGCTCTGCCCTATACATTGACGCCAAATCGGCTGCGCAGCCATACCGACCTTGAAGAGCTGTCGTTTCGCAGCGCACGCACCACGAACCCTGAAATCTCCCCCGACTTAGACGATGCACTGCGCCGTGCGCTGGATCCACAGCGAGCGCTGCGCTTTAGGCGCATGTCAGAGTTTATGCATGCGATACGCGTGCCGCTTGGCCGTCGCTCTGCTCAAGATGAAAGCCGTCAGGAGCCACGACGTTTCTGGCAGGGCGTCGCGGGGATTTTATTGCTGCTGCTGGTGCTTTCCTGGCTATTGCGCTAAACGCAAAGCATAAAAAAACGGGGGATGATTGATGTCATCCCCCGTTTTTGATGGTGCGTTTTACCGCTAGGCTTTTTACTGCCGGGCTGTTTTACAGAACTAGGTTACTTGTTTACAGCGTAAAGACCGGCAGTTTGCGCTCGGCTTTGGCTAGCTTCAGCTTGGCTACTTTAGGCAGGCCGTTTTCAAACGGTGGGAAATCTTCACCTTGGATGAGCGGTGAAAGATAGTCGCGGCACGCCTGCGTAATGCCAAGTCCGTTTGCGCTAATAAAGTCGCGGGGCATGAACTTCTCTTGGTTAGCCACCTGAGACAGTGGGGCAGAAATCACATCCCACTGGTAAGGGTTCTGAGAAATGCGGCGAATGGCCGGCATCATGGCATTTTTGCCAGCAAGCGCCAGCGTTACCGCTTCGTAGCCGACCGCGTAGGCTTGCTCAACGTCGGTTTTAGACGCCAAGTGGCGCGCGGCACGCTGAAGGTAGTCTGCTACCGCCCAGTGATATTTGTAACCCAGGTCTTGTTTGATCATGCCGGCAAGCGTCGGTGCTACGCCGCCTAACTGGCGATGGCCAAAGGCATCGGTATTGCCCGCATCGGCTAAGAACGTGCCGTCTTCGTAACGGGCACCTTCTGACACCACTATCACGCAGTAACCGTACTGCTTAACGCATTCTTCAACCCGTGCCATTGCCACTCTACGGTTGAAGGGGATTTCCGGGAAGATGATTAGGTGCGGCGGCTCGCCTTCCTCTTGGCCTGCTAGCCCACCCGCGGCGGCAATCCAGCCGGCATGGCGACCCATCACTTCAAGCACGAACACCTTAGTGGACGTCGCGCACATAGAGGCGATGTCCAGCGACGCTTCAAGCGTTGAGGTAGCAATATACTTAGCAACGCTGCCAAAGCCAGGGCTGTTATCGGTGATCGGCAGATCGTTATCCACGGTTTTGGGCACATGGATGGCCGTGAGCGGATAGCCCAACTTTTCGGAAAGCTGCGAGACTTTTAAGCAGGTATCGGCGCTGTCGCCACCGCCGTTGTAGAAAAAGTAGCGAATATCGTGAGCTTTAAAGACTTCAATCAGGCGCTCGTACTGAGCACGATGCGTATCGATATCTTTCAGCTTATAGCGGCAGGAGCCGAAAGCGCCACCGGGCGTGTGGCGCAGTGCGGCAATCGCTTCGTCAGACTCTTGGGTGACATCGATGAGGTCTTCGGTTAGAGCGCCGATAATGCCGTTATGACCGGCGTACACCTTGCCAATTTTATCGGGCGCTTGGCGGCAGGCTTCAATAACGCCGCAGGCGCTGGCGTTAATTACGGCGGTGACGCCACCGGACTGGGCGTAAAAGGCATTATGCTGGGCCATGGAACGTCTCATCTCTTGAAAACGGATAGGGTAAATCGAAGTCATATACCATCGCTAGGAAAAATCGCTAGTGGTGGCAGGTTAAGCTTAGGTTATGCAGTGCGGCAAAGTTTAGTGCAAAGCTATGATGGCTGCATCAGCGGCTATCGCTGGTTAATCGGGGCCATCCATCTCTTGCTCGCGCTGGGCTAACTCCCAACCGCCAAGGTCTTTATAGCGGTTAACCATGGCGCAAAATAGCTCGGCGGTGCGCTCGGTGTCGTAGCGAGCGGAATGCGCGGCCTTATTGTCAAACTCAATGCCGGCAGCCCTGCAGGCACGCGCCAGAACCGTTTGACCATAGACCAAACCTGCCAGCGTTGCCGTGTCAAAGCTTGAAAACGGATGGAAAGGGTTACGCTTAATGCCGCAGCGATTAACCGCTGCATTCAAAAAACCTTGGTCAAATGCCGCGTTATGACCCACCAAAATAGCTCGCGTGCAGTCATGCGCTTTGAGCGACTTACGGATTGGGCGAAAAATCTCTCCCAACGCGTCAGCTTCGCTCAGCGCCACTTGGCGACGCAGCGGATCGTCCAGATTGATACCGGTAAAATCGAGCGCCGACTGCTCCACATTGGACCCTTCAAAGGGCTCAATATGGTAAGCATAGGTAGCATCAGGAAGCAGGTTGCCTTCCGGATCCATGGTTAGCGTGACGGCGGCTATCTCAAGCACAGCGTCGCCTTGGGCATTAAATCCCCCGGTTTCTAAGTCAATGACCACGGGTAGGTAACTACGAAAACGTTGGGCCATTAATTCGCGGGCAATTGCCTCGCTCATGCAGCTCTCCTTAGTAAAGCGAGTAATCAGTCAAGATAAGCGGTATGCCACCGCTTTGAATGGATTGATTCTAGCAGCTTTACCCCCCAAGCGTCGTTGGCGGTATTCGCTGGGCATTGAGAACGCTATACTCAAGGTCTGTTGCAAAGATATATCGCTTAGCCGTGTGCTAAATGATAGTGCCTTTTTCGCTAATGAATTTCGTATAGTCAATGAGGAGCAAAGAATGTCCGATGTCAAAAAGGTTGTACTGGCATATTCAGGCGGCCTGGACACATCCGTTATCGTTAAGTGGTTGCAAGAAACTTACAACTGCGAGGTAGTTACGTTTACTGCCGACATCGGTCAGGGCGAAGAGGTCGAGCCCGCCCGCACTAAGGCGCAAGCCCTTGGTGTAAAGGAAATCTACATCGAAGACCTGCGCGAAGAGTTTGTCCGCGACTACGTTTATCCCATGTTTCGCGCCAACACTGTTTATGAAGGCGAGTACTTGCTAGGCACGTCTATTGCTCGTCCGCTGATCGCTAAACGCTTGATTGAGATCGCTAACGAAACCGGTGCCGATGCCATTTCTCATGGCGCTACCGGTAAAGGCAACGATCAGGTTCGGTTTGAGCTTGGCGGCTATGCATTAAAGCCGGGCGTTAAAGTCATCGCCCCTTGGCGTGAGTGGGATTTGACCTCGCGTGAAAAATTGATGGCTTATTGTGAAGAACACAATATCCCCGTCGATTTTGCCAATAAGAAGAAAAAATCGCCTTACTCCATGGATGCCAACCTGCTGCATATTTCTTATGAAGGCGGCATTTTGGAAGACCCGTGGGCCGAAGCAGAAGACGATATGTGGCGCTGGAGCGTTTCTCCTGAAGCCGCGCCCGATCAGGCAACCTACGTTGAGCTAACGTTTGACAAGGGCGATATCGTAGCCATCGACGGTGAGCCGTTGAAAGCCCACGAAGTGCTGGAGAAGCTCAATAAAATGGGCGGCGATAACGGCATTGGCCGTTTAGATATTGTAGAAAACCGCTATGTGGGCATGAAGTCTCGCGGCTGTTACGAAACGCCAGGGGGCACCATTATGCTGCGTGCCCACCGCGCTATTGAGTCACTGACGCTAGACCGCGAAGAAGCTCACCTGAAAGATCAGCTGATGCCGAAATATGCAGAAGTGATCTATAACGGCTACTGGTGGAGCCCTGAGCGTCGCATGCTGCAAGCGGCTATCGACGAAACGCAGAAAAACGTCGCTGGCGTTGTGCGCATGAAGCTTTATAAAGGCAATGCAATCGTTGTTGGCCGTAAGTCTGACGAATCGCTCTTTGATGAGTCGATTGCGACCTTTGAAGATGACGCGGGCGCCTACAATCAGAAAGATGCGGAAGGCTTTATTAAGCTTAACGCGCTACGTCTGCGTATTGCCGCTGGCAAAGGACGTAAACAGAGCTAATGAAGCGCTGATACAACGCTGCGTTTATCTTGTAGGGCGGCAGACACGAACCGCCGTCCTACAAGCAAAGGAATAATGATGCTTAAAAAAATCTTATCCGGACTCTTTGGTAGTCATTCCCAAGCTGCCTCAGGTCCTACCACTGATGCCGCTGAACCGGTGGAATACAAGGGCTACTGGATTGTGCCCCAGCCCGATAATAAGAGTGGCCAATACCGCGTGAGCGGTTGGATTCGCAAGCCCGGTACGTCAGAGGAAATGCTCGAACATCGCTTTGAACGTTCCGATATGCTGCCTAGCCGTGAAGCGTGTGACGCCATGATGCTTACTAAAGCACAGCGCTATATTGATGAAGTGGGTGAGGCCATGTTCGAGCCAGACCCGCGTCGTGATACAGAAATGAATAGCACGGATATGAACAGCGCAGACCGCTAGTCATTGTGTAAAACGGCCGATGTGCCTCTCAACGTGATAAACCGCGCGTTAGCTGTTCGGCGCGGCGGGTAGCTCTAGTGTCAAGCAAGCGCCGCCTAAGTGTTTAGCATCCTCCACCCAGAGTCTCCCCCCCAGATGAACGATGATGCCCCGGCTGATCGGCAGACCTAGACCGCTGCCGCTTGGCCTGCCGCGGGGGATATCGCCGTCCTGCTGTAGTTGATGGAATTTTTCAAATACCCGCTCGCGCTCATCCATGCTGATACCCGCACCGTTATCTTCAACGCTCAAGCGATAATGGTCACGATGTCGATACAGCGCCAGGCGTACTGTTGGCTGTAGCCGATCAGCAAATTTACCTGCGTTATCAAGTAGATTGATGATGACTTGCTCTAGACGATCCTGATCGCCAACGATCATTGCAGGATCGACCTCTAAGCTGATGTCTAGAGCAACGCCGCGTTCTTCATGCAGATGCGCAATAGCGTTAATGCTGTGCCGTGCTAGCGCTGTCAGGTCGAGTGGCACCGGGTTTAGCGTTAAACGGCCGCTTTCTAAGCGAGCAAGATCCAGTATCTCTTCAATTAGGCGTGATAGCCGCTGGCTTTCATGCACGATTACGCCAAGAAAATGCTGGCGCTTCTCGCTGGGTAGTTGCTTGCTATCTCTCAAGATTTCAGCAAAGGCGCGGATGGACGTTAGCGGTGTGCGCAGTTCGTGGCTGACCATGGCCACAAACTCATCTTTTAAGCGGTCTAACTCACGCAGACGCTCGTTGGCACTACGTAGCTCTTCGCCAATCTGCAGCAGCTCCTGAGATTTTTGTTCTAACCGGCGGTTGTACTCTAGCGTTTGTGAGGTGGTGTCAAGAATGCTAAGAATCGACTCAATATCCAGCGCTTCACCGCGCACCACTGAGTTGATCAGCACCCGTGCAGAGGCGCTGCCCAATGACCCAGCAAGGGCCTGCTCTGCGCGGGTGATGAGCTCAGTGGTGGCCGGTTGATCCGCCTCAAACGCGTTTTTGTTATTGCTATAGCTGAAGATGCGGCGAGTGGTTTGAAGGCCTAGGTAGCGAGCAAGCAATTCATTTAGTGCGCCTTGAGTGGTTTGCCCACGCCATAGCGGGGCAGTGGTCAGGTTCGGGTGCATAGCCTCAGTGAAGAGCGCGGCTTGGGTTTGCTCAAGGGGCGTAGGGCGGGTAAACAGCGACACGCCCACTAAAAGCCCGACGTTTACCAGCATACTCCACAGCAGTGAGTGACTATAAATGTCCCAGTTTTCGAGCCCAAACAGGGCGTAGGGAGTGAGCCAAGTGATCCCCCAAGGCCCTTCGGTAAGCAGCGCAGCGTTCAACCAGCCTGACTGAGCAAAGCCCGGAAGAAGCAGTGTATAGCTCCACACTAAAAAGCCGGCGATCAATCCACACGTGGCCCCTTGGCGAGTGGCGCCGCGCCAATAAAGGCCAATCAACAGCGCTGGGGCAAACTGGGCGGCCCCCGCGAAGGACACAAGCCCGATGGTGACGAGGCTGTAGGAATCACCAATCAGGGCGTGGTAGAGATAACCGAGCAATAGAATAAGCACAATGGCTACGCGGCGAATACCCAGCAGCCAGCCGGCCAGCTCCCCTTTAGTGCTCAGGTGTAACCGTCGTGAGCGAAGCAGTAGCGGCATCACCAGTTGATTGCTGACCATGGTGGAAAGGGCAATGGTTTCAACAATCACCATGCCGGTGGCCGCCGATAGGCCACCGATAAACACTAACAGCGGTAAGCCTTCCACGCCTGCTGAGAGCGGCAGCGTCAGCACAAAGCTGTCAGGGTCACCTGCGCTAGCGCCTAGCAGCATGCCCGCCAGGGCAATCGGTATGACGAAGAGATTAATCAGCAGCATATAAAGCGGAAATAGCCAGCTCGCCCGCGTTAAATGCTGCTCATCAACGTTTTCGACCACTAACACTTGGAATTGGCGAGGCAGCGTTAAAAATGCCAGAAAGGCCAGCACTAGCATGCCAACCCAGCCGGTAACGCCACCCGGCACGCGATCGAGCCGCATGCTGTCTACTAGCTCGGGCGTGGCCGCCACCTGCGAAAATAGCGCGCCGGGCCCTTCAAACATCACAAAAACCACGAAGATACCGACCGCCATAAAGGCCACCAGCTTGACCAGCGATTCTAAAGCGATAGCGGCAACCATGCCTTCGTGGCGTTCGCTGGCATCCAGGTGGCGGGTGCCAAAGAGAATTATAAACACGGCCAATACCAACGCGACCCAAAGCGATTTGTCCATCCAAAAGCGTTCATCGATCAGCGTGGTATCGGGCGTGTAGGGATAGTTGATCAGCACCGCATGGCTGACGGTAATCGCTTTTAACTGCAGCGCAATATAGGGCGTGATACTGATCAGCGCCATTAGCGCTACCAGCGCGCCTAAGCTGGCACTTTTGCCATAGCGGGCACTAATAAAGTCGGCAATAGAAGTGATACGCTGGCGTGCAGCGATGCGCACCATTTTGCGAATAACGGAGGGCGCCAGCAGCATGGCCAGCGTAGGGCCTAAGTAGATAAGCAAAAAACTAGGACCATGCGCTGCGGCTCGGCCCACGCTGCCATAAAATGTCCATGCGGTGCAGTAAACGGCAATAGAAAGGGCATAGACAGTGGGTGATCCGATCAACGAGCGGCCCTGCTCAGCCCGCCGGTCACCCCAGGCAGCGACTAAAAAAAGTAGCGCAAGGTAGCCAAAGGCTGTGCCAAGAATAATCGGCTCAGTGCGCATAGTCAGCGATCCGCATGATGTTCCATTAGCCACGCAGTTAAGCCGATCACGACGGCCCAAGCGCTAAATAAATACAGCGGCAGCCAGCCTACGTGAAGCGTGGTTAAGCGGTCTACGACGATAATCAGCGGTGGGCAGAACAGCAGCAAGGCAACGGCCACTAAGGCCATTAAGCGTTCTGCTTTACGTGATTTTTCGCCGCTGGGTTTCATAAGGCGCTGGCATCCTGTCGATCAAAGGCATTCGCTTGCAGCGCTAGCAGTTGTTCAAGCGTATCAATGCTACGCGCTTCTAGGCGTGGCAGCAGTGCAAGCCACAGCTTGGCCGTTACGCGCGCATCTCCCAGGGCGGTATGGCGAGTGTCAGGAGGGAATGTCAGGCCATAGCGCTGAGCAAGGCTGTCGAGGTCGTGGCCGACTAGCGCTTCATCCAGCGCTCTAGAAATCAGCAGTGTGTCGATTACCGGTATATCAAAGGCGACGCCCTGCTGGCTAATCGCAAGCAGATCAAATGCGGCATTGTGGGCCAGAAGCACGGCTTCACCCACGTAGTCGCGAAAGCGAGTGAGCACGACATCCAGCAGCGGCGCGCCCGCCACATCAGCATCAACAAGGCCATGGATGGCGGTACTCGACGGCGGTATCAGGCGCTGTGGGTCGACCTTTTGATCGAAGGTCTCACTTGCCAGCAGGCGCGCATTGACGACGCGGCAGGCACCCAGGCTAATGACCGTGTCTCCCCGGCGCAGCTCAAGCCCAGTGGTTTCAGTATCAAACGCGACCACTTCGAGGCTGCGCAGTGAGCGGCTGGCGAGCGCATCGCTGGGGGGGGGGAGGTCGGCAATGCCAAAATCGTGAAACTCAGGGCGGGGAGGCGCAATTTCACGCGGGGCGCCCACGCGCTCCATGGCGGGCAGCGGCAGGCGCAAGCGTGCATATACGCCGTTGTCGTCGGCAAGGCTCCAAATATCGCTAGCGTGCTGACGCAGCACATCCGCAACGCTCGGGTTTAGCGGTAGCGAGGTCAAAGGCTGCTGGCGCCATCCGGCCAGCTCATGCTCCGGTATCGCTTTGCCGCGCCAAATAAGATCTAAATAGACGCGTTTATTGCCCAAGCATATTTCACCTTCAAAACCACTGTCAGGTAAGTAGTTACTGAGGTGCTTTACCAAAGAGTTAAACAGGGCGATCAGCGCGGGCGCATCGCCTTTAAACCAGGCGGGCATTCCCACAGGAGTAATTAAGCGCCGCTCAGGATCAAGACGTTCATCCAGTGCTTGCCAGAAGTCGTTGGACCACATGGGCGTTAAGCGCTCACCTTGATGCTGCATATCGTCGAGCAATTGGCCTATTCTTGCGACGTGCTCGCCAAGCGTAGCTCCTTCCTCTTGAATAACGCGCTCGAAACGTTGGCGTAATAACGATGTGCTGGGGTCATTTTGGTCACGTAGTTGAATCAGCGCATCGGCAGCGCTGGTCAAGCTCGCGGTATGCTGACGGAGTGGCGTAAGTATATGGGCAAGCTCTGCTCTCACGCCCATTTCATTCGACCAGGACGCTGTTGCATCGCTAAAGGTGAGCAGCGTTTCGCCGTCACTGCCCGGTACGCGGCGCAGTATCACTTTTAGCCAGCGATTATCGCAGGGCACCAAAAGTTCGCGCGGGGAGCCATCGCAAGGTAGCTGGCTAAGCGCTTGCTGCAGGCTGCTAACGGGGAGTAGAGCGTCCAGGCGTTTGCCTAAACCCAGTCCCGAATTGTCGATAAAAAAATCTTCAGCGGCTTGATTGAATAGCATCACGCGGCGATGGTGATCGCACAGCAACAGAGGCGTTTCGAGGACTTGCAGCAGCGTTTCAAGCTCCTGGCGAATACGTGCAGCGCTGCGTGCGCCTTCCGCATGGGCGGTCGACAAACGGCTGCGATCTGCTTGCCAGTTTTCGCTGACACGGCGTAAGTCTGGACCAAGCCCTTTTAGCCAACCTTCAGGCAACTGTTCATCGTAGGCATCGGGATTGCCGACCAAGCGTACAAGCTGGGCTTGGAGGTGTCGCAGCGGGGTAAATAACATGCGTTCAAGTATCAATCCCGCTACAAAAATCGTGGCGCCACCAGAGACGCTGCCGACCCATAGGGCTGCTCTTGCCCAACCGGCAGGAGCCAGCTGAGTATCCAGCCAAACGGCAAACACCGTACCGCCAAACAGGCTAATACCGCTAAGCAGAAGCCATAAACCAACAAGATGCTGGCGCTTGGGCAGCCCATCTCGCGTCATAGCTGCTTTCCAGCCAGCAGCGCTTTAACTTTTTCCACCAATGATTGGGTTGAAAACGGTTTAGTGATGTAGTCATCGGCGCCCAGAGCCATGCCTTTTTCACGCTCTACGTCGCGGCCATGCGCGGTTAGCATAATAATCGCCAGATGCGCGGTGGCAGCATCGCCACGCAGGCGTTCTAACACGTCAAAACCGCTCATACCCGGCAGGCTTATGTCGAGTAATAGTAAATCGGGCTGGCTATCATTAACGCACGCCATTGCCTGCTCGCCGTCTTCAGCCGTCATTACTTCGAAACCTGCCTGCTCCATCAAAAATTCCAGCGATAGCACGATATTGGGTTCATCATCGACCACAAGCACTTTGGCCATGAAAATCTCCTGTCTTTATCAGTGGTAGTGCCGGGCGCACCGTGTGCATAGCTCTGAGTGCATGCGTGATCAATCGTTAATATGCAGTGTAGTGAGCTAGAGGAGTGCGGCCAAGACGACCTTGGCCGAATGCTGGTAAATGAGTATTGCTAAATAAATAGGCGGGCTAATAAGGCTTATATCGAGATTTACGCTGCTTTAAGTACAACTTTAGAATCAACTCCCGCGATTAGCGCCGTATTGTTATGGACGTAAGCGTTTCCTCATACCACTCTGTAAGGTGATAAGAGCAGCAATTCCCAGGTTTATTAAATAAACAATAACAATCAAACCCAAAGGAGCGGCGCCCATGAGTGCTATTTTCCTTCTAGTGGTAGGTCTTGGCGCAATGGCCGTGGGGTACTTCGTGTACTCCAAGTTTATTGCGGAGAAGATTTATCAACTGGATCCTGATTTTAAAACCCCTGCCCATGAGTTTGAGGACGGCATTGACTATGTGCCGACCAATCGATTCGTCTTATGGGGCCATCACTTTACCTCCGTTGCGGGAGCAGCTCCGATTGTGGGGCCTGCGATCGCCGTTATATGGGGCTGGGCGCCGGCTTTTTTATGGGTAGTGTTCGGCACTATTTTCTTTGCCGGTATTCATGACTTCGGTGCTATTTGGGCCAGCGTACGCAATCGGGCTAAATCGGTCGGGGCATTAACCGGTGACGTGGTTGGTAAGCGTGCTCGTAGTATCTTTATGATCGTTATCTTTCTAGTGCTACTAATGGTTAATGCGGTCTTCGCCGTGGTGATTGCCGGGTTAATGATGAACTTCCCAAGCGCGGTAGTTCCGGTTTGGGGCGCGATTATTGTGGCATTAATTATCGGGCAAATGATTTATCGCCGGATTATGAGCCTGGCGGTGGTGTCGGTTATCGGCGTCATTGCGCTCTACGCGCTGATTGGTATTGGGCCTTCTGTGCCTATTCAAATGCCTGCTGAAGTGGCCGGTATATCAGGCAATGCAATTTGGATTGTTATTCTGTTCGGTTACGCGGCGATTGCGTCATTGTTGCCGGTGTGGATGCTGCTGCAGCCACGGGACTATATTAACGGGCTGCAGCTCTTCATTGGCTTGCTCATTCTTTATGGGGCCCTGGTGCTGTTGAACCCGGTGCTAGTAGCGCCCGCATTTAATAGCGATGTTCCTGAAGGCACGCCGTCGTTAATACCGCTGCTGTTTGTCACTATTGCCTGCGGGGCCATCTCGGGCTTTCACGGGCTTGTTTCATCAGGCACTACGTCTAAGCAGCTGAATAAAGAAACCGATGCTCGTTTTGTGGGTTATTTCGGCGCGGTGGGCGAAGGCATGTTGGCGCTAGCGGCTATTTTGGCAGCGACCGCCGGTTTTGCCACCTTTGGCGATTGGCAGGCGATGTATAGCTCCTTCGGGCAGGGCGGCGTCAATGCCTTCGTACAAGGTGGCGCCTTTATTATTCATAACGGTCTTGGGTTGCCTGAGGTGACCGCGGCGACGCTACTCACTGTGATGGCGGCGCTTTTCGCGGGCACTACCATGGACACGGGCCTTCGCCTACAGCGCTACATTTTTCAAGAGTGGGGCGATATTTACGACCAGCCGTGGATGAAAAAACCATCGATTGCCACGGGGCTAGCGGTAGGCACTTGCTTGCTGCTAGCGTTTGGCGCAGGCGGTGCAGATGGTTCGGGTGGTCTGATTATCTGGCCCCTGTTCGGCACCACCAACCAGCTACTGGCAGGCCTAACGCTACTCGTGATTACTGTCATGCTTGTGCGCCTGAAGCGCCCTATGTGGTATACGCTGGCGCCGCTATGCTTTTTATTGGTCATGACGATTCTGGCGCTACTGATACAGCTGCGCACGTTCTGGAACCAGGGCAACATGTTCTTACTGGTGATGGATATTGTGGTGCTGGTGGCGGCTATTATGGTGGCGATGGAATGTGCCTCCGCGCTCAAGCGTTCGCGCGCTGAAATGGCTGCCCAAGGTGATTAACGCAAGTATGACTGAAAGGGAGTAATCGCTATGCATGATGACCCGATGCACGGGTCATCGCCGCGTCGTGACAAGTTACGGGCCTGGCTGAACCAGGCCCGTTTCTTTTCTGAAGAGGTATATAACTCGCGCTATCGAGGCGCTATTGCGCGAGCGCGACGCGACGAAGACGACCTGTTTATGCTGTTGGTGTTCTCTGAAATGATGGGCTTACAGAATCCGGCCTCGTACTACACCCTTGAGCTTCAGCCGCTGTTACTGGAGCGTTTCCATGATTGGCACACGCGAATGGGCATGGAGCGTTCGCCGCTGGACCATTTCCGTTGCTGCTGATGGCTATTGTCTTGCCTTAGAGAGCGCTACGTCGAACAAGTGAGGAATGCCATGCAAGCAGTACTCAATCGTCGCCTGCTGTGGGTAGGCGGCAAAGGTGGTGTTGGGAAAACCACGGTAGCGGCTTCTTTAGCCGTGCTCGCGGCCAGTCGGGGAAAGCGTGTGCTGGTGGTGTCGACCGACCCGGCGCACAGCTTAGGTGATGTCTTCGATCGCTCGTTAGGTGATGCTCCGCGGCGACTGCTGCCCAACCTGGATGCGATGGAAATTGATCCTGATATCGAGGTGGAAGCCCACCTTCAGCGCGTGACCCAGCAGATGCGTCGCTACGCGGCTCCTGAAATGATGCAGGAGCTGGAGCGTCAGATGCGTCTAACCCGCCAGTCTCCCGGCACCCAGGAGGCCGCGTTGCTGGAACGGTTAGCGCGATTAATGATCGACGACACCGCGCCCTACGATCTGATTATTTTCGATACGGCGCCGACTGGCCATACGTTAAGGCTGTTAACATTGCCTGAAGCGATGGCCGCCTGGACCGACGGGTTACTGGCCCACAATCGCAAGTCCGCAGAGCTTGGCAAGGTGCTGGACCACCTCACTCCAAAGCGGGGCCGTGATGTGGCAACACCGTTTGATGATCCTAGTGAAGACCCTTTGAATGATTTAGACGAGCGTACCCGGGAAGTGGCCACGACATTGATCAATCGACGGCGGCTGTTTCATCAGGCGCGACGACGCATTGAAGACACCACAGCCTGTAGCTTTCTGTTTGTGATGACGCCCGAGCGGCTGCCCATCCTAGAAACAGATCGCGCCGTTCGAACGCTCGAAGAGGCGCATATTCCCGTGGCAGGGACGCTGGTTAATCGAGTGATCCCAACGGATGCGGACGGTGCTTTTTTACAGGCGCGGCGCGAGCAGGAAGCCAGCTATCTTGCGCGCATAGATACGTTATTTGCGCGATTTCCGCGGCCAAGTTTGCCGTGGCTACCTACCGATGTTCAAGGTATTGAGGTATTAGAAATGCTGGCGGGTAAGCTTGAACAACAGGGGTTTTAATGCGGGTATTACTGTTATCAGCCTATGAAGCTGTTAGCCATCGATACTGGGCGCAGAGCTTGATGGCACAGCTGGATGATGTGTCATGGACACTATTAAGCCTTCCACCGCGTCACTTCGCTTGGCGAATTCGCGGTAACCCGCTGAGCTGGATGTTAAAAGAGCATGCCACTCTCAGCCAGTCGTTTGACGTGGTGCTGGCGACTTCAATGGTCGATCTCGCAACGTTAATTGGGCTGTTTCCGCACCTTGGTCAAGCGCAAAAGATCGTCTACTTTCATGAGAATCAGTTCGCCTATCCGGAATCCAGCGACCAGATGCCGCAAGTAGAGGCCAAAATGGTCAATCTCTACACCGCTTTGGCAGCCGATAGCGTTGTATTTAACAGCGCCTATAATCGCGATTCTTTTATTGATGGCGCACGGGCATTTCTGAAAAAAATGCCGGAAAATTTGCCTGCCGCCAATCCGCTTGAAGCGCTGCGTAAACGCGCTCATGTGCTGCCAGTGCCTCTATCAATAAGGTCAACTTCTTTGCATGATACGCCTAGGCGCCCTCAGCTTATTGTATGGAACCACCGCTGGGAATATGACAAGAACCCGAATGATTTTTTTGAGGTGCTGTTTAGACTAAGTGCTGAAGGCGTAGCGTTTGAGCTTGCCGTGCTGGGGCAGCGTTTTCGTCAATCCCCCGATATTTTTGAGCAAGCGGAACAGCGTCTAGCTAAGCATGTTGTTGCCTGGGGCCCGCAGCCAGAGGCTGAATACCGCACGCTGCTAGAAGGCGCGGGTATTGTCGTCTCAACTACCTGGCATGAGTTTCAGGGGCTGGCCATTATGGAAGCGGCCCAGCGCGGGGCGCTTCCGCTGGTGCCTGACAGGCTTTGCTTCCCGGCGCTTTATCCGCCGGCCTATCGCTATGACGGCACGCGGGAAGGGCTTTATCAACGGCTTTACGACTGGTTGACAGACTCGACGACGCGCCCGGCACCCCTGGCGACCACTGCATGGGAATGGCCCGCCTGGCGCGATGCGTATCGCCAACTATTAGCTGTTAGCGCGTAAGCCGTGCGCTGGCGTTAGGTGTTGGGTGTTAGGCATTAGGCAAGCTCAGTTTTGTCTTTAAAGTCGCATAGATCTTCAATGATACAGCTGCCACAGCGGGGTTTTCGCGCAATACAGGTGTAGCGTCCGTGCAGTATCAGCCAGTGATGCGCATCATGCAGAAACGCTTTGGGTACATGGCGCAGCAGCTTTTGCTCTACCTCGACAACGTTTTTACCTGGTGCGATGCCGGTACGATTAGAGACTCTGAAGATATGCGTATCGACCGCCATGGTGGGCTGGCCAAACGCCGTATTAAGAATCACATTCGCCGTTTTACGGCCGACGCCGGGCAGTGCTTCTAGCGCTTCGCGAGTATTAGGCACATTGCCAGCGTGCTGATTGACGAGCATATGACAGGTTTTCATCAGATTTTCGGCTTTAGTGTTATATAAACCGATCGTTTTGATGTGGTCTTTAAGCGCATCGACCCCTAAATCAATGATCCCCTGGGGCGTGTTGGCCACCGGGTAAAGTCGCGCAGTGGCTTTGTTGACACCGACATCTGTGGATTGAGCTGATAGCAGTACGGCGGCCAGCAGCTCAAACGGTGTATGCCAATTAAGCTCAGTGGTCGGGTGTGGGTTTTCTGCCTGCAGGCGGGAAAAAATTTCATGGCGCTTTAGGGCATTCATGGATGTTCTCTTAAATGATAAAACCAAACTGCGTATTAAACCGACGCGTTGAATAATACGTGTCGATTATTTAATCGTACCGGTCACGCGTACGCGCCGCTCTGTGCGAGGAGCCACTACCGGGCTGGCTCGGGAGCGTTGGCGCTGGTCGAGAACATTTTTTAGCGCGATTAGCATCCCAGCCACGAAAAAAGCCCCCGGCGGTAGCACAAAGAATAGAAACTGATAGTCATCGGCGATAGTGAGTTGCCAGCCGCTTGCCGCCGAGCCGAATAGCAGCGCCATATCGCTAAACAGCGTTCCTTGGCCCAGCAATTCACGCAGTGCGCCCAGCAGTATCAATACGGCGCCAAAACCTAAGCCCATCATAAAGCCATCTATGGCCGCGGGCAGCACGGGTTGGCGCGAGGCAAACGCATCCGCGCGACCCAGAATGGCGCAGTTGGTGACAATCAAGGGAATAAATATCCCCAGCACTTGGTAAAGCGGGTAGGCATACGCGGCCATCAGTAGCTCTGCGCAGGTAACAAAGGCCGCAATCACCATCACGAAGGCGGGCAGGCGTACTGCGCTGGGTACCTGGTGGCGAATCAGCGAAATGGTGGTACTGGCAGCGACCATCACCATTAGTGTGGCAAGGGCTAACCCCAGGGCGTTGACGACGCTAGTGCTAACGGCAAGCAGCGGGCAAAGCCCTAGCAGCTGCACAAGTGCAGGGTTATTGGACCACAGGCCCTCGCGAGCAAGCTGATGCCATTGGCTCATGGCGCTGGATTTCATGTGCCTGGCTCCTCATTTGGAATAGCTAGCGGCGTGTCGGCGGCGTATTGCAATGCGTTGTGCACGGCATTAACCACGGCGCGAGGCGTAATGGTGGCCCCCGTAAAGGCATCAAAATGACCGCCGTCTTTATCAACCGCCCAGTCGTCGGGTCGCAGGCTGTCTAAATCCAGACCGTCAAAATCGGTAATCCAGTCACTGCGGCGACGCTCAATGTCATCGCCTAAACCCGGCGTTTCCTGGTGCTGGGTAACGCGTACGCCAGTAATTCGCTGTTGTCCATCAATGCCAATTAAAAGATGAATTTCGCCATTATAACCTTGGCGTGTCACTACCGGGAAAACCAGCGCGCTGCGGCCTTGATCGCTAATCCGCCAGCCCTGAGCACCAGAAGCTAGCCCAAGGCGTTCGACGTTGGGGAGCGTGAAGCTACTCTCTAATACGCGCTTCATGGGCGTATTAGCCAGCGCGCTGGGCAGCACTTGTTGAAGCTGACGGTGCTGATAAGCTAACTGATGCGTTGCTATGCGGTCGACGGTGAGTGTGCGCGTGAAAGCAACGCTACCGGCGGTTACCAGTGCAAAGGTGCCCAGTGCGATTGCGCCACGCTGCATAGCTTGGCGTGGCGTCATCGCCGACCTCCGCGCGCTGCGTGGCCCATTGGGCGAGGCACGCTATACAGATCCAGCAGAGGTACGCAGAGATTCATTAACAGCACTGCAAAAGCAACCGCGTCGGGATAGCCACCCACGCTGCGGATTATCATGATCAGTGCGCCAATACCGGCGCCATAGATGAGTTTTCCACGCCGGCTGGTGGCCGCAGAAACGGGGTCGGTGGCGATAAAAAATGCCCCGAATAGCGTTGCACCCGTCACCAGATGCAGTAGCGGAGAGCCAGCGTGGCTTGGATTGTTAAGGTAGAACAGCGTAGCCAGCAACATCATGCTGCTCAGCATCGCTACTGGAATGTGCCAGCTGATAATGCGCTTCACCAATAAAAGTAGGCCCCCCGCTAGCCAGGCGATAGCGATTAAACGCCAGGCGGCTAGCGTTCCTGAGGGCAGTGGCTGAGCTGCCCAGAATTCGCTGGCAAGCATCGCCTCGCTTTTATGTTTAAACGCATCCAGCGGCGTGGCGCCGCTCAAGCTATCAAGCTGGGCTGTCGGTAGCGATCCGCTAATTTGAGCCCATAAGTCGCTGGGTACAGCGCCTTGAGGGGGTGCCCACAGCGTCATATAGGTGGGAAATGACACTAGCAGCAGCGCATAGCCGACCATCGCTGGGTTAAAAGGATTGTGCCCTAATCCACCGTATAGCTGTTTGGCTACGATGATGGCTGCCACCATGCCCACGCCGATTAGCCACCAGGGGCTGGCAGGCGGCAGTGATACGCCGAGAAGAATACCTGTCAGCAGGGCGCTTGAGTCATTCAGCGTGACGCGTATCGGTCGTTTACGTAGCCGCAGTATGGCCGCTTCAAACGCCATACCGAACGCTGCAGCTAGCAGCATGTTGCTCAGTACGCCAAGGCCAAAAAAATAGCTCATCGTGACGATGCCCGGTAGGGTGGCAATGATCACCCAGCGCATGATGTTCGCAGTTGATGGCCTTTTGGCTGCGGTGTTCCCACTGCCTGTCTGAGAGGCCTGCATCATGCTCATAATGATTCCTTATTCTGAGCGGGCGCGGGCGCGGGCGCTTCAGCGGCCTGCTGCTTGCGTGCCTGGGCCAGCTGTAAATCGGCAGCGCGAAAGTTTTCCTGCGCGGTCGCAAGCTGTATTTCGAGATCTTCAAGCGACTGTTTTGGGTCTTCCTGGGCCACCCGAGCCAAGGTTTTTTCGGCTTTTTTGACCGACGCTTTGGCTGCAGCATGAGCAATCCGCAAACCGCGTAGGTCAACTTCTCCGCTGTTAGCGGGTGCAGTCGCAGGCGGCGTTCGGCGGTTTTGTGACTGGCGGGCCTCGCGCCGGGCCTGTTTCTCAGCCTCTTCCCTAGCGATCCGCGCTTGGCGGAACTCAAAGCGGTGCTTGGCATGCTCGGCTTTCAGCGTTTCTATACGCTGATGGCGTAGGCGGTTTTTGGCATCGCGATAATCATCGACCAGCGGAATGTGGCTCGGGCAGACATAGCTACAGGCTCCGCATTCAATGCAGTCAAACAGATGATAGCGCTCCATCCTGGCATCGTCTTTGGCACGTGCGTACCAGTGCAACTGCTGTGGCAATAGCGCCACCGGGCACACGCTTTCGCACTCGCCGCAGCGAATGCAGGGCAATTCAGCCGGAGCCTGCGGCAACTCATCGAACGTTGCGGCGATTAAGCAGTTGGTGAGCTTCGTGACCGGTGTCGCTAGCGTTAGCAGCGGGGAGCCCATCATGGGGCCGCCTTGGATGACATGGCTCAGCTGTGCGCGGTTAAGGCCTACCTGCTCCAGCAGTTCCTGAATAGAGGTGCCTAGGCGCACCCAGCGATTGCCAGGGCATGTAATGGCGTCGCCTGTCAGAGTCACCACTCTGGAAATTAGTGGCTGCCCGTCGCGTACAGCTTGAAGGCAGGCTAGTAGGGTGCCGGGGTTATGACACACCACGCCTACGTCTGCGGGCAGGCCACCGCTTGGCACGTTTAGGTTGAGCAGCTTTCTAATCAGCTGTCGCTCGCCGCCGCTGGGGTAGCGGGTAGGAATGACGTTGAGTTGAACGATCAGAGGTTGGCTAAGTGGCAGCGCCTCGCGAAGCGCTTCAATGGCCTCAGGCTTGTTGTCTTCAATGCCAATGACGATATGCCTTGCACCGCATAGTTTGGCTATTAGCTGCGCGCCTTCGAGCACATCACCGGCATAGTGGCGCAGCGTGAGGTCATCGGCTGTGATGTAAGGCTCACATTCGGCGGCGTTAATCACCAGCGTATGAATCGAATGCTGTTCCATCACCCGTGCCTTAATGTGGGTGGGAAAGCCTGCGCCGCCTAATCCAACAATACCGCTGTCGTTTAAGCGCTCTAAAAGGGCAGGTGGCTCGCTAAGCTGCCAGTTCATCGCAGGCAAGCGCTGCCAGTCATCACGTCCATCGCTGTCGATGGTTATCTGGGTCGCGCTAATCTTGGCAACGACGCCGCTAATGCTGGCGTGTAGATGGCTTGAAATCATGCCTTCTTGGCGGGCGATAATGCTGCCGACCTTCACCGCATCACCTTCGTTAACGCAGGGCGTAGAGGGCTGGCCGCTATGCTGGTGAAGGGGCAGTATCACCTGGCGAGGAAGCGGTGCTTCAAGCAGTGCCGATTGCTGAGAGCGACGCTTGCGCTCGGGCGGGTAAATACCGCCTGGAAAATCAAACGCGGTCGGCATGAGCATCCTCAGACAGCGCTGATTGGTCGCTGGCAATGACGTTAGATGACTGCGCCCTGAGTGGCTGCCAATCGTTGAGAGGCGTGCTGCGCGTTAGCATATCGATACAGTCAACGGGGCAAGGGTCCAAACACAGGTCGCAGCCGGTACATTCATCTTCAATCACGGTATGCATGAGCTTGGCGGCACCAATAATGGCGTCGACGGGGCAGGCTTGAATACATTTTGTGCAGCCAATGCACTCCGCTTCGCGAATAAACGCTACCTTAACTTCGCTTTGCACTTCGCCATCCAACGGTGCTGGCTCGCGACCTAACAAATCAGCCAGCGCGTGAATCGTTGCTTCGCCACCCGGGGGGCATTTGTTGAGCGCATCGCCCTGGTTTATCGCCTCGGCATAGGGGCGGCACCCAGGATAGCCGCATTGGCCGCACTGGGTCTGGGGCAAGAGCGCATCAATTTGCTCAACTAACGGGTTATCTTCACGTTTGAAGCGCTCACTGGCGAGGCCTAAAAGGGCGCCAAAACCAATGCCTAGGCCCGTAAGCACCGCCACTGCGCTAACAATACTGATGACATCCAGTGTGTTAATCATTATGCGCGGCCTTCATCCCTGCACTAATCCAGAAAAGCCCATAAATGCTAATGACATAAGGCTTGCGGTAATCATCGCAATGGCGGCACCTTTAAACGGTGCCGGGATGTCTGCACCCGCTAAACGTTCGCGCATCGCGGCAAACAAAACCAAAATCAATGAGAACCCTAGCGCCGCCCCTAGCCCGTATAGCGTGGTATGAAAAAAGCTAAGGTCGCGGTTTAGCGATAGCAGCGCGACGCCTAATACCGCGCAATTAGTCGTGATAAGGGGCAGAAAAATACCCAGCACTTGATGCAAAAGCGGGCTCAGCTGGCGCACCATAATTTCGGTGAATTGAACCACCGCGGCAATGACCACAATGAAGCTGATGGTGCGCAGGTACGTTACGTCCAGCGGCACTAGTAGGCCGTGATAAACCACAAAGCTTGCTGCCGATGCCAAGGTCAATACAAACGTGGTGGCAAGCGACATTCCCATGGCCGACTCCAGCTTATTGGAGACGCCCATGAAGGGGCACAGCCCCAAAAACTGGACTAATACAAAGTTGTTAACCAGCGCAGTGCTGATCAAAATAATAAATAGCTCACTCATGATGGCGTATTGTGCGAACAAAGCTCGGCAGTTGCTAGGGGGGCGATTGAATGATTGATGAGGGGCTAGCCTATAGGTTGCTCGGCACTAACGCCGTACGAAGTGGCAGTATGAATGTTTAAAAACGTAAAAGGGCAGAGCGCACTGTCTCTGCCTTTAACATAGCGTGTTTTATATACGTTACGTGACGCGCTGGCCTGGTTCGGCTCCGTTGTCAGGCGTTAGTAAATAAATGCCTTCTTCATTAGCACTGGCGAGCACCATGCCTTCTGATAGGCCAAAGCGCATTTTGCGCGGGGCTAGGTTAGCTACCATTACCGTTAAGCGCCCTTCAAGTGCTTCTGGTGCATAGGCCGAGCGAATGCCGGAGAACACGTTGCGCGTTTCGCCGCCTAAGTCGAGCGTCAGCTGCAGCAGTTTATCAGCGCCTTCGACATACTGAGCTTTAACGATGCGCGCGATGCGCAGGTCAACCTGGGCAAAGGTTTCAAAGTCAATTTCGGCAGCGATTGGGTCTTTTGCCAACGGACCTTTCGGCGCTTCTTTGAGTTTTTGCTCTTCCACAAGATCTTCCTTCGATGCTTCAATCATCGCATCGATTTTGTCGCGCTCAACGCGGGTCATTAGGGGTTTAAACTTATTGATCGAATGGCTGGTCAGTATGCGTTGACGGCTGTGCCAGTCTAACGAGTCAACGTTAAGGAACGCGCGCGCTTGTTCAGCCATGGCTGGGATGACCGGGGCAAGGTAAACCATTAGCTGGCGGAACAGGTTAATGCCTACCGAGCAGATCTCAAGCACGTCGGCTTCGCGACCCTCTTGCTTAGCCAGTGCCCAGGGCTCTTTTTCAGCGATATAAGTGTTCGCTTCATCCGCCAATTCCATAATGTGGCGCATGGCCCGGCTAAATTCACGCGCTTCAAAGTCTTGGGCGATCTCGTCACCGGCCGCAATAAAACGGGCGACCATTTGAGGTTCGGCGCAGTGCTCCGCTAGCTGCCCGCCGCCGAGCTTTTTCACAAAACCGGCGCAGCGACTGGCGATATTGACCACCTTGCCAACTAGGTCTGAATTTACCCGTGCGGCAAAATCATCCAAGTTTAAATCCAGGTCATCCACTTTGGACGTCAGCTTGGCAGCAAAGTAATAGCGTAGGTATTCAGGGTTTAGATGATCCGCGTAAGTGGCTGCCTTGATAAAGGTGCCGCGAGATTTTGACATCTTGGCACCATCAACGGTTAGGAAACCGTGGCAGTTGACGGCAGTGGGCGTGCGCAGGTCTGCACCATGCAGCATGGCCGGCCAGAATAGAGCGTGAAAGTAGACAATATCTTTGCCGATAAAATGATAGACCTCGGCCTCAGAGCCTTTCTTCCAGTAGCTGTCGAAATCAATGCCTTCTCGGTCGCACAGATTCTTAAAGCTCGCCAGGTAGCCAATCGGCGCATCTAGCCACACATAGAAGTATTTGCCCGGCGCGTCGGGAATCTCAAAACCGAAATAGGGAGCGTCGCGGGAAATATCCCACTCGTTAAAGCCAGACTCAAACCATTCCATGAGCTTATTGCGAATTTGCGGCTGCACGTGGCCATCATCAATCCAGCGCTGTAAGAAATCCGCAAAGTCGGGCAGCTTAAAGAAATAGTGTGTCGAGGTGCGTACTTCGGGCGTTGCGCCGGAAATAGCCGAGACCGGGTTAATCAAGTCCGCGGGAGTGTACGTTGCGCCACACTTCTCACAATTGTCGCCGTACTGGTCGTCAGAAGCGCATTTAGGGCAGGTGCCTTTGATAAAGCGGTCGGCGAGAAACAGTCCTTTTTGCGGGTCAAACATCTGCTCTATATCGCGCGTAGCAATATGGCCTTTATCGCGCAGGCGCTTATAAATCATTTCGCTGAAGTGACGGTTTTCAGAGGAGTGTGTGGAATGATAGTTGTCGAACCCAACCCCAAAGCGCGCGAAGTCCGTTTGATGATCCTGTGAAACGCGCTCGATCAGCGCTTCAGGCGAAATGCCTTCCTGCTCAGCACGTAGCATAATAGCGGTGCCATGAGCATCATCTGCACACACGTAGTAGCACTGTTGGCCACGGCTTTTCTGGAAACGTACCCAGATATCAGTCTGGATATACTCAAGTAAGTGACCGAGGTGAATGGCTCCATTGGCATAAGGGAGCGCGCTAGTCACCAAAATATTGCGCGTGGCGGTGTTAGACATGGTGAAGATTAGTTCCGAGTGGATAAGAGTGCGGGTGAGGCGGGAACAAACAAGGCGGCGAAGTCGCTAAACACTTCGCCGATGGCGCTGTCGTGAGTAGCGCTTAATACAGCGCCTGCTCTTCTTGGACCACTTCGCGCAGTAGCTCTAAAAAGAGTTTGTCGGCGTCAGAGTGCTCAGCGGGATCTTCTGGAATATGCACACTGGTGGTGTCAGAGATTTCGTTGGCGATACGCACCATCGCCGCAGGGCTGTTGC
The DNA here is from genome assembly GCF_052378675.1 of Halomonas sp. AOP25-F1-15. Lineage (NCBI taxonomy): Bacteria > Pseudomonadati > Pseudomonadota > Gammaproteobacteria > Oceanospirillales > Halomonadaceae > Halomonas > Halomonas sp. AOP25-F1-15. Next base: position 169,265 of record NZ_JBQSXV010000005.1, read on the forward strand.
CCTCGGTTAGCTGCTGGCGCGCAATGGCCAATGATTGCTCGAGAATTTTTGGGTCTTCCAGCAACTTGCGAATGAAACCACGTAGCTCGTTGATGACACGTGTTTTCTGAATTTCTGAACCGGACATGGGTGTCTCCTTAAGATCGCGATCAGCATTAACACCAAGCGAGACCAATCAATATTCTGACCATAGCATTTTTTCAGCTAACGGGCATGACTTGTCTGCTATAAGCGGCCTTACCTTAAAGCGTCAAACGGCCCGCTTTATGCTTAACAGGGTTTGCATACTGAGCAAGCCAGTAAGGGCGCAGCGGCGCCGGAACCTCGGCTAGTCGAGCATTAAAACGTTCCCTATCTTGTCGAGTGATGGCCTTGCGTGCCACTAGCTCAGGCGCTTCACCAAGTGCTTCTAAGGCTAGGTAATGGCTTGGAAAAAGTCGATATCCGCCGATAACTTGGCGATCAATTTCGGCGGCTACTTCATCAGGCGTTGCCATGTCCGAGCCAACCGGGCTGCCAAAATGCAGCCTTACGCGCCCTTTAGAGCCTGTGATGCCGGCCACAATAGAGCGAATATCTTCAAATTCACCCTTAGCGTAGCTGCCCTGAGTGTCCACATCATGCAGCTCTTGGGCCTTTTGCACATCGCAAGGATCATACTCATAGCTAATCGATACGGGTACCAATTTTAGCTCGGCGATGGCTTCACCAAAGACCATATCGCGTTCTGAAAGGCGCTTGGCCATGATGAGCATTTTGATTATGGCCGGCTCGGTGTGGTCGATGCCGTTCTTGGCGCGGCCTTCACGCTGAGCCATCCAAATGGAGTGCTGGTCTTCGGTAATGGTGTGACGAATATAGGCTGAAAGCTGCTGATAGGCCGCCAGCATTGCTCGCTTGCCCCGCGCGCTGCGCGGAACAATGAAGCTTTTGTTGAGCCGCATCAGATCGGTGACATAGGGCTTTTTAAGCAAATTGTCGCCAATCGCAATACGCACCGTGTCGCGATTGGCCTGGTACAGCGCGTAGTTAACGAAAGCAGGGTCCAGGGAGATATCGCGGTGATTACCAATAAAGAGGTAAGCGCCGTTAGGATCGAGTTTGTCAAGCCCGGTGACTTCAAACGCATCCGTCGTGGTGCGAATCATGCGTTCCATATAATGCGCAATGCGCATTTGAAACTCATAAACGCTCGATACATCTTTGACTTCACGGCGCACTGCACGGCTAGCAAGCGTACGTGCAATCGAAGGGGCCCAGCGCGCTAGGCGAGGCAGCCGAAAACGCGTCAGCGCATCCAGCAGCTCGTTATCGCGGGAGAGCCTGGCAAGCACATCGGCCACTTCATTATCCATAAAGGGCCGAATATCGGCCCATGGATCTGCCGTGGTAGAGACGTTGGTAGCGTTATTGTATTGAGTCATGCGAACCGTTGGCTGATAAATAAAAAGTGTCGACGAATAGTATCGAGGCGAAGGAATGCGCTATCCCTGCGGAGAACTGAATCCCTATGGAGAACTGAGAGCCCATTACTGAGCCGCAGGTTCCCGCTGCGTCTCGCCGCCTAACCATTCTATTAAGCGAGGAATGTCTTCAGACAATGCTTGCGCCATTAAAATAAAGTCCGTTTCCAGGCGAGCAAGGGCGTCATCGCCGTCGTCAGCATGGTCGGCTTCTTCAATGAGTGCATCGCCAAACCGCAATGATTTCAACGCAAGATCGTCATGCAGCACAAAGCTTAAGCGTCCTTCCAGGCTAATGGCGAGCTTGCTAGCTTGGCGGCCGCTTTCAAGCAGTTGCTGAATTTCATCGCTATCAAGATCGACTTGCCGGGCCCGTAGCACGCCATCATCGCCTTTTGCTTTGAGCTCTACCTGATCGCCTAGCTGCAGGTCGGCAGGGCGGCTAGCAGCGTCGCCTAGCCACGTCGTCATCGCACGGATAGGGAGCGTTTGCGAACTGAGCGGCGTGACCTTCAAACTGCCTAGCGTTTCACGCAGTAAATCCAGGATATCCTCGGCGCGGGTGCGCGAGCTGGCATTGATGCCAATCAGCTGGCCGCGGGTATCCCACCAGAGATCAATTTTCTGGCTACGAACAAACGCGCGGGGCAGCAGGTCTTCGGTTACTTGCTCTTTGAAGGCGGTCTTTTCTTTGCGAGTCACTTTGCGGCCTTCACTGGCCTCGATGTCTGCTACCAACTCGTCAACTTCTTCTTTTACGACAGATGCAGGCAGTAGGCGCTCTTGGCGCAGAGCTGAAAGCAGGCGATGCCCTTGGATTTCATGTACAAGCTGCCCGCTACCCAGACGTCCTGCTGGCGCTGTCCAGCCAAGTCGGCGCGCATCGGCGTTGCCCAGTGGTTTGGCGGAATGCTCATCTAAAGCGCGAGCGAGCGCATCGATGCTCAATTCAGGCGCGTCGTGCAGGCGGTATATATGCAAGTGCTTAAACCACATGAGGCCAATCCTGTTCAAAAGGTGGCACATTATGGCGAAAGAGTGGCATTCCTACCAGTACGCTACCGGCAATCCACATTGTTGCATCTGTTTCAAACTTGTGTTTGATTGACTTTTTGCATATCTAGCTTTCTTAACAGCTAGTTTTTGAACAGCTAAAGAGAGAGAAATGGCTATGACAGCATCGTTGTCGCGAGTTCAGCTGCGCGTGCGGGGATATCATCTGGATGGCTATGGCCATGTTAACAACGCCCGCTACCTAGAGTTTATGGAGGAGGGGCGCTGGGATTTTTTTGATCAATATCCCGAAATGATTCAAACGCTTCATAAGGCAGGGAGGGCGTTTGTTGTCGTCAATTTGAATATTGATTATCTCGCCGCGGCACGCCATGGTGATGACTTGGAAATTCTTACCGGTATTGTTCACGTTGGGGAGCGTAGTGGGCTATGCCACCACCGTATTATCCGTAAGGACGGTACGCTGATCGCCCAAGCAGATTTAACGTTTGTGCTATTGGAGCTAAAGGCTAATAAGGCCGCCGCTATTGAGGGTGATGTGCGTGAAACGCTGAGCGCATTAACGATCACAAAAGAGGCATTTAGCCTCTAAAAGGCTTTGCTGGGCTCTCTGGCTGCCCTTGGTGCTTTTGCGGTGGTATGATGGGGAATATTTGCGCGCCCAGATGCTGTGCCTTCATGGGCGGTATTTTTAAGCGCTTTCAACTCTCGCAGTGCCAAGGATCTGACTTTCATGGGTGACATCGCCAGAGAAATCTTGCCCGTCAATATTGAAGACGAGCTCAAACAGTCGTATCTCGACTATGCGATGAGTGTCATTATCGGTCGCGCGTTACCCGACGTACGTGACGGCCTGAAACCGGTTCACCGGCGTGTGCTGTTTGCCATGCATGAGCTAGGTAATGAGTGGAATAAACCGTATAAGAAGTCGGCGCGTGTCGTTGGCGATGTTATCGGTAAATACCACCCGCACGGTGATAGCGCGGTTTATGACACCATCGTTCGTATGGCTCAGCACTTTTCAATGCGTCATGTGCTGGTCGACGGTCAGGGTAACTTCGGTTCTATTGATGGGGATAACGCGGCTGCAATGCGTTATACCGAAGTGCGTATGTCGCGCCTTGCCCATGAACTACTGGCTGATCTTGAAAAAGATACCGTTGATTGGGTAGATAACTACGATGGCACCGAGCGTATCCCCGCCGTGCTGCCCACCAAAGTACCTAATCTGCTGATCAACGGCTCGTCTGGTATCGCTGTAGGCATGGCGACCAATATTCCACCGCATAACATGCGTGAAGTGATCGCCGGCTGTTTGGCGCTCATTGATGACTACACGCTGTCGGTGGATGACCTGATGGAGTACATCCCTGGTCCTGATTTCCCCACCGGCGCGATTATCAATGGCCGTGCGGGCATTTTGTCTGCGTACCGTACTGGCCGCGGGCGCATTTACGTGCGCGCCTGCCATACGATTGAGCATCACGATAAAACCGGTCGCGACCACATTATCATCACCGAGTTGCCGTATCAGGTGAACAAGGCGCGGTTGATTGAAAAAATCGCCGAGCTGGTGAAAGAGAAAAAAATTGAAGGCATCGCTGAGCTGCGCGATGAATCGGATAAAGACGGCCTGCGCGTGGTGATTGAAATCAAGCGCGGCGAGTCCGGCGAAGTAGTGGTCAATAACCTGTTCGCCCAGACGCAGTTACAAAACGTGTTCGGGATTAACATGGTGGCGCTTGAAAACGGCCAGCCGCGCACGCTGAATCTCAAAGAGATGCTTGAAGCCTTTATTCGCCACCGCCGCGAAGTGGTGACTCGGCGTACGCTTTATGAATTGAAAAAAGCGCGTGAGCGTGGCCATCTGCTTGAAGGTTTGGCTGTCGCTATCTCTAATATTGATGAAGTAATTGAGCTGATTAAGGCCTCGACCAACGCTGCAGAAGCGCGTGAAAAGCTGCTGGCTAAAACCTGGCCGCCTGGCCAGGTAACCGCGATGCTTGAGCGGGCGGGCGCTACGTCATGCAAGCCAGAAGAGCTAGACGAAGGGTTCGGCTTAAACACGGCAGCCACGTCGTATCGTCTGTCGCCTGCCCAGGCCCAGGCCATCCTTGAGCTGCGCCTGCATCGTTTGACGGGTCTTGAGACAGAGAAACTCCTTGATGAGTACCTGTCTATTCTGTCGAAAATTGCTGAGCTGACCGAGATTTTGGCCTCGGCAGATCGCTTGATGGAAGTTATTCGTGAAGAGCTGCACGCCGTACGTGATCAGTTTGCTGACGACCGTCGGACTGAAATTCAGGCCAGTCATCTAGATCTTTCGATTGAAGATTTGATTGCCGAAGAGGACATGGTTGTCACCGTGTCGCGCTCTGGCTATGCCAAGACGCAGCCGCTGTCTGATTATCAGGCGCAGCGTCGTGGTGGTCGCGGTAAGTCCGCAACGGCGATGAAAGATGAAGATGTCATCGAGCACCTGCTGGTGGCATCGACGCACGATACCGTGCTGCTGTTCTCTAACCGCGGCAAAGTGTATTGGCTGAAAGTGTACGAAATGCCGAATGCTAGCCGTGGTTCACGCGGTAAACCGCTGGTGAACATGCTGCCGCTAGAAGAAGGCGAGGCGGTAAACGCTATTCTGCCGGTGCGTGACTACGATCCCGAGCACTATATTTTCTTCGCGACGGCCAAAGGCACCGTGAAGCGCACGAGCCTTGAACAGTTCTCACGTCCGCGCAGCGTCGGTCTTATTGCGATTGATCTGGAAGAAGGTGATCGCCTTGTCGGTGCGGCAATTACCACGGGTGATGATCATGCCATGCTGTTGTCGTCTAATGGCAAGGCTATTCGCTTTGAAGAGGGCAATGCCCGCGCTATGGGTCGTACCGCACGTGGTGTACGCGGCATGCGCTTGGCGGGTGATGCGGAAGTCATCAGCCTGATTATTCCGAAGAGTCAGCAGATTGATGCTGAAGCAGATGCCGAAGGCGAAACGCAAGACGCTTCAGTTGAGAGCGCTGCGGCCGAAACCGCCGACGGTCAGATCTATATCATGACCGCCAGTGAAAATGGCTACGGCAAGCGTACGCGCCTTGAAGAGTTTCCGCTGCGTGGCCGCGGTGGTCAGGGTGTTATCGCCATGCAAACCAGCGAGCGTAATGGAGCACTAGTGGCGGCGATGCAGGTTTATGACAGCGATGAAATGATGCTGATCACAGACCGTGGAACGCTAGTGCGTACCCGCGTAGAAGAAGTTTCTACCACGTCGCGTAATACCCAGGGCGTGATGCTGATTCGCTTGGGTAAAGAAGAGAAGCTGGTCAAGACAGTCCGCGTTGATGAGCCGGAAGAAATCGGTGAGTCGGAAGAAGCTGATGAGCTTGGTGCTCTTGTCGAGGACGGTCTTGAACAAAACAGCCTTGAGCGTGCCGAGGCAGGCGAATCATCCGATGATGCACAGGAAACGGGGACTGATGACACGTCATTATAATTTCTGCGCAGGGCCCGCGGCCCTGCCAGTAGCCGTGCTTGAACGGGCGCGTGAAGAGCTGCTGGATTACCAAGGTCGTGGCCTTTCTGTTATGGAAATGAGCCACCGCAGCGATGAGTTTATTGCCATTGCAGAGCGTGCTGAGGCCGATTTTCGTCAGCTGCTGAATGTGCCTGAGAACTATAAAGTACTGTTTTTGCAAGGTGGCGCTAGCATGCAGTTTGCCATGCTGCCGATGAACTTGTTGGGCCAGGGCGGTAGCGCCAACTTTATTCAGACGGGTATCTGGGGCAAAAAAGCACTCTCTGAGGCTAAGCGCCTTGGTTTCGACTGCCATGTGTCGGCCAGCAGTGAGCTCAATGGACATACGGCGGTGCCCGCACGCGATAGCATCAAGCTGAGTGACGACGTAGGCTATCTGCATTACACCTCTAACGAAACAATTGGTGGCCTGGAGTTTGACTATACGCCTGACACGCAGCGGGCTGATGGCCGTCATGTGCCGTTGGTCTGCGATATGTCATCGAATATTCTCTCGGGGCCCATCGACGTTAGCGAGTTTGGCGTTATCTACGCCGGGGCACAGAAAAATATTGGTCCTGCCGGATTAACGCTCGCGGTCGTTCGTGACGATCTACTAGGCCAAGCTCAGGCGAATATTCCCTCTCTGTTTGACTATAAAATGCTGGCTGAAGCAGGGTCGATGGTGAATACCCCGCCGACCTACGCATGGTACTTGGCCGGTTTAGTTTTTCAGTGGCTTAAAGATGATGTTGGCGGTTTGGCCGCTATGGATGCTATGAACCAGCGTAAAGCCGACAAGCTATATGCTGCGATTGACGCCAGCGATTTTTATAGCAATCCCATTGCTAAGGCCAATCGCTCGCGGATGAATGTGCCTTTTGTATTGGCCGATGCAGCGCTGGATAAGGCGTTCTTACAACAAGCCGACACCGCAGGTTTGCTGAATTTAAAAGGCCACCGTAGCGTCGGTGGTATGCGTGCCAGCCTGTATAACGCGGTGCCTGAGTCTGCAGTAGATGCATTAATTGCATTTATGGCTGATTTCGAACAAACAAGGGGCTAAATCACCATGTCCAATTCGTCGATCAACTTAGACGAGTTTCGCCAGCGTATCGATCAGCTTGATAGCGAGATTCTAACGCTGATCAGCGAGCGCGCTAGCTGCGCTCAGCAGGTAGCCAACGTTAAGCTGGCTGAAGACAAGGACGCGGTGTTTTATCGCCCTGAGCGAGAGGCTCAGGTGCTGCGCCGCATTATGGCTTTGAACAAAGGGCCGCTCGATTCCGAAGAAATGGCGCGTCTGTTTCGCGAAATTATGTCGGCCTGCTTGGCATTAGAGCAGCCGGTTAAAGTGGCGTATTTAGGTCCTGAGGGTACGTTTACACAGCAGGCGGCACTTAAGCACTTTGGTGAAAGCGCCGTTAGTCTGCCAATGGCGGCTATCGATGAGGTGTTTCGCGAGGTAGAGGCGGGCGCCGTTCATTATGGCGTTGTGCCCGTGGAGAATTCCACTGAAGGTGTGGTCAACCACACCCTTGATACTTTTATGGACTCCTCGATCAAAATTTGTGGTGAGGTGGTGCTGCGTATTCATCATCACCTGCTGGTCAGTGAAACGACCCGCCGTGACAAAGTCTCGCGCATCTATTCACACCCCCAGTCATTCGGCCAGTGCCGTAAATGGCTGGATGCCCACTATCCCCATGCTGAGCGTGTGCCGGTGTCTTCTAATGCTGAAGCGGCAAAGCTGGTGAAAACTGAGTGGCACAGCGCGGCGATTGCTGGCGACATGGCGGCTAAACTTTATGGCCTAGAGCATATCGCCGAGAAGATTGAAGACCGCCCTGATAACTCCACGCGGTTTTTGATTATTGGTAATCAGGATGTGCCGATGGCTGGCGAGGACAAAACCTCCATTGTGGTTGCTATGCGCAACCAGCCGGGTACGTTGCACGCGCTGCTAGAGCCGTTCCATCGCCATCAAATTGACTTAACCCGCCTTGAAACGCGTCCTTCGCGTACTGGTGTTTGGAATTACGTCTTTTTCATTGATTTTAAAGGCCATCGTGATGAGCCACGCGTTGCCGCGGTGCTTGAAGAAGTACGGCTGCGTGCGGCTGACTTGCGGGTGCTAGGTTCTTATCCCATAGGCGTGCTGTGACATTGATGGCATCGGAACATCTCTGTCAGTCTGCATCTCATGAGTCGCGGTTGTTAATTGTTGGCTTAGGGTTAATTGGCGGTTCATTGGCATCCGCGCTTCGCGTGGCGGGTTTTCAGGGGCAGATAGTTGCCTGCGATCCTGATGAGCATGAGATCGCTCGCGGGATTGAAATGGGCTTGATCGATTCAGGTGGCACTTGTCTTGCTGAACAGGTGGAAGGGGCCTCTATGATCGTGCTGGCAGTGCCGGTGCTGGCCATGGAGAGCGTTATGGCTAACCTAGCCGATGCGCTGCCAAGGGCTGCCCCGAATGTCGTTATGACGGATGTCGGCAGTACTAAGGCAACCATTCGGGCCTGCGCGCTGCGTGTGTTTGGCAGAGTGCCGACTAACTTGGTGTTAGGCCACCCGATTGCAGGTTCAGAAAAAAGCGGTGTAGCAGCCGCAAACCCACAATTATATGTGGATCATAAAGTAATTCTGACACCAGAGCCTGACGTTGACCGCGATGCTTTGGATCGAGTCCGCAGGCTATGGCAAGACTGCGGTGCCGAGGTGGTGGAGATGGACGTTGAGCGCCATGACCAGGTATTGGCACGGACCAGCCACTTGCCGCATTTATTGGCATTTTCGCTAGTTGATACGCTTGCTCGTCAGGATGAGCGACTCGATATTTTTCGCTATGCGGCGGGTGGTTTTCGTGATTTTACGCGGATTGCGGGTAGCGATCCGGTCATGTGGCGAGATATTTTTATCGCCAATAAACACGCGGTATTGGCATCGCTAGATGATTTTGAAGCAGGGCTTGGGCGCCTTCGTCATGCGGTAGAGTCCGGTGATAGCGATGCGCTGATTGCCACCTTTGATCGCGCCAGCCATGCCCGGCACTATTTCGACTCTTTATTGAATAAAACCAGCTATCAGGCGGAATATCATATGCAACCACAAGGTAAGGTGACCTACCGTGTGCGGCCAGGCGGCCAAGCAAAAGGGCATTTGCGCGTGCCGGGCGATAAGTCTATGTCTCATCGCTCTATAATGCTGGGTGCGCTGGCGGAAGGTGTGACTGAAGTTAAAGGCTTTTTAGAGGGCGAAGATAGCTTAGCGACGCTGCAGGCATTTCGTGAAATGGGCGTGGCGATTGAGGGGCCGCAGCAGGGGAGAGTTACTATTCATGGCGTAGGCCTGCACGGTCTAAAGGCGCCTGCTGGGCCGCTATACGTGGGTAATTCCGGCACCGCTATGCGACTTTTTTCTGGTCTGCTGGCCGGTCAGGCATTCGACAGCGAGCTAACCGGCGATGAATCGCTAACTAAGCGGCCGATGGGGCGCGTAGCCGATCCGCTGCGCCTAATGGGAGCGACGATCGATACCGCTGAGGGCGGACGTCCGCCGCTCAAAATTCGCGGTGCCGCTGCGCTGAAAGGCATTCATTACGATATGCCTATGGCCAGTGCGCAGGTGAAGTCTTGCCTATTGTTAGCCGGATTGTACGCACAGGGCGAAACGCGAGTGCGTGAGCCTGCCCCCACGCGTGATCACACTGAGCGCATGCTTAACGGTTTCGGCTATGCGGTTTCTCGTGATGGCGATACGTGCTGGCTTCAGGGCGGCGGCAAGCTGTCCGCAGCTCCTATCGACGTGCCATCGGATATCTCTTCAGCGACGTTTTTCTTAGTCGCGGCGGCGATTACCCCAGAGGCTGATATTACCCTTGAGCACGTGGGCATTAACCCAACGCGCATAGGTGTGATTAATATCCTTACCTTGATGGGCGCTAATTTGCTGCTAGAGAATGAGCGCGAAGTGGGCGGCGAGCCGGTGGCGGATATACGCATTCGCTACGCACCGCTAAAGGGAATCGATATCCCCGTTGATCAAGTGCCGCTGGCGATTGACGAGTTTCCTGCGCTGTTTATTGCCGCTGCAAATGCAGAGGGCATAACGCGGCTTAGAGGGGCAGAAGAGCTGCGCGTTAAAGAATCAGATCGTATTCAGGCAATGGCGGATGGCCTTGCTACTCTAGGCGTTCAGCACACCGTAGTAGAAGACGGCATCGATATTACCGGTAATGGTAATGCGCAGGTCGCCAGCTATGGCGGTGGGCGCATTGATAGCCTGGGTGACCATCGTATTGCTATGGCCTTTGCGATCGCTTCGCTGCGCGCTGGTGATGACATTGTCATTGAAGACTGTGCCAACGTGGCCACCTCTTTCCCGGATTTTGTTGAGTTAGCCACGCGTATAGGCATGGGCATCAGCGTGGAGGGCGCGCATGAATGACCGTGTCCCCGTTCTGACGATTGATGGCCCCGGCGGTGCCGGTAAAGGCACTATCAGCTGTTTAGTAGCAGAGAGGTTGGGCTGGCATCTGCTAGATAGCGGTGCGCTTTATCGGTTAACGGCGCAGGCGGCCATTAATCATGATGTGGCCGCAGACGATGAAATTGCTTTAGCGCGTTTAGCTGAGCAGTTGGATGTTGCGTTCCCGATTGAGGATGGCCGGCCGCGAACAATGCTTGAAGGTGATGATGTCGGCCAAGTCATTCGCACCGAAGACGCCGGTGAGCGTGCTTCGCGGGTGGCCGCTTTGCCATTAGTGCGCCAAGCTCTCTTGCAACGCCAGCGTGATTTTTGTCAAGCGCCGGGGCTTGTGGCGGACGGTCGCGATATGGGAACGGTGGTCTTTCCTGATGCCCCGCTGAAGATTTTTTTAACGGCGAGCGCCGACGAACGCGCTCGCCGGCGCTATCTGCAGTTGCAGGAAGCCGGGGTGGATGCTAGTCTTCCGAGTCTTTTAAAGGAGATTCAGGCACGCGATGCACGTGATATGCAGCGCAGCGTGGCACCTCTCAAGCCGGCAGATGATGCCATAACGCTTGATACCACGCGTCTGAGCATACCGGAAGTGGTTGATCGACTGACCGAACTGCTAGCCCAACGTGGGCTTGTAAGCGGCGTGTGATTCTCCCTTGCGGCGCTTTTGGATAGGTGTCACGACGTGGCAGGGCACTAAACTCACATCGGTGAGCCCGGTCAGGTCTAACCAGCGTTAACACCCCCGAAGGCTGAGTGACATTAGGCCCGCACTTGCTGGTGGTGCGGAGAAGGCATTTATGCCTCAACAACGTAATTACGTAGGAACACCATGAGCGAAAGCTTTGCTGAGCTGTTTGAACAGTCTCTTAACGACATCAACATGGAGCCAGGCGCTATTGTCGCCGCTCAAGTTGTCGACATTGACGGTGACTGGGTTACTGTCAACGCTGGTCTGAAATCTGAAGGTCAGATCCCTGCATCACAGTTCCGCGATGAACACGGTAATCTGAACATCGCTATCGGTGACGACGTACATGTTGCACTTGAAGCCGTTGAAGATGGTTTCGGTGAAACGCGTCTGTCCCGTGAAAAAGCCAAGCGTGCAGAAGCTTGGAAGATTCTGGAAGCAGCCTTCGAGAAAGACGAAATCATCAAGGGCGTTATTAACGGTAAGGTTAAAGGCGGCTTTACGGTCGAAGTTGACTCTATCCGTGCCTTCTTGCCGGGTTCGTTGGTTGACGTTCGTCCAGTTCGCGATACTGCGCACCTGGAAAATAAAGAGCTAGACTTTAAAGTCATCAAGCTCGATCCGAAACGTAACAACGTTGTTGTATCTCGTCGTGCGGTTCTGGAAGCAGAGAACAGTGCTGAGCGCGAAGCGCTTCTGGCCACTCTGCAAGAAGGTCAGCAGATTAAAGGTATCGTTAAAAACCTGACAGACTACGGCGCTTTCGTAGACCTAGGTGGTGTTGACGGCCTGCTGCACATTACTGACATGGCGTGGAAGCGTATTAAGCACCCGTCTGAGATCGTTGCTGTTGGTGACGAGATTAACGTCAAAGTTCTGAAGTTTGACCGTGAGCGTAATCGCGTTTCACTGGGTCTGAAGCAGTTGGGCGAAGATCCGTGGGTCAATATCAAAGAGCGTTATCCGGAAAGCATGAAAGTGCACGCGGTCGTCACTAATCTGACTGACTACGGCTGCTTTGCTGAGCTGGAAGAAGGCGTTGAAGGTTTAGTTCACGTTTCTGAAATGGACTGGACTAACAAAAACATCCATCCGTCTAAAGTCGTTCAAGTGGGCGATGATGTTGACGTCATGGTGTTGGATATCGACGAAGAGCGTCGTCGTATTTCTCTGGGTATCAAGCAGTGTACTGCTAACCCGTGGGAAACTTTCAACACTGATTACAACAAGGGCGACCGTGTTTCAGGTACCATCAAGTCAATCACTGACTTCGGTATCTTCATCGGCCTTGAAGGTGGTATCGACGGTCTAGTTCACCTGTCTGATATTTCTTGGACTGATACTGGCGAAGAAGCCGTACGCAGCTTTAAGAAAGGCGACGAAGCTGAAGCCGTTATTTTGTCTATTGATCCAGAGCGTGAGCGTATCTCGCTGGGTATCAAGCAGATGGATTCAGACCCCGTTGCTGAGTATCTGTCAGTTAACGATAAGGGCAGCATCGTAACCGGTCGCGTCATTGAAGTTGATGCTAAAGAAGCTCAGGTTGAGCTGGCGACTGACGTTATTGCTGTGCTGAAGGCTTCTGAAATCAGTGCTGATCGCGTTGAAGATGCGCGTAATGTATTGAATGAAGGTGACAGCGTCGAAGCACGTATTGTTAGCGTTGATCGTAAGAGCCGTCAGATTAATCTGTCGGTTAAAGCGAAGGACCAAGACGATACGCGTCAGAACCTTAAAAAACTGCGTGATCAAGAGCCGGAAACTGCAGGTGGTCCGACCACTATCGGTGATCTAATCAAGCAGCAAATGGGCCAAGACTAATAGTATATTAGTTATTGGTTTGTAAAAGCGCCGCCCTTATGGGCGGCGCTTTTGTTTGTAATATATGAATTGTCGGGCTTTCATATTGATTGAAACTGGTTAGGGTTCAAGCTGATTAAAATGCTATAAGTTTTAAAAACGAATAGTAATTGAGTAAAAATCAACTAGACTGTTGTCAGTTAGCTATTTTACAGGAATAATGTCCTAGCATTCTGAACTAGTGGGTGCCAGTGTTGTAAAGTCTGCACCTAAGCCAGTTGGACCCTGTTCAGTTGGATATGATACTAAAGGAACCCCGATGTCATTACTTAACGAATATATTCAAAAAGAACAACAGCTAAAACAGCTGCAGGAAGACCTTCAGCGTCTAGAGGGCGATCAGCGGCTAAAAAGCGAATTAGAGTTCAAAGCTAAACTTGAAGCTCTGATGACAGAATTTGGAAAGCGCCCGAGTGACGTTATTGCATTGTTAGATCCTGCTGCTGAGCAACGTGGTGGTGCTAAAGTCACCGCAAGTGGCAATGCGCGTCGTAAGCGTCGTCTTAAAATTTATAAAAATCCTAAGACGGGCGAAGTAATCGAAACGCGTGGCGGCAATCACAAAGGCCTGCGTAGCTGGAAAGATGAGCATGGCGATGAAGCCGTTGAATCTTGGCTGGTACGCATGGAAGACTAAGCTATTTAGTCACCGGCATTTCTTTATAGAAATGCCGGTTTTTTATTGGCAACATACATGTTTATGCTTCAACCTCGTAAGAGTTATTCTAATCGCGCGTTAACTGTTTGCATCCAGCATGTATAGCTCAGTGCCAGCTGTGCCTCAATAGCTGTTTGTCAGTCTCTATGTAGAATGTTCTCCCGTGAAGGCTTTTTTGGGGGAGGGGGCGAAGGCTTTGTTACTGTGTGCGACGAGTGATCTATGGCGCGGTAAGGCATACAGCCGTTGTGAGTAGTGACTGGGTCTGAACTGTTTTTGACACCGCTTGAACTATGCAAAATAAGCATGGTCTTTGTCCCTACGGCGTAACTCATTTACGCTATATTAATGAGGTAAATGGCAGCAATATGGCGGTATGCGATAGCTGTATTTATCTTTTCTGTAAAGTACTTTGCTAGTGGTCGTTCTTATCGCTTTGGAAAATATGGCGATCATATCGTCATCCAGGCAAGTAGATGGTAATTAAATATTGCCTAATCGTTTCACGTGTTTGATATCTGCTTTAAAGAAAATGCTGCGTTGGTAGTCATATCAATCATTTCAAGCAAGGTGTAAATGAAACATCGATGAAATATCAAAAGGTTCAAAAGCAGTTAGATGAGCGCGATAAGCTGCGTAAATTTCGTGAGTTAGACGATGCTTTTGCGCAAGCATTGCGCCAGTTAGATGACCCCGATAGTGATTTCGATATTCCTACAGGGCCACCGGTACGATCGCTTGCAACGCTTGAACAAGATGATTTGGACGCGAAGCAGGAAGAGCAACAGCATGAGCAGGGGCGTATTTTTCAGCAGCGCTTTGAAGCATTGTTAAGCGAATATGATTTTACGCATTATGATTTAGCAGAACTGTCTGAGACGCTACTTTCCCATGGATTATGGCAACGAGACACGGTGCCTAGCGGTGAGCAGTCTTAAGTAAGGCGTGGGGAGTTACCCTGCGCTACCTGTAGCGATAAACGCGTATGCTCGGTAGAAATATTTCCTGTTCTATTTTCTCATCACGACGTCGAGCGCGAGTACGGGTTGTGGGGGGGTGTAGCGCAGGTAGATTAATGTGTGGCAGCCGCTGATTGTTATCGGGTACAAATATGGGCATAGCGGCATTTAATGCTTGTCTTGAATGTCCGTCTGCAAGCGGTTCGGTAAAAAATAAGTTTGCACGCATCAGCGGTGCCTGTGTTTGTACCTGAGCAAGGATCTCACTGCTTGGGATGCCCGCTAGTTGACGCAATTGGATGCGGATATGAGAGGCATCGGTATCTAGCTGTAATAGCTTATGTTCTGCTTCTTGTACCGTTAGTCGCTTAATGGAACGGCCGCTGCTATACCACGCAAAACGAACGCGTGAAACAGGTGCCTGTGCGATAGGTAGCTGCCGCCAACTTTGCTTAAGATGCAAGCGTGCTAGCCCGTTGCGTTGAAGCACCGCATCAACATGCGGGTGGCGCTTAGGTAGGCGGTTTTTAGCATCGCTGAGAGACTGTGGGTGAGCTTCTTTCGTGCGCTGTAGCAGTTCGCTAAATATTTTTTTAGCTTGATTGATAGCGCCTATCGCGGCAAGCAGCTCATCGTTCGCTGCCACTATAGAAATGTAATTGCGTGTTTCACGACCATCTTGATCCTGCCCATGCCACATATCGAACAGTGCTTCCCGCAGCCAGTGATGCGAAGGCGTCGTTTGATGAAAGACCCAAGTCGCCGGTGATTGTTGCTCGTATAGCGAGGCAGCGGTATCTATGGTGGCGAGTAAATAGTCAAACTGCTGCTCTAGTTTGAGCAGCAGTTGATAGGCGGCGGGTGACGCTGATCCTGGTTTATTGGTAGTCATGGTTAGTTACGTGGCTCGCTAAGGCCGCTTTGATTGACGTTTTTGTCTAAGAAAGGGGCGCATCTTTATCCGCTTGCGCTAACAGTGTTTCGATATCAGCTTCATCCATCGCCGATTCACCTGATATACGGTGTGATTCGTCGGCCCAGGCGCCTAAATCTAACAGCTGACAGCGTTTGCTGCAGAAAGGGCGATACGTACTTTCTGGTAGCCACTGAACGGGCTTGGCGCACTGTGGGCAGTTAACCTCGAGTGGGGAATCATTTGCAGGGCTAGCCATAAAAACTCCGTTTGCGGTAACAAATGCGATGGATCAGCAGTTAAGTAGCTGCCGGTAGGATGCATCAAGTCGTGCCACTTGCTTTCTCATGCTCGCGTGGTCACCACTGTTATCAATCACATCATCTGCCTTTGCTAGCCGTTGGTCGCGTGTAAGTTGGGCCGCGAGAATAGCACGCACCTGGCTTTCACTCACCCCATCTCGCATTAGCGTCCTGGATAGTTGCAGCGCTTGGGGCACATCAACAACGATGCAGCGGCTGACCAGCTCGCTTTGACCCGATTCAAACAGTAGCGGCGACACTAGCAGAACATACGGCGCGCCCTGGGATTTAAGCCGCTTCAAGTGCTCTAGAATACGCTCGCGTATTTTGGGGTGCGTGACTGATTCTAGCCACAGCCGTTGTTCTGGATCTTTAAATACAATGTCACGTAAAACGGCGCGATTGAGCGTGCCATCATCTTGGCAAATGATATGAGCACCAAAGCGATTTTTAATCGCGATCAGCGCGGGCTCCCCGGCGGCAACTACGTCTCTAGCAACATCGTCGGCATCAATCCAGGCGGCGCCAAACGTTTCAAAGGCACGAGCAACGGTAGACTTACCTGATCCAATCCCCCCGGTTAATCCGATAATCATTAGCGCCTCATATAGTGAAGTGTCAAATGGCTAAGTTTTAAATGGCTAAGTGTTAAATAATCATACTGACATATAGCGACATAAGCTCATCACCGACTAATAATGCTACCCAGCCCGCGAGCGCTAGGAATGGGCCGAAGGGTAGTGGCTTCCCACGCAAATGTGGCAAACAGGCTTGTGCGATGAGCCCTACCATAGCTCCAAGCCCTGCGGAAAGGATTAGCAACAGTGGTAAAAAGCTCCATCCCAGCCAAGCGCCAAGTGCTGCGAGTAGCTTGAAGTCGCCAAAGCCCATACCTTCTTTACCAGTGAGCAGTTTGAATAGCCAATAAAAACTCCACAGGATTAAGTAACCTGCCATTGCGCCAATGACGGCATCCGATAGCATAAACGGTTGGAAGATAAGCTGGAACAGCAACCCTGCCCATAGCAAGGGGATGGTGATTACGTCGGGTAGCAGCTGAGTGCGAAAGTCGATCACGGCGAGCGCCAGCAGCATCAGGCAGGCGGCATAAATAAACGCTGATTGTGCGTTTAGTCCGTGAAGCGATAACACCGCTAGGGCTAGTAGGCCGCCGGCTATTTCCACTAGGGGATATTGTAAGCTAATGCCGATTTTACACTCTGCGCAGCGCCCACGACGCTTTACCCAGCCGATAACAGGCAGATTGTCGTGCCAAGCAATAGGGGTTTCGCAGCGTGGACACATAGAGCCAGGTGTTGCTAAGTTAAAGCGCGTTGATTGTTCTTCATCTAGTTCAAGAGCTGCGCGAGCCTCGCTGCGCCAATGATGCATTAACATCACAGGCAGGCGTGTAATCACGATGTTGAGAAAACTACCCAGGCACAGCCCAACCATTAAAGTCAGTAGCCATACGATAAGCGAAGGGTGGTACATATCGCTCCTTAGCATTTTGAAATGATAGAACTTAGAGAGCAGAACCTAACTCGAAGATAGGTAAATACATCGAGACCACAACGCCACCTACCACAGCACCTAATATAACAATGATAATGGGTTCCATGAGCGACGTTAGCGCATCGACTTTATTATCGACGTCTTCCTCATAATAATCGGCGATACGATTAAGCATGGCGTCTAATGAGCCAGCCTCTTCCCCGACCCCTATCATTTGAATAGCAATAGGTGGAAAGCAGTTTGTCATACGCATAGAAAAATGTAACGGATGCCCGGTGGCGACATCCCGACGTGTTTGTAGCACCGCACGCTCATACACCTTATTGCCTGTGGCTCCGGCGCTTATATCTAGACCCTCGACCAGGGGGATGCCAGAAGCGAACGTCGTTGCTAAAGTGCGTGAAAAGCGCGCCAGGGCGGATTTGTGTGCAATATCGCCTATCACGGGTAAGTGAAGCAGCACTGTATGCATGCGGTAGGCAGCTCTTGGGGAACGCTGAATACTTATTTTGAGTAGCAGCACAGCGATACCCATCACGGCCAGCACTGCGAGCCAGTAGCGCTGAGCAAGCTCGGACAAATTCACTGTCATCTGCGTTAGTGCCGGTAGCTCCGCGCCAAAATTATGAAACATAGCCTCGAACTCGGGCACAACTTTGATTAACAGCAGCATGGTCACTGCAGTGCCAATCGCCAAAACGGTGCAGGGATACCACAGCGCTTTTTTAACACGCGCTTTCAACGACGCCACTTTTTCCTTGTAGGTGGCAACACGATCGAGCATTTGATCCAGCGCACCAGATTGTTCACCTGCATTTATTAAGTTAACAAACAGCCGATCAAAGTATTTTGGATGATGGGCTAAGGCGTCAGAAAAGCTAGAGCCTGACGAAATATCACTCATCAGCCGTTGCATGACGGCCACCATGGCAGGTTTCTTCAAGCTTTCAGTGACCACTTGAAGCGCTTGCAGTAAGGGAATGCCCGCTCGAATCATTGTTGCCATCTGGCGGGCAAATAGCGTGATGTCACTAGCGTTAATGCGGCTACTGCCGACTACGTTGCTTTTCTTGCTGATGCGCCTGATAACGATATCTTGCTTGCGCAATGCTGCGGCTATTTCAGCCTTATTGCTTCCTATCATTTCACCACTTAATGACCTGTCTTGAGGCCCTTTGCCGATCCATTTCCAGCGCGAAAGCTTAGTGGCACGAGTTGGGCGCAGGCGTGTCGTGTTGGCCATGCCTTACTCCTTGCTCACTCGGTGGATCTCTTCAAGGCTAGTAACACCCTGCATTACTTTTAATAAGCCGTTGCGATGAAGGCTGAGAAAGCCTTCTCGACGGGCCTGTTGATCGATATCCAGCGCGTTAGCATCACGCAGTATTAGCTGGCGAATGGCATCGGTGATAGGCACCACTTCATAAAGGCCGATACGACCTTTATAACCTTGCGTGCAGTGGCTGCAGCTGGCAGCTTTGTAGATAGGCGAGTGAAGAATTTCGTCATCACAGAAGCCTTGTTTACGTAATATCTCATGAGGAATTTCCGCAGGCTCTTTGCAATGTGGGCAAAGCTTGCGCGCCAAGCGTTGTGCAATGATGAGCGTAACCGCGCTAGCGATGTTAAATGATGAAATACCCATTTGAGCAAGCCGTGTGAGCGTTTCAGCAGCTGAGTTAGTGTGCACCGTCGATAGCACCAAGTGGCCTGTCTGCGCTGCTTTGACAGCAATATCAGCTGTTTCAAGATCTCGAATTTCACCGACCATGATTACGTCCGGATCTTGGCGCAAAAATGCCCGTAGGGAGCTTGCAAAATCAAGGCCTATTTTTGGTAGCACGCTTACCTGGTTGATACCGGGCACCTTGATTTCAACAGGGTCTTCTGCAGTACAAATATTGCGCTCAACTTTATTGAGAATATTAATACCGGTATAGAGCGAAACGGTTTTACCACTACCGGTAGGCCCTGTTACTAGGATCATGCCTTGAGGCTGGCTTAACGCTTGCTGATAGTGGTCACGCTGTTCATCGGCAAAGCCTAGCTGTTCGATGCTTAGCTGGGCGGTGTTGGGATCTAGAATTCGAAGCACTATCTTTTCACCATAGACCGTGGGCAGCGAATTAATCCTGAAGTCGAGAGCTCGCGTGCGCGACATATTGATTTTTAGTGAGCCATCCTGCGGCAGCCGTCGTTCTGAGATGTCTAAGCGCGCCATGACTTTTAAACGAGCAGCAATCCTTTTGCACAATGCTAGCGGAGGCTGTGCAACTTCAACGAGCAGTCCGTCTATGCGAAAGCGTACGCGATAAAGTGTTTCATAGGGCTCAAAATGAATGTCGGACGCGCCACGACGAACCGCATCCGACACGATGTTATTAACAAATCTTACAACGGGCGCATCATCACTGTCCTGAAAGGACTTTTCTAGGGGCCTTTCGTGATCCATGTGCTGCCTAGCCACAGTGTTTAAGTCGTTAATAGCTGCATCAATAGTATCCAGTTCATTTAGCGTGTCATCTTCATGCTCATCTAAACAAAGATAGCGATTAAGAGATGCAGAGATTTGATCTGCAGGTGCGAGTATGCATTCAATATTAAGTCCCGTGGCTATTTGCAGTTCATCCAGCGTTGTCAATGTCGATGGATAAGCGACCGCCACGATTAAATGCTGGCCATGGCGCGACAATGGAAAAGCTTGAAGGCGCTGCAGTAGCTTAGCTGGGCATTCAGATGCTGGTGGTAAGCTATTAATATTAACGTCATCAAGATTGATGATGGGAAGCCTATGCTCATAGCCCGCTATTACCGCTGCTTCGGCATTGTCAACCAGTCCGCTATCAATAACATGCTGAAAATAAGATATTTTTAGATTGTTTGCCTCTATTTCCATCGCGTCTGCTTGTGACTCCGTCAATAGCCCATGATGGACAAGGCGGCGTTTAGTATTAAAAGCGTCAGCGTTAGGCATAGAATGGCTTACCGTAGGCTTAATATATGACTGACTCATCTGAAAACCTATGTTAGATAGGCGTAAACGGATGCTTGTATCTTTCTTGGGCAGCTTAATCTGCCAGCTTAGCGCGATTTTTGATGATAATAATAGAGTGGTTTTAAATTAATTATCAGTTGTTTCTAGCTTGTAATATTAAATAAAATGAGCTATTTTTAATTTTTATAGCTCATTATAATTAGTTGTATATTTAATTTTATTAAAAAATATCAGGAGCTTAACTGTGCCATTATCATTAAGAGAAATGCGGGTAATCCGATGCAGTAATCAGCGCGGCTTCACGCTGATCGAACTGATGATCGTTGTGGCTATTATTGGGGTTTTGGCGTCCTTCGCGGTGCCCCAGTATCAGAACTATGTAGGGCGTGCGCAGGTGGGTGAGGCCTTGAGTTTAATGTCGCCTGTCAAAGCAGCTCTTTCTGAGTACCGTATAACGCACGGTGAATTTCCTGATGATAATGAGCAAGCAGGGCTCTCTGCGCCAGACCAGCTCTCGGGCAGATATGTTGCGCGTATTGATGTTTCACCAGAAGAGCCGGGCGTAACAGTAATCACAATGCAAGATAATTCGGTTGTTAGTGACTTAGCAGGTGGCACGCTAGTTTTTGATCCTAATGGGGAAGGTGGTGAGGGTATTAATTGGGAGTGCAGAGTGGGTGGTGACAACGAGATCGATCCTAAATTTTTGCCTTCTGAATGTCGTTGAATTCTTGAATTAAGGGTTAACACGATGGGTATAACGTTACGCTCAGATAAGAGGGGCTAGTCCGCGCTAAATATATTCATTAAAAGCTGATGCGACTCGAAAATTATCCCTTGTCAGCTTATGGTGTGTAGTTATATCCATTAGTCATCCTAAATAGGAGATTCAATGACTGACCACACGCTATCGTCGCGGCTCAAAATCGCCATTTCCATTGCTGAAGAAGCCGGCCAGATGATTGTTCGCGCTCGTGAGCAACAAGGTTTTTCACGGCGGATGAAAAAAGACAATGAACTGGTAACGGATGTTGATGTTGCCGTTGATCAACTTATTAGTAAGCGGTTAGAAGAGCACTTTCCAAGCGAAGCACGAATGAGTGAAGAACTCGCCCCAGAAAGCGCTGTGCATGTGGAAGCATCACATCTTTGGGTCGTAGATCCCATCGATGGCACGGTCAATTTTGCCCAGGGATTGCGTCACGTAGCAGTCTCAATAGGGTGGATGGAAGAGGGTATTGCCAAAGTGGGCGTTGTTCATGCGCCATTTTTAGGCGAAACCTTTAGTGCTGTAGAAGGTGGAGGCGCTTTTTGCAATGGTCAACCCATTCAGCCGAGCAATGCAGACTCGCTGATGCATACCTTGGTCGGTACAGGCTTTCCTTATCGTCATGAGTCGCGTAAACAGCTGCTAAAGCGTTTAGAAGCAGTGCTAATGCACTGCCAAGATCTTCGTCGCAATGGTGCGGCCGCGCTAGATTTATGCGATGTTGCCTGTGGACGCTTAGATGCCTATTACGAAAGTGTTTCGCCCTGGGATTTTGTTGCAGGATGGGTAATAGCACGAGAAGCGGGCGCACGAGTAGGGCACTTATACGAAGTGCCGTCAGCGGTGCCAGCTGATCTCTACTCAGAGCATTTGCTCGTGGCCGCGCCTGGCGTGTATGACGCCATGGCGTATCTTCTGCTTGAAGCTGATCAACGCGAGTGAAGAGGGTATGAAAGGTAACAGTGGGGTGTGACAAATACTTGAAAAGAAACGCTATAAGGGCTTTTCATTTGTTCACGAACCGGCTAGTATACGCACCGTCTTGAGGCAAAGATGTAAAGTCCAATAAAGACAGCGGAGCGTGGCGCAGCTTGGTAGCGCGTTGCAATGGGGTTGCAAAGGTCGCAGGTTCGAATCCTGTCGCTCCGACCAAATATTTTGAAAAACGCCGCTTAGGTTAAAACCGAGCGGCGTTTTTTTGTGTGTTTCGTATGGTCCGGAGCGAGTGCATTAGACCAGCCATTAGCTATTCATTAATGGTGAATACAGGAATCCGCATCAACGTTGCAAGCTGAGAGCGGTCTTGCAATAAGTCGGCAAGGGTATATTGATCTAATACGCTAAGAAATGCCGATAGCGCATCCGCCAATATGGGCCTCAATCGGCATGAGGGCGTTATCACACAGCTGTTATCGTCACGAAAACACTCGACCAACGCCATCTCGCTCTCAGTGTCACGAATCAACGCCCCTAAAGAAATTGTTTCTGGCTGTCGGCAAAGCAGCAACCCGCCATTTTTACCGCGTATTGCGGTGAGATACCCTTTTTGATTGAGCTCCTGGACGATTTTCATTAGATGATTGCTTGAGATGGAAAATGCCTCAGCAATTTCTTTGATCGTCGACCGTTCTTCTCCCTTAACCGCGAGATATAGCAGTACGCGAATTGAGTAATCGGTATAGCGAGTTAGGTGCATATACAAGCCATCAGCGCAAGAAAGGGCTCATTGTACGGCGTGCCAAGGCATGCTGAAACGATATTCACGATATGTTTACGCCTTGAGGAAAACTTGGTACCTTAAAGATGTATTTAAAATATATCTTATGAGGTGCTTATGTTGACTCCTGCGCAAGAAGGCATTATTCAAATGACTGCTCCTGTAGTGGCTGAGCATCTGAACGCCATTGCTCAGCGCTTTTATCCGCTTATGTTTGAACGCTACCCTCAGGTAAAACCATTATTTAACTCGACGCATCAAAAAAATGGCGGCCAGCCGCGCGCGCTAGCAGGCATGATCTTGGCCTATGTTCAACTGCGCCAGTCGCCGCAGAAAGCGCGTGAAACGTTAGAGATAGTGGTCAATAAACATGTAGCCTTGGATATTCAACCGGGTCAGTATCCAATTGTCGGTGAGTGTTTAATGGCGGCCATTGGAGAAGTACTCGGAGATGCCATTACGCCCGAAATAGCCGATGCATGGAGTGGGTTGTATCAGGAGCTGGCGAGTATCTTGATAGACATGGAAAAACAGCGCTATAACAGCTTTGAGCAACAGCCCGGTGGCTGGCGTGGCACGCGTCGTTTTCGTATTGCGCAAACCAAGCAGGAAAGCAGCGTTATTCGTTCGTTTATTCTAGAACCTGAAGACGGTCAGGAAGTCGCCGCCCATCTACCTGGGCAGTATATTGGTGTGAAGCTGTCTATCGACGGGGAGCCGGTTTATCGGCACTACAGCCTCTCAGATGTACCCAATGGCCACTCTTATCGGCTTTCCATAAAGCGCGAAGATTATGGTGTTGCTAGTCGACACTTTCACGATCAGCTGAGCGTCGGTGACATTATTGAGCTGCTGCCTCCCGCCGGTGAGTTGATCTTGGCCGGTGAGAACGAGCCGCTGCTTTTGATTAGCGGCGGCGTTGGTCAAACGCCCTTGCTGCCAATGGTTAAACAGGCGCTTAAGCAAGGAAGAAACGTCACCTACCTACATGCCGCATTAGATATTGAACATCACGCGTTTGCCGATGCTCTGGTTGAGCTGCGCACGTCCTACCCTGAGCAGCTAAATACGGTCATTATTTACGAAAACCAGGCGGGCGGTGATCATCAAGGTCGAATCAACAACGCGCTGCTAGCTAACTATTTGTCACCACAGGCTCGCTGCTATTTCGTTGGGCCGCATGCCTTTATGGCGCTGGTAAATCAAGAGTTAGAGCGGCTAGGTGTGCCGGCATCAATGCGCCACTTTGAACACTTTGGACCGGCTGAAGCGTTAAATGCGGCTTAAGTAACAAATGTTATGCCGCTGAGGTTAGTCAAATTAAGCCCTTTCTAGATAAGAAGTGATGCTTGCAGTGGCCATATTGCCGCTGCCCTTTGTCAGCACGTCCCAATAAATGTCCACGAAATGCCGCACTGAAGAAGGACTGGCAAACCCATGGAGGATGGCTTGTGTCGAAGAGACATTATATTGTTTAAAGTATGCAAACGGTTCACTAAAAAAACCAAGGGGTAGTGGTGAGTAGCGCTTTCCGTTAAGCTCCTCAGCAATTTTATCTGATGTTTTGAGGTGATTGTATGTGGAGCCTTGTCAGGCTGTCTGCCATATCACTATCGTTGTTGATGATAGCTGGTTGCTCAGATCCAAAAATTGATACTAGCTCCATGCCTGCGTCAGTCGTTTCTGTCGAAAACGTGCGTGAATCACTGCCTGTTTATAAACGAAACGATTTTGATAAAGCGCTGATCATCATTGCTACCGCGACCTTTGGTGGCATCGATATTCTTAATCCGCAGCGTATGAATGCCGCTGAGATTGCCGAGTTGGCTAATGCTCAAATGCATGGGCTGACGGGAGACGAAGTCATTAAGCGTGCTGATGAGATACTGCGAGAACGGCGCTCAAGAGAGCGCGAGCAAGCCATTCGAACATTGTCCCGCCTTCAAGAAAAGCAGGCGAAAGCAGCAAGCGATAAAGAGCAGCTAGCGCGTTTTAGCATTGATGAAGCTCGATTTTATATCAGCGAGAGTCCTTATGGCGCTCCCGAACCTGTTATTGAGCTTAAAATGACCAATGATACCGGCCAGGCCTTATCGCAGCTTTTCCTGAGGGGGGTGGTGATGAGTCCTGGCCGGGAAACGCCCTGGGTTGATGAAACCTTCTATTACATCATTGCCGGTGGCATTGAGGCGGGGGAGACCCAGTCGCTGAGTCTTGCGCCCAACCGGTTTGGGCCATGGGGAAACGTGGAGATTCCTGAAAGCGCGACGCTAACGATTAGCGTGGAAGGCGTGCGCGGCCAAGACGATCAGGCACTGTGGGATTCATCCGATTTGACGGATAGTGAAATAGACAGACTAGAGCGTTTGCGCGATCAATATGGAGATGCCATGGCATCCTCAGCAAAGTAGCGACTGAAAAAAATGCCAAAACGTTAAAAGCGCTATCGGTTGCCCGGTAGCGCTTTTTTTGATTGGTTAGAGCCTACATGCCGCCGTTACTTTCCTTCCATTTGATCCGCTAAAGCTGCGGCCATTGCCTCTTTCCATTCACCTTCGCTAAGACCCCAATGGGCCATTTCTGCTTGGTCTGCCTGCCCTTCAACAGCATTACGAAGTTTGTCGGTAGAGCTGCTTTCATAGCAATGTTTTGCGAAGTCTTTCGTTTTGCCACTATTAAGTTGATCAATCATCGGCATCGTGAATTCCTTTCAGCAGTGAATGAGTGAGTCGTACGCTCTTTAAGTCATTACGTTAGGGCTGATTTTTATAAATTGGTTCCCCTGCATGCCTGAACGCCCCGCGTTGGCACTATCGGATGACCAAGGTATCTACAAAAATTTTGCATGCGATGGCGGCAAGAAGCAGCATGATAAGGTTGTCAAACCAACGGTGAGGCAGACGTTTACCTAAGCTGGCGCCAAACGGCATAGTGATTAGCAGCACCATCAAGGCGATCATGCTGAGCATGAAACGTTCCCATGTGAGAATGCCAGTGGCAATGAGTGCCGGCAGTTGCACGCTGGTAATCGCGACAAAGAAAACCGATATTGAGCCAATAAACACGCGTCGTTCAAGCTGCATCGCATTAAGAAAAGTCACCGAAGCCGGTGCCGACATGCCTGCTGCTCCTTGAAGAATGCCTGCCATTAGCCCTGCAGGAATAACCACGCGTTTAGCTGTTTCAAAAGAGAGCGTGAAGTGGCGTCTGGTCAATTTAATGACCAGATACATGACAATCGCACAAGCCACCCCGAGTGACAGCATGTCGGGCGATAATATTACGAGCCCCCAGGTTCCCAATAGAATGCCCAGGCCGCCAGCGATAGAAAAAACGGCTAAAAAGCGAAGTGGCAATAAATCATGACGGTACTGCCATATCTGTAAGGCGTTACTAAACAGGTTTGGTGCAATCAGAATCGCGATAGCGAGCTGCACGTCGTACAGCATCGTGAGAATAGGTACGACAATAACCGGGACACCTGACCCTATCGCGCCTTTGACGATTCCAGCAATTAACAACGTAATAAACGCAATTAGCATGGGCGGGTCCGGTGATAGCTAAAAAGTCAGCCGCCTTACCTAGGCGGCTGAATGGTGAGTAGGCGGCAATTTGATTACACGCCCGGCTATTTCAACACATAGCAGGGCGTGTAGGGCTGCCCATCAAGCTTCATACGACCCTGAGCGACGAAGGAGGTCAATAGCTCATCTAGGCGGTGCATCAACTCAGGTTCAGCCGTCAGCTCGAAGGGGCCGTGGGCTTTAATTGCACGAATACCGGGTTCTTTTACGTTGCCGGCGACAATCCCTGAAAAAGCACGGCGTAGATTAGCCGCCAGCTCGTGAGTTGGCTGTTGGCGATGCAGTGCCAGGGCGCGCATTGCTTCATGGGTCGGTTCGAAGGGCGCTTGAAAGTCACGTGCAATCGTCAGGCGCCAGTTGTAGTAGAAAGCGTCCTGATGCGCGCGCCGGAATTCAGCAATCTCATCGATACCTTGACGCATGCTACGTGCAACGGCTACCGGATCACCGGTAATAATGGTGTAGTAGCGACGAATATCCTCGCCAAGGGTATAAACTAAAAACTCGTCTATTTTTTGGAAGTAGGCTGCCGAATCAGCCGGGCCGCTAAAAATTAGCGGGAAAGGAATATCTTTGTTGCTAGGATGCAGCAAAATGCCCAGCAAATAGAGAATCTCCTCTGCGGTACCCACGCCGCCAGGAAAAACGATTATGCCATGCCCTAAACGCACAAAGGCCTCTAAGCGCTTTTCAATATCCGGCATAACGACTAGTTCATTGACGATAGGATTAGGCGCTTCGGCCGCAATTATGCCGGGCTCTGAAATGCCTAAATAACGCCCTTCTTTACGTCGCTGTTTAGCATGAGCAACGTTTGCGCCTTTCATCGGCCCTTTCATGGCGCCAGGTCCGCAGCCGGTACAAATATCTAAATCGCGTAGGCCCAGGTGGTAACCGACATCTTTAGTGTATTCGTACTCTTCCCGCGAAATGGAGTGGCCGCCCCAGCAGACGACTAAACTTGGGTCGCGACCGGGCTTTAACGTGCCCGCTTTGCGTAGAATATGAAAAACCGCATTAGTGGTACCTTCCCCAGTGCTCAGGTCGAAGCGGTTATGGTGGTGAATCTCATTATAAACGTACACAATATCGCGAATGATCGACGACAGATGCTCACGAATGCCACGAATCATTCGGCCGTCGACAAATGCTTCTGCTGGTGCGTTAGTCAGCTTTAGGCGAATGCCGCGATCTTGTTGCAATACCTCAATATCGAAATCTTTGTAGGCTTCTAAAATAGCGAGGCTATCGTCGGTGGGATTGCCGCAATTCAGCACTGCCAGTGCACAGCGTCTTAGCAGGTCATGCAGACCGTTTTGAGACGTGTTATGGAGTCGATTTACTTCATGTTGAGAAAGTACTTCGAGGCTTCCCTCAGGGGAAATGATGCTCGAAAGGGTGGCGCGAGGTTGAACGTTTGCGGTCATTAGTGAGGCTGTCCATGATCGTTTGATAACTGCTTTATGCATACTATCACGCTCAAGCAGTGGGTACAGCGCAGCGGGAGCGTATCGCAGCTGTGCTATTATAAGCGTTATAAAGTGATGGCGACTAAAGAGCCTCTTGCTTAGTAAGGCTGTTTCGTAGAGGCCGTTTGTATAGATTTTTTTAAACACTGCCTTGTCAAAACTGTCTCAAAAAACTGTTCCCCCAAAACTGCTCCAAAAGACTGTTCCCAAGGCCATGGCGATTAACTATGTTTAATGCCCAGTATTTTCGTACCTTTATCACGCTTGTAGAAACAGGGAGTTTTACACGCACCGCGCACCGCTTAGAGATGACTCAGCCTGGCGTAAGCCAGCATGTTCGTAAGTTGGAGCGATACTTAAATAAAGAGCTGCTGGAACGTAAGGGGCGTAGCTTTACGCTCACCGAAACGGGCCGCCGAGCCTACGACTATGCCTTGAAGCTGTTTGCCGATCACGAGCAGTTCCGCCATGGTCTGGACGATGACTCTTTAGACAGCGGCGATTGCCGGATAGCATCCCCTGGAAGTGTCGGTCTGATGTTTTATCCGTTTATCTTAGGGCAGCAGCAAATGCATCCTAACTTAACGGTCAATTACAGCTTTGCCTTTAATCATGAAATTGTGAATGACCTTCTTGATGGGCGTTACGACATAGGGATTGTGACTGAGGCAATGAGCCATTCTGAGCTTGATTGCTCGCTTTGGCACCAGGAGCCGCTGTGCTTAGTCGTACCCGCTGATTTTGCTGGCAGTACCTTGTCAGATTTAATGGGTATTGGCTTTCTGAATTATTACGATGGCATCAACCATGCTAACGCGCTGCTACGCGCGAATTATCCGGATGAGTTTCGTTCGATGACGCATTTCCGGCATCAGGGTTTTACCAATGAAGTGAGCATGGTGTTAGATGCGGTCGCCAGGGGGCTGGGATTTACGGTGGTATCGAGGCTGGTGCTAGAAACCTCGCCCTGGCAGCGTCAGGTTAAAGAGCTTAATTTGCCAAATGCGGTCAATGAAGTGCTGTATCTATTACGTCGGCGTGACTCCGTTTTGCCAAAGCGCTATGAGAAGCTGTTGAACGGATTTCATGCTCAACGTTTGCAAGAAAAAACGCCCCTGTTGCCGTTGAATATCTCGGCATCAGAGGCGTTGTGATTAATCGACGTTACGACTCGCGGTATTCGTCGATGCTTGGGCAAGAGCAAATCAACTGGCGATCGCCAAAGACATTGTCGACGCGGTTAACGGCAGGCCAGTATTTAGCCGCCTGAACAGCAGGTGTCGGAAACGCTGCTAACTGGCGGTCATAAGGCCGCTGCCAGTCGTTATCCATAAGGTCCGCCTGCGTATGCGGTGCATTCACAAGCGGGTTATTATCCTGCGGCCACTCGCCACGCTCGACACGCGCAATCTCTTCCCGAATAGCAATCATCGCATCGCAGAAACGGTCGATTTCATACAGCGACTCAGACTCTGTCGGCTCAATCATCAGCGTGCCAGGCACAGGGAAAGACATAGTCGGTGCGTGGAAGCCATAGTCCATTAAGCGCTTAGCGATATCTTCTTCGCTAATCCCAGAGGCGCCTTTAAGCGGACGAATATCAATGATGCATTCGTGTGCCACTGTGCCATTCTTTCCGCGATAAAGAATAGGAAAGGATGTTTCTAAGCGCTTGGCAATGTAGTTGGCGTTGAGGATGGCAAGTTCGGTTGCTTCCCGCAGCCCGCGAGCGCCCATCATCTTAATATAAGCCCAGGAAATGGGCAGAATAGACGCGCTGCCGAAGGCTGCCGCGGAGACGGCGCCGCTATCCGCATTAACGCCGCTGATGGGCGTTACGACGTGGTTAGAGACATAGGGCGCAAGGTGCGCTTTAACGCCAATAGGCCCCATGCCCGGGCCGCCGCCACCGTGAGGAATACAGAAGGTTTTATGCAGGTTGAGGTGGGAAACATCGCCACCAAAATCACCGGGTCGCGTTAAACCTACTTGGGCATTCATGTTGGCGCCATCGATATACACCTGGCCACCGTTGTCATGAACAACGTCGCAGGCTTCCCGTACGCTCGTTTCAAACACGCCGTGCGTAGAAGGGTAGGTCAGCATAATGGCTGATAGCTGGTCGCGGTGTTGCTCGGCTTTAGCGCGCAGGTCCGCCATATCAATGTTGCCATTTTGGTCGCATTCAACCACCACCACCTTCATCTGCACCATGGCCGCTGAGGCAGGGTTGGTGCCGTGGGCAGAGCTAGGAATTAAGCAGACATCGCGATGGCTTTCACCCTGTGCGGCCTGGTAACGGCGAATGGCTACTAACCCTGCATATTCGCCCTGTGCACCGGAGTTTGGCTGCATCGAAAGATGGTCGTAGCCTGTCACTTCAACCAGGAAAGCCGAGAGTTCGTCGATCATCTGATGGTAGCCCGCCACTTGGTCGCGAGGCGCAAACGGGTGCAGGTGCGCAAACGATGGCCAGGAGACGGGGATCATTTCGCTGGTGGCGTTAAGCTTCATGGTGCAAGAGCCGAGCGGGATCATCGCGTGTGCTAGCGATAGATCCTTATTCTCAAGGCGCTTTAAGTAGCGAAGCATTTCAGTTTCACTGCGGTAGCGGCTAAACGTCGGGTGACTCAAAAAGTCACTTTCACGCTGGCAGCTAGAGGGAATGCCCGATAGGCCGCTTGCAATGACCTGCTCGTCTAGCACTGCGACAGAAAGGCCGTGCTCATCACCTAGCAAAACATCAAACAGCGTTGCTATATCGTGGGCCGTGGTTGTTTCATCCAGGCTGATGCCCACATCGCCATTGGCAAAGTAGTGTAGGTTAATGTCATGGGTCATGGCGCTGCCATGAATCTTGCCTGCATCAACGCCGGTTAAGCACAGCGTATCAAACCAGCTGCCATGGGCGAGCGACACACCGGCATGCTTAAGACCTTCGGCAAGTAACGTTGCCAAGCGGTGAACGCGACCGGCAATTTTACGTAGGCCTTCAGCACCGTGATAAGTGGCGTAGAAACCGGCGATATTGGCCAGCAGCGCCTGGGCAGTACAAATATTAGACGTTGCCTTTTCGCGACGAATATGCTGCTCGCGCGTTTGCATGGCCATGCGCAGTGCCGTATTACCACGGCTATCTTTAGACACTCCGATAATGCGTCCAGGAATGGAGCGTTTAAGTTTGTCGGAGGTGGCGAAGAACGCTGCGTGTGGGCCGCCAAAACCCATCGGCACGCCAAAGCGCTGTGAGTTGCCAACGACGATGTCGGCACCCAGCTGGCCGGGCTCTTTCAGCACCACAAGACTCAATAGATCGGTGGCAACGCAGGTCATAATATTGCGTTCAGCGGCCTGACTTATCAGCGGCGCAAGATCACGCACCTGACCACTTGCTGAGGGGTATTGAACCAATGCGCCGAACACATCATGCTGGGCTAAGTCTTCAGCGGCACCAACAATGAGTTCAAAGCCAAAAAACTCGGCGCGTGTTTTGACGACATCAAGCGTTTGTGGGAAAACGTCGTCGGCCACGAAAAAAGCGTTGGACTTGCTTTTTTTATTGCCACGTTTGCAAAGCGCCATGGCTTCGGCAGCGGCGGTTGCTTCGTCTAGTAGTGAAGCATTGGCAAGCTCCATGCCGGTTAAATCCATCACGACCTGCTGGAAATTTAGCAAGCCTTCAAGACGGCCTTGGGAGATCTCTGGCTGATAGGGCGTGTAAGCCGTATACCAGCCGGGATTTTCTAGCACGTTGCGCTGGATAACCGCGGGCATATGAGTGCCGTAATAGCCTTGGCCAATATAGCTTTTAACCACGCGATTTTGCCGCGCAAGCTGCGCTAAGTAATCGAGTGCTTCTGCTTCGCTGCGCGGATCGTCAAGCGCTAGCTCGCGCCCAAGGCGAATGTCACTTGGCACCGTTTGCTCAATTAAATCGTCCATGTCCTTCATGTTGAGCGCGTTTAGCATGCTAGATACGTCGTCGGCATTGGGGCCGTTATGACGTTTAATAAAAGCATCGTGATCGGCCAGCTCGGCCAGGCGGCGTGTTTCAAAAGACATGAGGTAGATTCCGGACGTTAGAAGAGAACCGTGCAGCGGCAAAAAGCGAAGAGCCCGCCAGAAACGGCAGGCTCTACTATCGTATTAGTCGTCAGCGCCAAGCGTTGCTTGATACGCATCTGCGTCTAGCAGGTCTTCGAGAGCCGCGTCATCAATGCGTACTTTCATGATCCAGCCGCCGTCATAAGGAGAGTCATTGACTGTTTCTGGAGAGTCTTCAAGCGCTTCATTGACATCGATGACCTCACCATTCACGGGTGAGTAAAGATCAGATGCCGCTTTGACAGACTCAATAACACCGAACTCCTGACCTTTCGTAAGCACTGCACCTACTTCAGGTAATTCGACAAAAACCACATCACCTAACGCTTGCTGAGCGTGATCGGTAATACCTATTGTGAGGGTGCCGTCTTGATGATCAAGCACCCACTCGTGACTTGCAGCATAACGAAGATTTGCGGGAAGGTTGCTCATGATA
Organism: Halomonas sp. AOP25-F1-15; assembly: GCF_052378675.1. Taxonomy (NCBI): domain Bacteria; kingdom Pseudomonadati; phylum Pseudomonadota; class Gammaproteobacteria; order Oceanospirillales; family Halomonadaceae; genus Halomonas; species Halomonas sp. AOP25-F1-15. The sequence continues at coordinate 201,710 of NZ_JBQSXV010000005.1, forward strand.
ATTTCCTATATGAAGCGGTTTTCTGTATCTAAGCATACTAGCGCTTGTGGCTCGCCTTGGCGACTGTCAGTGGGTAGCCGGCAAACGAATAATGCTGCATGTTAACGTGTTTCCAATCGGAAACAAGTTTCTTGATCACTCCTTTGCGAGCTTGATCAGGACATGGTTTCGTTAGGAGCCCAGCATTGCACGCAGTTATAAAAAAAGCAGCATACGCTATGAGCAAGCGACATCACCCTATGAGCTGACTAAGTATATAGTGTAAAACATGCGTGATAACTCCGTGACAGCGGCATGTTTGATCGCCAAAGTGTTCTTACAGACAGTGCTTAGGAATAGTTCTTAAAAGCAGTTCTTAGAAACAGTTCTTAGAAGCAGTTCTTAGGATCGGCATTCCGTCTGTCATGTATAGCCAATAAATGCAACAAATCTAAGGGTGAGGAGAAGCGCGTGGAAATGTTAACAAACCTGTTAGGGGCCATTAATGGCGTGGTCTGGGGGCCGCTCATGCTGGTTCTGCTGCTGGGCGTGGGTATATACCTGCAGCTTGGCTTGAAACTGATACCGATCAGAAAACTCGGCATGGGCTTCAAACTAATGTGGGCTGGTCGTGAGTCCAAGGCAAGCGCTGATAAAGTCGCATCAAAAGGCGATGATGGAGAGATATCGCCTTTTGATGCTTTGATGACAGCGCTTTCTGCCACGATCGGGACCGGTAATATTGCCGGTGTGGCTACCGCCATTGCGCTAGGTGGCCCCGGCGCGGTTTTTTGGATGTGGATTACTGCATTAGTGGGTATGGCGACCAAGTTTGCTGAAGCAGTCTTGGCCGTTCGCTACCGTGAAACCGATAGCACAGGTTTCCACGTCGGCGGACCGATGTTTTATATCAAAAATGGCCTAGGCAAAAAGTGGCTGTGGTTAGGTGGCGTATTTGCTTTTTTTGGCGCTGTGGCAGCGTTTGGAATTGGTAATACTGTCCAGTCCAACTCCGTGGCAGATGCTATGGACATCACTTTCGGCGTACCTCACTGGCTGACGGGCGTCGTTATTATGGTATTGGCCGGTGCAGTGATTCTGGGTGGTATCAAACGTATTGCTAAAGTCGCCGGTAAACTGGTGCCGATTATGGGGATTGCCTACGTGGTGGCTGGCCTGCTGGTGTTGATTATCAACGCTGGTCAGATTGGCGAAGCATTTGGCTTGATCTTTTACTACGCCTTTAACCCGATGGCGGCGGCCGGTGGCTTTGCTGGCGCTGCTGTCATGGCAGCCATTCGTTTTGGTGTAGCCCGAGGCATCTTCTCTAATGAAGCAGGACTGGGTAGTGCACCTATTGCGCACGCAGCGGCAAAAACTAAAAACCCGGTACGCCAAGGGTTGATTGCCATGCTGGGTACCTTTATCGATACGATTATAGTGTGCACGATTACCGCATTGGTGATTTTGACCTCTACCGTGTGGATGGAGGGAGAGGCTGGCGCATCGCTGACCGCACTCTCATTTGATGCAGCGCTACCCGGGTATGGTAATCAGATCGTAGCGGTGGCGTTGGCTATTTTTGCCTTCACCACCATTCTTGGCTGGTCATTCTACGGGGAGAAATGTTGCCAATTCCTATTCGGAACCGGCTCTATCATGATCTATCGGGTGCTGTTTGTATTAGCGATCCCGCTAGGGGCTATTGCGCAGTTGACCTTTATCTGGCTAATGGCTGATACCTTTAATGCAATGATGGCGATCCCCAACTTGATTGCTCTAGCACTACTTTCACCAGTAGTCTTTAAACTGACCAAGGACTATTTTGACGGCAAAGACGTGTTGCCGGGTGAAGAGCTAGACCACGATCAATAATGCGCTAAGCGCTTGATGCGCTATTGAGTGCATGGTGTCAGTCATTACAGAGGCGGGAAGACACTTAGTCGGTGGCTTCCCGTTCTCTTTTAAGTGATCCATTTAAGTGATCCATTTAAGTGAGGAAGTCTCATGACAACGTTAAAGCAAACGCCGCTTCATGCATTACATTGTCGGCTAGGTGCAAAAATGGTGCCTTTTGCTGGTTACGATATGCCGGTGCAATATCCGCTGGGTGTTAAAAAAGAGCATGAACATACGCGCCATCAGTGCGGTCTGTTTGATGTTTCGCACATGGGGCAAATTCTGGTCTCAGGCGACAACGTAGCGCAGGCTCTTGAAACGCTGATACCCGCTGATCTCGTCGGACTGGAAAAGGGCGCTCAGCGCTATGGGATTTTCACCAGCGCTGAAGGCGGAATCATTGATGATTTGATGCTGGTGAATGCCGGTGATCATTTTTATCTTGTCGTTAACGCCGCCTGCAAAGATCAAGATTTGGCACATTTGCGGTTGAGTTTGTCAGCGACCCATACTATCGAGCCCTTAGAGCGCGGATTACTGGCGCTGCAGGGCCCGCTGGCACGTGATGTGATGCAGCGGCTTTGCCCCGAAGCTTGCGAGCTGGTGTTTATGCAGCACGGCCGCTTTATCATTGCAGGCCAGGAAGTGTGGGTTAGCCGTAGCGGCTATACCGGCGAGGATGGCTTTGAAATATCCGTCGCCGCCGATTTCTGCGAAGAGTTTGCTGAACGACTGCTTGCCGAGCCCGAGGTCGAGGCGATTGGGCTGGGCGCGCGTGACTCGCTGCGGTTAGAGGCGGGGCTGTGCCTCTATGGCCATGATATGGATATGCAAACCACGCCGATAGAGGCTGGGCTCATTTGGGCAATTGGCAAGCCGCGTCGTCATGGCGGGGAGCGTCCGGGTGGCTTCCCAGGTGCCGATGTGATTTTGCATCAAGTCGATACCAAAGATCATACCCGCAAGCGTGTAGGACTTTTGGCTGAAGGCCGGGCGCCGGTGCGCGAAGGTGCCCCATTGGTAGATGAGGCAGGCAATGACGTAGGAATAGTTACATCGGGTGGTTTTGGTCCCAGTATCGGTACGCCGGTTGCTATGGGCTATGTGAACCGCGAGCAGGAAGCCCCGCAAAGCGTTGTGTATGCGGTCGTGCGCGGTAAACAGCTGCCGATGGTGGTGACGCCCATGCCCTTTGTAAAAGCGGGCTATTATCGCGGTTAATAACAGCACGCCGCGCAAGGCGCTAGCATGTTTCTAGCGTCTTGCGCCGCGGATTAAAAGATAAGCTGGGCATAGCGACATTGAAACGTGTTCGCCGTCGCTTGGGAGTACGACGAATAAGCGCAGGCGCGAATACAGCTCAAAGGCGTTGCTTCGTTGTTAACCGCTGAATTAGTATGGCTGCATCTGTGATGCTTAGGAGTATCGACTTGTGTCCACCTCTCAGGGGACGCGTCGTCCCATCAAAACCCGTGACCATCGTTTCGCTCAACGTATTACTGTCTGGCTGAGTAAACGGCAGATCTCTCCCAATCAGATTTCCCTTGCGAGTATCGGCTTTGCAGCGTTCGCTGCTCTGATGTTGGTGTTTTGGCGCCATGCGGTAGGGGGTGCCGATTGGCTGCTGCCGATAATGGCTATTGCCGGTATTCAGGGGCGGCTGCTGTGCAATCTTTTCGATGGCATGGTCGCCATGGAAGGTGGCAAGTCAACGCCTTCTGGTGAGTTGTACAATGACATGCCTGACCGGCTTGCAGATACCTTGCTGCTTGTCGCCGCGGGCTATGCCGCCGCAAACTGGCAGCCAGCCGGTATTTGGATGGGCTGGCTGGCGGCTATGCTAGCGGTGGCAACGGCCTACGTTCGTGTGTTGGGTGCTTCTATGGGTGCGCCTATGCGCTTTCTCGGGCCTATGGCTAAGCAACACCGTATGGCGCTATTGACCGCCGCCTGCTTAGTTAGCGTATTGGAATCTTTTTGGTGGCCGAAGGGTGTCGCTATGTTTGTGGTGACGCTAGTGTTTGTTGTTGGCTGTACCTGGACGATTGCGCGCCGTACCCGCGCTATTCATTGCTATCTTGTGGATCAATCGCATGTTATCAGCAGCGATCCTGAGCGGGCGACAGAGCAGGGTGCGGATCATGTTTGAGATTGCACCCCATGCACGAACGGTCGTGCTTGCTGTGCTGGGGTTGCTGTGCGTGGCCAGTTTGTCTCGACTGTGGTTGGCGCAGCAGAACCCGACCCGGGATTATCAGGAGCTAAAGCTGCGTATTCGCTCCTGGTGGTGGATGATTGGTCTGCTATTTGTTGTGCTGATGCTCAATCGCCAAGCGGGAATTGTGTTCTTTGCATTTCTTAGCTATTTAGCACTTAAGGAATTCTTTTCGATTGTGCCGACCCGGCTCACCGATCGTCGCGTGTTGTTTTGGGCTTACCTGGCCATTCCGCTGCAGTATTTCTGGATATGGCATGACTGGTACGGCATGTTCAACGTGTTCGTACCTGTTTATGTATTTTTATTCCTGCCTGTACGGATGCTGCTGCTGGGTGACAATAATGGCTTTATCCGCTCAGCCGGTGTTATTCATTGGATGGTGATGCTAGCTGTTTACTGTATTAGCCACCTGGCCGCGCTATTAACACTGCCGGTGATAAATCATGCTGCAGGATATCTTGGCCCCGTTCTTTTTGTGATCTTTCTGACTCAGTTCAATGACGTATGCCAGTACATTTGGGGCAAACAGGTGGGTCGACGCAAGATTATTCCCTTAGTGAGCCCGAATAAGACCTGGGGAGGTTTTATTGGTGGCTGTGTCACGGTGACGCTTTGCTCGGGCATGATTGGTCCTTATCTAACGGGACTTTCCTGGCAACTGAGTTTGGTGGTTGGGGCGATGATTGCGGTGGCAGGCTTTTTTGGCGATGTCGTCATTTCTTCTGTCAAACGCGATCTAGGTATCAAGGACACGGGGCAGTTAATACCTGGTCACGGCGGCATTCTGGATCGACTCGATAGCATTATTTATACCGCGCCTATCTTCTTCCACTTCTATCGCTATTTTGCTTATTAAGGGAACCGCCATGAAACGCTGGCTGAAGATACTGTCTTTCATGCTTGTGGTTAGGCCTCTCATTATCATTGTTATTGGGCTTAATGTTTATCAACGCGAGCGGCTGCCTAAGCAAGGGCCGCATGTCATTATCGCCAATCACAATAGCCATCTTGATACGCTGGTGCTGATGAGCCTGTTTCCGTGGTCGCAGTTACACCGGGTTCGTCCTGTCGCGGCAGCGGATTACTTTCTCTCCAATCGCTGGCTGGCTTGGTTTTCGACGAACGTGCTCGATATTATCCCAGTGCATCGTGATGGCAGCGCTGAGCGCAAGGATTTACTGGCGGATTGCCAAACGGCACTGAAAGCTGGCGATATACTTATCCTATTCCCTGAAGGCAGCCGCGGTAAGCCTGAGTCGATGCAGCCAATGAAAAAAGGCGTTTATCACATGCTCAAGGAAACCCCGGAGATTGGTGTAACCCCGGTGCTACTAAGAGGCTTAGGGCGTGCGCTGCCCAAAGGCGAAGCATTACTGGTGCCACGTAATTGTGATGTGGCGGTGGGAGACAGCATCTATGCAGACCAGACGGCTGAGGGCTTCATGGGAGCAGTGGATGAGGCTTTTGTAGAGCTTAAAGCTCAGTGTCAGGGCAGTGCCTGGCTCGATGAAGGTTTATGAGCCACCGGCCAGGCTGTGTGTTTATATTCCGCTTGACTCGTCTATCTAAGTACCTGCCTAGGGTCGATAGGCTTGCCGCCTTGGCGTAAATCAAACAATAGGTCATAGCGCTGAGTCGAATCGCTTTGGCCTATTTCGCACAGTGCGTCACCGGCGCTGACCTGCTGTCCTACCTTAACCAAGATACGCTCACACAGGGCGTACACGCTTTGCAGATTATCGGCATGGTGCACGATGACCACCTCGCCTAGCTGGCGCATCCCGTTGGCAAAGCGAACCTCTCCTGGTGCCACGGACTGGGCGCGGGCACCGGCTTGAGTAGCCAACAACATGGGCTGTAGCGTGCCTCGGCTATCAGGGCCGAACCGGCGAACCACGCGATAATCTTCAAGCGGCCAGGGCCAGCGTCGTGCTGATGCGGGCAACGGCTGGCTGGGTGCACTGACGGCTGTCGGCGGGCTAGCGTTTGACGATCCGCCGCTTGAGCTCGCTGAGCTTCTCGTCGCCGTACTGCTTAGCGGTAGGCTAATGACTTGGCCTACTCGTAAGCTGGTAGCTGATGTGCCCGCGTTGGCACCCTGAATACGTCCACTGGTGGTGCCAAAATGCCGCGCGATGCTTGAAAAAGTATCACCGGGTCGAATTTGATAACGATAAGGCCCGCCGGAAGGCGCACGCTCTTGCTGAGTGGGAATCAATAGCCGCTGGCCGACTTCAAGGCGGCGTGCATCGACGCTTGGATTAAAGCGCTGCAGACGCTCTAGCGGTACGCTAGCTCTTGCGGCCAATTCCCCCAGGGTATCGCCACGGCGTACTTGCACCCAGTCGCCGCTGAGCTGGCTGGCGCTAGGTGCTGCTCCTTGAGACGACGATTGCGGGCCGCTGGCACAGCCGGTTAGCATCCCCGCAAACAGACAGCAGCCCAGTAGGGCTGTCAGTCGTGCGCGGTTCGGTCGTCCAGCAGGCCATCTTTTTCCAGCCAGAGTGCATTGATCCATGTGTGGAAGCGTTCCTTATGCTGCTTTTCGTCGTGGTGGTCTGGTGTGTTAACCCACAAAGGAATGTCTAGTTGCCGTGCGTATAGCGCAATGGGGGCTTCTTTACCGCACAAAAATCCCCAAAAAGTGGGCGACGAGTTGGTGTAGCTTATCGTCACATCTAGGATACCATCCAATTGGTTTCCTAGCAGGCTAAGTACCTGCGCCACACCGCCTGCCTTAGGGCGCAATAAGTGGCGATAAGCACTCTGCTGCGCTTCGCGTTTGGCGACGCTAAAGCGCGTACCCTCAACAAAGTTAAAAATGGCAATCGGAGTGTTGCGGGCCTGTTGGCACATACGCTCGGTCGCTGCACGATCAATGACGGCTAATTTAGGATTTTTGGCTATCTGCTCTCGACTAAATCGACGCATAAAAGGAAATTCTAGCGCCCAGAAAGCCATCCCGACGATAGGAATCCAAATTAATTGGCGCTTTAGAAAAAAGCGAGGCATTGGAATACGCCGGTGCAACGCCATAAGTAGCATGAAAATATCAGTCCAGCTGCGATGATTGGATATCACTAACCAGCTTTGTTGAGGGCTAAGGTGCTCGGGGATGCTGAAGTTTACGTCAGGTTGAAGCCAGTGACGCATCCACCATAAGTTACAGCCAATCCAGTTAAGCGCGACCGCATTTAAGCCACGCAACACGCGCTGCTTGAGCCGTTGCCCCGGCGTTATGATTTTCAGCAAGGTCAGTAGAATAAGAGGTACACCCCAAACCAGCGTGTTGAGCACCAGCAGCAGTGTGCTAACCAGCCCTTTTACAATAGGCATACCACGTTTCCTTAACGTCAGATCAATCGCTTATTAATCCTGAATGCTAAAGGATCAAAGCCACGCTGCCCAGCATTAACAGCAAGGTTAGCTTCTAGGAAACGGTTCTTTAGCCGTGAGGCGTCGATGGTGCCTGAACGGTTTCAAGTAATACGTTGCGCAGCGCATGGGCGGCGACTGATAGTTCTTGTTGAGTCAGTATGCCTACTTGGCAAGAAATGCCGGGCGCTGTGAATGGTATCGGGAGCACACCATTTCCATTACTTCTTCGTTGATGACATCGTGCACGGTAATATTGATTTTATAATATTGCTGGCGAAATCTAACCAGCGCAGCGGGTAGTAAATTATAGGCAAAGGCAGGCATTGCCGCGATGCTTAGACGGCCAAGCTGCAGCGTAAAGCGCTGACCCAGCCGCTCTTCGGTATTGTCCCACTGGGCAAGAAGGTGTTTGGATAGCGGTAGCAGCACTACGCAGTTTGCGTACTAGCGGCAATGTTGATTACTCAACCACAACAATGTGAGGCATAACAATGGCAGGTTTCGATAAGCGCGTATCTTCATATGAAGAGGCAATGGAAGGTATCGAAAACGGTATGACGGTGATCGCTGGCGGCTTTGGCCTATGCGGTATTCCAGAAAACCTCATTGCTGAAATTAAGCGACGTGGCGTTAATGACCTTACCGTGGTTTCCAATAACTGCGGTGTTGATGGCTTTGGCCTGGGGTTGCTCCTTGAAGAACGTCAAATCAGTAAGATTCTGGCTTCTTATGTCGGCGAGAATGCTCTATTTGAGCAACAAATGCTCAACGATGAGATTGAAGTGGTATTAACCCCTCAGGGCACCCTGGCAGAGAAAATGCGTGCAGGCGGGGCGGGTATTCCGGCGTTCTATACCGCGACGGGCTACGGCACGCCCATTGGAGATGGCAAGGAAGTACGTGAATTTAACGGTCGACACTATATTTTAGAAGAAGCGATTATTGGTGACTTCGCCATTGTGAAGGGCTGGAAGGCCGACCGCTATGGCAACGTTATGTATCGTCATACGGCGCAAAATTTTAATCCCATGGCCGCCACCGCAGGAAAAATCACCGTGGTGGAAGTTGAAGAAATCGTTGAGCCAGGTGAGCTTGAGCCTAGCCAGATCCATACGCCGGGCATTTATGTGGATCGGATTATCCAGGGCACGTTTGAAAAACGCATTGAAAAACGCACGGTGCGCAGCTAATCCGTTGGTTCTTTTAAAATATTTATTTTTCAAATGTCCTTTAGCTGCTCACTTATCGATTCAATAAAGAGGAAGTCACCATGGCGTTAACAAGAGAACAAATGGCTCAGCGTGTCGCACGTGAACTGGAAGATGGCTTTTACGTCAACTTGGGCATCGGTATTCCTACGCTAGTAGCCAACTATATTCCAGACGGTATCGACGTCATGCTGCAGTCTGAAAATGGTCTGTTGGGGATGGGCCGTTATCCCGCCGAAGACGAGCTTGATTCGGACATGATCAATGCGGGTAAAGAAACGGTAACGGCGCGCCCCGGCGCAGCGATTTTTTCTTCGGCAGAATCTTTTGCCATGATTCGCGGCGGTCACGTGGATCTGACCGTACTCGGCGCTTTTGAGGTTGATCAGGAGGGAAACATTGCGTCTTGGATGATTCCGGGCAAGCTGATCAAAGGCATGGGCGGTGCTATGGATCTGGTTGCTGGCGCGGATAATATTATTTGCACCATGACCCATGCATCTAAGCATGGCGAATCCAAACTGCTGACAAAATGTGAGCTACCCTTGACCGGTGCTGGGTGTATTAGCCGTGTTTTAACCGATCTGGCCTATCTTGAAATTAAAGACGGCGCTTTTATTCTCAAAGAGCGCGCCCCAGGTGTCAGCGTCGAAGAGATTGTTGAGAAAACGGCGGGCAAGCTGATCGTTCCAGACCACGTGCCCGAAATGACCTTTGACGCCGAATAATAAGCGGGTAGCTTACATTACTTGAATGGCGTAAGGCGGGCTCGCTAAGGGCGACGTCTACGCCATTTCGCAGCGGGTGTGATCAGGCAGAAGTACCTCAGCAATGCGGCCATGAGCGCTTTCAGTTTGCGTTTGAACCAGCGACAAGCCGCCTAGGCAAACCCGATGCTCATCGCCCTCGCCAAACACTACTTTTTGCGATGTTGTGGGGTAGAAGCGGTGGTCAAGCAGTGGCGAAATAGCAAAGACACCATTTTGATGCTCGTTTAAACCTGGCATGCCTAGCTCGTGGAGTTTTTGATCCAGAGCTATTAATGGCTCGCCCAGCTGCGTGCAATCAAAGCCTGCATGATGCAAGCGCGGGCCCATAACAGCCAGCCAAGCGGCAAGCGGATGAGCCGATAGCAACTGTTGATAAAGCTCCCACGATGGCATGGGCCAGGGCCTGCCACGGCACAGCAAATTGTGGCCTTTGCAGTCCTGTGGATGCGATTGCTGTACCAGCGCTTCGATCGCTTTGCGTGGAGCCTTTGATAGCGTGCCCATTTGTAGTTCGGCCAGTACCAGCCAACTGCCGCCATCGCTCGGCGCTAAAAGGCTAACCAGGAGGCCTTTGTCAGCCATTGCATAGCGGCCGATTGGTCGATACCCCATACGAGCCAAGCTTCCCGTTAGGGCAGTGGCGGCAAAAGGGCCATGATTAAGGGTCACTAACGTTAGGTAGTCGGCGGTGGTCGAGAGAGGCCAAAGCCTCAGCGCTCCGATGTCGGAATGCGTATGTATATAGTCAAGCCACAGCTGCTGAACAAACTCATTACGCTGCATGGTGAACTCCTTGCCCAAAAGCGGCGCACCCTAGCGTGAGCCGTTGAGTCACTGCTCATTATAGGCAAGTGCGAGAGGCAAGAGTTCAACGGGTATTAACGAACGTTTTAACGCTAAGCTTTTAAGACGGAGAACAAACTAGGTTAATGTCAATAATGTTAATATCAACAATGTTCCTGACAACAATGTTCCTGACAACAATGTTCATGGCAACAATGTTCATGGCAACAATGTTCATGGCAACAATGACCAGCGTTAACCAGCTAGCAGCTGTTTGTCGCGCACAAACTGGTCAAACTCCGTAAAGCCGCCAACATGTACCTGATCGACGAACACCTGAGGTACTGTATGGATAGGCTTACCCGCAGTTTTGGCAATATCTTCTTTTGTCACGCCTTCGGACGGCATGTCGACATAGCGGTAACCTTCAATTTTACCGGCCTTTTCTAAGTGTTCCGCGAGATGCTTTGCACGCACGCAGAAAGGGCATGACATTCGACCAAAAATAACCACAAACATAGATGGCACTCCTTTACGATAGGCTGGACAGGCTGCTAACAGGCAATAATTGCGTGATAAGTTGCCTTAGTTACGCGATAAATGAGCGCCTATTGTGACTGAGCCCAACGCTTTTCGCCAATAGACGCTCACTACGCTAGCTATAATTGACGGTTATCGGCCCGTAAGTACTCTGTAGTGATAAATGTCATCGCAATCAACCCTGACGAAAGGAAAATGCCTATGCCTTCTCAAGCGACTACCGCGCCGCGTGTTGCGTTGGTAACCGGTACTAGCAGTGGTATCGGTGCTGCTGTGGTGGAACATTTTTGCAAGCTAGGGCACCAGGTGCTCGCGGTAGATTTTAATCCAGCGGGAAAGGCTGTTGCGGAAAAAGCGGGCGCTGTGTTTTATGAAGCCGACCTGAGCAATCCGGATGCGTGCCGTGGGGCCGTAACTGAGGCGGTCAAGCGTTTTGGTAGTGTCGATATACTGGTCAATAATGCGGGTATTCAACATGTTGCCTCCATCGAGACGTTTCCCGAAGAGAAGTGGCACCAGATCATTGATTTAATGCTGACCGCACCATTTTTACTGACCCAGGCAGCATGGCCGCACATGCGAAAAAAGGGCTGGGGTCGAATTGTTAACGTAGCGTCAATCCATGCGCAGGTGGCATCGCCGGGAAAAGCGGCTTACACCAGTGCTAAGCACGGGATGATTGGTTTGACTAAGACGGCTGCGCTTGAAGGCGGGGAGCAAGGTATTACCGCAAATGCAGTTTGCCCAGCCTATGTGAAAACGCCGCTAGTGGATAATCAGATTGCCGACCAGGCCAAGCTGAATAACATGGATGAGCAGGATGTTGTCGAAAAAATAATGCTAAAACAGGCTGCGATAAAGCGCTTAATCGAGCCTGAAGAGGTTGCCCAGTTAATCGCTTATCTGGCCTCTGATGCGGCGGGCGCCGTCACCGGCTCCAGTTTTAATATTGATCTAGGCTGGACGGCGCACTAATCGCGCATAGCTTTCAGTCCGCTGCCAATCTTGCACGGTCGTCGGTGGTTAATCTAACGACGTACCGGGCGTTTTTGAAGCTTACGCTGAAGGGTGCGACGGTGCATGCCTAATGCCCGAGCGGTGGCAGATATATTGCCGTCGTGCTCTTGCAGCACTTTTTGAATATGTTCCCAAGTAATGCGGTTAATTGATGGAGGGTTGTCCGCCAGTTCAATGTCGGGATCACCGCTTTGGCGCTCAAAAGCAATCAATACATCGTCTGCATCCACCGGTTTACATAGGTAGTTTGCGGCGCCGAGCTTAATGGCTTCCACCGCCGTGGCAATGCTGGAATAACCGGTCAGCACGACGATGCGGCAATGGGGCGAGATAGCCAACAGTTCAGGCAGCAGCTTTAGGCCAGAACTATTTTCAAGCTTCAGGTCAAGAGTCGCCATGGTGGGCAAGTGCTGTGCGGCCATCGTAATCGCCTGCTCCGCATCGTGAGCAACAGTAACGCTATAGCCGCGCCGCGTGAGTGCGCGATTTAAGACATGACAAAACATTTCGTCGTCATCAATGATCAGCAGGCGTTGCTCTTGAGTTGGCATGATGTCCTTAATCCATTGCTGGAGATGCTTTAAGCGTGCGTCGATTAATTAGGCGCCGCGCAGCGAGGTAGCGTTACTTCTGTCAGCGTACCTCCTTCGGGGTGATTGTACAGGCTCACACCGCCGCCAAAGCGGTTGATGGTGGCATGCGTTAAAAATAAGCCGATCCCCATCCCTTTGCTTTTAGTAGAAACGAAGGTTTCGCCTAACTGGTCGGCAATCGACATGGCAACGCCGGGGCCATGGTCGCGAATATCAATCACCACATTATCGCCCTGCCAGTCTAGGCGGATCGCAACTTGGTCCGGGTTTGCATCAGCGGCGTTGTTGAGTAAGTTCATGAGCGCTTGGTCAAGAGTGGCATCGACCGCTAACCAGGGGCGCCCACGCTTCTCGGTCACGCTAAACAGGTGGTTCACGTCTGGCCGCAGCACTAGCCAGCGCTGTACCACTCCTGCTAGCCATGTTTCAGCATCAAGCACTTCAGGTTCAGCCATCCGCCGACGATCAGCATTTAGCACTAAATTTTGTAAGCGTGATTTGCATACGTCCACCTGCTGGCGTAGTAGCACGATGTCTTCATGTAGCACTGAGTTGGTAGGGGCGTCACCCTGCATTTCTTTGAGTAGAATGGCCATAGTAGACAGCGGTGTTCCCAGTTCATGCGCAGTGCCCGCGGCTTGAGTGGCCACCGCCAGAACCTGTTCGTTTCGCAGCGCGGCTTCACGCGTGCGCGACAGCGCTTGGTCACGGCTGCGCAGGGCGTGGGCCATTTTATAAATAAAGAAAGTCACGAGTCCTGCAGACAGGCCGAAATTAAGCCACATGCCAAGCACGTGCAGGTTAAGCAGATCGTCGCTATTAATATGCCCCAGTTGATGAATCGGATGATACAAAAACATTAAAAACGTATAGCCGGCCATCGAGCACGCGGCAATGATCCATGCATGGCGCCAAGGTAGGGTGGCTGCCGCAATGGTAATAGGCACTAAGTAATAATTAATAAAGGGGTTGGTAGAGCCACCCGAAAAGTAAAACAGCAGCGTCAAACCGGTGATGTCAGCGAGTAAGTGCAGTAGGTACTCAATATGCGTCACCGCTCGAGGGCGTCCCAGGCGCCACCAGGTGGCAATGTTGAGCGCGCCCATGGCAATGACTACGCCGACAACAGGAGTGACCGGTAAGTCGAAGGCCAGCAGTTCAACGCCGACAATGATGGCGATTAAAAAGCCTGTCCAGGTGATGCCACGTACCATGGTGAGTCTCACCAAGTTACGGTTGGGTGTGGACAGCGGAAGAGGAAGGGCGGTTTGCATGATACGTTTACTTCGTTTTGGCTTTTAAACCGTGAATGACAAACTTGATAAACAGCGTCATCACATAGGTTGCCCAGCCGGCAGAGGCCAGTATATTAAACAGCAGCATTTTAGGCGGCAGCCAGGCACTACTCAGCAAAGCAGCGAGCATAATGTGGAAGAACATTGCGAGTAAGAGCGGTAGTGCTAAAATATGTATCCACATATCGGTGCGCCGTTTGCGAATATGATAGCGGTGCAGTAAGTAGCGCAGTGGCCGGTGAGCCCAGCTAAAAACCACCAGAGCGCCGATCACCAACAGTATGGCAAGCGTGGGTTCAGTGCTGCCGATATGGACAGACAGCGAAATAGACCAGGCGAGACTAAGCCACATCAGTCCTTCTAGGCTGGCAATAATGTCTGCATAGCGACGCACGTTCTGCATAAACAATCCGATCCTTGCCGATAAACCTGCTTGTGAAAACAGTCAGTGTAAAAGTGTGGTCATGATACGACACTTGAGCAAGGCTGTGGGGGCTTGAAGAGTGGATTTATCCACACGGCTAATTGCGTATACTGTGCGTACCCTTGTTTTAGCGACTTTACTTCAGCACAGGACTTGCCATGGACACTGTAACTCTGACTCGCCCAGATGATTGGCATCTTCATTTACGTGACGATGGCGCATTAAAAGCCGTTGTAGGACATACCGCCGCTCAGATGGGGCGCGCGATCATTATGCCAAATCTAACGCCGCCGGTGACTACTACTATTCAAGCGCTTGAATACCGCCAGCGTATTTTAGAAGCCTTGCCAGTGGGTAGCACTTTCGAGCCTTTGATGGTGCTGTATCTCACCGATACCACGCCCCCCGAGGAGATCGAGCGTGCTGCACAAAGTGGTATTGTCAAAGCAGTGAAGCTTTATCCGGCTGGCGCAACGACCAATTCCGACTCTGGTGTCACCGATTTGGCGCACTGCGACGCAGCGATTGCGATGATGGTGAAGGTCGGTATGCCTTTGCTAGTGCATGGTGAAGTGACCGATGCGCAAATTGATATTTTTGACCGTGAAGCAGTGTTCATTGAGAAGGTTATGAAGCCGCTGCTGGAACGCCATCCGGCACTGAAGGTGGTGTTTGAGCATATTACTACCCAGCAGGCGGCAGAGTTTGTCGTTCAAGCGCCGGATAATGTGGCCGCCACTATTACGGTGCATCACCTGTTGTTTAATCGTAATAAAATGCTGGTGGGCGGTATTCGCCCGCATTATTATTGCCTGCCCATTTTGAAGCGTGAGCAGCATCGTCAGGCGCTGTTAAAAGCGGCCACGAGCGGTAGTCATAAGTTCTTTCTCGGCACCGATAGCGCACCGCATTCGCAGGATGCTAAAGAGTCAAGCTGTGGCTGTGCCGGTGCTTACACAGCGCCTGCAGCCATTGAGCTTTACGCAACGGCTTTTGACGAGATGAATGCGCTGGACAAGCTGGAAGGCTTTGCAAGCCTTAATGGCCCGCGTTTTTACGGCCTTTCGCCGAATGCTGACCGCATCACGCTGGAGCGGCGTGAGTGGCGTTTGCCTGAAAGCTATCCTTATGCGCAGGGCGAGCAAATTGTTCCGCTTTTAGCGGGCGAGACGCTTAGCTGGGCAGTCAAGGCGTAGGCTTAACCGTTATACCGTCGGCCACGCTGCCGACGGTAGAAGTGGCTTTAATCAGCGAGCGCTATATTGTTGCCGTTAATCGGCGTTGCCCAGCTGTTGAAGCATTTGATCGACCATGCGTGATGAGTGATCGGCCGCTACTTCTAAGAACTGATCAAATGAAAGATGGTTGTCACCGCTGCCAGGAATATCAGAAAGGGCACGAATGACCACAAACGGGCATTGATAAAGATGGCACGTTTGCCCAATGGCGGCGCCCTCCATCTCGACGGCCAGCATCGTAGGAAACTGAGCCCGAGTAGCTTCGACGCGCGCAGGGTCAGCCATAAAGGCGTCACCGGTAGCAATCAAACCTTCACGTACCTGAACCTCGCCTAGCGAGGCGATAGCGTTACGAGCAATACCGCGAAGCTGCGTATCAGCGAGGTAGGCGGCGGGCATGCCCGGCACCTGGCCTATTTCGTAGCCAAATACCACGGCATCAACGTCGTGATGGCGTACTTCTTCTGAAATGATGACATCGCCAATGGCTAAATCAGCAGCAAATCCGCCTGCTGAACCGGTGTTAATGACGGCATCGGGCTGATGGCGTTCGAGCAAAATTGCCGTACCTACCGCGGCGTTTACTTTGCCAATGCCCGATAACAGTACGATGACTTCAAGGCCATAGCGTTTGCCCGTATGAAATACAAAGCCTGCGTGTTCATAGCGTTGAGCGTCTTCTAGCTGGCTGACTAAGGCGTCAACCTCTTGCGCCATCGCGCCAATAATACCAATGCGCTTCACTGCACAATGCTCCTGAGTAAAAGGGGAATGCCGTCCTGGACGTCGTGATTACTGCGTTAGGTCGTGTTGCTCTGCCGCCTCTAGCGTGTTTTCAAGCAGCGTCGCTACCGTCATCGGGCCAACGCCGCCAGGCACCGGCGTGATGAAGCTTGCTCGTTCGGCTGCCACTGCGAAATCGATATCACCGATTAGCGTGCCGTTTTCTTGGCGGTTAATGCCTACATCAATGACGACAGCGCCAGGCTTTATCCATTCACCCTTAACCAGGCCCGGTTTGCCGACAGCCACAACTAATATGTCGGCGCGGCTGACGTGCTCGGCAAGGTTTTGCGTAAAGCGATGGCATACGGTCGTGGTGCAGCCCGCTAACATAAGTTCTAACGCCATTGGGCGACCAACGATATTAGATGCGCCCACCACGGTGGCATCTAGGCCGCGTAAGGCTATATCGCTTTGAGCGAGCAGCGTCATAATGCCTTTAGGGGTGCAGGGGCGTAGCGCAGGCATACGCTGCGCTAAACGACCGATGTTATACGGGTGAAAGCCATCAATATCTTTATCGGGTCGAATGCGCTCTAAGATAGGCCCAGCATCAAGATGCTTAGGCAGCGGTAGCTGCACCAATATGCCATCTATGTTCGGATCGCTATTGAGCTGGTCGACAAGCGCTTCTAACTCATGCTGTGACGTGTTGGTTGGCAGGGCGTGCTGAAGCGAGACAATACCGGCTTGCTCGCAGGCGCGATGCTTATTATTGACATAGACTTGAGAGGCGGGATCATCTCCAACCACAACAACGGCTAGTCCCGGTGCCCGTAAACCTGCTTGTCGGCGTGCGGCGACTTTTTCGGCAACCTGTTGGCGGACAGTAGCAGCGATGGATTTGCCATCGATTAGTTGGGCGGTCATGTTCTGGAATCCCTGTGGACGTTGATAAGGGTGACGTTAATAAGGGCTATGCATCGTCATGCTGATGTAACGGCACGCTTTTAAAGGCGGCAATTTTCGCATGCTAGGGCATCCAGGCAAAGCGACTTAACGAATAACCCGTTTAGTTGTTGACTTTAAATTTAAAAATAGTAATATATGCCTCGCTTGGACGGGCAAAGCGGTAGCGTCTAGGGTGATAGAATCGGGATGTAGCGCAGTCTGGTAGCGCGCCTGCTTTGGGAGCAGGATGTCGGGGGTTCGAATCCCTCCATCCCGACCACACCTAACGTGAAAGCTGATAGCTTGTTTTCTAAAGCATTGGTTGTGGTCTAGTGCTCATCAGTATTCTTATTTTTGGATGCTCTTTGTGCGCCCATAGCTCAACCGGATAGAGCAACGGCCTTCTAAGCCGTAGGTTGCGGGTTCGATTCCTGCTGGGCGTGCCACCGTATTCAGTGGTATTAACCTGTCAGAATCCTATCTTCAATCACGCTTGTTTTACGTAAGATTGTCTTTGGTGGGTGTAGCTCAGGGGTAGAGCCCCGGATTGTGATTCCGGTGGTCGTGGGTTCAAATCCCATCATCCACCCCAGTGACAATATTTGCGTTTTTAGGTTGTGGTGGGTGTAGCTCAGTGGTAGAGCCCCGGATTGTGATTCCGGTGGTCGTGGGTTCAAGCCCCATCATCCACCCCATTTCTATATTTTCCTTTCTTACTCTTACTCTTTTTTTTCTTGATGCCCTTAATTGGGTTTTTTGCGTTTCTGTTTTTCGATTTTTCGTCTTTTACATCAAGAGCAAAAATGCGCCGAGAAAAAATGATGTTGGCTAGCTTGTCTACAGTAGCAATAGCGATTCTCCATGCTTTGGTAGCATTAATTGCTAATTATGCGGGTTAAAAAAGAGTTTTAAGCTCTGTCAAAGCCCTTTGTTTAGTGATATTTTTCAATAAGTTATTTTTTAACCTCTGCTGGTAATAGTAATTCCTAATTCGCAAAGGGAGTGGATCGCGATGGCGCGTCAAACGGTTGTTTTGGGGGCAGGCATGGTGGGTGTCTGTATTGCCTGGCATCTGCGTCAGCGCGGGCATGATGTCACCCTGGTGGATCGCCTTGAGCCGGGTCGAGAAACTTCCTTTGGCAATGCCGGTATTATTCAGCGTGAAGCCGTCAGGCCTTATCCTTTCCCGCGTGATATTAAAACGCTGCTAAGCGTCTTGCCCAACCGCAGAGTAGATATTCGCTATCGCCTAGCGGGTATGATAAATGCCGCCTCTCCACTGTTGCGCTACTGGATGAACTCAGCTCCTAAGGCTTACCAAAAAATCGTGCCGGAGTACGCATCGTTGATCCAGTTGGCGCTCAAAACTCATGGGCCCATGATTGAGGCCGCTGGGGCAGAGCACCTAGTGCGCAGGGATGGGTGGCTTGAGCTCTACCGTACTCCTGAAAAGCTGGTGGCTCGATTAAAAGATGCCGAAGAGGCGAGACGCCTTTATGGCGTTCAATTTGAAGAATTGGATCGAGCAGCACTTATAGTCAAAGAGCCTGCGCTGAGCGGTAACATTGTGGGTGCAATTCACTGGCTTGACTCATGGACCGTGGCTGACCCTGGCGCTTTGGTGGCAGCGTACGCACAAGCGTTTAACCGCGACGGTGGGCGTATTGTGCAGGCGGATATTCAGTCGGTTCAGCAAATTGGTGATCGATGGCAGGTAAAAACGCCATCTGAAACGATTGAAGCAGATAATGTCGTCGTCGCGTTAGGCCCTTGGGCGGGTAATTGGCTAAAAGAACTGGGTTATCGCTTCCCCACCTTCGTGAAGCGTGGTTATCACATGCATTACGCCACGCAGACACCGGCTAAGCTCAATTACTGGTTAATGGATGCAGAGGTTGGCTACTTGCTTGCGCCAATGAATGCGGGTGTGCGGCTAACAACGGGGGCACAGCTGGATCGTTTAGAGGCGCTAGCCGATGCTAAGCAGCTCGATGCTGCAGAAAAAGTAGCCCGCAGCGTATTTCCGTTAGGCGAGCGACGTGATGAAGCTCCTTGGAAAGGCGCGCGGCCTTGTCTTCCCGACATGAAGCCGATTATTGGTCCTGCTCCGCGTCACCCCGGCCTATGGCTCGCTTTTGGCCATGGGCATCAAGGGTTTACCCTAGGTCCAGCCACGGGCCAGCTGCTGGCGGATATGATGGAAGGCAAAGAGACGGCTGTTGATATGGCGCCGTTTCGTGCAGACCGCTTCTAAACACCGGCGTTCAAGCATTGATTAGTGCCATGTCGGGTATTTATCGGTAAGTACTTCAAATAAGTATTTTAAAAACGCTGACTCTGTCAGCGTTTTTTTTGACCATCTATTAGGTGATGCGACCTTGACGCCACCCGCGACAACAGCAGTCTCCAGGCGGTACAATTAGCGCAATAGACATTGCTCAACGCGCGGTGATCGTTAAATAGAAGGCTGCGCTGAGACTACATATTTAAAGAGGCACAATGAAAGACACTCATTTAGCCCGTGAAGCTGAGCTTCGCAGGACATTCGCTATTATCTCGCACCCCGACGCCGGTAAAACCACGATCACCGAAAAAATGCTGCTGTTTGGAAACGCCATCCAGCTAGCCGGCTCGGTTAAGAGTAAGCGTAATGACCGCCACGCCACCTCGGACTGGATGAAAATGGAGCAGGAGCGGGGTATTTCAGTAACGACCTCGGTGATGCAGTTTCCTTACGGGGGGCGCATCGTCAATCTATTGGATACGCCCGGACACGAAGACTTCTCTGAAGATACCTACCGCACGCTAACGGCGGTCGACTCTGCGTTAATGATAATTGATGGTGCTAAAGGCGTTGAAGATCGCACCATCAAGCTGATGGAGGTATGTCGGCTACGTACCACACCGATCTTAACGTTTATCAATAAGATGGACCGCGATACCCGTGACCCTATTGAAGTCATGGATGAAGTAGAAACGGTTCTGAATATCCAGTGTGCGCCAATGACCTGGCCAATTGGTATGGGGCGTCACTTCAAGGGCGTTTATCATCTTTATAACGACGTCATCCATCTCTACACTCAGGGCCAGGGTAGCCGAATTCCTGATGATAAGCGCATTGAAGGCCTGCATAGCCCCGAGGTAGATGCGGCGCTGGGAGAAGAGCAGGCCGAAGAGCTGCGCATGGAAGTTGAGCTGGTTCGTGGCGCTTCTCATGAGTTTGATCTTGAGGCTTATCGCCGTGGCGATTTATCGCCCGTTTATTTCGGCACTGCTATGGGCAACTTTGGCGTGCGCGAAATGCTTGACGGTTTTGTTGAGTACGCACCGCCGCCCCAAGCGCATCAAACCGACACGCGTGACGTCATTGCGGATGATGATCGATTTACCGGCTTTGTGTTTAAGATTCAGGCCAACATGGATCCCAATCACCGGGACCGTATTGCCTTCTTGCGGGTATGTTCTGGCAAGTACGAAAAGAACATGAAGATGCGCCACGTGCGTACTGGTAAAGACGTTAAGATTGCCGATGCGCTGACGTTCATGGCTTCTGATCGCTCACACGTGGAAGAAGCTTGGCCCGGCGATATTATCGGTCTGCACAACCACGGGACTATTCAGATAGGCGATACGTTTACCGTTGGCGAAGATATGCGCTTTACCGGCATTCCTCACTTTGCTCCTGAACTCTTTAAGCGCGTGCGGTTAAAAGACCCTCTGAAGATGAAAGCACTTCAAAAAGGCTTGCAGCAGCTTTCTGAAGAAGGCGCAACGCAGGTCTTTATGCCGATGGATAATAACGATCTGATTCTCGGTGCCGTAGGTACTCTGCAGTTTGATGTTGTTGCCCATCGTCTGAAGGAAGAATACAAGGTCGACTGTCTGTACGAAGGGGTCAATGTACAAACGGCGCGCTGGATCTACTGTGAAGACGCCAAGAAGCTAGAAGAATTCAAGCGTAAGGCCAGCACCAACTTGGCGATCGATGGGGGGGGCTATCTGACCTACATTGCACCGACTCGGGTAAACCTTCAAATGACCCAAGAGCGTTGGCCAGACATCCGCTTTCAGCCTACGCGCGAGCACTAGTTTTTTATATGTCTATGCTGATTGATGCTCACTGCCATCTCGACTTCCCTCAGTTCGATCATGACCGAGCAGAGGTGTTTGAGGCCGCGAAGGCGGTGGGCGTTTCGCACTTTGTCATTCCTGGTACGACCCGAGAGCGCTGGCAGCATGTGCTGGCGCTGGCCGAGCGCGATGATACGTCGGCATGCGTGGGCTTGCATCCTTACTTTGTGGCGCAGCATCAGGAAGCGGACCTTGCCGCGCTTGATCAACTATTCATTAAGCATCCAGAAATCGTGGCGGTGGGCGAGTGCGGTATTGATGCTCGCTTTGAAGCGACTATTGATGCCCAATGGCACTACTTTGATGCTCAGTTAAGGCTGGCTCAGAAGCACTCTTTGCCTGTCGTGGTGCACTGTGTGCATGCTAATGACACCGTTGCTAAGCGCCTTGGTCAGTTTTCGCTGCCTAAAGCAGGTCTGATTCACGCTTTTTCAGGTTCAATTGAGCAAGCTCAGAAGTTTTTAGCGCTTGGTTTCAAGCTAGGCTTAGGTGGGGCAGTGACCTATGGGCGCGCCAAGCGATTACAGCGCATGGTAAAAGCACTACCCGATGACGCCTTTATGCTCGAAACCGATAGCCCCGATATGCCATTAAATGGCTGCCAGGGCATGCGCAATGAGCCAAGTAGGCTAGTCGATGTGTGCCGTGCGGTGGCGAGGCTGCGCGAGCAAACAGCCGAGCAGGTCGCGGGACAGACCAGTGCTGTCGCCGCAACGCTATTTGGGTTGCCGTGCATGCAGCCTTAGCTGTTAAGGCTGACCGCTAGCTGCTCGGGATCTACGCGTTCAATCGGGTAGGGCAGCGGTAAAAGGGTGGCGGGTAGTCCGGACAAAAAGATGGGTGTCATTTCTTCGGCGATTTTAGTGCTCATTACCGCCAGCAGCTCAATGCCACCTAGCGAGTCCGACGCACTGATCACCACTTCGCCTACCGATTTGTCGTCACTATTAACCAGGCTGGCGCCCGCTTCTGGCAGCGCTTTTGTCTCGACGCTGACGCGCATCAGGCGCTTTTTAACCTGGCCCCGGAAGTGTGCTCTCGCGACGACTTCTTGGCCGGTGTAGCAACCCTTTTTAAAGCTAATCCCGCCAAGCGCTTCCCAATTTATCATCTGGGGCAGGAAGTGATCCTGCTGAGCATCGGTTAGCCACGCTAAGCCACTGCGAATATCTTCAAGCTGCCAAGCATTGCGGCCCGCATCGTCATCTTGTAAGACCACGGTAGCGTCATTGTTGGCGTTGTCGAAACAGAATATAAAGCGCGGTGTCTCACCTAGGCACTGCAAACTTAGAGCCTGCTCGCTGTTAAAGTGGGTGCAGACGTTGTCGGGAAGCTGCAGCCCGAGCTGGTCCGCCAGTGCCTGAGCACCCTCGCTGGCACCGATGAAGGTTAGATGAGGCTGCATAATCAGTTCCGCACGATAAAAAGCAGCGAATTTTTTAAGATGACTGGCTAAGCTATCGACTAATGTTGTGCTCAGCAGCAGGCGGAAATGCTCATTGCTCAACCGCAGTAGTTGGGCATTAGCTAGCATTCGCCCTTTTGGCGTACAGAAACAGGTGAGTGGCGCAAAGCGTCCATCAGCCAGGCTGACCTGAGCGCTGGTTTGTCCTTGAAGGAATTTTTCTGCATCGACGCCTTTTACATCCAGTGCCGCTAAATGGGTTAGGCGGACGCAGCCAAGGGCGGGGGTTCTAGAGGGAACGGTCGCCATAAAAACTCCTAAAGAAAATGGTAAGGTGCCAGCGTATAAAATACGTACTGATATGCCGTTTAATGCGGGCGCAGGGCATCAATTGCAAGGCACTATTAGCGTGCTAAACTCTTCATTTGATATCAGCTTTACACAGTTTATCAGGTGTTGACCAACAGGTAAGGAAACGGTATGGCGCAACAATCATTAACATTTCAGCAAGTTAAAACGGTCGAACAGGTTAATAAAATCACCACGGCGCTTATGATGCTTGAAGGCGTTGACAGTGCTGAGGTGGGAAGGCACGGCGCCGACGTGGATGGCCGGGCAACGCGTCAAACGCTTATCAACGCGATTGAAAAACTTAAGCTGGGCGTAAAGGTTTCTTAATGCATATACCGATTACCATTATCAGTGAACGCAACAACGTTTTTAGGCAGCGCATTGAGGTCAATGGCTTAGAAGATATGTTTGCCGATGTGCCGGCCATTGTTGGCGGTGATGGTAGTGCACCGGATCCCCATGACTATTTTGATATTGCCTTAGGCACTTGCAAGGCGATCACAGTGTCGATGTACGCCAAGCGTAAAGAGTGGTCGCTTGAGGGAATTACCGTCACCGTGCAGCGAGATGATAGCCAGGAAAAAAAAGGTATCTATAAGTTAGATGTCGCATTAATGCTGCAGGGTATTGATGATCCTGATCAGCGCGCCAGGCTGGAAGATATAAGCCACCGTTGCCCCATCCAGCGCTTGATGACTGAGTCCACCGTCGAGATCGCCACGCGGCTTGTTTAGTTTGTTTTTAGCTAATTCCCCCTTGTTTTGGAGTCACGATGAGCAAAGCCTTTCGATTGCAGTCTAAATTTCAGCCTGCTGGCGATCAGCCCGCCGCTATTAAAGGGCTGATTAGTGGCCTGGAATCAGGGCTTGCCCATCAGACACTGCTCGGGGTTACGGGGTCGGGTAAAACCTTCACTATGGCGAATGTGGTTGAGCAGCAGCAGCGCCCAACGATTGTCATGGCGCCAAATAAGACGCTCGCTGCCCAGCTTTACGGTGAGTTTAAGTCTTTTTTTCCTGATAACGCGGTTGAGTATTTCGTCTCCTACTACGATTATTATCAGCCTGAAGCCTATGTGGCGGCATCCGATACGTTTATCGAGAAAGATGCGTCGATTAATGACCATATTGAGCAGATGCGTCTTTCAGCCACCAAGGCGCTGCTTGAGCGCCGTGATGCGCTAATTGTGGTGTCCGTGTCGGCTATTTACGGCCTGGGTGATCCCGAGCAATACCTGAAAATGCGCCTTCATTTCTCCCGCGGTGAACTGATTGACCAGCGCGCCTTTTTACGCCGCTTGGCCGAGCTACAGTACACCCGCAATGATATGGATTTCCGGCGCGGCACTTACCGAGTTCGTGGCGACGTCATCGATGTCTTCCCCGCTGATTCTGAAGAAGAGGCGGTGCGAATCGAGCTGTTCGACAATGAAATCGACACGATTCGCATGTTTGATCCGCTAACCGGTGCCGTCCATGGCGAGGTGGCGCGAATGACCATCTACCCAAAATCGCACTACGTTACGCCACGGGAAACGATTTTAGGCGCCATCGATGACATTAAAGAGGAGCTCAAAGAGCGTTTAGAGTGGATGCGCAAACACGAGCGGTTGGTGGAGGCCCAGCGTTTGGAGCAGCGCACGCTTTACGATATAGAAATGATGCTTGAACTCGGTTATTGCAACGGTATTGAAAACTACTCGCGCTACCTTTCCGGGCGTGCATCGGGCGAGCCGCCGCCGACCTTCTTCGACTATTTACCAGACGACGCACTGCTGTTTATCGATGAATCTCACGTCAGCGTGCCGCAGGTCGGTGGGATGTATAAAGGCGATCGTTCGCGTAAAGAAACACTGGTCGAGTACGGTTTTCGACTGCCCTCAGCGCTGGATAATCGGCCCATGAAGTTTGAAGAGTGGGAGGCGATTTCACCGCAGACTATTTTTGTCTCCGCCACCCCAGGCCGTTATGAAGCCGAGCACACCGGTCAGACGGTTGACCAAGTGGTACGTCCCACCGGACTGCTAGACCCTGAAATTGAGGTGCGCCCAGCCAGCACTCAGGTAGATGATCTGCTCTCGGAGATTGGACTGCGCACCGCCGTGGGTGAGCGCGTTTTGGTCACCACTCTTACCAAGCGTATGTCAGAAGATCTCACGGATTACTTTGATGAGCACGGCATTCGAGTGCGTTACTTACACTCTGACATCGACACTGTGGAGCGGGTAGAGATTATCCGCGATTTGCGCTTAGGTAAGTTTGACGTGCTAGTAGGTATAAACCTGTTACGCGAAGGTCTCGATATTCCGGAAGTATCGCTCGTGGCAATTTTGGATGCCGATAAAGAGGGCTTCTTGCGCTCTGAGCGCTCGTTGATACAGACCATCGGCCGCGCTGCCCGTAATGCTAATGGTAAAGCTATTTTGTACGGGGACCGTATTACGGACTCAATGCGCAAGGCCATTGATGAAACGGATAGGCGGCGCGCTAAGCAAACAGAGCATAACGAAGAGCATGGTATTACGCCGACAACGGTGACTCGTTCGGTCGCCGATATTCTTGAAGCGGCGCAAGCGCCTGGTAAGAAAAGCAGCCGCCGCCGCGGTAATGAGCGCAAAGTAGCTGAGTCAGCCGCTGACTATGATATCGCCAGTATGAGTAAGCAAGATCTCTTGGGTGCGATTAACAAGCTCGAAGATGCAATGTTTGAAGCAGCGCAAAATCTGGAGTTTGAAGAGGCGGCGCGTCTTCGCGACCAGCTGCATCAAATGAAGGAAAAACAGCTGGTATTGGGATAGGAGACGTATGCCGGAAGGGCCCGAAATTCGCCGTGCGGCAGACCGTGTACAGCAGCAGATAGGCGAGCGTGAGATAGACGCTGCTTGGTTTGCTTTCCCAGAGCTTGCTGAGCAGGCCGCGTCTCTTGTTGGTGCGCGTGTTACGCGGGTTGATACGTGGGGCAAGGCGATGTTGATCCGGTTTAGTGATCGGCGCGTGCTGTATTCGCACAACCAGCTGTACGGTGTTTGGAAGCAGCATGATGCCGATCAACCGCCTGACACAAAGCGCACGCTGCGCGTTAGATTGACGGCGCAAGGGCGTAGCGCAAGCCTTTACAGTGCCTCTGATATTTCCCTTTGGCACGAGGATAATCTCGCGCAGCATCCGTTTTTATCTCGGCTGGGGCCTGATTTGCTCAGCCAGGAAGTCACGGCTGGCGACGTCCAGCAACGTCTAAATCTTAAGCAGTTCCACAAACGTAGCTTAGGGGCGCTGTTGCTTGATCAGGGGTTGGTGGCAGGGTTGGGCAACTATCTGCGCTCGGAAATTTTGTTTTTTGCGCAGCTTTCTCCGAAAACGCGTCCGATAGATTTGTCGCCAGGGCAGCAGCAGATGTTGGCGAAGTGCATTATTGAAACCACGCTTCAAACGTACCAAACGGCAGGCATCACCAATTGTGATGCTTGGATTAAGCAGGCTAAGGTCGCCGGTGAGTCACGCAGTCAGTGGCGCTTTGCAGTATTTGATCGTGCCGGGCTGCAATGTCACCGTTGTGGCGAGGTCATCCAGCGAATCATGGTGGGTTCAAGACGGCTGTATCTATGCCCGCGCTGCCAGTCGAGTTAGTTTTTTAGGGTTTATACCGTTATCTTGAATGTTTGAATCTCTTTTTACAAACTGAACTACGTTGTCACTGGTATCGCTAGGGATGCTGCCGCGTGAGGGGCAATACGGTATACTTGGCCCACGCTAAGACGGCACTTTCGCAGTTGCGAAAGAAAGCCGCTGACTAGACGATAACCTAGGAGCTGTTAGTCCATGACCGTGATTCGCCAGGACGACGTTATTCAAAGCGTTGCCGATGCTCTGCAGTACATCTCTTACTATCATCCTAAAGATTTTATTGACGCCATGGCTGCCGCCTATGAGCGTGAAGAGAACCCCGCTGCGAAAGATGCCATTGCGCAAATTCTGATTAATTCACGCATGTGCGCCACAGGCCACCGTCCTATTTGTCAGGATACCGGTATTGTCACCGTGTTCGTTCATGTGGGTATGAACGTAACGTGGGAGGCGGACATGAGCTTGGACGACATGATCAACGAAGGTGTTCGTCGTGCTTACCTGTTGCCGGATAATATCCTGCGCGCCTCGGTACTGGCTGATCCAGACGGTAAGCGGGCCAACACCAAAGACAACACCCCGGCCATTATTCATCATTCGATTGTGCCTGGTGACAGCGTCGATATTCATGTGGCCGCGAAGGGTGGTGGCAGTGAGGCAAAATCCAAGTTTGCCATGCTGAATCCTTCAGATAGCGTGGTGGACTGGGTTATGGAGCAGCTGCCGAAGATGGGCGCCGGCTGGTGCCCGCCCGGTATGCTGGGCATTGGTATTGGCGGTACTGCTGAAAAAGCCATGCTAATTGCTAAAGAAGCGTTGCTTGATCCTATCGATATACAAGATTTACAGGCCCGTGGGCCGAGTAATCGTGCTGAGGAGCTGCGCCTAGAGTTGTTTGATAAGGTCAATAAGAGTGGTATTGGCGCGCAGGGTTTAGGTGGTTTAACCACGGTCTTGGATATTAAAGTGAGAGACTACCCAACTCACGCCGCTAACAAGCCGGTCGCGATTATTCCTAACTGTGCGGCTACTCGCCACGCTCACTTTACTCTGGACGGTTCAGGCCCTGCGGTGCTTGAAGCGCCGAAGCTGGAAGATTGGCCAGAAATTACTCGTGAAGCAGGCGAGAACGTCAAGCGTGTTAATCTTGACACCGTCACCCCAGCCGACGTCAAAACGTGGCAGCCGGGCGATACGCTATTGTTAAACGGAAAGCTGTTGACTGGCCGAGACGCCGCTCATAAGCGCATGATAGATATGTTGGCAAAAGGTGAGCCCTTGCCAGTGGATATGAAAGGGCGGTTTATCTACTACGTCGGGCCGGTTGATCCGATTGGCGACGAGGTGGTTGGACCAGCAGGACCCACCACGGCAACACGGATGGATAAATTTACTCGTACAATGCTGGAAGAAACAGGCTTGCTCGGCATGGTCGGTAAGGCAGAGCGTGGTCAAACAGCCATTGATGCCATCCGCGACAACGAAGCGGTTTATCTGATGGCCGTTGGCGGTTCGGCTTATCTCGTCGCACAGGCGATTAAAAAATCGCGGGTAGTTGGTTTCGAAGATCTGGGCATGGAGGCTATTTACGAATTTGAAGTTGAAGATATGCCTGTGACCGTTGCTGTGGATAGCCAGGGTACATCGGTGCATCAAACAGGACCGGCTAAGTGGAAAGAAATTATTGCTCAGTCTGCGTAGTAAAGAAGTATGGTTGATTAGGCTTTAAAACGAAAAGGGCCTCGCTTGTGGCGAGGCCCTTGCCTATATAAGGACGTAGCTATGGCCTCTTGGTTATTAGGGACCAGCATTTTATTGATACATCTGTTAGGCATCGTGTCGGCCATCATGGCGCTGATGTCTAGCCGCACCTCTCAAGGAGCGGTAGCGTGGATTATATCGCTGCTTACTTTTCCGTATGTTGCACTTCCAGCCTATTGGTTTTTTGGTCGACCGCGGTTCTACGGCTACGTATCGGCTCGCGGCCAGCGTGACACCGTACTGCGCCGGGTATTAGTTCGTTATCGAGCCAATGTGCAGCCCTACGTGGCGCCTTCAAGCAGTGCCGATATCCAGGCCGTTGAACAGCTGGCCATGATGCCATTGACGCGCGGTAATCAAGCGACGCTATTGGTCAACGGTCACGCCGCGTTTGAGAGCCTTTTTGACGGCATTGATCGCGCTGAAAACTATGTGTTGATACAGTTTTTTATCGTGCGCAACGACGCGCTGGGCCAGCGTTTGTTGAGTCATCTGCAGCGTGCGGTTAAGCGTGGCGTACGGGTTTATTTTCTTTATGATGAAGTGGGTAGCCGCAAATTAAACGAAGGCTATCTGGGCGATTTAACGCGTGAAGGCGCGTCAGTCAGTGCCTTTCGGTCATCGCGAGGGTTTAAACATCGATTTCAGCTCAACTTCCGTAACCACCGTAAAGTCACGGTAGTTGACGGGAAAGAGGGTTGGGTAGGTGGTTTAAACGTGGGTATTGAATACCTAGGTGAGGACCCGCGACACGGTGCCTGGCGCGACACGCATTTAAAGCTGCAAGGGCCCAGTGTGTTGGGCTTGCAGGAGGCCTTTTGGGAAGACTGGCACTGGGCAACGGACGAAGTGATTAGCCTGAACTGGATAGCCGATACGTCTACAGCAACCGACCATCATGTCGTCATAGTGCCTTCTGGTCCCGCTGACCGCCAGGACACTGCCAGCCTGTTAGTGCAGCAGGTTATTCATAGTGCGAAACATCGCCTGTGGGTCACTAGTCCTTATTTTGTACCCGATCAAGGCGTTCAGGATGCGTTGCGCTTAGCGGCGATGCGCGGTGTAGACGTGCGCGTGATGATTCCTGAGCGACCAGACCATTTATTAGTATTCTTGTCAGCATTTTCATTCCTGCCTGACATGTTAAGAGCGGGTGTTAAAATATACCGTTATCTTCCAGGATTTCTACATCAAAAAGTAATGCTTGTAGACGGTGAAGCAGCCACGGTAGGCACTATCAATTTAGATAATCGCTCGTTTCGATTAAATTTTGAAATCACCGCGTTTATACCTAGCCCAGAGTTTGCTGCCAGCGTCGCGGTGATGCTAGAAAATGATTTTGAACAGTGCCGCCGTGTAACAATGGATGAAATTAATCAGCGTTCAATGTGGATGAAAGTAGTTTCTCGGGCAGCTTACTTAACGGCTCCTGTCCAATAATGCAGGTACCTCTGATAATAAAAGCAGCTCTGCGTGGATGACGAGTAAAACAAGGAGTCATGGGTGAATCTTGAAACAAAATGGCTGGAGGATTTCGTGGCGCTTGCCGGCACACGCAGCTTCTCGGCCTCAGCACGCCAGCGACACGTTACACAGCCGGCTTTTAGTCGGCGTATTCGCGCGCTAGAGCAAGCTGTTGATGTAACTTTGGTAGATCGTTCCACAACGCCCGTTGGGTTAACGCCCGAAGGCCAACTTTTTTTAGTCACAGCGCGAAACCTTGTCGAACAGCTGAACGAATCGCTGAGCCATTTACGTGGTTTGTCTATTGCTAATGAAGCGTTAGATATCGTCGCGGCGCACTCTTTAGCGTTGAGTTTTTATCCACCGTGGATTTCTCGGTTACAAAAAGGCCTGGGGGAGCTGCCCACTCGTTTAGTGGCTATGAACGTAGGAGAGGCTATTCACGTATTGCGCGAGGGTAACTGCGATTTAATGCTCGCGTATTACGATCCTTTTGCCACTATGCAGCTAGATGCCGAAGTATTTCCCTCGTTCTCAATCGGCAAGGTCAATATGCTGCCCGTTTCGTTGCCAGACGAGCAGGGTAAGCCGCTATTTTCATTGCAGCATGACGCCTCCATCCCCTATCTCTCCTATACCCAAGCCGCATTTTTAGGCCGAACGGTACGCATGCTGCTCAAAAATGATCCGCTACGGATGAAGTTACGCACCGTTTATGAAACCGCCATGGCCGAAGGCCTGAAAGGAATGGTGTTACAGGGTGCTGGCGTGGCATGGATACCTGATTTTTGTATTCGCGAAGAGTTGAAAAGTGGGCGCTTGGTCAGAGCCGGTGAGCAACACTGGGATATACCGCTTGAGATCCGCCTATATCGCTGCTCGATGGTGCACAAGCCTGGTGTAGAGCGTTTATGGCGGCAGATGGTGAAGCTACCGCGGGACTTTCTGCAAGCATGAGCTTGGCCGTTACGGATGGCAGCAACGATGACATGTCACGTGTCAGAAAACTGCGTTAAACGTTGTGGTTCGGTATGCTATATACGTAGCATACCGATAAGCCTTACAAAACGCGTCTAAACGATTACATGGGAAGTGAATATGATTAAAAAAACGGCAACCTTCTGGTGGAATGTAATGCAAGATGCCGTTTCATTATGGCTAGAACGAAATGCGTTTAGCTATGCAGGCTCGCTCGCTTTTTATACGCTGTTCTCATTGGCACCTACTATTATCATTGCGGTGACGGTAATCGGCGTTGTATTAGGCGAAGAAGCTGCCCAAGGTCAAATAGTCGCGCAGCTGCAGGGTACGTTAGGAACCGATGCCGCGACGGCGATCGAACAAGCGGTCGCGCAGTCGCGCATTGAAGAGTCGGGGCTGTTGCCGACGGTGTTGGGGTTCATCGCGCTGATCGTGGGGGCCACGACCGTATTCGCGCAAATGCAATTTTCGCTTAACACGATATGGGGAGTGACGGCAAAGCCAACGTCTAATAGCGCCTTCGTGTTTATTAAAAACCGTCTGCTATCGCTTACGGTTGTCCTATCCATCGGGTTTATCCTGCTGGTGTCATTAGTTTTAGGAGTCGTGCTGCGTGGAGTGCTGCTAGCGACAGACAACTTACTGCCGTTTGCCAGTTTATTTACGACGTCTTTAGAATCGCTTATTTCAGTGGCCATGGTGACATTGCTATTTGCGACTATTTTTAAAGTACTGCCCGATGTCGTGCTGCGGTGGAAAGATGTATTTTTGGGGGCTGTTGTCACCGCGGTACTATTTACTATAGGTCGTAGCGTTATCGCTATTTACTTAGCGCATACCGCTACCGCTTCAACCTATGGCGCAGCAGGGTCTGTTGTGATGATTTTACTTTGGGTTTACTACAGCTCATTGATTTTACTGTTTGGTGCTGCCTTTACTCGGTCCTTGCTGTTGCGCCGCGGTCGAGCTCTGGTGCCAAGAAATAGCGCGGTGCTTATCAAACAAGAGTACGTTTAAATAGCCCGCAGTACAGCGCATTCACCTCAGGAGTGTGGCTCATCCAGGTTTTGTAATGACACCCTGGATGATCGCCACGCCCCTAGCGCCGTTAAGGCATCTCAGCCTCGTAAATGATTTTCAGGTGTTTTTCACTGAGATGTTTTCCATTCGCTAATATTGTTTGCCGTTAAACTCACAATGTTCTGTCTGGCTTCGGGTGTGACCCAGGCATTGTGTGGAGTGACAATCAAATTGAGCGGTTCGGCGAGCGCGTCAAGCAGTGGATGCCCGTTTCTGGGGGGTTCTGCCGGCAGTACGTCAACCGCCAGTCCGCCTAGTTTGCCGCTGCGTAGCGCGTCTAATGCAGCAACCTCGTCAATCATGCCGCCTCGGGCGCAGTTAATCAGTAGCAGCGATGGTTTGGCCTTAGCCAGGCGCTCCCGATTAATCAAATGCTTAGTAGCGTCGCTAAGCGGGCAATGCAAACTAATAACGTCAGCATCATCAAGCAGATCATCAAGGGACGGGCGTTTGTCGTTGGTCTCATTGCCTGGTCGGGCGGTAAAAGAGACGTTCATTCCGAACGCTTCCGCTAAACGAGCAACTTCAGAGCCCAGCTCTCCTTGCCCAACCATGACTAAATGTTTGCCTGAAAGCTGTAGCGTAGGATAGTCCTGCAGGCAGAAAAAATCGCTGCGCTGCCACTTACCTGCGGCCACGTCGCGCTGATAAAGGGGGAGGCGATTGGCTAGTGAGAGCATGAGCATTAAAGTGTGCTGCGAAACGCTGGCAGTGCCGTAAGCCGCTACGTTTTTGACCTCAATGTTATTAGCTTTAGCCGTCTCAAGGTCAATATTATTAAGCCCCGTTGCTAGTACACATATCAACCGCAGTTTGGGCAGCTGTTGCAACGTTTTTGCGTCTAGAACGACCTTATTTACAATCGCAATATCTGCGTCAGCAAGGCGTTCAGCCGCCTGTTGTGTCGAACTTTGCTCAAACACCTCAAGGTGAGAAACCGACTCACGAATGGCGGCTAAGTCAATCTGGGGGCCTAAGCTCTTAGCATCCAATATCACTGCGTGGGGCATTTTCTTATCTCCATAAACTGCCTTGGTCTGCATAACCTTGCTTGGCAGGGGTCACAAAAGGGTATAATGGCGGCGCTTGATCAACCGCAGCCTTGGAATTTATCCCGACTGGCCACATATTGGCAGCCCGGCAGCGTTTATTTTTGCTATTTTTCTGTCAGAAACACGTCTGTCAGAACTGAACCTGTCAGCGTTGAGCTTTATAAGGAGTCATCAACATGCCCATCTATGAATATGAGTGCAAGGCCTGCGGCCATCGTATGGAAAAACTGCAGAAGATTAGTGCTGATCCTTTAAAGGATTGTCCAGCGTGTCATAGCGATGGTTTGGCTCGCTTGGTATCCGCTGCAGGGTTTCGCTTGGCCGGCGGCGGTTGGTATGAAACTGATTTTAAAACGGGTAGCAAAAAGAATTTAGTCGCTGATGGCAAAACGGCATCGACAGATGCTGGCAAAACCAGTGATACCAGTGCTACCTCTAAGAGCGCTACTCCTACAGACAAGGGCGCCGCGGCATAGCCGAGGCTGCCAGGGTTGGGACGACCCGCGACACATTAATTGCCACGTAACAGAACAGGATTTGACATGCGCAGCCATTATTGCGGCCAGCTGAATGAAACTTTGGTGGATCAAACGGTTACGGTATGCGGATGGGTTCATCGCCGCCGTGACCACGGTGGAGTAATTTTCCTCGACATGCGCGACCGCGATGGTATCGCTCAGATCGTGGTCGACCCCGATACCGCCGATGCGTTCGCTCATGCGGACCGCGCTCGCAGCGAGTACGTCCTGCGCATTACAGGCCGTGTGCGGTTGCGTCCAGAAGGCACCCAAAATGCCAACATGCCGACGGGCATGATTGAAGTGTTAGCAAAAGATGTTGAAGTGCTCAACGCGGCAATTACGCCGCCTTTCATGCTTGATGAGCATGGGAAAGTGGGCGAAGAAGTGCGTTTAAAGTATCGCTATATCGATCTGCGTCGCCCTGACATGATTGAAAAACTGCGTCTGCGTTCACGTATTTCTCACAACGTTCGTGCCTACCTTGAAGGTCAGGGGTTTTTAGATATCGAAACCCCTGTGCTGACACGCGCCACACCAGAAGGGGCGCGTGACTATCTAGTGCCTAGCCGTACGCATGCCGGTAGCTTCTTTGCGTTGCCGCAGTCGCCTCAGCTGTTTAAGCAACTTTTGATGGTGGCCGGCTTTGATCGCTACTATCAAATTGCCAAATGTTTCCGTGATGAAGATTTACGTGCCGATCGTCAGCCTGAATTTACCCAGATTGATATTGAGGCATCGTTTGTAGATGAGAACGATATCATGGGGATTACTGAAACCATGATTCGCCAGCTGTTCCAAGAAGTGTTAAGCGCTGAGCTTCCTGAGTTCCCGCGGATGACGTGGCAGGAAGCGATGGATCGCTTTGGCTCTGATAAGCCAGACTTGCGCATCCCGCTTGAACTGACTGACGTTGATGACCTAATGCAGCAGGTCGATTTTAAAGTCTTTTCTGGTCCGGCCAGTGCCGATGATGGCCGCGTAGCGGCGCTCAAAGTGCCCGGCGGTGCTAAGCTCTCGCGTAAAGAGATTGATGAGTACACCAAGTTTGTTGGCATTTACGGTGCTAAGGGCTTGGCATGGATTAAGGTCAACGAGCGCGCTAAAGGGCTTGAGGGTCTGCAGTCACCGATCGTCAAGTTTATGGAAAATATCGTTGAAGAGCTGCTTGATCGCGTAGGCGCAGAAGATGGCGATATTATTTTCTTCGGTGCAGATAAAGCGCGTATCGTCAACGAAGCCATTGGAGCGCTGCGTGTCAAGCTGGGCGCTGACCTGGAGCTTTACACCCAGGAATGGGCGCCGCTTTGGGTTGTCGACTTCCCCATGTTTGAGGCCGATGACAGCGGTCGTTTAAGTCCGCTACACCATCCGTTTACGGCACCTTCGTGCACACCTGAGGAGCTCAAGGCTGATCCAGCTAAAGCGCTTTCGCGGGCTTATGACATGGTGCTTAATGGTACCGAGCTCGGTGGCGGCTCTATTCGTATTCATGACCAAGCCATGCAGAGCACCGTATTTGATATTCTTGGCATTGGTGAGGAAGAGGCCCAGGAGAAATTCGGCTTCTTGCTGGATGCGCTTCAATACGGCGCGCCCCCGCATGGTGGCTTAGCGTTCGGTCTGGACCGTTTGGTGATGCTGATGGTCGGTGCTAAGACTATTCGTGAAGTGATTGCTTTCCCGAAAACCCAAAGCGCGGCCTGCTTAATGACCAATGCGCCGGGTGAAGTCAGCCCAGAGCAGCTAAAAGACCTTCACATCCGCCTACGTCAAAAAGTTAAGGCGGAAACAGTCGCAGAATAAAGCGCCTGTACCGTTGACCAGCACCGACGCTACGGCGTCGGTGTTTTTGTATGCTGCTCTGATAGTTAGGCCTAATCCACTCGAGTAACGGTGTTATGGATGAGAGAAAGCCTGCTGTACCCATACGCATACTGGGCATTGATCCTGGCTCCCGCGTGACGGGTTACGGCGTTATTGATGTGATTGGCGTCAAGCCTTGCTACGTAGCGAGCGGCTGTATCCGCACCGCTGACGGCGCTTTAGAGCAACGCTTGGCACAAATTTATGCAGGACTCAGCGAAGTCGTCGGTTTGCACAAGCCTTCTCAAGTAGCTATTGAGCGTGTTTTTATGGCTAAAAATCCGGATTCAGCACTTAAACTGGGCCAAGCAAGAGGAGCCGCATTAGTCTGTATGGCAAATCACGGGTTAAGTCTTGCCGAGTATGCCGCACGACAAATCAAACAGTCGGTGACGGGCCAGGGTGGTGCGGATAAAGCTCAAGTGCAACATATGGTGACGGCTATTTTGCAGCTCTCGGCCACTCCGCAAGCAGATGCCGCCGATGCGCTTGCCATTGCGTTAACCCATGCCTACAGCGCAACGGGGCTTACTGGCACGGTGACGCGGGGTCGCAGCCGCTCTGCAGGGCGCTGGCGTCTTTAAATCGACAATATGTAAAGTCTTACTACTGGTCATCTGTACATAGTCACTTTATAGTAAACGGCTGTTTTTACTCTATCGTTTTCACCTGAGCGCGAGCGACTTTATGATTGGACGTCTGAGTGGCCAGTTACTGGCAAAGCAACCGCCTTGGATCGTGATCGACGTTCATGGCGTAGGTTACGAGCTAGAAACGTCAATGAACACGTTGGTAGCATTACCTGCAGTCGGGGAAAGCGTTTCGTTATTCACACATCTAACCATTCGTGACGACGCTCACCTGCTATACGGTTTTGGAAGAGAGCATGAGCGTGCTCTGTTTCGAGCACTGATAAAGGTCAACGGCGTGGGGCCTAAGCTGGCGTTAGCGATTTTGTCGGGCATGGACGAAGATGCCTTTATGCGCTGTGTCCGAGACGATGACAGTAAGGCGCTAACCAAGCTGCCAGGCGTGGGGAAAAAAACCGCCGAGCGGCTGATCATCGAAATGCGCGATCGCTTTCCAGAGTGGGAAGATGGTAGCAATGCATTACTGCCTCTTGAGGCTACCAATGGCCGGGGCTCTGCACGAGACAACCTCGCCGATGCGGAGGCCGCATTGGTAAGTTTGGGGTATAAACTCACCGAAGCATCAAAAATGTTGGCGGACATAGACTCTAATCAGTCGACGGAGGCGCTTATTAAAGCCGCGCTGACGCAACGTATGAATGGCTAGCCGTAAAGGTTGAGCATAGACCGTTGTTGAATTTACGATTAAAAAACGCACTTAAAAAATGCACTTGAAAAAAGAGCACTTATGTTAGAACACGATCGGCTGATCGCCGCTGAGCCTGAGCACGGTGAGGTGCGCATTGATTACGCAATTCGCCCCAAGCGGCTGGATGAGTATATTGGCCAGCCCCGCGTTCGCGAACAGCTGGAAATCTTCATTGGCGCCGCTCGGTTACGTGAAGAGAGCCTAGATCATACTCTGGTGTTCGGGCCGCCGGGGTTAGGTAAAACCACGCTGGCTCATATTATCGCCGCTGAGATGGGGGTGGGCATGAAGTCTACCTCCGGGCCAGTGCTTGAGCGTGCCGGCGACTTAGCCGCTATGCTGACCAATCTAGAGCCTGGCGACGTGCTTTTTATCGATGAAATTCACCGCCTTTCTCCCGTCGTCGAAGAAGTCTTATATCCCGCCATGGAAGATTTTCAGCTGGATATCATGATTGGTGAAGGCCCCGCTGCGCGTTCCATAAAGCTAGACCTTCCTCGTTTCACGTTGGTCGGCGCCACCACCCGTGCAGGATTATTAACCTCACCACTGCGCGATCGGTTTGGCATTGTTCAGCGTCTTGAATTTTACAATCTGGAAGAGCTTACCGAAATTGTTTCGCGCTCAGCGCGCCTACTCGGCGTAGAAACCAGCCACGAAGGAGCTATTGAAGTGGCGCGTCGTTCACGAGGAACGCCTCGTATAGCGAATCGCCTATTGCGCCGTGTGCGCGATTACGCCGAAATGAAGGGCAACGGTGTGGTTGATGTAGCAATCGCAGACGCAGCACTCAATATGCTCAATGTAGATCATCATGGGCTAGATCATATGGACCGGCGGCTCTTACTGGCTATGATCGATAAATTCGATGGCGGCCCGGTGGGTATTGATTCATTAGCCGCAGCGATTAGCGAGGAGCGAGACACCATAGAAGATGTGATTGAGCCTTATCTTATTCAGCAAGGTTTAATCATGCGTACACCTCGTGGGCGCGTCGTCACACGTCAGGCTTGGCTACACTTTGAGCGCGTTCCTCACGAACAGGCGTCCGACATGGAAGGGGAGCGACGCCCGTGAGTGTCTCTACCGCCGCTAGTTATCGCCTGCCGCTACGTGTTTATATGGAAGATACGGATGCAGGCGGCATTGTTTACTACGTTAATTATCTGAAGTTTATGGAGCGTGCGCGCAGTGAATGGTTACGCGAACTAGGCCTTAATCAGCAAACGCTGCTAGACGAAGGTACACAGCTAGTGGTATACCGCTTGGCCTGTGATTATGCAAAGCCTGCCTGTTTGGACGATGCGTTGGAAATTAGTGCACGGGTAACTAACGTCGGGCGCTGTCGGATGACCTTCGAGCAGCAAGTTTGGCGCGCTGAGGAACTCCTATGCACTGCCACAGTCGAGATAGCATGCTTGAGTAAAGAGCGTTTACGGCCAAAAGCTTGGCCACCCGCGCTTAAGATTTTGATACAGGCCTCTTAACCAAGAGGCCATTCACTGCGTCGGAAATACCGACCCTAATAGATTGATGAGGGCACCTGTGAACGATAACACCATGTCCATTCCCCACCTGATAATGAATGCCAGTACCGTCGTACAGCTGGTAATGCTGCTACTTGTGGTGGCGTCAATCCTCTCTTGGGTGGTGATTTTTCAGCGCAGCATAGCGCTGCGCCGTGCCAAGCAAGAATACAACCAATTTGAAGAGTCTTTTTGGTCCGGTGTCGACTTGAATGAGCTCTATCGAGAGATTCCAGTTGATGACCCTCGACACGGGGCTGAACACGTTTTCCAAGCTGGGTTTCGTGAATTCAACCGGCTAATGCCTAAAACGAGTGACGCTAGCACCGTGTTAGAGGGTGTACAGCGTAGTATGCGCGTGGCGTGGTCACGGGAAGAGGATCGCTTAACGCAGCACTTGGTCTTTCTAGCCACTGTTGCTTCTGCAAGCCCTTATATCGGTCTGTTCGGGACGGTCTGGGGTATCATGGGGTCATTTCAGGCACTGTCGTTGACCCAGCAGGCAACCTTGTCAACGGTTGCGCCATGGATTGCGGAAGCGCTGATTGCAACGGCGATGGGCCTGTTTGCCGCTATTCCAGCGGTTATTTTCTATAACCGTCTCTCTAATGACGCTTCTCGGTTGCTCGGCAAATATGAAGATTTTGCGGAAGAGTTTCACGCTATCTTGCACCGTAATCTGCAGGGTCGTGACAGCAAACCGAGCGCAAGTTAAGGGAGACGGCTATGCAAGGACCATTTAATCGTAGCGGTAAAAGCAAGCCGATGGGGGAGATTAACGTCGTCCCCTTTATCGACGTTATGCTGGTACTGCTGGTGATTTTCATGATCACTGCGCCTATGTTGACTCAGGGCGTGCAAGTTGAGCTGCCTCAGGTTTCGTCTCAGCCGATTGATGAGCAGGAAAATGATCCGATCATTATTTCGGTTGACAGTGACGGTGGTTACTTCATCACTCTCGGCGAGGACTCCACCTCAGTAACGCTCGATGAAATGTCCCAGCGCGTGGTGGCTATTTTGCAACGGCGTCCTGGAACACCGGTGATGGTGCGTGGCGACCGCAATGTGGCCTATGGCCAAATTGTTGTGCTTATGAGTACCCTCCAAGGTGCGGGGGTTGCCAACGTTGGGCTGCTTTCTGAGCCGCCGCAAGATGGGTAAGGGCAAAGCGTATATGGCAGGAAAGTCTTCTCACGACCCCCAAGATGTTGGCTATAAATGGCCCACCGTTTTGGCGATAGGCGTGCACGCTGCCATTGTGCTGTTTAGCTTGGTTAGCTTGCCCAGCCGAACGGCAGAGCCTGATAGCTCTTCGATTGTTCAGGCGACGTTAGTGAGTACGGAGACATTTACCGATCAAGCGCAGCAGGCAACGGATCAGCAGGCGGCCATGAGTGCGCCAGCTGACGCGCCTACAGAGCC
The DNA here is from genome assembly GCF_052378675.1 of Halomonas sp. AOP25-F1-15. Lineage (NCBI taxonomy): Bacteria > Pseudomonadati > Pseudomonadota > Gammaproteobacteria > Oceanospirillales > Halomonadaceae > Halomonas > Halomonas sp. AOP25-F1-15. Next base: position 241,244 of record NZ_JBQSXV010000005.1, read on the forward strand.
TGATGCTCCCGATGAGCCTTCTGCAAGCGAGCAGCAAGCCGCCGCGGAGCAGCAGGCTGCTGAACAAGCCGCTGCAGAGGCGGCCGAGCAAGCAGCAGCAGAAGCGGCTCAACGCGCTTCTCAAGCTGAGGCTCAGGCATTAGAAGAAGCGCGCGAGGCGGCAGAAGCCGAAGCTCAGCGCCGTGCGGCAGAAGCGTCCGAGCAAGCTGAGCAGCAGGCAGCAGAGACAGCGGAGCATCAAGCTGAAGCAGAAGCCGCCGCAGAACGTCAGCGTGAAGTAGAAGATGCCCGACGCCAGCAGGAGGCGGCGGAGCAAAAGCGTGAGGAGGAAGCAGCCGCCGAAGCCGAGCGCGAGCAGGAAGCCGCGGAACAGCAGCGCGAAGAAGAAGAGGCCGCCGAAGCCGAGCGTCAACGCGAAGCGGCAGAGCAGCAGCGTAAAGAAGATGAGGCCGAAGCCGCACAAAAACGTGAAGCTGAAGAGGCGCGCCAGCGTGAGGAGCAAGAGGCCGAACGCGAGCGGGAAGCCGAAGCCCAGCGTCAGCGTGAGGCACAAGAGCAGCAGCGTCGTGAAGCTGAAGCAGAAGCGGAGCGTCAACGTCAGGCCGCGGAAGCAGCGGAGGCCGCCATGCAGCGCCAGCTAGCCGGTGAAGCCGAAGCAGCTGCCAATGCACAGCAGGCTGCGCAGGCGGCCAATAGCTTTATCAATATCGTTCGTCGTGCGGTTGAGCAGGCCTGGTTGATTCCGGCCGGTGCAAGTGATTCGATGAGTGCTACGCTACAGGTACGTCTTGGTCCATCGGGTGAACTGTTAGCAACGTCGATTGTGACATCAAGCGGCGATAGTGCTTTTGACAGGTCTGTCATGCAGGCCGTGGAACATGCTGCACCGTTTGGTGAATTGAGAGATTTACCAGCCGATCAGCAGCGTAATTTACGTCAGTTTAATCTGCGATTTACTCCGGGAGATGTTCGCTGATGCAAAGCTTGAGCAAAGTGTGGTTGTTCTGTGTGCTGCTGTTCGTCAGTAGTGCAGTGAGTGCCGACAACTTGACGATTGAAATTACTCGAGGTAGCGATCAGGCGCTACCCATTGGCGTGGTGCCGTTCGCAGGTTCAGACGGCATGCCCGAAGATGTCGCACAGATTGTGCAGGATGATCTTGAACGCAGTGGCTATTTTGCCCCGCTAGCACGTAGCGCTATGTTTGAGACGCCCAGCCAGTCTGACGATGTTCAGTTCGGCACATGGCATTCTCTTGATGTGCGCTACTTGGTCGTCGGCAGCGCGCAACCAACCGATGGTGGCTTTGAGCTGCAGTTTGAGCTCATGGACATTAGCGGTCAGCGTAGGATGATCGGTGAGACAGTCACCGTAAGAGGTAATGATCTTCGCGGTGCTGCTCACTATATTAGTGATCAAATCTTTGAAGAAATCACCGGCATCCGTGGTGCGTTCTCAACCAAAATTGCTTATGTGACTGCCCAAGGTATTGGCGATAATATGCAGTTTGGTTTGTACGTTGCCGATGCCGATGGGCGTCGCAGCGAGCAGGTATTGACCTCTGATGAGCCGATTATGTCACCATCATGGTCACCCGACGGTAGTAAGCTTGCCTACGTATCTTTTGAAACAGAGCGCCCTGCCATCTATATTCAAGATGTAGCAACCGGTCAGCGCGTTCAGGCAACGTCATTTGACGGCATTAACGGTGCACCTGCGTGGTCGCCAGATGGTCGTCGTATTGCGATGTCATTGTCTAAAGATGGCCAGCCCGAAATTTATATTATGGATGTCGGCAGCAGTTCAGTAGAGCGCATCACCAATAATAATAGTATTGATACTGAGCCAGCTTGGGCGCCAGACGGCCAGAGTCTGCTGTTTACCTCTGATCGCAGCAGTGGCCCACAGCTTTATCAGTATTCGATGGGCGGTGGTGAGGCTAAACGCCTGACATTTACCGGCAACTACAACGCTCGCGGTCGCTATTCTCCTGACGGCGAGCAGATATTCTTGATACATCGTTCTAGTCGCGGGTATCAAGTGGCACGGCAAGATTTAAGCGGCGATCGCTTAGTCGTATTGAGTGAATCAACAAGAGATGAATCTCCTAGTGTTGCGCCGAACGGGACCATGGTAATCTTCGCTACCCAAGAGGGTAATAGTGGGGTGCTAAGTGCTGTTTCTGCCGATGGACGCTCTTCATTTAGACTGCCATCAGCACAAGGTGATGTACGTGATCCAGCTTGGTCACCCTTCTTAAATTGATCGACTTAATTAACTAACATCGAAAATCGAAAATTTTAGTTTTCAGGCAAGGAGTCTGATTATGCAACTTAAACCGTTGGCTCGCTCATTAGCAGCAGTGCTATCTATCGTGGTAATCGCTGGCTGTTCCAGCACCGGCGGAACCCAAGATGGTGACTCGTACGGTAGCCAGGACGGCAGCACTACAGGTTCTAACACTTCCGGTACAGGCACAGGTAGCCAGTACGGTTCATCTACTGGTTCAGGCTCAGGTTCTGGTCAGCAAGCTGATTCGCGCATTCCGGAAGTGCGCACCATTTATTTCGATTTTGACCGTGACACGATCAAAAGCGAATATGAATCTGTAGTGATGGCCCATGCGCGTTACCTACGTGCCAACCCGAATGCACAAGTGGTTCTCCACGGGCATACGGACGAGCGCGGTACTCGCGAATACAACATGGCGCTAGGCGAGCGTCGTGCGGGAGCGGTAAAGCGTTTCTTAAACATCCAAGGTGTTTCCAATTCGCAAATGAGCGTTGTTAGCTATGGCGAAGAACGTCCGGCAGTGAGTGGTGAAGGCGAAAGCGCCTCTTCACAAAACCGTCGCGTTGTATTTAACTACTAAGTATTTAACTACGGTTGATTTCGGCGTGCTTATGGCACGCCGTTTTTCATCGATGGAGTTGTTATGAATCACAGTCTCAAACGTTACTTTGGGAGGCTGTGCGGTGCGGGAGCCTTAGTGCTCCCGCTGTCCGTATTGCCGTTAATTGCCGTAGCACAACAGCCGCTTGTCCAAGACCTTTCCAATGCTCCCAGCAATGGCTTTTATCAGCAGGCGCAGCGTGAAGAATCGTCTGGCGGCAATCTGGTGTTGTTTAATCAGGTGCAGGAACATCAGCAAGAACTTCAACAACTGCGGGGGCAAATAGAAGAATTACGCCACCAGCTAGAGCAGTTGCGTCGTCAATCTCAGCAGCAGTACCTGGATATTGAAGACCGGTTGATGAGCAGTGGCCCTACTCAGATTGAGCAGTCCACACCGGCCGTAGAGCCTGAAGCCGCTGAGCAAGTCGTGAATGCGCCTTCTACTAAAAATGTAAGTGAAGACGCGCAAGCTGATTACCAGGCAGCCTTTGCACACGTGCAAGCCCGGCGTTTTTCAGAAGCCATTGCAGCGTTTGAAGCCTTTGTTACTGATCACCCAGATACTAGCTTAACGGCTAACGGTCATTATTGGTTGGGTGAACTTTACGCCGCAGAAGGCGAGCTAGGGGAGGCCGACCAGTCCTTTAGCCGCGTTATCAATGATTATAGCGGCAGCAGTAAAGTGCCTGATGCTCTTTATAAGCTGGGTCTGGTCAAGGCGCGTCAAGGTGAAGCAGAAGGTAGTCGAGAGTTGCTTGAGCAAGTGCGTGACGACTACCCACAAAGCAGCGCCGCAGGTCTTGCGAACGACTTTTTACGCCAATCAGCCAGTTAACAACGTTTGCTTGAAGGAATCAGCATGAGCTGCAAGATCGACTATCAACCAGCGCCCAGCCTATTGGAAAATCGCATTGTGTTGGTAACCGGTGCAGGCGATGGAATTGGCCGCGCAGCCGCATTGAGCTATGCCCAGCATGGGGCGACCGTTATTTTGCTAGGACGCACTATTGCTAAGCTAGAGCGCGTTTATGATGAAATCGAAGCGGCAGGTGGGCCTCAGCCAGCCATTTTTCCGCTGAACTTTGAAGGTGCCACGCTTAAAGATTTTCATGATATGGCCAAAACGCTGGACAAAGAGTTCGGCCGTTTGGATGGCCTCTTGCACAACGCAGGGCTGTTAGGCCGTATCACACCGTTTGATCAGTACGATCCCGAGCTGTGGCAGCAAGTCATGCAGGTCAATATCAATGGCCCAATTTGGATGACCCAGGCGCTGCTGCCGTTATTGCAAGAGTCTGATGATGCCTCGGTAATCTTTACCTCTTCCAGTGTTGGTCGCAAAGGCCGTGCCTATTGGGGCGCTTATTCTGTCTCTAAGTTTGCCACTGAAGGGTTTGTCGACGTACTGGCCGATGAATTACAGAGCCAACCCAATATCCGCATTAACTCGCTGAATCCAGGTGCTACGCGCACTCAAATGCGCCGTTCTGCCTTCCCAGGTGAAGACCCGGCTGCGCTGCGCTCACCCGAAGCCATTATGCCGACCTACTTATGGTTAATGGGGCCTGACAGCACGGGAGTCAGCGGCCAGAAGCTAGATGCTCAGCCGCCGCGCATATAATAAATGTCTCGATGCCTGACGGCGCTTAGCGTTTAAATTCGCTTAGGGCATCGACGAGCGCTTCGCATTCTTCAAACCAGATGTCTGCAGGCCAGTCCTTATAGTTGTCCTCTTTGCTAATATAGCCATAGCCCACCGCTACCGCCGTCATTCCGGCTGCTACGGCGGCTTCTATATCGCGAACATGATCGCCAACATACCAGCACTGCTCCGGCTTAACGTTCAAGCGCTTGGCAGCTTCCCATAGTGGTTCAGGTGCCGGTTTTTTGACACTCAAGTCATCCGCGCATAGCAGCGCCCCTGGCTGTAAATTCAGCTTTTCGAGCAGTGGCAGGGTATATCGGCGCGGTTTATTGGTCACAATTCCCCACGGTTGCCCATTGCGATGCCAATCATTCAGCCAAACGTCCAAAGGCGAAAAAACTCGGCTATGAACAGCGACGGCCTGTTCGTACGCATCCAGTAAAAACTCTCGTGCCTGTATATGTTGTGACGAATCAATATCGAGCCCAAGCGCCAGCGTCACCAGCGCATTACCGCCGTTAGATACCTCACGGCGTATTACCTCAAACGGGAGTGGCGCTAAGCCATGATGGCTGCGCAACACGTTGGTGGCATTCGCCAAATCCGGTGCGGTATCGACGAGGGTGCCGTCTAGGTCAAAGAGAATCGCTTGCGGTGCTTGCTTCGTCATTTAACTGCTCACCTTGCGGCAGTACATCATGTAGTTGACCGAGACATCGTGGCTAGCCAAGCGATAGCAGCGTGTTAAAGGATTGTAGGTAAGTCCTGTTTGTTCACGCACTTCTAAGCCGCTGTTGCGCGACCAAGCGGCCATTTCTGACGGGCGAATAAATTTTGCATAGCTATGGGTGCCGCGGGGCAGCAGTTTGAGTACATATTCCGCCCCTAAAATGGCAAACGCATAGGATTTTGCGGTTCGATTTAGCGTCGAGAAAAATACATAGCCGCCCGGTCTTACAAGGGCACTGCAGGCTCTGATCACCGATGCGGGGTCGGGCACATGCTCAAGCATTTCCATGCAGGTAACCGCATCATAAAAGCCGGGCTGCTTGGCCGCCATGGCCTCTACGCTAATGTGCTGATAATCGACTTCAACGCCACGCTCTTGCGCATGCAGGCGGGCGACCGCTAGGGGGGCTTCACCCAAGTCAATGCCTGTCACCTTAGCCCCGCGATGTGCCATAGACTCGCTTAAAATGCCGCCGCCGCAGCCTACATCAAGGACTTTTTTCCCGGCTAGACCAGCGCGGGCATCAATAAAATCCAAGCGCAGCGGATTTATCTCGTGCAGCGGTTTAAATTCGCCCTGTTGGTCCCACCAGCGGCTCGCAAGTGCCTCAAATTTAGCGACTTCCGCTGCATCGACGTTGCCTTGATAGTGGTCAGCAGTGCTATCCTGTGGTGTCGCTTGCATAGTGTGGCTTCCGTTGTTATTGCACAGCTGGTGAAATAATTACACGCTGCCCAATCGTTATCGTCTAATGCGAGGTGGCATCCACCCGCGCCTTCAGTATTATGGACATTCTAACCACTCCTGTGTCGGAACGCATGAAAAGGACCTCTCTATGATTCGCAAGGCCGTGCTCCCCGTGGCTGGATTTGGCGCTCGCTGCTTGCACGCATCGAAGGCTATTCCCAAGGAGATGATTACGATTGTTGATAGACCTGTGATTCCATGAGCTGTTAGCCATGCTACGTATTTGCTACGCTCGCTTATGCTCGTCGTCATCTTGAGCTTGGAAAAGCTTTTCAAACGCTGCTGTCGCGTTACCACCTAGGAGAGTAATGCATGCGGGTGCTACTTTATGGAAGCGAATTAAGTGCCGCGACCGCCGCTGCCGCGTTAGCTTGGGTAGGCCATCAAGTGCAGTGGCTGCCACACGCGGACGCGCCCTGGTCTGCTCTTTCACAGGTCGACTGGCTACGGAGCGAACCTCAGTTGAGGGCGCACCTTGAGCAGGGCTTAGCGGAGGGCACGCTTCAAGTCATTGAGCAGCTGTCAGAAGCCGCTATCCCTGACGTTATCTGGTTAGCGTTATCACCTGCTCAACGCGGCGCTGCCAGCACGCTGCTTGAAGATCCGCTGTTAGCCGATCAGCATGGTATTGTACTGGTCAATAATTCGACCTTTCCGGTAGGGGAAACCGAGCGCCTGCATACGCTGATGGGCGCTCAGCACACCAGCGTAGCCCTTCCTGACACCTTAGAAGAAGGCCGTGCTTGGGATTCATTTACTCGCCCGACGAGGTGGCTGCTGGGTTGTGATGATGCCACCGGCGAGCAAGTGGCAAGAGAGCTTTTACGCGCGTTTAATCGGCGCAGCGAAGTATTTCAGTGCATGCCGCGCCGTGCCGCCGAGTTAACGAAGCTAGCCATTAATGGCATGCTGGCGACGCGCATTAGTTACATGAATGAAATAGCCGGTTTGGCGGATACGCTAGGCGTTGATGTTGAGCATGTTCGCCAAGGGATGGGTGCCGATTCTCGCATCGGTTTTGAATATCTGTATCCAGGCTGTGGTTTTGGTGGCCCTAGCTTCTCGCGTGACTTGATGCGCTTAGCCGATGTTCAGTTGCAGAGCGGCCGCTACTCAGCCCTGCTTGAGCAGGTAATGGACATCAACGAGCAGAAAAAAGAGACGCTGTTTCGTAAACTATGGTCGCACTTTGGTGGCGAGCTTGCGGGCAAAACAGTCGCGATTTGGGGCGCTGCCTTTAAGCCTGGTACCGCACGTATCGATCATGCCCCGGTGCTGACGCTGCTTGAGGCATTATGGGCCCAGGGCGTGACGGTTCAGTTGCATGACCCCGCCGCCGTCCCAGCGCTTCGGGCTTTTGTGGGTGAGCGCGATGACCTGCGTACGTTTACCCATGACCCCTATCAGGCGTGTGAAGGGGCCGACGTGTTGATGCTAGTCACAGAATGGAAAACGTATTGGAATCCTGACTGGCATCGGCTAGCGTCGTTATTAGACGCTAAGCTAGTACTAGACGGACGTAATATTTATGATCCTGAGTTCGTTGCCAGCTGTGGAATAATGTACCGGGGAATAGGCCGCCGTGCCGACCCGAAGACTCTTTGAGGAAATGTCATGCCAGACGCTAGCGCCTCCTCTCGTATTGTACCCGACGTGGATCAAAGCTTGACGACGCAACCTATACGCCATCGAAAAGGGCCGGCGCTCTGGCCGCTGTGGCTATTCATATTTTTGATCATGGGAGTCTTGATCGCAGCAGCGGCTGGACTTTGGTATGAGCGTGAACGATTGTTAGATGAACTGCGCGTGGTCAGCGGAGAGGTGTCCAATGTTCATGCCCGGCTTGATTCAGGCGACGGTGATGTGCAAGACACGATTACCTTTGTGCAGGCGCAAATGTCGACGCTGTTCCAAGAGCAAGAGCAGCTATCTGTTTCGCTTATTGATACTCGCGAAGAGCTGTACGGCCTGCTCACTAATAGTGATGATATGGTTTCAAGTGATTCGATTAATGCTCTCGCACAGCAGATAAAGCAGTTTCAAGAGCGGGCGGCGCTTCGCGATAGTCAGCTGATGGCGATTCGTGAATCGCTTAATACACTAGAGCAGACGGGTGTATCGGGTCGACAAAGTTTGGTTGAAGAAGTTGCCCATTTAGAGCAACTCACTGACCAGCGGCTTGAAGAACAGGATAGCCAGATCGACAGCGCTAGCCGCTCTTGGGAAGGGCAGTTGGCAGCGCAAAGAGACGAGTTCGCAACGCGATTCGACTCGTTTGAAGCAGCGATCGCTGATAGTGAAGACCCGGTTAACCAAGAAGCTTTGCAGGCATTAGAGCAACAGTGGAGCCAGCGCTTAGGTACACTTGAAAGCGATCTGCGCCAGGTGCGTCAAGCGCAGCTCGCCTTCAGTGCTCAGTTAGAAATGTTGCGTTAAAGAAAGAATGTTCTGACGTCGACACCCGTGATTTGCTAATGCATTAAATGGGTAGAACGATGAAGCCGCTGATATAGGTTAGGAAAAAAATGTATGGGAAGACAACAGCGATGGACTTCAGCTACAGGGCGAGTTTTTTTTGTAGCGCTACCACTTTTTTGTGCATCATCTGGGGCATTGGCCGTTGATGCGACCATTGAGGGGGTCACCGGAGAAGTCGATAAAAACATTAAAGCCTACTTACAGAATGTTGACGCCGAGCAATATACCGACGCTCGCTTAGAGGGCGAAGTGCGCCGCCGGACTCAAGAAGCCATGCGCGTATATGGTTACTATGAGCCAGAGATAACGCTGGAAAGAAACACCGATGACCGTGTGTGGCTGACCATTGAGCCGGGGCCGCAAGTAAAAGTCGAAACACTATCCGTTAACGTTGAAGGCGGTGCGAGAGATGACCCGCCTTTTCAAGATGCATTAGAGGCGTTTCCTCTTAAAGAGGGTGACGTATTACGCCATGCACCGTGGGATCGCCTTAGTGGTCAACTGTCCGGCCTAGCCATTGAGCGCGGGTATTTTGACTGGGGGTTTACCGACAAGCGCATGGAGGTTCGCCCGTACTTGCAAAGTGCTCGCTTGTACATGGATTTTGACAGCGGTGCGCGTTATCAATTTGGCCCCACCTCGATCAAGGGTAGTCATATTGAACTTGACCGGCTTCGCCGTATACAGCCCTTTGAGTCTGGCGATCCCTATTTGGCAGAAAATTTAGCGCTTTATAGTCAACGTCTCGCTGACACAGGCTGGTTCAGTTCTATTTCCGTGCGCCCACGTCTCGCAACCGCTCAGGAGTTAACGATTGCGCCTCCTGGCGATAGTGATCCTTGGTGGAGTGAGGCTACGCCCTCTCAACCGCAGCGCCCACGTTTGAGCAGTGCTGCCTTAGCCGGTGCACTCAGTATTAATAAACCCGATGATAAAGAGCTTCCTATTGATGTCAGCGTTGAACCTGCGGATCGCCATCAGTTTGAGGTAGGTATCGGTTTCGCCACCGATGTGGGCCCGCGCCTTCGCTTTGGCTGGGAACAGCCGTGGATCAATCGCTATGGCCATAGCCTTGACCACGATCTTTATTTATCTGCACCAGAGCAACGTTTCACCGGGGTATACGACATACCTCTTGAAAACCCGTTACGCGATAGCTACCGGCTTCAATACGGCGTTCGTAATCTTGATGACAACGATACTGAGTTGCTAGAAGGCACCGTGGAATTTGCGCGGCGCTGGCAGTTTGACAATGACTGGGTCCAGCTGCTGTACCTTCGCACCAGCTATGTAGACTTTGTGCAGGGCGGCGAGGCCGATAAAGTTTGGCTCTTCTATCCCGGTGTTCAGTGGACGCGTACCCGCACGCGGCCCCAGCGCTTCCCTCTATGGGGTGATCGTCAGCAGCTTTCGTTCGAATACTCAGACACCGTTTGGGGCTCGGATGCACAGTTTGCACGCATGACGGGGGATACGGAATGGATTCGTACCATCGGTAACGATAACCGCTTTTTAGCGCGCATCAGTGTAGGGGCGATAGAAACGGAAGACTTTGATAAGTTGCCTCCATCGCTACGCTTTTTTGCCGGCGGTGATCGCAGCGTACGCGGTTACTCCTATGAAAGCCTCTCTCCGCGTAATGATGAGGGGCGTCTACGGGGTGGTCAGCAAATGCTGACGTCGACACTGGAGTATCAGCGGCGTGTTACCGGCGACTGGTGGGCGGCCACGTTTGTTGATAATGGTGATGCCTTTGATGACTGGGCTCCCGATGATCTGAAAACCGGTGCGGGCGCAGGCGTACGCTGGATCTCGCCGGTGGGACCAATTCGCTTAGACATTGCCCATCCCTTTGACGATGAAGATGCTTTTCGCTTGCATTTTTCCATCGGACCGGAATTCTAGGAGAAAGACTTGTCACAGGTTGAATCATCTACTGCTGAACAGCGCCATGTGCTGTCTTCGAAATCTCGAATCTGGCTGTTGGTTTGGAGTCTGGTGCGTCTCGTTATCCTGCTGCCCATTTGGCTGTTTGGGCTTGTAGCGTTAATTCTGGGTACCGCGCTATCCCCATGGGGAACGGGCATGTTGCTTACACAAGGCGAGCAGCGCGATTTTTTCTCGTACGCCCATCATGAAGGCGGTTTACTCGATCATTTCGTGATTGAGGATTTTCAGCTAAGACTGGGTGAAACGCGCATTGGTATTGATGAGTTTGAATTGGCTTGGGCCGATGACTGCGTACTGTCAAAGCGCTTATGCATTGATACGCTTCGTGTTGTGGGGGCTGATATTCAGCTAGGAGCAGCCAGTGAGCAGGAGTCCCCTCCCAAAGAAGACAGTGCGCCGCTATCGATCCGCTTTCCCTTTCCTATCGAACTGCGCTCGTTACAGCTAGAGGATGTCAGCCTCCGACTTGCTGATGGCACCGAGGTATCTTGGCGCTCGTTAAATTCCTCAGCCGTTGCCGAAGGTAACGAGGTACGCCTCGCGCCAACGCATTTAGAGGCGCCTCGCGTCTATTTACCGCCATCCCCTGGCATTTTGTTAACCCAAGGCATAGATACGCCGCTTTATGGTGAGGCTATTGATGCTTCTATAGCGCTCCATCAGCCACAAAATGATGCAGTAGAAATCGCCGAATCAGTCGAACAACCGCTTGAAGCACGAGAGCGTCTTGTGCTGCCGGATATCACACTGCCCGTCAATGTTCAGATACCTGAATTTACCGTCAGTGATTTCCGCTTAGAAGGCGCCGTGGAATATAGTGTTGAGAGCCTTCGATTAGGGCTTTTAACTGACGGTAGCGACGTTGAAGTAACGCAGCTGTCGGTCGTGACCCAGGATGCCCAGGCAGAATTAACGGCAGAGACTACCCTGAGCGGCAACTATCCTTTAGCAGCCCGCTTAGATGTAGAGCTTTTCTTACCTGAACTGTTTCCAGAGCTGAACGGTGAAACGCTGACCCTGGTGCTGTCTGGCTCAATGGATGCGCTTGAGGCGCAGCTTGAGGCCGCCGGAGTGGTGAACGCTACACTTAGCGGGCAGATTGATGCGCTAGCACCCACGTTGCCTTTCCAGCTGCGCTTGCAAAGTGAGCAAGTGCAGTGGCCGTTGCTGGGTAATGAGACAGCCACTGCTTCTAACGAGGTTGCCGATACGCTTGAGGGCGGCGATGCCGTCGATCCTTATATCATCGACGATTTAGACCTACAGCTAACGGGTACTATTAGCGACTATAGTGCCCAGCTAGGTCTTTCTGTGCAGGGTCCCAGCGTTCCGCAAACCCAAGTTAACCTCAGGGGTCAAGGCGATCTTGAGCACTTCAGCTGGCAGCCTCTCACATTGGCCGTGGGCGATAGCACTTTGAGTAGCGAAGGTACCGTCAATTGGTTAGCACCGTTGCAGGTAGATGCGAGTGTGCGCTTGGATCAGTTTGACCCGGGGCTTTTTGTAGATCAATTAGACGGTAATTTAAATGGTGACATTGAGCTGTCAGTGCGCCAGATGGAGGATCAGTGGGCTATAAGCGTGCCCAATCTCGCCATTGATGGCGAGCTGCGCGACTATCCACTAACCCTGCAAGCTGCTTTTGACGCTAACAGTAATTTGGAAGTTGATATTGATGAACTGCTGTTCACTCAAGGCAATAATCGCATAGAAGCGGCAGGCCAAATCAGTGAAAAAGCGATGTCGTTGAATGCGGATATAGCCCTGCGCCAATTGCAAACGCTGTCACCGGATCTTGCCGGAACCTTAGTGGGTACACTGCAGGCAAGCGGTAGCTTTAACCAACCTCAATTAATTGCCAACTTGCAAGGTGACGCACTGCGCTTTGCTGAAAACCGTATTGAACAGCTTGAGCTAACCGCTGATGTGAAAGGGCTAGAAGATCCGCGGTTAGATGTTCAGTTAGCCATGACCAACGTATTAGCGGGTGGTCAATCACTGTCAGATATTACAGCGACGTTGTCCGGCCGTCTTTCGCAACATCAGTTAGAGCTGACGGTTCTGGGGCAAAATGATGCAGTATTAAGCCGTGCTTTGATCGCATTAGAAGGTCGCTTTAATCAGCAAAGTCAACAATATCAGGCACGTTTAACGCCCTTAGAAATTGATTCTGAAGCGGGCACCATCCGCCTCGAAGCGCCGCTAGATTTACGCTACAACCTTGCCGATGGTCAGGCTCGCTTGTCACCGTTTTGCTTGCGTCGTGAAGAAGGTGGCCTTGTGTGTTCTGAAGAGGTAATTACTGCCTCGGCGCAACAAGGTAATGCAACGCTGACGGTGCGTGAAGTTCCAATGGAGATGCTAGAGCCCTTTTTGCCCGAAGAGTGGCAGTTAGAAGGTGATACCACGGCGGATCTTGCCGCAAACTGGCGTCGGGGCGGCGCTCAATGGCAGGCGGATCTACGCATCTTAAGCGATGTGGCAATTACAGCGGTCAATGACTATGGCCAGCCAGTGCAATTGCCCAAAATCAGTTTAGATGCGCAAGTTGAGGCTAACCAGGCTCAAGCTGATGCGGACATTGCGCTGTCTCTCGCAGAGGCGGGTGATCTGAATTTTAACCTCTCGATTAACGATCCGTTAGGGCGCGGCGTGCTGAATGGGGAGCTGCGCGCCAATAATGTTTCGCTAGAACCTTATCGGCCGATGGTTGTGGGTATGGACCGCTTAGCCGGGGATTTGACGGGCAGCGTACAAATAACGGGAACGACCAGTCAGCCTGATTTACAGGGCCAGCTTGGGCTGCGCAGTATCCAAGTTAATGGCCCTGACATTCCGGTTGATGTTCAAGATGGTGAGCTCATTGTTTCATTCGATGGTGAGCAGGGCGATATTAATGGATTTCTAGCGGCTGAGCGCGGGCGTTTAGAAATAACCGGTGATGCTTATTGGCCAAGCGGCGATGACTGGCGTATTGGCGTGGACTTGAACGCCGTGAAGGAGCCAATCCTGATCGTATTGCCGCAGTTTGGTCGGCTGGAAGCCGCGCCGGATATTCGCGTGCGAGTGACGCCGGAAAGGCTGCAAGTAAGGGGCGATATCAATGTACCCTGGGCTCGCCTTGAAATTGGCGATATGCCGGCATCCGCAGTAACGCCCAGTGGCGATGAAGTGATTATTACCGAGCGCGAGGATCGCCAGGCGGAGATTGAAAGGCAGCGTGTTGCTGCCAGCGGTGAAGGTCCAAGTACGTCGGATGAGCTTGCAGCGACCGGTATGGAGCTCGATATACTGGTAACCCTGACCCTGGGTGGCGATATGCAGTTCGCGGCCTACGGTTTAAAATCAGGCCTTGGGGGATCGCTAGAAATTCGTCAAAGCGGCGGGGCATTGCAGCTGTTTGGTGATGTGAATCTGGTTGACGGTCGGTTCCAGGCTTTTGGGCAGGACCTGTTGATTCGTCGCGGAGAAATACTGTTCAGCGGTCCTCCTGGCCAGCCTAGGCTTGATTTCGAAGCGATTCGCAATCCGGATGTAACCGAGGACGATGTCATCGCTGGTCTGCGGGTAACGGGCAACGCCCAAGAACCTAATGTAGCGATATTCTCTGAGCCTGCGATGAATGAATCGAGCGCATTATCTTATCTTCTACGTGGCCGCGCGCCGGATGCTGCGGGTGGCGGTATTGATAGTGCTTTGACAACCGCGTTAATTGGCATGTCACTGGGGCGGACAGGCGGTGCAGTGGGCTCAATCGGCCAGGCTTTTGGTATTGATGACTTGTCCCTAGATACCACCGGCGCTGGTGACGATAGCCAAGTTGCCGTGAGTGGTCAGTTGACGGACGATCTTCGTATTAGTTACGGGGTAGGAATTTTCTCGCCAATTGCAGAACTAACCTTACGCTATACGCTTTTGCGTAATCTTTATTTGCAGGCCGTATCAGGCGCCAACCAAGCGGTGGATTTGATTTATACGTTTACCCGCTCTGGTAATCCTGAAATTCTCAAACAGCAATAAGTGAGGGCGATATGTCGCTATTTTCCAGCACTGTTTCAAGTACTGTTTCAAGTACTGTTTCAAGTACAGGCCGCGTATTGCCAGGCCGCGACGCCCCGATTGAAACGAGTGAAACACACACTATTAGTGGCCACTCGTTACATCCACCATTTCCCCAGGGCTATGAGGAAATAGTGCTGGGTATGGGATGCTTTTGGGGCGTAGAGCGGCTTTTTTGGCAGCTGCCTGGTGTCTACGTGACGGCAGCAGGCTACGCTGGAGGCGAAACTCCGAATCCGACTTACGACGAGACCTGCACAGGGCGCACTGGCCACACTGAAGTAGTGAGAGTGATCTTTGACCCTCAGCAAGTGACGCTTGAAACGATCTTGCAAGTATTTTGGGAGCAGCACGACCCTACTCAAGGGGACCGTCAGGGAAATGACACTGGCTCGCAGTATCGTTCAGCCATTTTCACAACGGGGGCTGCCCAGCAAGCGGCGGCTGAAAAGAGTGCCGCTGCTTTTCAACAGGCATTGAGTAACGCGGGTAAGGGGCGTATTACCACGGAAATTAAGCCGCTGGATGTTTTTTATTACGCTGAGGCTTATCACCAGCAGTACCTCGATAAAAACCCTAATGGCTACTGTGGCTTAAAGGGGACCGGCGTTACCTGCGCTATTAACTAAGTGAGTACTGTTTGAGCTAGAAACGCGCCTGTCGCAAGTGGCAGGCGCGGTAAGGGCGTTTAATCGCCTTGATGCAGGCGATCAATGCGATAAAGCGTTTCGACTTGCTCTAAGCCAGTGATAGTGCAGTTAAGGTCTTTGACACGGCCATCGCTTAATCCGTAGACCCACCCATGTACTGAGATATCCTGACCGCGCTGCCAGGCACGCTGCAAAATCTTAGTGCGACATAGACTATTAACCTGTGCTTTGACGTTAATTTCACACATACGGTCAATCTGATCCTCTATAGGAAGATGACTGAGAGCATTTCTATGCTGGTTGTACTGTTCGCGCACCGAGTGCAGCCAGTAATCGACGACGCCGCACTCGCCTCCGGTCATGGCCGCCTTAATGCCGCCACAGCCGTAGTGACCCACAATCATAATATGGCTAACTTTCAGCACGTCCACGGCAAACTGAACCACCGACAGAGCGTTCATGTCTGTATGGTGGAGTAAATTGGCTACGTTACGATGTACAAATACCTCCCCAGGCGGGAGCGCAATGATTTGGTTGGCTGGCACGCGGCTATCGGAACAACCAATCCACAAATAGTCAGGGTTTTGCTGACTGGAGAGGCGCTTAAAGTACTCAGGATCTTCCTCGCACATGCGCTCAGCCCAGGCACGATTATTATCCAGTAGCGTCGCAATAGCATCAGACATAGAGTCTCCATAATATTAAGTCGCTTGCAGCTTCAGATAATATGAAGCAATAGCAAGTATCAAATAGTAGCGGATGGTTTTAACCTTCTCTGAGAGCTAGGTCAACAAAGATAAGTTGCAATTGTTGGCATTAAAATTTTTCAATCGATAGGAGCAAACCATGGCAGACGTTTCCAAATACGACTACGACCTGCTGGTGATCGGCGCTGGTTCTGGCGGTGTGCGTGCCGCGCGAATGGCTGCAGCAACCGGCGCTAGCGTGGCAATTGCCGAAGATCGATACCTGGGCGGAACCTGTGTCAACGTTGGGTGCGTGCCTAAAAAACTCTACTCATATGCTGCGCATTTTCATGACAGTTTTGACGATGCAGCAGGGTTTGGCTGGCAGCTTCCCGGACCCGCGCATTTTGAGTGGGCGACCTTGCGCGACAATAAAATCAGCGAGATTAAACGTCTAAACGGTATTTATCAGCGCATGCTAGAAAGCGCTGGAGTTACTCTATTTAATGCCCGGGCACGGTTGGTCGATGCCCATACCGTAACGCTAAGCGGTGAGCATGGCGACACGTCAGTGACCGCACAAAAAATTCTGCTCGCCACCGGTGGCTGGCCTTGGGTTCCTACTTTTCCAGGCAGCGAATATGCCTTAGATTCAAATCAAATCTTTGACCTGGATACGTTTCCTAAGCGTTTTCTCGTGCTGGGTGGTGGCTATATTGCGGTTGAGTTTTCCAGCATCTTTAATGGGCTCGGAAGCGAGACGCACCTTGTTTATCGCGGTGAGCTATTCTTGAAAGGCTTTGATCAAGAGGTTCGCGAGTTCACCCGCACTGAAATGGAAAGAAAGGGCGTCAACCTTCACTTCAATACCAATATCGAACGCATTGAAGCGACCGACAATGTCTATAACGTCCACCTCACCAGCGGTGACATGCTTGAAGTCGATGTAGTGTTAGCCGCCACTGGGCGTAAAGCCAATATTGGCGATTTAGGGCTTGATCATCTTGGCTTGGCGTTGGATGAATCGGGAAAAGTGCCCGTTAATGAGCGTTTTGAAACGGATGTTCCCTCGGTGCTAGCACTGGGTGACTTAACGGCTGGGCCCGAATTAACGCCGGTGGCCCTGGCAGAAGCGATGCAGGTCGTTGATTATCACTTTTCAGACAGTGTGCCCAAGCCGTTAGATTACGCCACGATACCAACGGCTGTTTTTTGTCATCCTAATATCGGCACCGTGGGGCTTTCTGAAGAGGATGCGCGTGAAAAGTTTACTAATATCCGCGTCTACAGCACCGACTTTCGTGCCATGAAGCACACGCTTTCGGGTAGCCAAGAGCGTACCTTAATGAAGCTGGTAGTGGACGACGCGACCGATGTTGTTGTGGGCGCTCACATGGTCGGTGACGATGCCGGTGAACTCATCCAGGGAATTGCCATCGCGGTAAGGGCGGGGCTGACCAAGCAGGACTTTGACCGGACGGTGGGTATTCACCCAACCGGGGCAGAAGAGTTCGTTACGATGCGAACGCTGACACGCACGTAAGTCTCTTAAATTATATAAGTCGCTTGGATTATAAATGCGATTTTCTAGCGGCCTTGTATAACAAATAATTATGGAAATAGGGGCGGAGAATAATATGGTTTTTGAATTGCTCATAATCAGCTGTTATAATGGTCGTCAAATTCGCTACAGCAAAGCATAACTATGAGTACGCCGACGCAACCTTTTACTCCTTCTGCAGACCTTGCTAGGCCAACGGTCGCGGATGCCGTGGTAGGGCATGCAGAGACTCCATTATTTATACGTAAGCCGAATGCAGACGATGGCTGGGGCGTATATGAGCTGGTTAAAGCCTGCCCGCCGCTGGATGTCAATTCCGCCTATGCTTATTTGCTACTCGCCACTCAGTTTCGTGATACGTGTGCCGTAGCAACCAACGAAAGCGGTGAAATCGTTGGTTTCGTATCCGGCTATGTAAAAGACAATGCTCCCGACACATATTTTCTGTGGCAGGTGGCAGTTGGTGAAAAGGCACGTGGCACCGGGCTTGCTCGGCGCTTGGTGGAAGCCATCATGTCGCGTCCTGAGCTTGACGATGTACATCACTTGGAAACGACTATTACCCCCGATAACCAGGCTTCATGGGGGTTATTTCGCCGCCTAGCAGCACGCTGGCATGCGCCGCTTAACAGCCGCGAATACTTCTCTACTGAACAGCTTGGAGGAGAGCATGATCCGGAAAACTTGGTGCGTATCGGCCCGTTTCAAACAGGTCGAATCTAATACGCTGCTTTTATTAAAGTAAAAGCACGTTCTTAACATACTGTTTTCCCGCTCATGTTGCTCCGGGCTAAAGACGCCCTAAAGCAAAATGATCAACTAAGGAGGTCGCTAATGCAGACCCAGACACTTGAACGCATGGAATCCAACGTACGTACTTATTCACGCTCATTTCCGGTGGTGTTTACCAAAGCGCAAAATGCGCGTCTAACCGATGAGAATGGTCGTGAGTACATTGATTTTCTAGCCGGCGCGGGCACGCTCAATTACGGCCACAATAATCCGCACATGAAACAGGCGATGATTGATTACCTGGCCACTGATGGCGTTGTGCACGGTTTGGATATGTGGACTAATGCAAAACGTGATTATTTAGAAACACTGGAAGAGGTCATCTTCAAGCCACGTGGGCTTGAGTATAAAGTGCACTTGCCAGGTCCGACAGGCACTAATGCCGTAGAAGCTGCCATCCGTTTAGCGCGTGTTGCCAAGGGTCGCCACAATATTGTGACCTTCACCAACGGTTTCCATGGCGTCACCATGGGGGCGCTAGCAACCACCGGTAATCGTAAATTCCGTGAAGCAACCGGCGGCATACCCACTCAAGGCGCTAGCTTCCTGCCTTTTGATGGCTATATGGGTGAGCATACTGACACGCTTGATTATTTCGAAAAACTGCTCGGCGATAAGTCTGGTGGTCTAGATATTCCTGCCGGTGTCATTATTGAAACCGTGCAAGGCGAGGGCGGTATTAACGTGGCAGGCCTGGATTGGCTGAAACGTTTAGAAGGTATTTGTCGTGCCCACGACATCCTGCTAATTATTGATGACATCCAAGCAGGCTGCGGCCGTACCGGTAAGTTCTTTAGTTTTGAGCATGCCGGTATTACGCCCGACATTATTACCAATTCAAAATCACTTTCTGGTTTTGGCTTGCCGTTTGCGCATGTTCTTATGCGTCCTGAGCTGGATAAATGGAAACCGGGCCAATATAACGGTACGTTCCGTGGTTTTAGCTTAGCAATGGTAACGGCCACCGCTGCTCTTAAAAAATATTGGTCCGATGACACCTTTGAGCGTGATGTTCAGCGTAAAGGGCGTATTGTAGAAGAGCGTTTCCAAAAGCTGGCGGCGCTGCTAACAGAAAGCGGTATGCCGGCAACTGAACGCGGCCGCGGCCTGATGCGCGGGATTGACGTAGTGTCGGGTGATATCGCTGATAAGATTACCAGCAAAGCCTTCGAGAATGGCCTGGTGATTGAAACCAGCGGCCAAGATGGTGAAGTCGTTAAATGCCTTTGCCCGCTGACCATTACCGATGAAGATCTGCTGGAGGGTCTCGATATTCTTGAGATGTGTGTCAAGTCAGTGGCTGGAAAGTAAGCTGTTGTTACGTAAATTAAGACGATAGCAGTACGTTTTTTAATTGGGGATATAGTGGCTGGTAACCGCCAGTCACTTTGAAACGGAGTACTTTTATGATCGTTCGTAACCTTGAAGAAGCGCGTAAAACAGAACGTCTTGTGACCGCCGAAAACGGTAACTGGGACAGTACTCGCCTTATTTTAGCCAACGATAATGCAGGTTTCTCGTTCCACATTACCCGCATTTTCCCCGGTACTGAGACGCACATTCATTACAAAAACCATTACGAAGCGGTGTTTTGTTATGAAGGTGAAGGCGAAGTAGAAACTTTAGCCGATGGCAAAATTTGGCCGATCAAAGCAGGCGATGTCTACATGCTAGACCAGCACGATGAGCATCTGCTGCGTGGTAAAGAGAAAGGCATGACGGTTGCTTGTGTATTTACACCGCCGATTACCGGTAATGAAGTTCATCAAGAAGACGGCTCTTACACCGCTTCTGAATAAAATGCACCTGCTAGATAAAAGGTCCGTATTTAGGTAAGCGTCAGTATGAAATGGGAAAAGCAGCCTTGCTGAAGAGCAGGCTGCTTTTTTGTTAGTGAATAAATAAACGTTTATCAGCGATCAATTTTCTCAAATGCCAGGGTGATTTCGCCGAATGTCAGGCCAAATTTGCGCATAGCGGTACGATTGATTAAGCGGCCGTCTTGCTGCAGGTACATCCAGTCATCCATGGTGAAGGTTATCATCCGTCCACTGGCTTCAATTTCGAGTGGATAGCGCATATGGAAAGCATGGCCGTACTGACGGGCTTCGACGGGACCTTCAACATCGCTAGCTGTGCCGATCCAGTGGTGCTCGTCAATGCGCTTAAATGTCCAAACCCGGCGGTCGGTTTGACCATCTGAGAAGACAAAAGACTCGTCCAGCGTCAGCGTGTCATTTTCATAGCTGCCCTCGACATCAACGCTGAAACGTCGCTGTACCTCGCCTGAGTAATCCTGCACCATGCCCCAAGCGCGGGTAGTGCCGGTAAAGTATTCGGCGATATCCAGGCGCGGATCAGAATCTGCGTAGTCTTCAACATCAACGCCAGCACAGCCAACCAGTAAAAAAAGCAGTGTAAACAAGCCCAAGCGTAGTGATCGAACCATGTGGATGTTTCCTGTATGAAGCCTGATACGGGTGGTGGGCATATTTATCCAGCATAGAGTAGACGATCAAGCAAAGCACTAAACTTGGTTCACTATAGATCAGATGTTTAGCAGCTTTTTTTACATCAATTGCTAAAAAAATTTAAAGTAAATTCTAGAATAGTAACTGATTTGGTTTCCCTCATTTTATCGTATTTACACACCTAGATTTTATCGAACCCCTTTACTGTTTTGACGATACACGCTTTATGTCTGTGCCGAGCCGCTAGCTTTAATACAAAAATAATTCAAAAGTTTCTGACGGAACTATATAGTGAACCGGTCGAAACCGGCTCACTTAAGCGCCAGGATTCTACAGGTCTTTCACGATGCGAAGGGCATCATAAATTGCTGCGTGGGTATTTCGATGCGAAATAGCATCCCCAATCCTGAATAGCTGGAACTGTCCTTCGATAGCCACAGGCTGTGGTTTGCCTACAATCAGGTTCTCATAGTTGACGGCACCTTGATTGCTCGATAGCGGCTTCAACTCTTCGTAAAGATCTTCCATAGGTAAGGTGCCAAAGTTAACGACGACCTGATCCACGCGCCGCTCTTTGGCAACATTGGTGTAGTCACTGCTGACAGAGGCAACCAGCTCATTACCATCGCGTTTGATGCCTGTCAGGCGGAACGTCGGAGTGAATGTGGTATCCAGCACTTGTAACGTGCGCATATAGGGCACCAGGTTCATGGCCATGACTTCTGGCGCCAGGGCGCGGTCGGCTGTCATGTATTCGACCTTGCCGCCTGCTTTAGCAATAATCTCAGCGGCTTGCAGGGCGGTGTGGTCACCGGCATCGTCATAGACTAGTACGTTATTGCCTGGCGTTACATGTCCTGAAAGCAGATCCCAACCCGTAACTGCCAGCTCATTACCCTCTTTAAGCGCCTCTTCATTAGGCTGCCCACCCGTCGCCACAATGACCACGTCCGGCGATTCGCCGAGCACTTCATCCTGTTCGGCAAAGACATTGAAGTGGAACGTGACGCCCATTGCCTGACAGCGCTCGAAGCGCCAGTCGATAATACCCATCATTTCTCGGCGGCGCTCGCTCTGTGCCGTTAAGCGAACCTGCCCGCCGGGGGCATCTGCCGCTTCAAATACGACGACTTCATGTCCACGCTCAGCAGCTACGCGAGCGGCTTCCATCCCGCCTGGACCTGTGCCAATCACCACTACCTTACGTTTGGTATCAGCGGGGGGGATGGTATGCGGCATGGTGGTTTCGCGGCCGGTCGCGGCGTTATGAATACAGTACGCGGCGCCGCCCTGATAGATGCGGTCCAGGCAATAGTTGGCGCCCACGCAGGGGCGGATCTCCTCTTCCCGTCCCTCAATGACTTTCTTCATCAGGTGCGGGTCGGCCATATGGGCACGGGTCATGCCGATCATATCGACCTTGCCGGACGCAATTGCATGACGAGCCGTTGCAACATCCTGAATTTTGGCTCCATGGAAAGTGGGGAAATCGACCTCGCGCTTGATATCGCCAGCAAAATCCAGGTGGGGTGCGCTGGGCATGCCCTGGATCGGAATTACGTCCGTTAGACCCGGGTCGGTATCAATGTGCCCTTTGACGACATTGAGGAAATCTACCAGGCCACTGTCTTTCAATCGGTGAGAAATAGTCATGCCATCCCGGGCATCGAAGCCGCCAGGCAGGCATTCGTCACCTGTGTAGCGCACGCCAAGCAAGAACTTTTCGCCAACGCGCTCGCGAATGCACTGAAGCACTTCAAAGGTAAACCGGAGTCTATTTTCCAGGCTGCCTCCATAAGGCGCATCTAGCTCATTGGTTAATGGCGACCAGAACTGATCCATCAGATGGCCGTACGCTTGGATTTCCATGCCGTCCAAGCCCGCTGCGTACATGCGCTCGGCGGCATCGGTGTAATCCTTGATCAACCGTTCTATATCCCAAAGCTCGGCTTTTTTCGGGTAGGCGCGGTGGGAGGCTTCCCGACGATTGGATGCCGAAACGGTCGGTAGCCAATCACCTTTATCCCAGCGGGTACGGCGGCCCAAGTGCGTTAGCTGAATCATTACCGCCGTACCGTGTTCGTGGCATGCCTCGGTGAGATCGCGCATCCACGGCACCACTTCGTCTTTATACGCCAGGATATTGTTAAAAACCGGCGGACTGTCTCGGGAAACCGCCGCCGATCCGGCCGTCATGGTCAGGGCAATACCTGCCTTAGCACGTTCAACATGATAAGCCCGGTATAGTTCTTTAGGCATGCCATCTTCGGGGTAGGCCGGTTCGTGAGAGGTCAGCATTACCCGATTTTTCAGAGTTAAATGTTTTAGTTGTAACGGCTGTAGCAAAGGGTCGTTTTTCACGGTCGTCTTCCCTTGTTGTTTTGATGGTTGACACACGCTAGCCCTCTCTGTACGAGATTGTCAATATAATTGACAGTTATGTACATTAAGGTGACAGATTTCCTGATATGATCGACTTCATCAGCATGGCAAAGAGAAAAATACGTGAAAAATGGACGCGACACGATTAACCAAACGGCTTGGATTGATACTGCTTACGAGCTGCTGATTGCCTCGGGGGTCAGTGCCGTCAAGATCGTACCGTTAGCAAAGAAGTTAAAGACATCGCGAACCAGTTTTTACTGGTTATTTAAAGATCGCGAAGAGGTGCTTACTGCACTGCTACAGCGATGGGAGCGTCAAAATACACAGGCCGTCATTGAGCAATCGGAGAAATATGCGTCTTCTATCGTGGAAGCCACGCTCAATGTCTTTGATTGTTGGTTTGACCCGGCGGTATTTGATTCTGAGTTTGAGTACGCCATCAGAAGTTGGAGTCTGCAAGATCTCGCGGTTGCCAAGCGAGTTAGCCAGGCCGATAACCTACGCCTGCAAGCACTTCGAGAAATGTTTATTCGCTTTGGCTACGACTCATTGGAAGCCGATACCCGTGCGCGCACGGTTTATTTGATTCAGATTGGCTATATCTCGATGCATACCCAGGAGACCCAAGATACGCGGATCGGCCGAGTGGCTCAGTACATTAATATTTTTACCGGGCAGATGTGCGCCCATGCCGATCTTGAGCGATTTGCTGCGCGGCATAGAGCGAGGTTTACGCCCAAAGAGATGGCGGCACAACAGGAGATGACGGATGAAACCGATATTAACGCTCGGCATTATCGGGGGTAACGGCTGGTTAGGCAGTGCGTTGGGCCGCTCAGTGTTATCTAGCGGACTAATATCACCAAACCAGCTGGTGGTGACGGCCAGTCGAGAGCATAACCGCTATCAGGACTGGCCAGGAGTGATCTGTGTCGAGAGCGCTGACGCACTGCTTGAAGTTGCTGAGGTCGTCGTGGTGTCTGTGAGGCCTGAGCAGTTTTCCCTACTAACGCTTTCACTTGAAAATCGGCTGGTGATTTCGTTAATGGCCAAGGTGCCAATAGTCGCACTGGCTGCGGCAACGGGGAGCAATCGAATCGTGCGTGCCATGCCCAACGCAGCTGCGTCAGTAGGGCGCTCCTATACCCCTTGGTGCGCAATGCCAGGCTTGAGCGCGGAAGATTGCGCTTTCGTTCAGCGCCTGTTTTCTGCCTGTGGCGTAAGCGATGAAGTAGAAGATGAATCGCAAATCGATTATCTGACCGCGTTAACGGGCAGCGGCCCTGCTTTTCCTGCGCTCTTGGCTGATGCTCTGATACAGCATGCAATCACACAAGGAATTTCTCCAACAGTGGCCCAGCGCGGCGTACTGCAAACGCTGTCAGGCGCTAGTCAACTGATGCTGGATGAGAACGCGTCGCCTGCCGACATGGTGGCCCGCTTTTTAGATTATGGCGGAACCACTACTGAAGGGTTAAATGCCATGCTGCAGCATGGTTTCCGCGATGCGGTACAGGAAGGGATGAAGGCCGCCTACGGTGCAGTTAAGTGTTGACCAAATGACGCCTATAACAATAAACGCTTTAGCAAATGCCTAGCCATAAAACGCTTTCGACACGCTATAAAAAAGAAGAGATTATGAACCTCAACAGCAGCAATAAATTTCAGATAGTGGATTTTTCTTCAGGGCAACAGACTCAACGGCGATGGGGTTTATAGAAACTGAGGCTCAATGACGTCGCTCATGAATCACAAACCGCAGCGCTCTCTGGCCATTCCTTTTGGTTCGCTTAATATATATTATGTTAAATATAGTGTGCTGTTCATTATAGCTCATAGGATTTTGTCATGAATAACATCTTATTCGTTCATGCCAGCCCGCATGGTAAGTATGCGTTAGGCTATCGTCTGGCTGAAAAGATTCTGGCAGAGGAAATGCTCATAAATTCCAGAGTGAGTTTAATCGAACGTGATTTGCTAACCGCCCCTCTGTCGCCTCTGACCCACCGCTACGCCTCTGCGCTCGTTAGCTATAACATCGGCGACAGCCCCAATGCTGACCTGACAGAGTCAGAGCAAATGATTAGTGAGCTCGAGCAGAGTGATCGCTTGTTAATCGCAATGCCGATGCACAACTTCAGCGTACCGGCTGCGCTGAAACTTTGGATAGACCATGTGGTACGTATTAACCGTACGTTTATCGCCTCGGTTGAGGGCAAGCAGGGATTATTGCAAGATCGTCCGACCACCATTCTGGTGAGCGCTGGCGGCATCTTACAGGGAGGTAATCCGCAACCGGATTTTCTGACGCCTTACCTCACGCTTATTCTCAACACTATCGGCATTCAGGATATTCGCTTTGTGTATCTGCAGGGTTTAGCGTTTGGTGAGCCCGCTATCACTCAAGCATGGCATCAGGCGCAGGCCGCGCTGGTCGAGGTTGGCGTACTGACTAACCCGCTGCCATAACGTAAAGCCAGCTACTAGGATCGATGGCGAGCGACAAGTTCCGCCAACTGCTGATAACCCTCTTCGAGTGCAGGACTCGATAGATTGGTCACGCCCAAGAGCAACCCTTTGCGTGCTTTGGTTTGCGTGGCATACCAGGGTGACAGCGGTGCCGGTGCTAAGTTAAAGGCCTTCGCAGCCTCGGCAATAGCAACGTCGTCAACATCATCATCCAGGCTGAGCAACAGTGACAGGCCCGCTATATTCTTGGCTGAAACTGATGCGCTCATGAGCGCAAGCAGCGCATTCCGGCGCTGTATATACAAACGCTTCATACGCCGAATATGGCGTAAGTAATGGCCATCGCGCAGAAACTCCGCCACGGCGAGTTGGCTAGGCAGTCCAGACGCTGGCGATAAAGCGGCCGCCGTATCGCCAGCGCGCTCTGACAAGCTGGCCGGCACTACCATAAAACCTAGCCGCAAGCGTGGGCTGATGGTTTTACTGAACGTACCGATGTGGATCACCCTACCGTTTCGATCCAGCGAAGCCAGTGCCGGTGTTGCTTGGCCGCTTAGCTGCAGCTCGCTTAGATAATCATCTTCGATGATCCAGCCAGCCTTTTCTTGTGCCCATATTAGCAGTGCTTGGCGCCGGTCCAGCGACAGCTGTACACCCAAGGGGGCTTGCTGGCTTGGCGTCACAATCGCCAAACGGGCATCTGCTGCCAGCGCTATCCCTTGCTCAACACAAATCCCCTGATCATCCACTGGAACGGGAGCCGGGATATATCCTGCTAGCGATAAGGCGTGCCACGTCAGTGGATAGCCGGGGTTCTCAACCCACACTTGGCGTGAATCCAGTCGCAGCAAGTGCAATGCCAGGCCCAGCGCACCCGCATAACCATTGGTAATGATAATTTGGTCGGCAGAGCAGAGCAGTCCGCGGGAGACGGCTAGATAGGCAGCAATTTCTTTGCGTAAGACGTGCTCTCCGCGCGGGTCTGGATAACGTAGTGGCTCAGCCACCGCTTGTCGCGTACAGCGCAGCATGATGCGTGACCAATGCTTAAAGGGAAACCCGTCTTGTGCTGGCACGCCCACTTGAAACAGCTTGGGCGCGCTATCCAGATCCTGATAAAGCTCAGGCAGCGGCAAGCGCGAAGTCGCAGCGGTCACTTGTGGCGCCAAGGGGAGTACGGCGCTAACAAAAGTGCCGGCGGCCCCCTTTGAAAGGACGAGCTGATCATCGCTTAGCCGATCATAAGCCGTTTTAATGGTGCCTCGCGAAACGCCTAACTGCGCCGCAAGATCACGCCATGAAGGCAGCCGCGCGCCCTCATACAAATACCCCTGGCGAATGGCGTCAGCGATGCTTAAACGTATTTGCTCTGAAAGAGATTGCTCGCCTTGGCGATCAAGTGAAAAGCGAAGTATGCCCATAACGCCATGGTACATAAAAATCCGTCATTCTTGGTGCTTTTTTTAGACCATGGCGTCGCTCACAATCATATTACTTTTATCGGCCTGAACCTTTTCACTCATTCTTTAAATGAGCCCAGAACGACTGAACCCGACCCGGACAATTTGCCAAAAGGATCAAACCAATGCGGATAATAAACATGAAACTTTCCGTTGCGATACTGCTCGCCCTGTTGGTGGGCTATATGGGCTCAGTGCAAGCAGGCGATCAACAAACAACCGATCAAGTCTATGATCAGGATGCCGATGGCGAGCAGCGTGCCAAAACCGCTGGTGAGTCGCTAATAGGTCAACCTGGGCCCGAGCTGAGCGTTACCACGCTGGATGGTGACATCATTGATCTCAGCGCACTGTATGGCGTCAAGCCGGTGTATATTAAGTTCTGGGCAACCTGGTGTGTGCCCTGCCGTCAGCAAATGCCAGGATTTCAGGCATTCCAGGAAGCGCATGGTGATGACATTCAGGTCATCGCCGTGAACACCGGTTACGCTGACACCGAAGCGTCCGCACGTGAGTGCCGCGAGGAAATGGGTCTGACCATGCCTATCACGATAGATGATGGCACGCTGGCCGAAGCACTGAATCTGCGAGTCACCCCGCAGCACGTACTGATTGATCGCAGTGGTCACATCACTCACATTGGCCATCGTGACGATAAGGTATTGGAAGAGGCGCTACAGGCATTGCTGGAACCCACTGATCCAAGCTCAGCAACGACCGAAGGCGTTGCCGTCGGGGATATCGATGCCAGCGCCTTAACGGTGGGCGATACGGTTACGAACCTTAACGTCACAACGCGTGACGGCGATGCCATCGACCTATCCCAAGCAACGTCAGACAAGCCACTGGGTGTGGTGTTCTTTGCCACGTGGTGTGAGTCCTATCTTGCCGAGAGCCAGCCGGACACAGCCACCGCTTGCCAACGCGTACGCGAAACCGTCAACCAGCTGAGCGAAGATAACAACGTACAGTGGGTGGGCATTATTTCTGGCCTTTGGACCAAAGAGTCCGATGTCGAAAGCTATCTCGAGTCCACTGAGACGGCCATTCCCGTGCTGCTCGACGCAGACGGCGAGATACACCGTAGCTTCGGCATTCAACAGATACCAACCGTTGTGCTAATTGATGCCGACGGCAAGATAGCTGAAAAGCTTGGGCCACAAGACACCGCCTTAGCCGAAGCTGTCAAGCGTGTCAGCCAATAGCCCACCGCCATTTCGCGCAGGCCACGGCGCGGTATACCCTTTAATGGAGCCGCCCGTATCAAGCGGGCTGATAGCCAATGCCCCTATTCCTTTACCGCTACTGTGCCCTCTTTTGCCTGGTTTTAATGTTGACTCCTCAAGTCGGCGCAGCCCAAGGGTTTCCCGGCACCTCGGGCGAAGTGCTGATCAAGAGCAGCTTGGTCGCGGAAACGGATCAACCCGCTGCCGGTGCCTCTAGCACGTTAGCCGTTTTCATGGAGCCGCAATCCGGCTGGCATGGGTATTGGAAACAGCCGGGCAGTATTGGCCTGGCACCGCAGTTCGACTGGCAATTGCCGGATGGTGTCAGCGTGGGCGATGCCGCCTATCCGGTCCCACATACGCTGATGACCGGCGACCTGATGAATCATGTCTTTGAGCATCCTTACGCGCTATTGCTCCCTGTTGAAATAGATGCTTCGGTGGCGCCGGGGACCTCTCTACCAATCTCCGTCGTTTTCAACTACCTTGCTTGCCGCGCTGACGCCTGCGTTCCTGAACAATCAACGCTTGCCATTACGCTCACCGCAGGCGATGGCCACATTACGGATGAGCGCAAAGCGCGCTTCGATAAATGGCGCCAAGCACAACCCAGGCCTCTAGGCTCATCGGCCAGCTTCATGACGACCGACGATAGTCATTTACGTGTCAGCATCCCCCTTCCCGCTAGCGTGGCTCTGAACAATCCACACTTATTTGTTGCCACCGACAGCATAGTGGATCCCGCTTCTGAGCAGATATTCAGCCGTGAAGGCGATACGCTGATGGTAGAAACCAATCTGTCAAAATCCTGGCCAGCAGGGAGTCCGCCTGAGGGGTTTGAGGCGCTACTGTCATTGGGCACCGGCACCGGCATCGGCCTGGCATTCGTTGGTCATAGTGATAGCACGCCCGTGGCAAGTTCAGCCGCCGGCGTACAACGTAGCTCTACTTTACTACTGACAGCATTTTTCGGTGCCCTGCTAGGCGGTGTTCTGCTCAATATCATGCCCTGCGTTTTCCCGATCCTCAGCCTCAAAGTGCTTAGCCTTGCGCGTCTATCCGGTGGCGAGCGCGAAGCCCGGCGCGAGGCGTTAGCCTATACCGCCGGAGTGGTTGTCGTTTGCTTGATACTTGGCGCGGCCATTATTGCCCTGCGCGCAGCCGGCATTCACGTTGGCTGGGCATTTCAACTGCAAGACCCTCGGGTCATCGTGGTGCTGGCACTATTGACCGCAGCCATCGGTTTTAATCTGGCAGGCCTTTTTGAGCTGGGCTCCATCAATGCCGGTGGCAAGCTAGCAAGCCAGGACGGCGTCGCCGGTGCATTCTGGACAGGTGTACTGGCCGCCTTCGTCGCAACGCCCTGCTCCGGCCCCTTTATGGCCACGGCTCTTGGCGCAGCCTTGGTACTCCCCACGTTTGCCGCGCTGACAGTTTTCGCAGGTCTGGGCCTGGGCATTGCCCTGCCTTTTCTACTACTTGGTTTCGTGCCGATGCTGCGTCGTCGCCTTCCACGGCCTGGCCCTTGGCTTGCAAGTTTCCGGCATATCATGGCCATCCCCATGTTCCTAACCGCTTTAGCCTTGGCTTGGGTGCTTGGTCGCCAGCTCAATAACAACGGCATGATTGCGAGTCTCGCTCTGATCATGCTGCTGGCGATAGGGCTTTGGTTCACCGGACTGCGCCAACGAAATGCCAAGCGATTAAGCTGGCTTCCGGCAGTACTAGCAGCCGGGCTCGCGTTGACGGGAAGCATCCTCGTCCCTGGCTCCTTTGCCCAGCAAGATGAAGAGAGCAATGCGCTCACTCATATAGCTGAAAAACGCTCGCTCGACTTCGACGCGGGCCGTTTGGCCGAGCTTCGGCAACAAGAACACGCCATCTTCGTCTACTTTTCCGCAGACTGGTGCGTCACTTGTAAGATTAACGAACAGCGGGCCATCGATATACCCAGCACGCAGCAGGCATTTGAACAGGCGGATGTGATCACAATGAAGGGCGACTGGACCAATGGCGACCCCGCCATCACCGCTTTTTTGGAGCAGCATGGCCGCTCAGGAGTGCCTCTCTACTTATGGTACGGCCCAGGCGATACAGAGGCTGAAATTCTGTCACAGATTCTTGCGCCTAATGTTTTACCTGCGTTAGCAAGCAAATCTGGTTAACTCAGTCTCGTATCTGGCATAGTCGGTGGCGACGCCGACTCCTATAAGGCTTGGGATGAACAGCGCGTCTTTTCAAAAGAAAAAGCGCGCTGTTTGACGGGTAATTCTCGGTCACGCTAGCGGCCTCTAACGCAGTGCTATAATATCCACCGCCGGTTCACGCGGTGGCACATATTCAGCCATATGAACAAGCTTCATGGGTCGGCATATCTCTGATTCTGTTAATAACCTCGCTCTCTTGGGCCTCCTTGCTTCGATCAGATTCATGAGCTGTAGTCACTGCGCATAAGACACCCTAAGTAAAGTAGGTGTTGGAAAAACCTCAATGGCGTTGGACACTAGTCCCCCTTCTCCTTATCATCCTTCCACTTATTGTCCAAGGATATCACTCGTTATGCGCCCAGGTGTTTTGTGGCTAGTAGCTGGCTTGTCGCTCTCAATCGCAGGCTGTGCAGCAACCCAGCCGGAACCTAGTGGCCCGCCGCCGTTAAGTGAGGCGTCATTCAATTCACGTATCCTTGAGCTAGAAAGCCAGCTGATGCAGCAATGCGATGCTCGCTCTGAGCTACAGTCGCGTCAACTTGATGAGCAGCAGGTTTTAACCGCGGATGTGCGTGAAGTGGGCAGCCTTCTGCGCTACCTGCGCCAAGACGTACAGCAGTTGGAAGCACGCGATGACGAGCCCGTCATCATTCGCGAAGAATGTGAAGTCGATGAAAGCCTAACCACCAAAACGCTGCTGGGTCGCAGCGAATGGGTGGGTTTGCCCAGCATGGGGACTTATCTTAAAGCGCGGGTGGATTCCGGTGCTAATACGTCATCTTTGTCTGCATCCGATATCACGCGGTTTGAGCGCGATGGTGAAGACTGGGTACGTTTCAAACTGGCGCTCAATGAGGACGATATTGCCGTTGAAGCTCAGCGAGATGAATGGATTGAAGCGCCGATAGTTCGTCGAGTGCGCATTGTTCAAGCCTCTGGCGAAGAGTCACGCCCGGTTATCTCATTATTAATGACGCTGGGCCCGATACGTGAAAACGTTGATTTTACCCTCAATGATCGAACGCACCTTGATTATCCTGTGCTGCTTGGTCGGCGATTCTTGATGGATATCGCTTTGATCGATGTGGCCGATACGTTCTTGCACGATCGACCTGAGTTTCCAGGTGGCGAGTCACCCGATCAAGCTGCTGAAGATGAAGCGGTTGATGAAGACGACACCGAAGAGTAACTGATCTCCCTGGCGCTTTACCCTGAAAGGAATCTGCATGTCCCGGTTAATGTTTTATATTATTGTCGGCTTTTTATTGGTTGTTGGTATTGCGTCCAGCGTGCATCGCCATGTGCAGTTCGAAATCCCCTGGCTACCGGGTGAACAGCGCCAGGTATGGGAAATTGAGGCGGGCATTACCTTCAACGCTCAGAATGGGCCTGTGCAGGTCGATATGGCGCTGCCTTCCCATCAAGCAGGCTATCGAGTGTTAACCGAAAACACGGCTTCCTCAGGATACGGTCTTGCTTATCAGGCCGATGAGTTAGGTCGCACGGCACAGTGGACTATCCGTAACGCTGCGGGTAGCCAGCAGCTGTATTACTCGGTCCAGATGCTCGTATCTCAAGACGCACGCTCTCCGATCCAAACACCGCCCACATTAACTGCCGCCACGCCATGGGAAAGCCCCTATGATTCCGCTGCTAGCCAGCTAATTGAACAGGCCTGGGCGCGCAGCGCTAATAACGCTACCTTTGCACGTGAGCTTATTCGTGATCTTAACGGCGAACGTCAGGAAGAAAGTGCGCGGTTGCTGCTGTCACAAGAAGCCCCTGCAGCCCTGGTAGTACGCCTGCTTAATCAGTCCGGCGTATTAGCCCGTGAAGTCAGCGGTCTTATATTGGAGGACGGCCGTCGCCGTCAAACGCTAAGCAGCTGGATCCAAGTCTTTGCCGATGACGGCGAGCAATGGTCTATCTTCAATCCCGCTACCGGCGAGCAAGGCAAGCCTGATAACCTGCTGCTTTGGGAAACAGGCGGCCGAGCGGTGCTTGAAGTTCAAGGCGGCACGAATTCTCGGGTTTCATTCTCAATGATGACCCATGATCAGCCTGCATCCGCTGCGGTGCGTAATCATTACTCTGACGATACGCTGCTGAATTTCTCTATCCATAGCCTGCCATTAGAAGAGCAGGCGCTATTCCAGACTATCTTGCTTATCCCGATTGGTGCATTGATGGTGGTATTGTTGAGAGTGCTTGTGGGTCTTAAAACATCCGGTACCTTCATGCCGGTACTGATTGCCCTCGCTTTCATTCAAATCTCTCTTACCACTGGATTGATCGGCTTTTTGCTGATCGTTGCCATGGGCCTTATTATTCGTAACTACCTGTCCTATCTTAATTTACTGTTGGTAGCTAGGGTGTCGGCGGTCATCATTACGGTCATTGCGATTATCTCGATCTTTACCGTATTGGCCTACCGTATGGGGCTCAGCGCAGGGCTTACCATCACCTTCTTCCCGATGATTATTCTCGCTTGGACTATCGAGCGCATGTCGATTTTATGGGAGGAAGAAGGTCCAAAGCAGGTGTTAATTCAAGGTGGCGGTAGCTTGGTAACGGCTGTCCTTGCTTACTTGGCGATGAACAATCCTTGGGTACGCCATATCACGTTCAACTTCTTAGGTGTGCAGTTGATACTGATGGCACTGATTCTATTGCTGGGTAATTACACCGGTTATCGTTTGTTAGAGCTGCGCCGCTTTAAGCCAATCACTGACGACGAGAAGCTTTCATGAGTTGGTTGAAAAACTGGACCTGGCCAACGCGCCTGCGCGATAAAGGTATTATCGGTATGAATCGGCGCAATATTCGCTATATTGGCCGCTATAACCGTCGTCGCCTTTATCCGCTTGTCGATGACAAGCTCAAGACTAAGCTGTTGGCTCAGCAGTATGGAATAACCACGCCAGAACTGATCGGTACTGTGACCACTCAGTTTGGCGTGAAGCACATTAGTGAAATGTTGGCTGGGCACGGCGGGTTTGTCATCAAGCCTGCCAAAGGCAGCGGCGGTAAAGGCATACTGGTAATTGAGCATGTTGATGAAGACGGTTTCATCAAGCCCAGCGGTATGCGCCAGTCCATTACCGATATTGAGCGTCATGTCTCGAACATTCTCTCTGGCCTCTATTCACTGGGCGGCTCGCCTGATGTGGCCTTGATTGAAACGCTGATTAACTTCGATGAAAGCTTGATGGACTACACTTATGAAGGCGTGCCCGATATACGGGTGATTGTCTTCAAAGGCTATCCGGTGATGGCGATGATGCGCCTTTCTACTGCGGCATCCGATGGCAAAGCGAACCTCCACCAAGGTGCGGTGGGTGTTGGCTTAAACATTGCCACTGGCGCTGCACTGCGTGCCGTTCAATTTGATATGCCTTGTTTTAGCCATCCGGATACGGGGCACGACTTAGCAAGCTTAGTGGTTCCTCAGTGGGATACGTTGCTTCATTTAGCGGCAGGCTGTTATGAGATGACGGGACTAGGCTATCTAGGTACTGACATGGTGTTGGATCGCGAGCATGGTCCGATGCTGCTTGAGCTTAACGCTCGCCCTGGTCTTGCCATTCAAATGACCAATGGCGAAGGTTTGCGCCGCCGGCTTGATCTTATTGAGCAGCAGCCAGACAATGTGCCGACTATTGAGCGCGTGGCCTTTGCACAACATCATTTTGCGCGCCAGAGCGAATTAGTCGAAAGCAAAGACACCTCGTCTGCGAATGCGTAAACTAGGTCTATAAAAACTAGGTCTATAAACATTAGGTTCTAGTCGAAATTTGCGCTGTCAGCGTTCACTGAGTTGCCCATGACCCAAGCGAATACATTACTGCAGCAGGCTGAATCTCAGTGCCATATCCGTGGCGTGCGATTTACTCCCATTCGTCGGCGAGTATTGGAGTTAATTGCTGAAAATGGCGGTGGGCTGAAAGCTTATGATTTGCTTGATAAGCTTTCCACTGAGCATGCCGCGGCTCGACCGCCGACGGTTTATCGTGCCTTGGAGTTCTTGATTGATCAGGGGCTTGTCCACCGCATTGAATCTTTGAATGCCTACGTAGCCTGTGCCTGTCCTGAGCATGCTCACGGTTTTCAACTGCTGATCTGTCGTCAATGTGGCTATGTCGAAGAGCTGCATTTAGATGAAATCAGCGAGCAGCTCGTCGCGCTTGCTCAGCGGCAAGGCTTTAAGATCGAGCGCCAAACTATTGAACTACAGGGGCTTTGTCAGCGCTGTCGAGCCACTTCTTAATCGAATTGCTAGTGAGTATATTCAATGTCCCGTTTTGATCAGGTTGCGCCAAATACTCTCTTTAAGCAGTTAGAGGGAGCGTCACCTGACGATAGCCTACCTTCTGTTGCCGCCCTCCTCGCCGCTGTCAAATTCAATACTGATGGTTTGATTCCTGCCATTGCGCAGCAGCATGATTCAAAAGAAGTATTGATGATGGCCTGGATGAATCGCGCGGCATTAGAGGAGACGCTCTCGACTCATCGCGTTTGTTATTTCTCGCGCTCGCGGCAAACACTGTGGCGTAAAGGCGAGTCATCGGGTCAGCAGCAGCAGTTAGTATCCGCAGCACTGGATTGCGATGCTGACACACTCCTTCTGTACGTCGATCAAACGGGGCCTGCCTGCCACACCGGTCGTCGCAGCTGCTTCTATATTGCGATAGATAAAAATCAGGCCGTAATTACCAGTACGCCGTTAATTGACCCTGATCAACTGTACGGTAAAAAACACGAGTCTTAGCAATGGCAAGCTGGAAATCAGCACTGCGATCAGGCCCGCGCTGGGCGTTAATGAAAGTAATGATTGGCTTGGTGAGAGTCTATCAGTATACGCTTAGCCCGCTACTAGGCCCTCGCTGCCGTTTCTGGCCTAGCTGCTCATCTTACACAATTGAGGCTATTCAGGTGCACGGCCCCCTTGCCGGCGGCTGGATGGCAATTAAGCGTATCGTTAAATGCCATCCTGGCCACGCAGGCGGCATGGACCCTGTTCCTGGGGGGCGAAGTGAGCAACTTTGCCGCGAGGACGATGACTCATGCTGTGAGCACCCTCCCCGCTAAGCAATTCTTCTTACAGCTATTTTTGCTGCGCAACCAGATAAATTCTTTCTAGCATGGAGTGCAAGCCATTGCTGCGCGTGGGCGAAAGATGTTTATCCAACCCTAAGTCGGCCAAAAAGTGAGGCTCAGTAGCGCGAATTTCA
Organism: Halomonas sp. AOP25-F1-15; assembly: GCF_052378675.1. Classification (NCBI taxonomy): domain Bacteria; kingdom Pseudomonadati; phylum Pseudomonadota; class Gammaproteobacteria; order Oceanospirillales; family Halomonadaceae; genus Halomonas; species Halomonas sp. AOP25-F1-15. The sequence continues at coordinate 276,886 of NZ_JBQSXV010000005.1, forward strand.
GCCGCCGTTCGTTCACTGTAAATGCGCAGCAGTATCGCAATAAGGCCAGAGACAATGGCGGCATCCGACGTTGCTTTGAAAATCAGCTTATCGCCCTGCTCTTCATGGCGCATCCATACATTTGACTGGCAGCCTTGTATTTTAAGCTCCTCGATTTTCCATTCATCAGGGAAGTCAGTTAGCTGCTTGCCCATATCGATAATGTATTGATAGCGATCCATCCAATTATCGAATATCTCGAAATCTTCAATCAGCTCTTGCTGGGCCAACTCGGCGCTGGAAGTGCTCATGGTATGTCCTTCTAAATAGGGATTGCCTGCTTAAATGCTCTCATTTAGAGATTATCAACCTGCTTATTATAACGACTCAGCGGCGGCTTGAGGGAGTCATTGGTATCTGAATTACCGTGCGGGTGCGGTAATCGATGCCGTTGCTGCTCGCGATGCCACTCGTTGTCTTCACTATGCAAATAGCGTGAGGTTGTTTCTAAGCGAGCGTGGCGGGCGCTTTCCGCTAAATGCCTTAGGCTAATACCTGACTGGGCTTGGTGAGTGATAGAGGTATGTCGTAACCAGTGTGGTGTCGCCCGGCGCAGTGCGGCAACGTGCACAGGCTCGCCACCTTGATCTTCAAGCGCATCCGCCGCCTTTTGGAACGTGGCGCGAATCAGGCGATAAAGCTGGTTGTGGCCAAGGCCGCGTTGCCCATCCAGTGAGCGCAGCACCGGTGCTACAGCTTCCAGCTCGCTAGTCTGCTCAGGCAAGCCAATCGCTTGGCGCCATTGGTGCAGGCATGCCCGCATGTCATCAGGTAGCGGGATGCGCGCTACTTTGTTGCCTTTACCCACCACGGACCACCACCAGCGCCCTTCGCTGCGTTGAAAATCACCCATGCGGGCATCGGCCATTTCACTAATGCGTGGTGCAAGTAAATAGGCAAAGCCAAATATGAACTTTTGTCTTGCCTGTTCAAAATGAATGCGGCTATTTTTGCCGTTCTCTAACGGTATGTTCAGCCAGTGCCATAGCCACGCCCATAGCTCGCTTTCCAAATAGCGCTCAATGCGCGGGGTCTGATTGTTCAAGCGTCTTGATTTGTCGCGCATCAAGCGAAACGGGTTATGGCTAACCCAGCCTGCTTCCACCAGCCAGCTAAACATTCCTTGCAGTATGACTAAACTCTGGCGCCGGCTAGGTGGTGATAGCGGGCCGCGAAACGGGCGCCATGCTGGGTGCACGCGTGGCTTTGAAGGGCCAACCCACTGTTCGCTGGGCTGAGGATCGGCAAGAAATGCTTCAAAACGATGTAGCGTTTCACGATTTATATCAGGCAGCGTGAGCCCTTGGCTGCTTAACCAAAGCAATAGCCGCTCAGATTCACGCCGATACGCCTTAAACGTTTGGCTGCTATCTTCGTATTCCTTAAGCCATGCCATGACTGCCTGGGCATCATTTTTAGCAGCAATCCTGCCGCCAGCAGGCTCAGCTGTTAACACTTTGTTAAGCGTTATAAATTCTGCTTCGGCAAGAGGCTGTCTATCTGGCATTGAATAATCCCCTTCTCTTTGGCTATGCAATTGCTAGATGACTATGGGCAAAGTCTGCATCTATCGGTGTATAAATTCAAGATAATACGTGTAATCTTGAATTTATACACCGATAAATAAATAATATTACGTAAAATGTAATATGTAATAATTGCCTTTTATGTAAATTATCACGACAATAGGAATACGAATTTAGCTAAAAAGGAAAGCTCGATGGCCCGCAACGGCATTCAGTACAGCGATGTGCAGCAAGCCATAGATGTGCTGCTGACGCGTGGCGACAATCCCAGCGTACAGCGCATCCGCGATGTCTTAGGCACGGGTAGCTTTACGACAATTAGTGAGCACTTCAGGCTATGGCGCAACGAGCGCGAACAAAATCGCGATGTTCCCCCGCCCAAGGGCGTACCCGAAGCTGTGGTGACGGCGGCTAGTCAGCTATGGCAAGAAGCTCAAGAAGCCGCAAATCAAGCGCTAGTGCATTACCGCGAAGAAGCCAACCGACAGGTAGAGGCCGCGCAGCAGGCAGAACAAGAAGCCGGTCGACAAGCGGCGGATGCCGAGCAGCGTGAAAGCGCCCTCGCAGAACATCTACGTCACGTTGAGCAGCGCATGGAAGCGCTCAATCGTGAGTTGGCGGCCAGTCAGACAAACGAGCATCACTGGCAACAGCTAGCCCAAGCGGCGCGAGGTGAAGGCGTTCAGCTAAAACAAGCGCATCAGCAATTGGTGGTGCAGGCAGAAGAGAATGCGCATGCTCAGGCGGACGAGCTTAACCAGCAGCGTTCAGCCGCAGAGCAGCGTCTTGGACAAGAAGAGCAGCGCCACGAAGCCGCTGAGGACAGGCTTATGGCGATGCTAGATGCGGCACAGCAAACACGTACCCAGGAGGAAAAGGCGTTTCAAAAACGCCTTGCTCAGAGCCAGCAACGTATAGAGGCGCTAAGCGAAGAATTAAACGTTAAGCAGCAGGCCCTTCACCAAACGCAGCTAGATGCCGGTGAGCGAGAACAGCAGGTGAGCGAGCATGAGCAGCAAATCACCACGCTAACGAAGCAGCACCAAGCGTTAACGGAGCAGCTAAACCAGGCTCAAACAGCACTAAAGCAGCAGGCCCAGCAGCATGCGCAGAACGAGGCCGTGCTCCAACAAGAGTGGCAAGAAAAGCTTTGGAGCCGGATGGAGGCGTTACAGCAACAACTAACGGAGTTGCCAGCATCGCTTGCTGATAAAACGCCTCAATCAGGGTTACCAGAACGCTGATAGGCCATTTTGCTCCCATGCTCACGAAAACACCCAGCACAGGGGCTGGGTGTTTTGCTCAACAACGATAGATTATCAATAAATCAATGACAGCGGCTTCAGCCTATTGCTGCCATATTACTGATAATAGGCGTTGGTGGTATCAGAGTGGTCGGTGACGTCGCGGATGCCGGCAAGCTCCGGAATGCGCTCCATCAAGGTTTTCTCCACCCCATCTTTCAGCGTTAAATCAACCGCTGAGCAGCCCTGGCAGCCGCCGCCGAAAGCTAAGACCGCGTATTGCTGCTCGGTTAGCTCTATTAACTTTATCTCACCACCGTGTGCTGCCAGGCCGGGATTAATCTCGCTGTAAAGAACGTAGTTAATACGGTCTTCAAGCGGACTATCTGCGTTAACCTTGGGCATTTTGGCGTTCGGTGCTTTGATCGTCAGCTGGCCGCCCATGCGGTCCGCGTTAAAATCGACGACCGCCTCTTCCAGAAAGGCCAGGCTGTTCTTATCGAGAAAAACGTTTATTTTCGCGAGTTCCAGCGTGACATCGGTGGGTTCTTCTTCACCGGGGCGGCAGTAAGCCAGGCAGGTTTCCGCGTACGGCGTGCCCGGCTGGGTAATGAAGATGCGTACTGCAATACCTTCTACGTTTTGCTTTTCAAGCAACTCGGAGAGATATTCCTGAGCACTATCAGTGATATCGATACCTTGAGTATCGACGCTGGTGTTTTTTTCGCTAGTCGTGGTCATGAGGGGTGTCTTCCTCCCGTGGTAGTGGCTAAGCCTAATGACTGAACCACTTCACATGTCATTTGTTACTATGGTAAGCAAAACACCGCTCTGACACAATCCCGAGTAATTTAGTAGGCTATTTAAAAGACTACTTTTGTCGGTAGATGATCACCTGTCTGTCCCACCGGCATTGTCTGGCGGCTCCTAGAGGGGCCTTTTGTACTGCCTTTTGTTATCATTATGCGCCGCTTAACCACTGATGCTGCTTTTCCGACGATAACAACATCCCCTTTGACGACTGTGACGCTGGAGAATTCCCCCTGCCATGGCTGATAGTGCTTTGATCGCAACCCTCACGCAGCGCCTTACCCAACGCATCCTGATTCTGGACGGCGGCATGGGTACCATGCTGCAGAATGCCTCGCTGAGTGAGGAAGATTTTCGTGGAGAACGATTCAGCGATTGGCCCTCGGATCTCAAAGGCAATAACGATTTACTAGCGCTCACCTGCCCCGATTTAGTCACGCGAATTCATCGCGACTATCTTGAGGCCGGTGCTGATATTATTGAGACCAATACGTTCAACAGTACCCAGCTGTCACAATCTGATTACGGTATGGAAGCGCTGGTCGTAGAGCTTAACTACGAATCGGCACGCCTGGCGCGCCAGGTCTGCGATGCGGTCGCGGCTGAAACCGGCGTGCCCCGCTATGTTGCTGGCGTGCTAGGCCCTACGTCGCGCACGGCTTCTCTATCGCCAGATGTTAATGATCCCGCCAAGCGCAACGTAACCTTTGATGCGCTGCGCGAAAATTACTATGAGGCTGCTGAAGCACTTATTGCCGGCGGCGCTGACCTGATTATGATCGAAACGATCTTCGATACACTCAACGCAAAAGCGGCCATTTATGCGCTCGAAGAGCTATTCGATGATCGTGGTGAAAGACTGCCAGTGATGATTTCGGGCACCATCACAGACGCCTCTGGGCGCACGCTTTCGGGCCAAACCACCGAAGCGTTTTGGAACTCGGTGCGCCACGCTCAGCCGCTTTCCGTAGGACTAAACTGCGCGCTAGGTGCTGAGGAGCTGCGCCCTTATGTGGAGGAACTCTCCAAGAAGGCCGATACCTTCGTTTCGGCGCACCCCAATGCTGGGCTTCCCAACGAGTTTGGCGAGTATGATCAGACGGCTGAGGAGATGTCTGAGATTGTCAGTGAGTTCGCTGCCAGCGGCATGGTCAACATCATTGGCGGCTGCTGCGGTTCAACGCCAGACCATATTCGCGCCATTGCCGACTCCGTACGCCATATGGCGCCCCGCGTTGTTCCCGAGCTTAGCCATGCCTGCCGTTTATCAGGGCTTGAGCCGTTCAATATTCAAGCCGACTCGTTATTCGTTAACGTTGGCGAGCGTACTAACGTCACCGGTTCGGCACGTTTTAAGCGGTTGATTGTTGAAGAAGATTTTACCACGGCGTTAGAAGTCGCCCTTGAGCAGGTAGAGAACGGCGCTCAGGTGATTGATATCAACATGGACGAGGGCATGCTTGAATCTAAGGAAGCCATGGAGCGCTTTCTTAATCTAATTGCCGGTGAACCCGATATCGCCCGTGTGCCTATTATGATCGACTCCTCCAAGTGGGAGATCATCGAAGCAGGCCTGAAGTGCGTCCAAGGCAAGGCGGTCGTTAACTCCATTTCATTAAAAGAGGGAGAGGCCGCCTTCCGCGAACAGGCGACCAAATGCCGGCGTTTTGGCGCTGCTATCGTGGTAATGGCCTTTGATGAAGAAGGCCAGGCGGATACTTTTGCGCGTAAAACGGAAATTTGTCAGCGTGCCTATCGTTTACTGGTGGATGAGATTGGCTTCCCTGCTGAAGACATTATTTTTGATCCTAATATTTTTGCGATCGCGACAGGTATTGAAGAGCACAATAACTACGCGGTCGACTTTATTGAAGCTACTCAATGGATTCGTGACAACCTGCCCCACGCCATGATTTCAGGCGGCGTTTCCAACGTCTCGTTCTCGTTTCGCGGCAATAATGCGGTGCGCGAAGCGATTCACTCGGCGTTTCTCTATCATGCGATCCGCGCGGGTCTCAGCATGGGCATCGTCAATGCGGGCCAGCTAGCCGTTTACGACGACTTGCCTGCAGAGCTGCGCGATGCGGTTGAAGATGTGGTGTTAAACCGCCGCAGCGACGGTACTGAGCGCCTGCTCGATATTGCCGATAAGTTTAAAGGGGACGGTAGCGGCGGGCCCAAAAAAGAAGACCTTGAATGGCGTAGCTGGCCGGTCAATAAGCGTATTGAACACGCGCTTGTGAAAGGTATTACGGTTTATATAGAAGGCGATGCTGAAGAAGCTCGTAGTCAGGCCGAGCGCCCTATCGAAGTCATCGAAGGTCCGTTAATGGACGGTATGAATGTCGTTGGCGACCTCTTCGGCGACGGGAAAATGTTTTTGCCCCAGGTCGTTAAGTCCGCGCGGGTGATGAAGCAGGCAGTGGCTTATCTGATTCCTTTTATTGAAGCCGAAAAAAGCGAAAAGGTGAAAGCCAAAGGCAAGATCGTGATGGCGACGGTAAAAGGCGATGTTCACGATATTGGCAAAAACATTGTCGGCGTGGTGCTGCAGTGTAATAACTACGAAGTGATTGATCTTGGCGTGATGGTGCCCGCCGATAAAATTTTGCAGGCAGCGAAAGATCATAACGCCGATATTATCGGCCTTTCCGGTCTCATTACGCCGTCGCTGGATGAAATGGTTAGTGTGGCTAAAGAAATGCAGCGACGCGGCATGGATTTACCGCTGCTGATTGGTGGTGCAACGACATCTAAGGCCCACACAGCGGTCAAAATTGAGCCTCAATATGAGCACCCGGTCATTTATGTCACCGATGCCTCGCGCGCAGTAGGCGTCGCGGGGCGGCTGCTCTCTTCTGCTCAAAAGCCCACCTATGTGGCTGAAATTCGCGAAGAGTATGAAAAAGTTCGTGAGCGTAACGCTAAGCGCCGCCCTAAAGCGGCAGACCTCGATTATACCCAAGCACGCAAGCGACGCTTTCGCACTGACTGGAGCAACCATACGCCCGCTCAACCCACGATGGTCGGATTAAAAACATTCGATAACTATGATCTCGAAGAGCTTGTAGCGTTTATCGACTGGACGCCCTTCTTCATGAGCTGGCAGCTCGCGGGTAAGTATCCCAAGATTCTCAATGATGACGTTGTTGGTGAAGCTGCTCGTAACCTGTTTGAAGACGCGAAAAGCATGTTGCGCAAGCTAATCGATGAAAAGCGCGTGCAGGCACGGGGCGTTATCGGGCTTTGGCCTGCCAATAGCGTTGACGATGACGTGATTGAGGTTTATGCCGACGAGTCGCGCAGCGAGGTCGTTGAGCGCCTCCATCATATTCGCCAGCAAACCACAAAAGGCCGCGACGGCATTTGCTACAGCTTGGCTGACTTTATCGCCCCCAAGGAAAGCGGCAAAGCCGACTGGATTGGCGGCTTCGCGGTGACCGCCGGCCACGGTGTCGATGAGCTGTCTAAAGCCTATGGGGCGGCGGGTGACGACTATAACGCGATTATGGTCCAGGCATTAACGGATCGACTCGCAGAAGCTTTTGCCGAACGTATGCATGAGCGTGTACGTAAGGAGTTCTGGGGCTATGTGCCAGAAGAAGTGTTAGATAACGATGCGTTAATTGCTGAGAAATACCAGGGTATTCGCCCTGCTCCCGGCTACCCGGCCTGCCCTGACCATACTGAGAAAGCCACGCTGTTTAGAATGCTCAATGCGACTGAGAATACCGGCCTAGCATTAACTGAAAGCTTTGCTATGTGGCCTGCTGCCGCTGTTGCGGGCTGGTACTTTGCTCATCCGCAGTCCAAGTATTTCTCGACCGGCAAAATCACCCGTGACCAGGTTGAGGCAATCGCTGCCCGTAAGCCCATGCCGCTTGAGGAGATGGAGCGCTGGCTTTCACCGGTGCTTTCCTACGACCCAAGCTGATTGGCATCGATGGGTCTGTTTGTCACTCGCCGTCACGGTAAGGTAATTCGCCTAGCCCTGCCGATTATGTTGGGCATGCTGTCACAAAGCGTGCTCAACTTGATCGACGCGGCGCTTGTAGGACGGCTGGGTGAAGTCGCATTGGCCGGTGTTGGCGTTGGCGGCTACGCGATGTTTATGCTCACCGCTGTTGTCTTTGGCCTCTCCTCTAGCGTGCAGTCACAGACGGCTCAGCGCGCCGACGTATCTGCCACAGAACGCTACCATCCGCTGCAGTCAGGGTTAATGATAGGCGCTGCTGTGACGCTTCCGCTATCGATATTGGCATGGTGGCAGGCGCCTCTTTTAATTGGCTTTATCACCTCGGCGCTGGATGTACATGAGGTTGCCGTTAACTACTTCCGTTGGCGGGTCATCTCGTTACCGGCCATTGCGCTAACGCTATGTTTTCGTGGCTACTGGAATGGTCGCCAGCAGACGCAGCTTTATTTGCAGATTATTGTGGCGGTGCACCTGCTGAATGTCGTCGCGAGTGCGGGCCTGATCTACGGCGTTGCCGGCCTGCCGCAAATGGGGGCCAGCGGTGCCGGTGCAGGCACGACCCTATCGCTTTTTGTCGGCTTGGTAGTGTGGAGCCGGATTAGCTTGAAAAGTGCATTCAATACGCATTTTTTGACATGTCTGCCTAGCTTCGCCACGCTACGCTCAACGCTCGCATTAGCCATACCGCATTCTATCCAGCAGCTTTGGTTCGCTGCGGGCTATGCCGTTTTATTCTGGCTATTAAGTCAGCTAGGCACCGCTAGCGTTGCCGTTGGGCATGTCCTAATTAATCTATCGCTCCTGCTGATTTTACCGGGTGTCGGCATCGGCGTTGCTGCGATGAGCTTAGTGGGCGAAGCCCTAGGGCGAGATGCCCAGCGCGAAGCGCATCAGTGGGGTCTGGATGCGCTTCGCGTGGCCTGGTTGCTGCTGTTATTGTTGGCGCTGCCTATGCTGCTAATGCCTGAAAAGATACTTAGCGCCTTCTTTAGCAGCCCAGAACTCATCGCAATGGGCGCCGTGCCGCTTCAGCTAACCGGTGTGATGATCGTTATGGATGCGGCGGCGCTGGTGCTTGCTCAGGCGTTAATGGGCGCTGGCGCTCAACGTACTGTCATGATTCTAACCCTGGGTATGCAGTGGTTGTTTTTTCTACCGCTGGCCTGGTGGGTTGGTATTGGCTTAGGACATGGCCTATTGGGTGTATGGCTGGTGCAGTTATTATACCGGCTGGTTAACTCGATCGGATTTGTGTGGGTCTGGCAGCGCCGTCGCTGGGCCTCAATGGATTTTAAATAGCTTTTAGAACTAAAAAGATAATTATATATTCTTTTGTAGAATATGACGCCCGCGTTAAGGTGGTACTACGCTAACCCCCGTCTCAACGTGACCATTTCGCTTTTTAGCAGGATCGTGCCACATGTACCGTTATGATATTCACGACCAAACGCTGGTTGATGAGCGTGTCGCTCAGTTTCGCGACCAAATGGAACGCTATCGCGCTGGGCGTTTGGGCGAAGAAGAGTTCCGTCCGTTACGGTTGCAAAACGGCCTTTATATTCAACGGCATGCGCCAATGCTGCGCATTGCAATTCCCTATGGCATGCTGGCTGGCCATCAGCTGCGTGCCCTGGCTGAGATTACTCGCCGCTATGACCGTGGCTACGGCCATTTTACCACGCGTCAAAATTTACAGCTGAACTGGCCGGCTCTCGAAGATGTGCCGGATATCTTGGCCGATCTCGCCAAGGTTCAGATGCACGCGATTCAAACGAGCGGCAACTGCATTCGTAACACGACCAGCGATCAGTTCGCGGGTATCGCCAATGATGAAGTGGAAGATCCGCGCGCCTGGTGCGAACTAATCCGCCAGTGGTCTACCCTGCACCCCGAATTCGCTTATTTGCCCCGTAAGTTTAAAATCGCGGTTAGCGGTGCAGCGCAAGACCGCGCAGCGATTCAAGTGCATGATATTGGTCTGCGCTTTTGGTACAACGCCGAGGGTGAACTGCGCATTAAAGTATTGGCCGGTGGCGGCTTAGGCCGAACGCCCATGATTGCTGACGTAGTGCGTGAAGACCTGCCTTGGCAGCACTTGCTGACGTATCTGGAAGCCTGTGTACGGGTTTACAATCAGTTCGGCCGGCGCGACAACAAGTTCAAAGCGCGGATCAAAATTCTCGTTAAAGCGCTTGGGATTGATGAATTCCGCCGCCGGGTAGATGAAGAGTGGGCGCACTTAAAAGACGGCCCCCAAACGCTTAATCAAGCCGCTGTCGACGCCGCTAAAGACCACTTCCCTGAGCCTGATCGCCGTCCAGTAGCCGCCTCAGCCACTGAAGATTTTGATCGCCTGCGCGCGGATAATCGCAGTTTTGCGCGCTTTGTGACCAACAACGTCACTAATCACAAGGTGGCTGGTTATAAAGCGGTGACGTTGTCGCTTAAACGCCGAGAGCATGCCCCGGGTGACGTCACCGCTGATCAGATGGAAGCCGTCGCAGATTTGGCTGACCGCTACAGCTTTGGCGAAGTGCGCGTGACGCATGAACAGAACTTAGTGCTGTCCGATGTTCCTGTCGATGAAATGCAGGCGCTTTGGCAAGAGCTAGACGCGCTCGGCATGGCGAACCCTACGGTAGGAACGCTCAACGATATTATTTGCTGCCCAGGCGGCGACTACTGCAGCTTAGCCAACGCAGTGTCTATTCCTATCGCACAAGCGCTGCAGGAACGTTTTGAAGACCTGGATTTCTTGTATGACCTTGGCCCTCTGGATCTGAATATATCTGGCTGCATGAATGCCTGCGGGCATCACCATGTCGGCCATATCGGTATTTTGGGCGTCGATAAAAAGGGTGAAGAGTACTATCAGATATCGATTGGCGGTAACTCTACCGACGATGCCTCGCTGGGAAAAATTTTGGGCCCTTCATTCTTCCGCCAAGATGTACCTGACGTGGTCGAAAAAGTATTGGCGGTCTATGTGGACCAGCGCCATGAAGACGAGCGCTTCTTAGATACTTACCGTCGTATTGGCCTAAAACCCTTCAAGGAGCATGTTTATGCCAAATAAGAGCATGCCAAATAAAAGCACCCCAACGACAGACGCGCTCAATGATGAGGCGGAGGTGCTAGAGCAGACGCCGGTGCACGCTGATCATTTAATTGTGAATGGCGAGCTAGCGGCCGAGAACGCCTGGTGCGTCTCCTATGACACCGATACCTTGCCTGAACAGCGCCCTGCGTTTGTACCGCTGGCGCTATGGCAAGCGAATCAAGAAGATGCTGAACTGGCGCCGCTGCTTACCAGTGATACCGAATTAACCCCCGCGCTGAGTGAGCAGATCGGCAGTGTGGCGGCCATTGCGATTGATTTTCCTGCCTTTACCGACGGGCGCGGCTACACGGTCGCTCGATTGCTGCGTGAGCGCTTTCACTACGCAGGTGAAGTGCGTGCCGTCGGCGATGTCTTGGTTGATCAATTGGACTACATGCGCCGCTGTGGCTTTACGTCAATGGCCCTGCGCGACGACCAGCATCCAGAAGATGCCTTGCGTGCGCTGAATGCTTTTAGCGTTCGTTATCAAACGGATGTTGAAGAGCGCCAGGCGTTGTTTGAACGCCGCTTAGTTGCCAGCAAGTAACATTGAGTATCAGCCGGCAAAGGCCCAGCGCCTTTGCCGTTTTTTTTGATTTTAAAGCGCGAGCCTAAGGTTTGACGCCACTTCGTCTATCAATGATTCCGGCACGCCGTGTTCGCCGGCAAGCTTTCGCCACTGGGCAACGTGTGCAATGGTTTCATCAATCATGGCGTTGATTTTTTTGCGGGTAAACAAAGGGCTCAGCCTTTCTAGCGAATAAAGGTCACTGCGAGAGAAATGGTCGCGCTTACCATTGAGGCTCATCCAGTGGCTGTTCACCCACGGGCTCCCCGGTTTGTAGCTGTAAGCAAGGTCATAGGCTGGTGAAAGTGACCAGGCTCCCCCTTTCAGCATAAATGCAAAATTTTTCGCATGATCATCATGGTTTCTAGCCACTATATTAAAAACCATGCGTCTAAAGAGCTGTTCGGCATCTGCGGCAGAAAGCTGTAGCTGTCTCGCCACACCAAATAATTCAGCGTATGAGAATGAGCCTGGTTTTTTATAGTCAACGTGGGCTATGCCGTTCAGGGTTTGTACGTGCAGTTTACGATTGCCGATTCGATCAAACCGTTGCGTTATAAAGTGACGCCGCGGACCTTCATTAATCAGCTTACAAGGCATCATCTCAATGCCGCAGGCTTTCGCTAACAGGTGATAAACGTACTCCATGGCACCATAGCCTAGCGGGTCGCCAAACGTCTCACGATTTTTATTATGCTCACTGACACCATCAAACTTCATTAGAAAGTGAGCAAACCCATCCGGTACGCGTGTTTGTCCCGAGCGCACTTGGGTGAAATCCTGATTAAACGCCAGAACCGCTTTAGGACGAGCGCCTCCAGCACTCATTCCGACAGACAGTAGTGCCATCATGGCTTCTCTGTCTTCCTGGCCGTCTTTGTTAAGCTCAACGGAAAAGGTTGATCGGCTATCGAGTATTTCCTGCGCAATGCCGACTAAGGTGGCTATTTCAACGTGAGCGGAGGCATTGAGACTTTTTAATTTCGTGGCGGGCGAATACTCCAGCGCTCCCATGCCCCGCTTGCCGGTATATTGCAGCCTTTGCAGCGGCGTAATATCGCCAGCCTGCCCGCCTTTGCTGGCCACCCATGCATTAAGCACGGCATTACCAAAGTCATCGGGCAGTGAGTCGGCAATGAGTCCTGGCAGGCCCTTGAAGGTTTCAATATTGAGCTCAGGAAAGCTGAATATTTTTTTGCCAAGTGGCATTTTAATAGGAGAAAGCTCAACGCCGTCGTTAATAAAGGCGCCATCGTATTCAAAGGCACCAACGCCGGTACGAGTATCGAAACTCACTGCCCCTACGTAGCGGTCGAGATAGCTGACGTTGATAACTTCCATTACCATTCAAGCGGCTCCTCATCCTTGGTTTTTCTCTGGCCAGAGGCACGCTGACGCTGCTTGCTCTGTAGCTTGGAAAGCTGCAGTGGTGAAATAGTTTGTGGTGGTAAAAAGTGCTCTAGCTGGGCCGTCATATCGAGAGCCATCATGATGGCTACCAGTCCTTCTAATTGGATTTTTCCCTTTTCAGCATTCAGCACCACTTTTCTGGATAAACCCGCTAGAGCTGCTACTTCTGCTTGCGTCATGTCATGATTGAGGCGCGCCTGCTTTAGGCGCTCCCCTAACGTTTCAGCAATCGCGGCGGGTGATTTATTTTCAGTCATCATAAGATGCTCTTAAGAGAACATAGTTGAAAAAAATATCTGCTATGGTCTAAATATAGTACATTATGAAGCATGATTATTAAGTAAATCAATTAATATCAAGCCATCAGTTTTTAAAGATCTAAAATAAGGACATTAATGGCTTAAAATGGATTAATGTTACAATAATAGCATCTTGTGATGAATCGAATTCAATTAGCCACGTCTCTTTTGCTGGCGCTCGCGGTTATTGGCTTTAGCGCGATCGCTTTTACGCAGCATTACCCACGTGGCGCCTAGCCCTCCTTCAGACGGCTGGGCTGATACATACGCCTGCACTTCCTCAAATTGGCTGAGCCACTTGGCAAGATAAGAGCGCAGAACGTTAGCCGGACTATCAATCTCACGCCCGCGGCCATGCACGATCAGCACCGAGCGTAAATCGTGGGCATAGGCTTCCTGAATAAAAGGAAAAAGCAGCCGCCGACACTCGCTTAAAGGACGCCTGAGCAGATGGAGCTGGGACTGAACGCTATAACCGCCGTGCTTTAATTTATCGACAACGCCCTGCTGTATGCCCTCACGGCGATACTCGATAGGATCAAAAGGAGGAAGCAGGTCGACAAAGTCGTCGGATAAAAAATTGCGCGCTCCTCGCTCTTCTTCTGCCCACTCACGCCGTGCCAGCTGAGCGTCAGAAGGACATTGACGATGAGCAGTAGGATCGGCGCGGTTACTTGCCGGTAGCGGCCTAACATCACCGACGAGAGCTCGAAAATCCATATCATCACGAAGTGGCTGATTCATTGCAGGCTCCTCTGACAGGGTCTAATGACTATCCTAACAAACTCGAAGACTGTGCTTAAACATATTAAATAAGTCGATAACATAGGGCTTGTCATCATCTATTCAGAGCGCCAAGCTATGCCTGCACTTATTTACCATTCAGTGAGAGGCACTCTGTTTTGGCTAAAACAGTTTGGTTGAAACGCCTAGCGATCGGCAGCGGTGTGGGGATTGTGGGCATGGCAGGATGGCTGTGGCTAACCATGCTCAGCCCATGGTTTTATGATCGCCCAGACGATCTAGACGACATCGAGCAGCGCATCCATCAGGTCTTTGTATACGGTACGCTGCGCTATGCTCCGGTGCGCCTGGCCGTCATGGGGAGTTTCGGCTCTCCTGAAGACGCCGTGCTTGTGGGTTATCAGCGCAATGGTCTCGACCTTTCGTCCCAGCCCGGGAGTCAAGTCAATGGGCTGCTACTCACTATAGACGCCGCTGAATTGCGCCGCCTAGACCGCTATGAACGACTGGGCGTACGCTACGATCGTAGGACTATAACTCTTGAGGACGGCACTCGTGCCTGGGTTTACTTGCGCCGTCCAGGTACACGAACTGCGCTTGCCTCCTACCCAGCATTGCCGGTAGCTCTGGTACCATAGGACAGATAGGCTTATCTGTATTTACCAAGACCGCTTTTATGACCTTATTCAGGAATGATGATGAGTGATATGACCCCATACGTTTTGGTTCTCTACTACTCTCGCTCCGGCGCTACCGCCACCATGGCGCAGCAAATCGCAGCCGGCGTAGAAAGCGTACCCGGTATTCAGGCACGTTTGCGCACTGTGGCACCGGTTTCAACAACCTGTGAAGCCGTTGATCCCGAAATTCCTGTTGAGGGCGCGATCTATGCTGATCTAGACGATCTGCGCAACTGCAGCGCGTTGGCACTGGGCAGCCCAACGCGATTTGGCAACATGGCGGCGCCGCTTAAGTATTTTATCGATTCCACTAGCAGCCTATGGATGAACGGTGCACTGATTGATAAACCTGCCTGCGCATTCACATCAACCTCAAGCCTACATGGCGGTCAGGAGAGCACATTGCTGACGATGTTGGTGCCTTTGCTGCATCATGGCATGGTTTACGCGGGTGTGCCGTATAGCGAAACAGTGCTATTAGAGACACGCACGGGCGGAACGCCCTATGGTGCGAGCCACCTAGCTGGAGCTCGCAGCGATCACTCTGTTGATGCGCATGAGCGCGCGCTTTGCGTTGCACAGGGAAAACGGCTGGCTCGACTTGCGTTAGCGTTGGATGTCATGCGGCAGAATGCTTTATGAGGCAGTGGCTGGAAGATATCGAGGCACGTCATGGATTAGATAAGCTCACGCTAAAAAGCCGCCAGCTGGTGCTAATCAGTAGTGCCATCTTGCTGGTATTAGTTATTTATCGAAGCTTTTTAGTACAGGGCGATGAATTCAACTGGCGCCCTGTCGTGGCTTTTGTGCTTCCTCTTGTGCTGTTCTTACCTTCGATTATTGGCCGGCGGGCGCGTGGACACGCATGGCTTGCGTTCGTCAGCCTGCTCTATTTCACTCAAGGTGTCATGCTGGCAAGCGTTCCAGGGCAAAGCTTTCGTGGCATTTCGGAAGCCATCGTTTCGCTTGCCCTGTTTGCGGGCTGTATGGGCTATGCGCGTTTTCGTAGCCGGCAGTTGCGCCAAAAATAATTCTATTAACAGTTCTATCAAAAATAACGCTGTACTCACTTGCTGGCGAAAGCCAAGTGGATCGCTCTAAATTCTTTGAGAATCGAGAGTAGCGGTTTGAGCTTTGAGGTGAAACCGGCGACCATGGATGAAATTCAAGGGAGAGTCATTCGATGACACGTAACATAGCCGATATTAGGCGTGATTATGAAGGCGGCAGGCTAGATGAGTCGCTGGCACCCAACGATCCTTTTGTACTATTTGATGAATGGTTCACTCTCGCCCTGGAAAAAGAAGGCCAGGATGGCAATGCCATGACGCTGGCGAGTGTGGATAGCCAAGGCAGGCCTCACGCACGGGTAGTGCTGTTAAAAGGCTTTGATGAACGCGGAATGGTGTTTTTCACCAACTACCATAGCCATAAGGGTAGTGAGTTAAGCAATGTGCCCTACGCGGCGATGACGTTTTGGTGGCCATCACTTTCCCGGCAAGTCCGTATCGAAGGACTCGTTGAGCGGATACCCACCGAAGAGTCAGATGAGTATTTTGCCAGCCGCCCGCGCGGGAGCCAGCTTGGTGCCTGGATTGCTACGCAAAGCGTTGTGATTCCAGGGCGTAACTGGATTGAAGAGCGTCAAAAGCGCTTTGAACAAGCCTACGACGGACAAGATATACCGCGCCCAATTCACTGGGGCGGCTACCGCGTAGCACCTGACATGATCGAGTTTTGGCAAGGCCAGCCCAGCCGTTTGCACGACCGGCTGCGGTTTGAGCGTCGCGATAGCCATGAGTGGAGCCGCTTTCGCTTAGCGCCTTAACTAGCCAAGTACATAAAACAGTGTTCAAAAGGCCTACAGAGCTAGCTGCAGGCCTTTTCGCGGTTAGTCTGGCAGGCTCTCAAGGCGATGCCGCTGCCACTCACTTTCAGGTTCATTGAGGCGTAGCACGGCATCAATCACCTGCTCTTCCATGTTGTAACGGCATTTAAAACCTAAGTGTTTCATCAAGGCCCGCATCGGATGGTTATCGACCATGATTTTGCCGATCATTTCCAGGGTGCCGATGTTAGTGCAGTAGTCGATCATCTTCTTCATTAACAGGCTGCCAATGCCGAGCCCCTGCAGGTCATCACGAATGATGATTGAAAACTCGGTACGAATATTGTCAGGGTCGTTCCACACCCGCGCCACGCCAAGCATCTCTTTGTTATCGTCTTCACCTAAATATTCAGCGATAAAGGCCATCTGGCGGTCGTAATTGATATGCGACAAAATCGACAAATCACGCTGCGTTAAATTGGATTTATTGTGGAAGTAGCGAAAGCGAATGCTCTCTTCTGAAAGCTGGCGGTGGAACGTGGTAATTAAATGCGCATCTTCAGCACGAATAGGCCTGACCTCGACCTTCCAGCCATTTTTTAGCGTCATCCATTCACGTAGTTCTTCTGGATAAGGCATGATCGCAAAGCGCGACGGCGTACCTAGATCCATTGCGAAATCAACGGCGATCATACCATCGCGATTAAGTATTAGCGGATTCACTTCAAGCCCGCGTAGATCGCTAAGATCTGACGCCATCTGCGATAATTTAACCAGCATTTGGCACAGATGCTGTATATCCCGCTCAGGGTCGGCGGAGTGTTCGCGGATTAACGAGGCCGCATGCGTTCTGCCCACTACGTCGGCGGCTAGGCTCATGTTCAGCGGCGGCAGTGCTACCTGGCGATCAGCCAAGACATTGACCTTATAACCGCCGATACCAAAGACAATAAGGGGACCAAACACCGGATCACGGGTAATTCCTGCGCAGATCTGCATGGAATGCTTGCCGCGCTGCATGGGCTGCAAACAGTATTCGCGGATCGCATACTCCGGGAATTTTTCCGCGACTTTATCGCCCAGCTGACGAATACCCTCAGCCACCTGCTCTGGGGTTTCTAAATCCTGCAACAAGCCTGCAGAAATTTTATGCGGATGCTTACGGTAGCGATAAGGACGGCAATTGCCTTCATGGACAACCTTGAGGGCTTTGCTTCCCGAAATGCTTACGGCTTTTTCAAGCGCTTCTTCAGGGCTAGATAAATACACGCTGGGTGCCGTGGGAATACCGTATGCCTCAAGCACTTGAGCAGTTTCAGAGTGAGTTAACGTTTGCCGGCCCTGTTCTTTTGCCTGCTTGATGAGCGTGCGGCACTGAGCGCGTATTTCAGGGCTCGTTGAAAAAGGTAAGCTGGGCGGAATTTCCTGCAGCAGCGCCTGAACACGCTGGTAGATCACCATGTGCATGAAGGCCTTAACGGCTTTCTCCGGTGAAATGTAGGTAGGGATTCCGGCTAAATTACATATATGACGTGCATTCAGAGCTTCTTTTAGGCCCATCCAACTGGTCAGTAAGTTGCGACGAAACTTCTTACGATTATCAATCAACACTTGTGCCGTGACGAGCGATGGCGCCATACGAGTGGGCGCGTGAACGACCAGTACGGCATCGACATTGGCATCAGATGCGACAATTTCTAGCGCTTGAACAAATCGCTCTGGCGACGCATTGCCGCCTAAATCCACCGGGTTCTCTCCCGGCTTACTCATATCGACCTGGCTAAGATGCAACGCCGCCTGCGTTTCAGCGCTAAATTCGGCTAACTTACCGCCAGCGCTAATCAGCTTATCGATAGCTAGCATGGCTGGCCCCAATCCGTTCGAGACAATGGCCAGGCGATCCCCCTTCAGGGGTTTCATGCGTGAAAGCGTTTCTAGTGCATCAAGCAGCTCATCAGAATCATCAACGCGCACAACGCCAGCCCGGGCAAAGGCAGCATCAAATACCACATCGCGATTCGCAATGCCGGGCGTTGGCGCCATGCCCGAAATGTCAGATTCGGGCGTGCGCCCGCTTTTTATCGCCAGCACTAAGCGATTACGCGATGCATCGCGCACGGCCGTCATAAAATGCTGGGCATCATTAACCCGCTCGAGGTGTAGCAATATAGCCTGAGCTGGCGAGTATTGATTAACGTAATCAATAAGATCCGGCAATAGAACGTCTACGCTATCGCCAACCGTAATTAGATGCGAAAAGCCTACATCTCGCCCAGCGGCCCAATCTATCATTGCATTGGCCAGCATGCCGGACTGGCCCAAATAAGCGACACGCCCCGCTTTTACCGGCTGACTGGCGTAAGAAACATTAAGATTTTTGCCCGGTACAATCAGCCCCATGCATTCAGGACCCAATACCCGAATACCCGAAACGCGAGCCGCACTCAACATCCTTTCACGGATAGAGCCTTTATTGCCCTTATCACGATCCAGATAAGCACCGCCAGACAGTACCAGAGCGGCTTTGACACCTGCTTGCCCAAGCTTTTTAATTAAACTGGGTATACCCTCAATAGGTGAGCACACCACGGCTAGGTCGGGCACTTCGGGCAGCTCACTTACGCGGCTAACACACGGGACTCCGAATACCTGAGCATAGCCTTTCAAGTTCACGGCCCATAGCGACCCTTTGAAGCCGCCCTCTTGAATGTTTCTCAGCACTAAACCGCCCAGCGATGAGGGCTTTTCAGAGGCACCAAACACCGCGAGTGTACGAGGTTGAAAAAAATGGTGTAAGAAGCGCGTGCTCACAAAGGGATCTCCCCTGACATAAATAGCGGCTGTACGACTTATTGAGACTGTCGCGTAGGGCCTGGAGGCGATTAAGGTGTCATCAATAATAATGGAGCGCTTGAATGATTACCGCCTACCTTACCCACCCCGATTGCTCATTGCATCATATGGGGCCAGAGCATCCGGAAAGCCCACAGCGTCTGGAGGCTATTCGCGCCCACCTATCGCTTGCTGGTTTACTACAGCAGACCATGCAGGCTGACGCTAAAGAAGCGAGTGAAGAGGCATTAGCCAGGGTACACCCCTTGCGTCATCTTCGCTCGCTGGAAAAGTGTTTACCCAAAGAAGGCATCATCGCATTGGATGACGATACCATGATGAATCCTGACAGCCTGCAAGCCGCTAGAATGGCTGCCGGCGCTGTTATTAAAGGGGTTGATCAGGTTTTTAAGTGCCAGGCAGATAATGTGTTTTGTGCCGTTAGGCCGCCTGGGCATCATGCGGAAGCCAGCGATGCGATGGGCTTCTGTTTTTATAATAATATTGCCGTTGGCGCAGCCCATGCCCGCGAAAAATATGGTGCAAAGCGTATTGCCATACTGGATTTTGATGTGCACCAGTGCAACGGCACGATTGATATTTTCAAAAACGATCCTGACATTCTTATTTGCACAAGCTTCCAATACCCGTTTTATCCGTGGCGCTATCTGCGCAGTGAGTGGCAAAACGTTGTGAATACGCCATTAGAAGCAGGCACCGATGGGCCCGAGTTCCGGCGCATTATCGAAAGCCATTGGATGCCCGCTTTGCATGCTTTTAAGCCAGATTTAGTTATGATATCTGCAGGCTTTGATGCCCATCGTGATGATCCAATGGGCGACATTTGCTTGGAGGATGAAGACTTTTACTGGATCACTCATCTTGCTATGGAAATCGCTACACGATACGCCGATAACCGCATTGTTTCGGTGCTTGAAGGTGGCTATAACCCAAAATCGTTAGCCAGTGGTGTCGAGGCGCATCTAAAAGCGTTGCTTGGTCTGCCCTTCGCCGAAGTGCCTTAAGGCCCGACTCTATTGGGCCTGGCTAATGGGAGTGAGTTTGAGCTGTGGTATCATATTTATATTCAAATGCCCCACGTTAACGCAGCCAATGTGACGATTTATGACCGCAACTACTGAAGAGCATGCCGCGCTGCGTATTGCATCGGGAAGCAAACCGTTTGTTGAACCGCTGCGCCTGGGCGAACGACTCAAGCAAATTCGTCTTGCTAACCAATGGACGCTGGAAGATGTAAGCCAACGTACAGGGCTTGCGCGTTCAACGCTGTCTAAAATTGAGAATGATCAAGTGTCACCTACCTTTAGCGTGGTGCAGAAACTGACGACGGGCCTGAACATTGACCTGCCCCAACTGCTGACGCCACCTAAGCGTGAGCGTTACACCATGGGCCGTCGCGATTTAACCCGTAAAGGTAAAGGCCAGCTACATCCTACGCCTACCTACGAACATGAATTGCTCGGGCATCAGCTAGCCCAAAAGCGCATGATCCCCTTCAAAACTATCGTACGCGCCCGCAGTTTCGATGAGTATCAACAATGGGTGCGCCATGATGGCGAAGAATTTTTAATGGTGCTGCATGGCGATATCATGCTCCACACCGAGTTTTATGCCCCGCTAGTCTTAGCCGAAGGCGATAGTATCTACTTCGATAGTGATATGGGCCATGCGCTCGTGTCGACCAGCCATAGCGATGCAGTGGTGCTTTCGGTGTGTACGCGCGGCGATGTTGCTTAACGTGATAGAAAAATGCGTGTTAGAGGCAATTAGTCGGCTTTGGCAAACCGGCTAACCGGGCAATTCTTTTAGGTGGGCTGCCTGGGAAAAGCTGCATCAAGTAGATAGAACGCCCCTTCTCTTCACCCAGTGCCGTTTTGGTTGCTTTTACCAACGGCCTCATCGCCGGTGCCATTTCATAGCGCTGATAAAAAGCCCGGACGACATCAATTATTTCCCAGTGTGCAGGCGTTAACGGCAAACCTTCTTCATTGGCCATTAACTCAGCCACTGATTTACTCCAGTCCGTTTGGTTAACTAGATATCCTTCAGGATCGAGGCCCCATTTTTTTTCTAAGTCAAGATAACGGTATACTTTTCCGATAGACATGCTTAATACCACGTTACTGTTTTTTCATTCTGCTCTGTCAATACTACAAAACCGTCTACATCTACAGTAGGTAGTCCATTATCAGCAGCTATGTTTGCAAGGCCTCTAGAAGTAAGGTCTTCAGAAAGCAAATAGATACGCTGATGGAAGTGCTGCCATGCGCTCCAAGTAGGATTAAGAGCGGCTGTCACCGCCTCTTCAACCAATAGCACTGTATCTTGAGCCCCTACCGCATGCTGCATTTGAGTAAATGCACTACTATCTGGCGTATTGGTGAGGATGTGTAACATGGTCATTGCCTCACTAAAAGCTAAGTATTTTGGCGTGTTGCTGCAATAAATCAGGTATATCTACATTCGCTATTAACGTTACGCCGTCGACAAGCGCATCTGTGGATATATCTAGGTTTTGTAGTGCCTCTTTAGGCACCCAGAGTTTATCAATATCGTACATTTCTAGCATATCGATTGTTGGCAGCGAGGCTTTCTGACCTGGCGCGCCACTACCCTGCCCTTTTAATAGTGCCATTATACCCTGCCCCATAAATAGCAGCTCCACCGGCTGCCCAAAAGCCGCTGCAACCAGTGCTGCATCTAACCCTTCACGCAACCAACTAGAGCCGTGAGGTGCATGGCGAATAATCACCAGCAGTGTGTCAGGTGTCGCCATTGACTCCCCTTTTAAGCAAAAGTAATAAACCGGTCAGACCGCTGCTGTAATTCAAGCAATTGTCCAAGGCCGGTTAATTCAAAGGGCTTTTCAATATTAAAGACTTGCTTACCATGCCGCTGCGCTTCTGATTCGCTCATTAGCCCTCGACGCAACGCTGCGGCAATACAGACATCTAATTGTACGTCATGTAGGCGATGAAGCTCGAGCCAAGCTTCATTGAGATTGAGTTCATCCTGCGGAGGTGCCATTAGTGAAGACGCATTATGAACACCGTCGTGATAGAAAAAAACTCCCGCTAACCGATGCCCCCGCGCAATAGCTGCGTGGGCAAAACGTAAAGCAGAATGCGGTGCAGGACTGCTATAAGGGGCGCCCATCACCAGTAAACCGTACTGCATCATCTTAATACCTAGTCACAGCTAGCTCAAAAAAAAAGACAGGCCCTCCAAAAGGGCCTGTCCTATCGTCTAACGCTGTTTAAAATCAGTCGTTACTCATAATGCCCAGAATCGACAGGAGGCTAATAAACAGATTGTAGATGGATACGTAAAGCGTCACGGTAGCGAGAATGTAGTTAGTCTCACCAGCGCGGTGAATGATTTCACTGGTTTGATACAGAATGGCAGCTGAAGCAAACAGTACAAAGCCTGCAGATACCATTAGTGACAGCGCGGGAATATTGAAGAAGATACCCGCGACCATGGCAAGAATCAGCACGATGGCACCAGCCATCAGGAAATTACTTAAAAAGCTAAAATCCTTTTTGGTCGTAAGTGCCACAGCGGACAAACCAACAAACGTAAGCCCGGTCATAGCAAGCGCATTCATGATCAATGCACCGCCGTTTGGGAGCGTTAGGTAGGCAGAAAGAATCGGCCCAAGGGTAAAGCCCATGAACCCCGTAAACGCAAACGTAGCCAGCAACCCTGTCGCTGAATTCGCCGTTTTATGGACAAGGAACATCAGTCCATAAGCACCGACAAAGAACACGATAATGTTCATTTGCTGGATGCCCATTGCAACAGCGGCACCCGCTGTTACTGCCGAAAACAAGAGTGTCATCGCCAGCAGTGCGTAGGTATTACGCAATACTTTATTCGTACTGACACTGTTTGCCACACCACCGGACTGGGGGCGTGCCATACGTGAGTCGTTGTAAGCCATGTGTTAATGCTCCCTAATAGTATTCTACCGACGGACAAGAATGCCGTTACTGAGTTCCAGACGCAAGTACTTGTCGTCTACGCAAATGGTAATTCGACGTTGCACTACTCACAGGTGAGCTTGAAACAGCGGGCATTGCCTACGAAGTCGGTATTTATTTCGGTGCCCCGCACGCATTTAGCGTGTTTGGAAGCGCTGCCTACCGAGAAAACGCCGACCAGCGTTCGTGGGCAACGTTTAAAGGCTGGCTAAATGAGATACCTAAATAAATCTAACTCTTACGAACACCTAGTGACGCGAGCCGTGCCACTAGGTCATCGTCTGATGGAAGAATTATTTAACTTTGTGCTTCTTCTTCATCATCTTTGTGGGCGGTCACGGTCGTGACTGCCGTTTGACGGGCATCTTGAGGAGAGCTATATAGACGTGCATCGATCACATGCAACACTGCCAATTGAGCAAATAGCACCGCAAAGCAGACAATCAATCCTTTCAACATGGTAGATCTTCCTTAGTGAATTAATAGCATCAAGCTGACAGCATAATAACGATTATTTTTAGATAAACAACGGGGCCTAACGTGAATTAAATAATGTTAACCGCTCTTAGAAGACTTTTGAATGATATTCCTATTCACAATTATCTGTCTCTCAAATACTTAACGCCTGTATCAGGTGGTCCGCTTCAGCAGGATTGGTATTTTTCCATCGATAGAATCAATCCTTAACGGTTACTTTTCGCAGGTCATCGACGGAGATGCCATCCGGCAACTCTGACTCGCTGCTCGGCAGCCAGACAGGTGAGAAGTCGCTATCTTCTCTACCATCATCATGCGTATGCCCTGGAATACGATAAACCACTTGCTCGCGTCGATGATCCCATGCGAATACACGCTCCATACGCCACTCCTCGTTAAAGAATATTTCAGCTAAGACACTAGTGCCTACGTTGACGTTCCGTCACGAGCAGACCCGATGGTTGATTGCCATTTTACGGCTCTGAGGAATATTCGCATATCAATGGCGGAGATATGCTTCGCATTCGCACGCATAAATTTTAGCCAATCGACATAGACCGCATAGATGCTGTTAAATGTAGCAGGATTATTTAACTGATAAGGAGTTATCCATGAAAGCACTCATTCCACTGTGTTTAATTGCCGTACTGCTGGCAGGCTGCAGCTCAGGTCCTTCTTCATCACGAACCGCAGATTGCCGCGATGTAGCAGAAAAAATGGGCGACACGATGGCCTACGGTGACTGTATGCGAGGGACAAAGATTAATACGTCTGGTTTTTGATACGGCTCAGCCGGGTTCTCTAGAAAGCTAGAAGCCTTTTCAGCAAAGCTCTAAGCCCCCCACCGCGACAAGCGTAGGGGCTTAGAAGTCGACATTAGAGGTAAATGATAGGAAAGATTAAATCCTAGCCACGGAATTAATTCTTATCGCCTGTTATTTCACCCGCGATTTTTCGCAGCCCTTTTTCAATAAGATGTTCCTCACCTTCTCTTTCAAAGTCTGCTTCCGCGGTTGGCTCAAAAAGCGCTGCCCCACAAGAATCACATGTAGGTGTCGCTTTAGATTCGATCTCAACGTCGGGGTTGTATTCCTTACCGCACTTTTGGCACTTATCTACACTGTTCATGGCAGATCTCCTTTTGCCGTACCCATATCTATTGAGCAACAAGCAGAAGAATAGGTTCAACCAAGGATGATGAAAAGATAAGTGACTAAATGACTCTTAATGAAAGATAGCTCGTGCACACAGGAGAATTTTAGAAAAAAATGCCCCTGGCGAGTCAGAGGCATTAAAGTGGCTTCTATGAGTGAACTATACGGGTCGCGCCTATACCACTGTCGTTGGCGAGGTTGAGTATCTCCAGATGGGAAAGCGAATTTGAGCCTTTGCTCTACTGCAGCGGCACAATGAACAGACTGCCCAGGACGCTATCTAGCAAGTAACCCCAGCAATGAAGCGCTATATTAACAACAACCTTGTGAAAGCTAGAGGCAAATAAATATCACGAAATACCAGAAAACATAGCGCTTCGACACAGGTAGGCCAAACGAACTCTGTCCCGTTTTTTTTTCAAAATAACAACAATATGGCGGAAATCGCGACGCCTGTTGTGCCCATCATTATCACGCAGAAACCCATAATATCGCGCGCCTTGAGCCCAGCAATTGCCAATACGGGCAGTGCCCAGAATGGCTGAATCAAATTGGTCCAAGCATCACCCCACACAAACGCGATAACAACGTCCGCGAGATCTGCGTTTAGCGACTGGGCCGCCTCGACAAGAATAGGCCCTTGAACCGCCCATTGCCCTCCTCCCGATGGAATGAAGATATTGAGTATGCCCGCCGATAGAAAACTCACAAACGGCAATGTGCCAGGCGTCGAAATATTGGCAAACGCTTGTGCTAACTCAGCCCCCAGACCTGAAGCACTCATCATGCCCATAATCCCAGCATAGAACGGAAACTGGATAAGCACGCCGGAAACCCCGCGCGCCGCCTCATCGATAGCGGCAAGAAAGCTGCGTGCGCTAGCGTGCAGAGCCAAGCCTAGAAAAATGAGCACGAAGATGATGATGTTTAGATTGAGGCCACCCCCATTTACGGCATAAACGACCACCGAAGCAAAGCCCAATGCCGCACTTACCCATGCTAATGTCTTGGACCGCTCTAAACGTTCAGCCGGACGCAGCGCCTCTGATGGGCTGTCCTTAACGACGTCTTCTTTTAGGTTGTCAGAATTTACAGTCACAGGCTTATCGATACCCCACATCAATAAGCGGCAGGTCAGCGGTAACACGATAAGGATCGCCGCGCATATACTTAGGTTCAGTGCACTGAAGATTGTTTCGCTGGTCGGGATCAAACCGATCTGATCTTCAAGAAAGTGCCCTGGCGTTGCAATAAGTAGCGTTGCTGACCCTGATAGGCCAGCATGAAAGCTGATGAAGCCCGCATAGGCACTGGCCACCAATAGTCGATAGTCGACACCTTCGACTCGCCGGGCCAATTCGCGGGCAAGAATTGCACCAGCCACTAGGCCCATGCCCCAGTTAATCCAGCATAGGACTAACGTTGTGAAACTCACTGTTAAAATGGCACGTCCAGGCGTTTTCGCTACGCCAGCGATACGATCTACCAGCCCCATAAATACTGGCGTACGCGCTACAGAGAACCCTGCCACAAGAATAAGCGTCATCTGCATTGCAAAACTTAGCAGATTCCAAAACCCATCTTGCCAATAGCCGAGCATTGCCACAGGTGCTTGGCCTTGAAAAACAATGCCAGCTAAGAACACAATTAATGTGATGAAAAGTACCAGAATTAGCGGGTCGGGCATGTAGCGATCAAACGCGTTAACAAAGCCGTTAGTGAATGTTTTAAACATGATGTGGTTCCGCCTGGAGGTCAGTGATTAATACCGCGATGATGACGGTAGGTCAGAGTGGCGCTGGTCAGTTTTTATAGTGTTATCCCAATCGATATGCTGGTGTTCCACCATCCGGCAGACATCGACGAATACCCTTCCTCTGGTAGTACTATGCTCCTTTCTCTGCTAGCACTATTTCACGAGCAGACCACAGGGTGAGACCATGACGCGTGATAAGCGCATAACCATGTTCTCATTTCCCGCTTGGGCTGACTTGGGATCTCGTCTTGGAGTGCACACTTCATTTACCTCCTTTTTGTTTTATTCTTACGTGGCGATTGTAATCTCTGTCAACGGCACGGCCTGACAGGTTAAACACTGATTTGCTTCCAATTCGCTGCCGCTAAGATGCGCGACTTCTCCATCAATAAGCTCGCAGATACAGCTCTCACATTGACCGACGCGACAACCGCTCGGTAGCGAAAAGCCATGCTCAAGGGCGGCGTCAAGGATCGAGCCCATTTCTGGTCGCCACTCAAAGCTATTCCCTGTTCCTGCTACGTGAACGATTTGAGGCTGTAACTCAAGGGGAACAGGGTTAGGCGAGGTAAAGGCCTCGAACATGATGTCAAACGCCGGAATGCCTAGTGCTTTCATCGCCTGGTTCGCACTGTCAATGAAGCCAGGGGATCCACAGATGTAGATGAGTGGTCTTCTTGACTGGAGCAGAGTGACCGCCGAAAAATCTACCCGACCGTGAACCGTGTAATCCTTGCCAATCTCATCGGACGGTAGAGGAGCAGAATATGCGGTGATGCTATGCAGATTAGGCAGCGCCGTACGAAACTCTTTTAGCCTGTTTGAAAAGGGGTGCTCGTCCCCACTTCGGCATCCATGAAGCAACATGATTTCAGTGTTTCCACTTTCGGCCACGAGGCGTTCCAGTGCACTGATAAACGGTGTGATGCCAATACCAGCTGCGATGAAGACAATGGGTCGGTCACCATGCGTTGGAGGATTAAACACCCCGGCTGGAGATTCAAGCTGGAGGCCGTCACCGATAGATAATTTATGAAGGGAAGCCGAGAGCGATTTTCCTTCCAGCCCTTCGAGGTCTGTGCCCTGACGCCGAACGGCAATCGATAGTGTGTTGGAGAACAAGCCAGAGCCGGTCAATGAATAGGAACGGGCTGGGCCATCTGGGCCGACTCTGGTAGCGACATATTGCCCTGGCAGAAACTCCGGCAGGGCCTGACCGTCCGCAGGTGCCAGTTCAATAGCGATGATATTGCTACCCTCTGGCCGTATTCGAACAATGTTGAAATCACGCCAACCGTTCCAACGCCCGATATTCCGGGTTGGGTGCGGGCTGATTTCGCACTGGATGGCACGCAATGGAACTGAACCGCTGACAGGATCGTGTGCTGTATCGCTCAGTACCGCATTTATATTACTTGTGTTTGGACCAGATACTGGAGTTTCAGCACGGTTAAGAGCTAGCGAAGACTGCCACCAGCCAAATTCAGCCAGAACCACACGATCGTCCAGCGCCTCATTCAGTTTCACCCGCAGCAGAGCTTTACCGGCAGTGGTCGCGACATAGGCCCAGTCTCCTTCAGACAGCCCACGTGAACGCGCAAGCGTCCCGCTAACTTCTATCATGGGGTCAGGTGATTTCTTACGGAGGGACGTAATATGCCGATGAGAGCTGTGCACGAACCAGCCGGATTTTGCAGTAGTCAATGTAAGAGGGAAGTTCGCTCCCTTGCTATCCGCGTGCATTGGGCTTTCCAAAGGCTCGACATGGCAGGCAATGGCGGGGTAGTGAATGTCTAGAAGTTGCTCAGAATAGAGTTCGACAAGCCCCGAGCTAGTAGGAAATCCTTTAAGCCTATCCTTTAGCGCGAGCTGGCCATGTTTCTGCAATGACGATGGTTGGGGAAACCTCTTTCCGCCGGGGGATTGTCGCAATTGATTGACCGTCACTCCCAATGGCTCAAGCTGCCAATTCCACCCCGCCTCTATGCTACCGCCAAAGAAATCCACCTCAAGACCCAGACGGCAGGCAAGATCGAAAACAATGTCATAGTCGGCGCGAGCATCGAACTCACAATCGATCATTTTGGGGCGAAACTGGAGGGTCTCAACCGCCGCCTGATTGATTTCGAAACCGATTTTTAATGCATCACGCTCTGGGGACAAATTCACCGGTAGTATGATGTCAGCACACTCCGCTGTCGGGTTCATGAAAATGTCCGCGTGTACATGGAAGTCTAATGCGCGTAACGCCGCCAGATTGCGCTCAGCATCAGCCTGCGATACCACAAAGTTAGTACCGAAGCTCATCAATGCCCGAACTCGGTAAGGTAAATGTTCGGTAGCTGCACGGCTGAAATCGCGGGCGGTAATCCATCCGCGGGATGGAGGTCCAAGGGGCAGCTCAGAAAGTCCAAGGGCCTTCTCCTTCTGCCCTTTCGGTAACAGTGAAAGCTGATTGACGGTACGCGTCGGTGGCGGTGTCGGCCATATATTTCCGCCAGGTATATCGCACGCGCCCGTCAAGGCATACATACTCGCAATGGCACGCTCGATGGCAGTGGCATTGGTATGTTGCCCGACCCCCGTCCAAGAATGGTATGCCAGCTTTGGATTACCCTCGAGTAAGGCGTAAAACTGTATAAGTGCGGACCTATCTACCCAACTGACGTCAGCGACATGTGCCGGTGTAAAAGGTTCGGCAGTTTCCTCAAGCAAGGAGTAAACCGTCTTGGCGATAAATTCGGTACCGTTTCGATCGGTCAGCCGAAGTTCATGGTTGAGTTTGAAATCATCAGCCATTGCTTCAGAGGCCCAAGGATCGAATCTTCGCGGTACTCCACTCTTATCGACCACAACAAGATGCTTGGGCCCTTCCCCGCCCCAGAGATCTTCCGCGCGGACAAGATGGCCCGTTTGCTGGTTGACCAGCACGCAGGCGTTTGTCCACCGGCGGACAAACGCATCATTATAGGTGTTCGTTTTGATTAGATGGCGGATGGCGCCCATCGCGATCGCCGAATCAGCTCCTGGACGCACTCGCAGCCAAACGTCGGCTTGCTGCCCAGATCCATTTGGCTTGGGGTCAATGACGACAACCTTCGCGCCTCGGCTGCGAGCTTCGGCAATTCGACTAGCCTGGGCAAGCCATGTCCTTGCCGGATTATGACCCCAAAGGAGGATAACGTCGGCATTTTCATAGTCGGCAAAACCGATGCCGCGTCCGAAGGTTAGTTCATGGGCATAGTCCTTGTGCCAGCCACAAACCTCAACGGCGTAGATAAGATTGGGCGAGCCGAAGCACCTAACGAAACGTTCAACCCACTCGAAACTATCCACCATGGGGGTACCGCTCGGCGTGGTAATCGCAAAAGCAACCGCTTCGGGACCGTCTACGTCCCTGATGTCACCCAGATGGCTAGCAACTTCGTCAAGCGCATCGTTCCAAGAAATTGCCTCCCATTTGGGGTTCGGAGCGCCTTTGGGAGAAATTCGCCGTAAAGGAGTGCGTAGCCTCTCAGGACTGTGAACCATCTCGGGAGAAGCTCGCCCCTTCGCGCAAAGAGCACCGCCAGTTGGGTGGTCACGCAAGGGCTCAATAGACACAACACGGTTACCACGCACAACCGTCTCTGAGCCACAGCGTGAACGGCAGAGCGTGCAATATCCCTTGAACCTTTGTTCAGTCATGAGTCGACCTCGCACTTTTAAATGCATTATTGTAGCGCGCTACAATAATGCATTTGGATTCTGGCCTTGTCAAAGGTAACGAATTATCATTGAAAAAATGCATCCAAAAATCTGAGTGAACACGCCAATGCAACAGAATCTTCGCGAGCGCATCCTGAAGCAGCTTCGCTCCGAAATCATTTCAGGTGAGAGCCTTCCAGGGACGCTCTACTCCGTCCCTGCATTATCAGCTGAGCTCGATGTTTCAACGACTCCCGTTCGTGAAGCATTGCTCGAATTGGCAAATTCCGGGTTGGTCGAGCCTGTTAGAAATAAAGGCTTTAGGGTTTCGCGACCGTCGATGAAGGAGCTGCACGATCTTTTCGCTATGCGCGATCTTTTAGAAATACAGGCCGCAAAATTGATGATGGCCGATACGCCATGCGACACAGAACCGCTAAAACACTATGCCCGCGAAATCGAACGTGCCGTCAAGGAGGATGATGTTCGTGCTTATCTTGTCGCCGACCGTTCCTTTCACAACGCCATGTTCATGGCGTCTGGAAATGAACTGTTAGCCAAGACAGCACTCTCCCTTCGAGATAGGATGCGCCTCTTCGGTATTCGCTCGGGTGCAGGGGTGGACCGACAACGTGAATCAGTCGGGGAGCATTACAGCATTATTGAACTTATTGATGCCGGTGAGACGGGCGAGCTTATTACACTCTTGCAGCACCACATTCTTAGCTGGAGGCCAATATTTTCGGCGGCTCTAGAACAAGACGACCTTCGCACTCGAAAAAAACGACTTTTGGGGAGTCAGTCATAATGTTGAATGAGAATGAGCAAGGGTTGATCCTTCGGCTGTTTATGTAGGCGATCCGCACCCACGCCAGGTTAAAAAGAGACAAATAAGTATGGTTTCGCTCAAAGTGTTGCAACAGATCACGTGCATCAATCGTATCTTCGCGGATTACGAAGTAGTGACAGCCGGTACACTTGGTCTACTGTACACGAAGCGCGGAAACCGATGCCCCAAAACGGTCGCTGAGTTTCCTGCCAGGTAAGGCTGCCGCATAAAGGTCTGGTCGTTGGTTCACTACAGCATCCACTACCAGCCCACCATTGGATTCGCCCTGGACAACCAAACCAGTTTCCATCGTGATGCCTTGCGTTATAAGGAACTCACTGACCGCGATAAAATCATCAAAGACATTCTGCTTGTTCTCCAACTGTCCCGCTCGGTGCCAAGCTTTAGCGCTGCCTATCCCTGGCAGTTGATCCGTGCCGTCAGCAGTACCATCAAGCGTGAAGCGGCGCATCTGAGTATGCGCATCACAGAGATAAGTCTGTCAGCAGATGTACGCCGAACAGGGCCGCATCGTTCATGACATCCTTATTCTCAGGTATGACAAGCTCGGTCGCCAATTCGGCATCGGCCAGATTGATAGCCACAACTTTACGTCTTTCGGCATCCGGTTGTTTCACGCCTGACAAACCGAAATATCAAGCTTCTCGCTCAAAATAGTGCTGGCCATCTACTCGCGCTTATAAGCGTTGCTGCCGATTAAACTGGCAACTTTCAGCATATCGATAAACAGCACAGGCCGTATGCCGGACTGCCTGATATTAAACTTTAGAAGCCCATTCAAGCTGCTTGCCGAGCTTTTCCACGAAGCTCGCCATGCTTTCCTCGCCTAGATCTACCGCCTTTGCCCCACCTCCAGCCACTAGCGTTACGTCGGAAATACCAATGACATTCAGTACCAGACGCAAATATTGAGTTGCGATATCGCGGTTCTTAATGGGTGAGCCCTCAGTGTATACACCTCCAGATGCGATCAGTACAGTCGCCTTCTTGCCAGTCACTAAACCGCTTCCATCAAAGCCAAGCGTCAAACCCTTACGAACAATGTGATCCACCCAAGCCTTCAGGACAGCCGGAACATTGTAATTGTAAACAGGTGTTGCAATAACGATGTGATCAGCGGCGAGCAATTCCGCAACAAGTTCGTCTGAAAGCTGCAATGCGGCAGCCATTTCGGGTGAATGTTTATCCACAGGTGTGAAGTAGGCTTGTAGCCATGCAGCGTCAACGAACCGAAGTCCTGTCTCCAAAAGGTTGCGGTTGATGATGACACCATCAGAGTGAGCGGTTTCCCACTCTTGTACAAATCTCCGCGCCATGTTGTGTGATACTGAGCTTTCACCGCGAGGGCTAGCTTCTATAACCAAAAGCTTTTCCATTTTAAATCCCCAAAAAAGTAAAGAAGATAGCGCCGTATCGGCGTGTCTCTCCAAATGAGTGTGTTTGGAAAATATAAAGACATTTGTTAATTACCGGAAGTGATTAAATTATGATTAAGTCAATCGGTTTTTATGATAGAGATTGAGGAGAATCCACTTTGATAGAAAGCCTTACACTTGATCAGCTACGCGTTTTAGTGACGATTGCTGATGAGGGAAGCTTTTCAGCGGCGGGCCGGAAACTGGGTCGCGTCCAATCGGCAATTAGCCAAACGATCGCGACGCTTGAGGATATACAGGGCGTCTCGCTGTTTGAGCGTAGTGGCTACCGTCCCGTATTAACGGACACAGGACGAGTGCTTGTCGAGCAGGCGCGATTAGTATTGGCAAGCGCCGCTAGGTTTGAGGGAGTCGCTATGGGAGTGCGCATGGGATTGGAACCAGAGCTTGTCATTGCAATCGATCCTTTAGTTCCATCGGCACCCCTCATCGAAAGCCTATCTGCCTTAAACCAGACCTTTCTGAATTTGCCCGTCAATTTTTCGACCGAAGGATTGGGAGGTTCGCTGCGGAAGCTAAGAAGCGACTCGGCAGCCATTGGTATCTGCTTGCTGCTTCCTGCCATTCCGGATGATATGACTGCCTATCCACTGCTTCGCGTTCGGATGCAGGCTGTGGTAGCTCCTGGGCATCCGCTGGCACAACTTGGACGAGCGGCGACGCAACTCGACCTGGAGCCACATGTTCAGCTCGTTCTATCGGATCCGATCGATCCAGGAAGCGCTAACTTTGGGCTTGCAAGCGCAAGAATTTGGCGCTTCGCGGATCTTGGCCGACGGCTAGATTTTCTGCTGGGTGGTTTCGGTTGGTGCCGCATGCCGGAACATCTCATAGCGAAGTCAGTCAGTGCTGGAAATTTGGTACCACTGCGCATTGAGAACGATCCAACGCCTGAGGAAGGGTTAACAATTTATGCCGCGCATAAGCGTAACCGGCCCCTAGGGCATGCTGGACAATGGCTACTGGATGATCTCAGAAGGCGTTTGCAATCTTAAGGCCGCATCTCTCTGTGGTGCGTCACTCCAGCGAGGCTGAACTAAGGCAGCTCTGAGTTGAACCTAATTGAGATGGCCCAAACGTAATTGTAAGAGCCGCAGATACTTGCAGCCAAGGTACTCTCTCGCTGCAAAGCAGGCATAGGATTTCCCCAACTGTATTTCCCTTGTTACAGACACAAAAAAGCCGCTGAAATCAGCGGCTTTTTCCTAATAGGTGGCGGAGGGACAGGGATTCGAACCCTGGGTAGGTTATTCACCTACGTCGGTTTTCAAGACCGGTGCATTCAACCGCTCTGCCATCCCTCCGGCTTATGCGTGCATATACTACCAGCTTTTCCTTGTAAGTCAACGCCCTTAGTACAATCGAATACCAACGCGAGTAATGTTTCCACCTTCCATCTCGCTGACTACCCAGTGAATGCCGTGCCAGTCCACATCATCCCCTAGCACTGGATGCCCTCCTACGCGCATGGCAACAAATTCAGCCAGCGTTATGCTCGCCTCTCCGTCGCTTAACGTTAAACCATAGGCTAGGGCCACATCTTGCATTAGTGAGGTGCCATCCAGCGTAAAGGTGCCGAAGAACTCGCGCTCCTGTTTTAGTTTCGCATCACCATTAAACAACCGATTAAGGGTATTCAAATCCGCTGAGCGACCAATAACGCAAATCACGTCGCCCAGTTGCAGGCGCGTACTGCCCTTCGGTTGCAGCATGGCGTGATTACGAAACAGCGCAGAAATTAATGCCCCAGAAGGAAAACGCAGCAGGCGAATAGGCACGTCTTCTAAATCTTGATTTTCTACGCCATAAACAAATAGCTCAAAGTCATTTTCGGGCAAAATACCCAGCGGACCCCGTCGGTTGGGGACGGTGCCAACCGGCACCTCTACCTTTAGGTACCGGGCCATTAGCGTTAGCGAGCCGCCCTGGATCAGCAGTGACATCAATACAACAGCAAAGGCGATGTTAAAGTACAGAGAGGCATTTTCGACCCCGCCTATAACCGGGAAGATGGCCAGCACAATCGGAACGGCGCCTCTCAACCCTACCCAGGATATGAAGAAGGTTTCGCGCCAGCGGAATTTGAAAAATGGCTTAATAGCAATCAGCACGGCCAATGGGCGAGCGATAAATATCAGCGCTAGCGCCACCAAGCTGGCAGGCAGCGCTACGTCCCATAGCTCACTGGGCGTTACTAATAAACCCAGCACCAAGAATAGGCCGATTTGACTGAGCCATGCCAAGCCGTCATGTACAGGCAAAATGAAATTGAGGTGCCGCCCCGGCTGATTGCCAATCATCAGACCGGTTAGGTAAATCGCCAAAAATCCGCTACCGCCCAATACGCTGGCGAAGCCGAAAACGCTAAATCCTAACGCCAGCGCTAACATTGCATAAAGGCCCGGTGCTAAGTCGAGCCAGCGCAGCAATTTGGCACTTAGCCAGCCACCGCCGATCCCAACAATTAAGCCAATTCCAAATTGCGAAATGAAAAATAGCAGCGTGTCCGTTGGGCCGCCAATCTCACCTACCAGCAACTCCACCAACATTAGCGTCAGGAAAATCGCCATCGGGTCGTTGGTGCCTGACTCTATTTCAAGCGTAGCCCCTACCCGCTCATTAAGATTAACGCCGCTGCCACTAAGCATTGAAAATACGGCAGCAGCATCGGTCGAACCAACAATCGCACCGACTAATAACCCCTGCACCAGCGTGAGATCAAAAATCCACATCGCGATTAAGCCAACGATACCACTGGTGATAAAAACGCCAAACGTGGCCAAAGAAAGTGCCGGTTTAAAACCAACCCGGAAGGTTTTAAGGCGAGTACGCAAGCCGCCATCTAACAAGATCATGGCAAGCGCGAGATGACCAATAGCAAACGCCATGGAGTAATCATCAAACACCACACCAAGCACGCCCTCTTCACCCGCCAGCATGCCCAGCCCTAGGAAAATAAGTAGTACAGGTACACCCATCATTGAAGATAAGCGGCTTGCCAAGATGCTCAGCGCCATCAGCGCGCCGCCCACCAAAAAGAACATATAAATTGCATCCATGACTCTCTGCCTCTACTTCAATACAGCGCTATTATTGCATGTAACCATTTAATTTACTGTGTCTTGACGGCTTACGCTTATGCCTAAAGGGCTGGTCAGGAGCTTTACTCGGCGGCTACACTTCGCCGTCACAAGATTTGGAGTTACTGACTATGCTGCGCTGCCGATCACGCCAGTGGCACTTTGCGTTACTCACCGTTATTGTCACTTTGTTGCTCTTCACTTCCGTTTGTCACGCTGACAGCGACGATCAGAAAAACGACCAGACAGCGATTCCGCTGACGCTAGAAACCGTTGTGGTAGTGCCACCTTCACTGTGGACTCCTATTGAGGATGTCAGCGAAGATGAAGTGCCGACCATGGCCCTGACACCGGCGCCTGCGCTAGAGCCACCGCCATTAAAAAACATTACGCTAATGCTGGATTGGTACTTAAGCCCCCAGCATGCAGCGCTCGTGGTGGCCAAAGAACGTGGCTACTATGCCGCTCAAGGCCTTGAGGTAGACATTCAGTCACCGGCAGATCCATCTATCGCTATCAAACTACTAACGGCCGGGGAGGTAGATTTAGCGTTAACGCGCCAGCCTTTGCTACACCTTTATGCCCATGAAGGCGCCCCTATTATTCGAATTGCGACACTGATTGAAACAGCATTAACAGCGGTAGTCGTAATGGGGCCTGAGCAGCTTGATAACGCAAAAAATCTAGCGGGATTGCATTATGGCTACACCACCCGCGAAGGACTTAATTTAAGTATCCCACGACTAGTGCCGCGCTCTGTACAACAAACAGATG
Source organism: Halomonas sp. AOP25-F1-15 (assembly GCF_052378675.1). Taxonomy (NCBI): domain Bacteria; kingdom Pseudomonadati; phylum Pseudomonadota; class Gammaproteobacteria; order Oceanospirillales; family Halomonadaceae; genus Halomonas; species Halomonas sp. AOP25-F1-15. The sequence goes on from NZ_JBQSXV010000005.1 coordinate 313,160, forward strand.
ATTTTTCTGCCCCTCAGAATTTACACTTTGATCCGACAAGAGCATTGAGAGAGGGCCAGGCAGACGCAGTGGCTGATGGTTTCTTTCACTACCTACCGCCGCAGCTAGCAACCGAAGGGATTACCACGCACTTGATACGCTTTGAGGAGCTGGACATCCCTCGCCACGATGGGCTAGTGGTGCTCGCGAACAGTGATTCCGTCGTGCGCCGCGCAGATACGTGGTCACGCTTCACAACCGCTATTGAAGAGGCCAGCAATTGGATAGTTGAAAACCATGACGCAGCATGGGCGCTATTAACCGCCACTCATCCCGTGCTCGACAATGACATCAACGCGGCCGCCTGGCAGGATATCTTACGCCGCATGGCACTGAGCCCTGCCGCCGTTGACAGTCACCGCTACACCGCATTTGAAACTTACTTGCTGCAAATGGGCCTTATAGACGACACGCTCCCTCTCTCACGTTTGGCAGTAGACCCACATGTACTCTAACTGCTTACTTATCGCTTGGGAGGCGCATGAGCGAAAACGCCCTCATTTTTATTGATTTAGAAACAACGGGAACACGCGCGACACGTGACCGTATTACCGAAATAGCGGCATTAAAAATTGCTAACGGCGAGGTGATTGATCGTTGGTCGAGCTTGATCTACCCAGAGGGTAAGGTCCCGGCACAAATTAGCCAGCTGACCGGTATAGATGATCGCATGCTAAGCAGCGCCCCACGATTTGTGCAGATAGCTAAGCCGCTGCGCGAGTGGCTTGGCGATGGGCATTTAGTCGCGCATAACGCACGCTTTGACTACAGTTTTTTACGCAACGAATTTAAACGCGCAGGTCTGGATTACCGCACATCGATTATCTGCACGCTACGCATGTCGCGGCGATTAGCGCCTCAAGAGCGGCAGCATAATCTCAAAGCATTACTCAGCCGTTACGATATCATTCCCCTTCGCCATCATCGGGCTGGTGACGATGTCAATGCGCTGTGGTCCCTATGGCAGGCCTGGCAGAAGGAACACAGTACCGATACGTGGCAGAACCTTCTTAATGAAGAGCAGCGCCACCGCACGCTGCCTGCGCATCTTGATAGCGCTCAACTCGAAGGATTACCCGCCACGCCGGGTGTTTATTTATTTTATGGCCACAATCGACTGCCACTCTACGTGGGTAAAAGCATTAATCTGCGCAGCCGCGTGCTGGGCCACTTTCAGCGTGACCACCAGGACGATAAAGAGATGCGCTTGGCGCAACAGGTTCAGCAGATTGAATGGGAGGAGGCAGCCGGCGATCTAGGCGCTCAATTGCGCGAAGCGCAGCTAGTGAAAAGATTAATGCCCATTATGAATCGGCAGCTACGCAAACAGGGAAAACTGGCGACCTGGCATTGGCCGGAAGGCGCAAACTGCCCTGAGCTCATTAGCGGTAGCGCCCTCAACCAACCACAGAGTAAAAAGCTGTATGGTTTATTTCGCAATGCAACGGATGCTAAGAAGGCACTTCGCTCAATCGTTGAGGAACACCAGCTTTGCCCACGCGTTATGGGACTTGAGAAGGGAAAGGGCCGCTGTTTTGCTAACCAGCTGGGCAAGTGCAATGGAGCGTGTAACGGGCAAGAACCCATAGTTGCTCACACACAGCGCGCAAAGGGCGCGTTACAGCAACTGCAAATCAATGCATGGCCTTGGCCTGGCAGCATTGCTATTGAAGAGCGCCCGACAGGCAACTCCCCTCCTGCCTGGCACGTGGTTCGCCAGTGGTGCTACCTCGGTAGCGCGGCGAGCATTGAACAAGCCAGAGCGTTAGCCGATACCCCCACGCTCTTTGATGTTGATAGCTATCGAATTTTAAACCGTTTTTTGCGTCATCCAGAGCAATATGGACTTACCGTTACAGAGCTTTGATCGCCATCTCGCTTATTGAGCGTTTAAAAAAATCTCAACGGCCTGCTGGAAAGCCTCAGGCTGATCGGCGTGCAGCCAATGACCGGCATTCTTAAGCGTTACGACGCGTGCGCTGGGCATTACCTCACGTAGTGCGGGTATCATGGCGTCAGCGACATAAGGGGAATCAGCCCCACGCAGCACCAGCGTCGGCCCTTCGTAGGGTTGCTCACCGTCCGGCTCGCCAATAATATCGCTATAACCCCGTTTGATCTGATCTAGCCCCACTCTTAACGCCATCACGTTATCGTCGTTACGCACCAGGTTAGTCGCTAAGAAAAGCCGCGTGGGGCGAGAGTCGACATGTTCGCCCAACATTACATCGGCCTCACTGCGCGTTTTAGGCTTACCTTCACGAACGCTTTCGAGTGCGGCAAACACATCATCGTGGCCATGCTCATACGCGACTGGCGCTATGTCGGCAACGATCAGCGAAACAACCCGCTCAGGCGACAGGCGGGCCAAGCTCATTGCTACTTTGCCCCCCATTGAGTGGCCCAGCACATGCGCACGCTCAATTGAAAGGCTGTCGAGCAGTGCTATAACATCGTCCGCCATCATTGCGTAGCGCATGCCCTCAGCATGAGGAGACCTGCCATGGTTGCGCAGGTCGACAGCAATGACCCGACGCGTGCGCTGCCACGCTTTCAAATGCGAGCGCCAGTTGTCAGCACTTCCTAGCAAGCCGTGAATTATCACCAGCGGAGTAGCGTCAGAGGCATTCTCATCAGCGGGCATATCAATACAGTGGAGATCAACGATGGCAGCGTCAGTCATGCAAGCTCCTATGTCTTAGCAATGTTTTTACAAACAATGTTTTTAGGCAGTGCGCGGCACGCTATCTACCTGCCCTGTCCAAACAACTAAACGGCGCGATAACCAGGCGAGTAGCAGGCCATACAGTGGCAAGAAGAATAACAGGCTGATCGCTAATTTGATTGCATAGTCGACGGCGGCAATTTCAACCCAATGGGCCGCCATAAACGGATCAGGGCTGTTGTAAAACGCCGTAGAGAAAAATGCGAACGTATCGGCAAGGTTACCCAGCACCGTTGAACACACTGGCGCGACCCACCAGGATAACTGGCGTAAACGGTCAAACACCTGGACATCAAGCAGCTGACCTATCACATAGGCTAAGAAGCTAGCGAGCGCGATGCGAGCGACAAATAGATTCCATTCAGAAAGCGCTGCAATACCGGCAAAGCTCCCCCGTGGAAACACAACTGAGACCACGTAGGACACCACCAGGGCAGGAAGCATAACGCGAAGAATGATAGCGCGGGCGGGCCCTTTGCCAAATAAGCGCACTGTTAAATCAGTGGCTAAAAAAATAAACGGAAAGCTGAAGGCTCCCCAGGTGGTATGAAATCCAAACAGCGTAAACGGCAACTGAACAAGATAATTACTGGCGGCAATAATGCCAATGTGAAAGGCCACCATTACTAATAAGCAGCGGCGGTGCTGAGCGTCACTCAATGCGAACATGTCGATAAGCCTTTTTGTACATAAGAAGAGGGGTTAGGGAACCCTCGAGGTCATTAGCGCAAGGTGGCGCTAGGGGGCAGCATTATACGGCTTCTACCGCGCAATGAAAGCCGCTCAACTACGTGAGCGGCGTATGGCATCAATCAAAGCGGCGTAGCTTTGTCGGCGGCACCCACCGAACGCTGGCGCATAGTCGTATGAATATCGGCCAAGCTAGCAGGGTCATCAATGGTAGAAGGAATACCAAACTCTTTTCCATCAGCAATCGTACGCAGCAGCTTTCTCAAGATCTTACCCGAGCGAGTTTTAGGCAATCGATCAACCACTAACACCTGCTTGAAACAGGCAATAGGCCCAATGTGCTCACGAACTCGAGCGATTAGCTCTGCCTCCAGAGTCGCCTCATCGCCTGTGAAGCCATCTTTGGGAATCACCAGCCCGATAGGCAGTTGCCCTTTCAGCTCATCATGAATACCAATTACCGCACACTCTGCGACGGCAGGATGTGCACCCACCACTTCTTCTATCTCTCCAGTAGAAAGCCGATGCCCTGCAACATTAATAACATCGTCGGTACGGCCCATAATAAACAAATAGCCCTGCTCATCAAAATAGCCGCCATCACCGGTTAAATAGTAGCCGGGAAACGCCGCCATATACGCCGAGTGGAAACGCTGAGGGTCTCGCCATACGCCAATTAAGCAGCCTGGAGGCATCGGCTGCTTAATGACGACACTGCCCTGCTCCATAGGCTCAGCTTGGCCTCCTTCGCGGTTAAGCACCTGCACATTGAAACCTGGTACAGGGTACGTCGCGGAACCGGCTTTGGTCAGCATCGGTTCGATACCAGGCAAATTTGCCGCAATCGGCCAGCCGGTTTCAGTTTGCCACCAGTGATCAATAACCGGCACTTCAAGCAAGTCATCAAGCCAATGAAACGTCGGAGGATCAAGCCGCTCACCGGCGACGTAAAGATGCTTCAGGCTACTGATATCATATTTTTTCAGCAGCTCGGCATCGGGATCTTCTTTTTTCATTGCCCTGAATGCAGTGGGCGCCGTGAAGAAGCTGGTGACTTGATACTCTTCAATTAAACGCCAGAAGCTGCCTGCATCGGGTGTTTTAACCGGCTTACCTTCATATACAACAGTCGTGCAACCCAGCAGTAAGGGGGCGTAAACAATATAAGAATGACCGACCACCCAGCCTACATCGGATGCGGTGAAAAACACTTCACCGGGCTTCATGGCATAAATAGCCTCCATTGAATACGCCAATGCCACCGCGTATCCACCGGTGTCACGCACCACACCCTTGGGCTTACCGGTCGTACCTGAGGTGTAAAGTATATAGAGCGGGTCAGTGCCCTTCACCGGGACACAATCGGCAAATGGCGCTCCTGCGACTAACTGATTCCAGTCATAGTCGTTAGCGCCTAGCGGTGCCTGATGCGCTGCGCGCTGGTAAACGACACAAGCGTTTGGCTTATGAGCACTGAGAGTAATCGCCTGATCAATCATCGGTTTATAAGGCAGCACTTTACCTAGTTCGATGCCACACGAGGCCGCGACCACCACCTTGGGCTCAGCGTCTTCAATACGTGCGGCCAGCTCATGGGGTGCAAAGCCCCCAAAGACGACCGAATGAACTGCCCCCAACCGTGCACAGGCATACATCGCAATCAATGCCTCGGGAATCATAGGCATATAAATAATGACACGATCACCCTTTTCAACGCCTAGCTGGGCTAAGGCACCGGCGAAATGAGCGACGCGATCACGCAAGTCCCGATAGCTGATAGTTTGCTTAGACTGCGTGGCGGGGGAATCCCAGAAAATGGCCGCTTGATCACCTCTGCCCTGCTCAACGTGGTAATCCAAAGCTGCATAGCAAAGGTTCATTTCTCCATCGCTGAACCAGCGTGCGTGATGCTGATCGTCATAGCTGAGTATCGTGCGGGGCATCGTGTACCAGGGGATACGTTTAGCCTCCTCGGCCCAAAATGTTTCAGGGTGTTCAACCGACTGCTGGAAAGCATTGTGGTAGCGACTCATAGTGTTCTCATCGTTATTATGCAAACGCATTGTTGACACTGTATAAAGTAAATCGCCTTAGCACCCTCATACTATCGGCTAACGTGCCATAGAAGGATGCAACACTCCCTTCTATTGTCGACAATGCACCAAAGGACTTACCATTGATAAACCGTTAAACAAAGCCTTGGACAAAACTCGCTAAATTACTGATCATTAAACAACTTGATCTTCGCGACGCGACGATGCCGAGATAAATTATAACAATGCATATAAATAAGCTTATGTAACAGTGTAGGCGAGGAGATCACTATGTCTGCTTCTACAAGCGCCGCGACACGTTTGCTTGAACACAACTGCCGAGCTATTGAGGCGGGAACCAGCTTACTGAAAGCATTGGCAAACGAAAAACGCTTACAAATACTGTGCTTACTTGCTGAAAAAGAGCTGTCAGTTACTCAAATAAATCAACAGCTTGCCTTGAGTCAGTCAGCTCTATCCCAACATTTAGCGATATTGAGGCGTGATGAGTTGGTCAGCACACGCCGAGAATCACAAACCATCTACTATTCATTAAGCAGTGAAAGCGCCAAAGCCATTCTTGATGCATTGGCGCACCACTACTCAGAATGAGTGCTAGCGGCGCTGCCATCCAGCCGCCTCGATCAGTCCCAGTGCCTTGAGCGCTGCTGTTTCGACACCCGCTGAAACGGCTAAGCCAAGCTTCCGGCTCATTGTTTTAGGCGCCTCAAGCTTGACGGTATAAACCTGTACCTGCGCCATACGCTCTGTCAAATAGGCTTCGCTGGTCCCTACGCTATCGACAAGCAGCTGGGGCAATGCCTCACTGCCGTACCAAATTTCACCGGTGGCCAGCGAGTCAATGTCCATGGTGGGACGACGCTCTGTAACATAGTGTTTAAATAATCGATGGGTGTTCTCTAAATCATCCAAGAACTTGTCTTTGCCTTCATCGGTATTTTCACCAAGTACGGTCAACGTACGCTTATATTTTCCCGCGGTTAGCAACTCGACATCAATATCGTGCTTTTTGAGCAGTCTATGGATGTTAGGCACTTGCGCCACAACGCCTATCGATCCAATAACAGCAAAAGGAGCAGCCTTAATATGCTGCGCGGTACAGGCCATCATATAGCCACCGCTGGCCGCCACTTTATCGATGCATACCGTCGTAATAAGGCCCGCAGCACTTAGCCGGTCCATCTGTGCAGCCGCTAAGCCATAGGCATGCACTAAGCCGCCCGCTGACTCCAGCCGGATCACCACTTCATCCTCTTCACTAGCCACGTCGATAATGGCGGAGATCTCTTGAGCAAAATGCTCGGTTTGTGAGGCTTTTAAATCACCATAAAAATCCAACACCCATACACGAGATGCTGGTGGCGCTTGTTGATCGTTTTTTTGAACCTTTAAGCGCTTTTTCTCATTTTGACGAAATGTTTTTAGCAGCTTTTTACGCGCAGAAGGCAGCGCAGTGGCCAAACGCAGGCGGCGGCTACGATCCAATCGCTGGTCATTAAGCGGCTCAACACGAAGCGTCAGACCACGCTCTTTAGCTTGCCTAGAGCGAGTTACGAGCAATAAACCAATCACCAGCATCGCTATCACGATGGCTGTCTGGACTAAAAACGTACCTAATTCTGCAACCCATTCACTCATTTACGTTCTCCACTAGGTAATTAAATTCTAAAACAGAGACAATGCTCACATGTATCCTAAAGACGCATAATTGTAGCGCTTGATTGAAACGCACGTATGAAATAGTCTCGTCCCATATCCGATTGTTTCTTTGAACTACTATCGATAACCTTAAGCTAATTTATCTACTTACTTGCGAGATTTATGATGTCAACGACTACCCTTGATAAGCTGAAAGCACGTTTCAATCCAGAAGCCGCCAAGGGGATGAACGAAATTTTTCAATTTCATTTCTCAGATGCGGGCAGCCACTATCTGAACATTCAAGATGGCGCGCTTGATGTTCAAGAAGGCGAACACGATGACCCTTCCGTCAGCTTAAGCCTAAGCACCGAGACGCTGAAAGGCATCATGAATGGCGACATCAACGGCATGACTGCGTTCATGACTGGAAAGCTAAAAGCAACCGGCAATGTGATGCTGGCCACTAAACTGACCAGCCTGTTTCCTAGCAAGTAAGCATGTTTAAGCACGCGGCGTTTTTCAGCGCCAGCGTGCTAAATGTGTCTCGATAAGTTCACGCGATATCGAATACGGCGGTGGCAAAGACGGCAGCTGACGAGGGGAAAACCACGCCGCATCGCTGATTTCGACACCGTCAATACGTATGCGTCGCGTCGTTGCTTCGGCAAAGTAGCCAAACATCAGTGAATGAGGGAAAGGCCACGCCTGACTTTGGTGGTAGCGTAGTTGATCAATATGCACCCCCACTTCCTCAAATACCTCTCGATGCACGGCCTCTTCTGCAGACTCACCTGGCTCAATAAATCCAGCCAGGGTCGAATAGCGGCCAGGTGGAAAACGCGGGCTGCGAGCAAGGAGCATCGCCTCACCGCTGGTCACCAAGGTAATAATGCACGGCGAAATGCGCGGATAATTACGATGTCCGCAGGCGTTGCAGTGCATCGCAAATTCGGCAGCCAGTTTGGTGGCAGAAGCCCCACAGCGGCTACAGAAACGATGATTTTCTAACCATGCGCCTACCTGTAAGGCTGTCGATAGCAGGCTAAACCATGCGGTGGGCAGCTCGCTCATCCACTGACGACCATCAATCCAACCACTTTCAGCCTGGGCCTCCACAAGCAGGGCTACGGGTTCATCATCCCAATAGCACAGCGGCTGCATCTGCTCGGTCCAGGGCTGAAAAGGCTGTAACGGAGTGAGTTGATCACTGCCGCTTAACGGAGCAGGCGCCAATAAGCTGCGCGATAGCCGAATAACACGCCCTGCCTGCTCATCATAGGGAATTTCTCGCCTAAGCATCGTTACTTGCGTCCTCAAACCAAGTCAGCTGGTGTGCTTCACACTTAGCTTCATGCGCTGCTTGTTCCTGCTCGGTGGGGCGAACCACGCTCAGTTGACCGGGGGTTAGCGTTAAACGTTGAATCGACAGCCCTTCACTAGAGGTGTCGGTTTGCTGCTGCTCGGAGGCAGAGGCGGCATCTAATGTCAGCGCCGTCTGCCCGCCCGTCATCGCTAGATATACGTCAGCGAGGATTTCGGCGTCTAACAAAGCGCCGTGCAGCACACGGTGACCATTATCAATATCGTAGCGTTTGCACAGCGCATCAAGGCTATTGCGCTGACCAGGATGCATTTTCCTAGCCATCGTCAGCGTATCAAGAACGCCGCAGTGCTCACGAACAGGCCCTAATGACAAACCGCTGCGCTGCTTATTAAGCATGCCGAGCTCATGATCTATAAAGCCCACGTCAAAGGGCGCGTTATGGATCACCAACTCAGCGCCCTCAATAAACGCCCAAAACTCATCGGCTATTTTGGCAAACACCGGCTCATTGGCTATTTTAGCGTTATCAATACCGTGAATAGCCACTACTTCAGCATCGATATGACGCTCAGGATTTATATACTGGTGGTAGGTACGTCCAGTGAAACGACGATTAACCATCTCCACGGCACCAATCTCAACTAAGCGATGCCCATCTTTAGGGTCAATACCCGTCGTTTCAGTATCTAAGATGACTTGCCGCATCACACTTTCCTCTTCTGGTGCTCATCGATAGCCTCATTGGCCAGCGTGTCGGCGTGCTCATTGCCGGGATGGCCGCTATGCCCTTTCACCCAATGCCACGCCACTTGATGGCGCTGAGTCTCTTCGTGAAGGGTTTTCCATAGCTCGGCATTTTTAACTGGCTGCTTGGCGGCAGTTTTCCACCCCCGCTTGATCCAGTTATGAATCCACTGAGTGATACCTTGGCGCACGTACTGAGAGTCAGTCCACAGCGCCACTTCGCAGCGTGTATTGAGTGTGCGTAGCGCCATAATCGCGGCCATCAATTCCATACGGTTATTAGTCGTATCTGCCTCATAGCCTTTTAAGGTCTTTTCATGCTCACCACTCGCCAGCACGACGCCCCAGCCACCGGGGCCAGGATTACCCCGGCAAGCGCCATCGGTATACACCGTCACACAGGGTAGGTGCTCGGCAGCCTTATTAGTCAATCTCTTGATCTCTCTTTGAATGCGTTGGAGCCTGATGCTCTTGATAGGATTGCAAGTGAGCGGATGAGCCAGAGCGGGTAACGCCTAATGACGCCGGAGACGCCGGTGCTTTTAATCCAAATCTCAGGCGCTGAACGGGCGCCTGGCGCTGCTTGCGCCGGGCAAGAATCATATAGCTTTCACCGAGTGGCAGGTTATGCCGACGCCCCAAAGACTCCCAATACTCACCACACTTGGCGTTTATGCGCCCTCTAAAGCAGCAATAGTCTACGCGCTGAACATCAAAGTCGACAAACGCCAACCAGTCGCGAAGGCGGTTCGACGAACGCCACTCGCCACTCCAAGGGTACTGCTGCTGGCGTTTACGCAACTGGCGGACAAGCCCACTGACGCCAATAGGATTAAAGCCAAAAAGCACTAAAATGCCATTATCAGCCGTTACCCGAGCAGCCTCTTTGAGCGTCAGATGAGCATCCGGCAGATGCTCAAGCCAGTGGTGAATAACCATCACGTCTAAACAGCGGTCTGGCAGTGCCAGTTGATCAGGCGGGCACACCAAGGTCGTATCTGAATGCGCTAGCTGGCGAGTTGGCGACCAGCGTATGGCATGCGGAATGGCTGACATTGTCAGCATTGCAGGCCCCATGCCCATTTCCAAACTGTGCCCGCCCACTCGCGTTTCAGCCACAGGTCCAAGACACGCCCGCTGAGACTCCCAAAGCGAGCGACCGGCCTCGCTTTGCCAATACGTCTGGCTATTTATCAAGCGCTTGGCGAGTGTTGTAGCCGTCGTCGAATTTGACATGAACAGCACTTCCCTCCAAAGTAACGGCTTTTAGCGCCTTTTAAGCACCAATTTAGCGCCATGTTTTGCATTTCTAGCTGCGTTTTACATTTATACGTTCTTTTTACCAGCTCTATTTTTTGACACTTAAAGGATCTCGCCGATGATGAGCGTGACACCGATTCCAGCCCTTAGCGACAACTATATTTGGCTATTAAGACAAGATACCAGTCAAAACGTTTGCGTGGTGGACCCGGGTGAAGCCGCCCCTGTAATCGAGTTTCTGGAGCGAGAGTCGCTACGCCTAGAGAGCATTCTGATTACTCATCACCATCATGATCATACCGGCGGCCTAGCCGAATTGATCAAACGTTATTCTCCGCATGTGATCGGCCCCAACAACCCCACCATTCAAGGTATTGATGAGTTTGTGGAGGATGGCGACCAAATCCGCATTATGGGGCGGTTATTTGAAGTCATGGCGACGCCCGGCCACACGCTTGACCATATCAGCTATTTTACGCCGGGCATCCCTGCCCTGCTGTTTTGTGGTGACACACTTTTCTGCGCTGGCTGTGGCCGTTTATTTGAAGGCACTCCGGAACAAATGTTCACAGCGTTGAAACAATTTGCGGAACTCCCAGAAGATACGCTGGTCTTTGCAGCCCATGAGTACACACAAGCGAATCTTGCGTTTGCTCGTGCTGCGGACCCTGATAATGATGATGTCAAACACGCCTTACAGGAGTGTGAAAAGGCCAGGGCACTGGATCGCCCGACCTTACCCAGCACGATAGGACGCGAGCTGAAAATTAATCCCTACTTACGCGTGGCCACCGATAGCGTGCGCCAAGCAGCTGGCACTCAGGGTATTAATGATAATGATCTCGCTACGTTCACTACTCTACGTGAGTGGAAGAACCGTTTTTAATAACGCTATCGAAACGAAACGAATGCAACTATGACCTATCGAACGATTCGCCAGCGCTTGATGCTGAGCGCTGGCAGCTCCGTCATTATGGGCCTAATTTTAGCCGCCGCTGCAAGTTCTCAGGCATCGGCGTATGAAGCATCAACATCGTCTACCGCCACCGCGCAATATGCTGCAAATACTGGCATGCCGGACGCTACACCAAGCCCCTCAGCTTTCCAGTCGCATTTCTGGGAAGCTTTGGAGCTAGAGCCTCAAGACGCCTGGACAACGCTACGTAAAAGCTTCCAATGGCAAGATGCCCCGCTCTCAGCAGATGCCCAAGCAAGGGTAGATGCGTGGATTGAGCACTATCAGTCAAGCCCAGAAAATATCGCCACCATCACTGAACGCGCAACACCCTGGCTTGCCTGGATTAGCCAACAGGTAAGCGAGCGTGGTCTTCCGGGCGAAGTTGCTCTAATTCCCTTTGTAGAAAGCTCGTTTGACCCCGCTGCCAAAAGCCATCGTGGAGCCGCTGGCCTTTGGCAGTTTATGCCCGGTACCGGCGACGCATTAGGCCTAGTGCGCAACGGCAACTATGATGGTCGGTTAGACGTTGTAACATCTACCGATGCGGCACTTGACTACTTAGAAATGCAGGCTGACCAGTGGTATGAAGGTGATTTAATGCTTTCATTGGCCGCTTACAATGCCGGTGCTGGGACTGTCAATCGTGCTCAGCACCAGGCCCAGGACCAGGGTTTAAACGGCGGTTACTGGGACCTTTCCCTGCCATATGAAACTATGCAATACGTGCCTAAGCTAAAAGCCATCGCAACGATTATCAATGATCCAGAACGTTACGGTGTCATTTTGCCTGAGATCCACTCTGATCCAGCGTTTGCAAAAGTGCAGCTAGCCCATGCGGTGAGCCTTTCTGAAGCTTCTCAGTTGCTAGATGTAAGCCAAACTGCACTGGCGGAGCTGAACCCCGGCCTGCTTAATGGCAGCATTGATCCGCGTAGTGCTCAGACGCTGCTAGTCCCTGAAGAGGTCGATGCTCAAGTGTTGGCTCAATTGGCACAAGGCAATAGCCCGGCATTCGCGCAAAACGCTAGTAGCGAGACACATCGCGTTGAGCGAGGCGACAGTCTTTCAGCGATCGCAGCCCAGTATAATATCAACCAGCAAGACCTAATACGCTGGAATGCGATTGATCGGCCCGGCGCTCTACAGCCTGGCCAATTACTGACGCTTTCAGAGCGCTGACACTATGCCGAGTAAAAATCGTCAGCGTTTAGAATAATCGTTTTTTTTAAGCAGCCATTGATCATACCGTACTGATAGCATTGTCATAACAGTAGGCTTTTTTCACATAGGAAATCACCAATGCCGCGTGGTGTATTTTTTGCGAAAACGTTGTTATTCGTCAGCTGCTTAGTTTTCAATGTATCGGCGCTCGCGATAGAGCAAACGCCTGATACCGAGGCGCCCTCCTACGTTGCTAAAAACAGCGTTGATAGAAATAGCGTTGTCGGTGATCTAAATACTGATGAAAACAACGTAGTGCCGGTGGAAACGGTTCATGGGCTATCGCTCTATGATAGCCCCGAGCTCCCCGAGGACTTTGCCTACTTTCCGCATGTAAATCCCCATGCCCCCAAAGGTGGCACAATTACGCATACAGCAGTAGGCGCAAGCTTCGACTCTATCAATCCGTTTATTATTCGAGGCACCCCCGCCAGCGGCATTTCACAAATTTACGACACACTGATGGCCAGTAACCCCGGCGAACCGTTTAGTCTTTACGGCCTGCTTGCAGAAGGCGTGCGTCTTGATCCTGATCGGCACTGGATTGAGTTTGACCTGCGCCCAGAAGCACGTTTCCAGGATGGCGAGCCCGTCACCGCGTACGACGTTGTTTTCACGCTTAACCTATTACGTGAAAAAGGTAACCCGTTTTACGCCAGCTATTATGCGGGCGTGGAAGAGGTGATAGCACTCAACGAGCATCAGGTGCGTTTTACCTTTAACGATACCGAATCTAGAGAACTACCATTAATCATTGCACAGCTGCCTATACTGCCCCGCCACTATTGGGAGCAGCACGAATTTACGTCGCCGACACTCGTAGCACACCCTGGCTCCGGCCCTTATCGCATTAGTGACGTGGATCCCGGTCGGCGAATTACGTTTCAGCGCGATGAGAACTACTGGGGTAAAGATTTACCGGTCAACGTTGGGCGTTACAACATTGATCGCATTGTTTATGACTATTACCGCGACCGCGACATCGCCTGGGAAGCATTTAAGGCAGGGCTAACCGACTTTCGTGAGGACGCACGCGCAGCCACCTGGGCCATTGGTTACGACTTCCCTGCCTATGAAGAAGGCTTGGTGAAACGCCTAACCATTCCTGACGTCAACCCTTCAATGATGCAGGCCTTTGTGTTCAACCTGCGTCAACAGAAATTTCAAGATCCCCGGGTACGTGAAGCGCTTAGCCTCACTTTCGATTTTCCCTGGTTGAACACCAATATTTTTTACGATGCTTATAAGCGTACCGAAAGTTTTTTCCAAAATTCAGAGATGGAAGCCACCGGCCTGCCTTCTGAAGAGGAGCTTGCACTGCTAGAGCCCTTACGTGAAGAGCTTGAATCCTCACTTCACTCTGACCGCTTATTCACTGAACCATTGCCAATTGATATCCCCACTGACCTGCGTGAACGCCTTCGCTTAGCACTTTCGCTGCTACGTGAGGCCGGTTACGCGGTAGAAGACGGCGTGCTGGTTAATCAACAAACGGGGGAGCCTTTAAGTCTGGAAGTGCTGCTCTACGACTCGGCGCTGGAACGCGTTGTGCAGCCTATGTTGCGCAACATGGCCCGCCTTGGTGTACAAACATCACTGCGTATCGTTGATATCAATCAGTATTTAAACCGGCAGCGCAATTATGACTATGACATAGTGATTAGCCACTTCCCTCAGTCGAACAATCCGGGCAATGAGCAGCGCGATTATTGGACCAGCGCCGCCGCAGAGGCTCCGCAAAGCCGCAACCGCATGTCACTGGCTAATCCAGCGATAGATTCGCTGGTGGAAACGTTGATTCGCGCAGACGGGCGAGCAGAACTTGATACCGCTACGCGCGCGCTCGACCGCGTTTTGCGCTGGGGGTTTTACGTTATTCCTCATTACCATTCCGGCGAAAAGCGCATTGCGGTGTGGGATAAATTTGGCTATCGCGAACCTTTTCCCGCCTACGGCATGGATCTGGATGCATGGTGGGTCGACACCGATCGTGAAATAGAACTGCAGCGCCGCCGCTGACCCCGACTTAATAGCAACGGCTTATTGTCAAACATTCGTGGAGTGATCTGTGGCCCGCTATACCCTTCGCCGACTGCTGTTAATGATCCCGACCCTATTAGGGATCATGCTACTCAATTTTATGATTGTTCAAGCGGCGCCAGGCGGGCCCATTGATCAAATGCTAGCGCGTTTTGAAGGTGCCGACGCCATGGCTAGCACCCGTTTAGACATGGGCGGTGCGGACGTGCAGATTAGCGACGACTCCCGCGGTGCACGCGGCATTGACCCACGTTTTATCGAACAGCTAGAACAGCAGTTCGGTTTTGACAAGCCCGCACACGAACGCTTTATCGGCATGATGGCAGACTATCTTAGCCTTGATTTTGGCACTAGTTTTTTTCGTGACCGACCCGTGATCGAATTGATGATCGAGCGCCTTCCCGTCTCTATATCGCTTGGGCTTTGGACGACACTGCTGGTGTATTTAATCTCCATTCCATTAGGCATTCAGAAAGCACTGCGCCATGGCTCTCGTTTTGATGTCTGGTCATCGGGACTCGTCATTGTCGGCTACGCCATCCCCGGCTTTTTGTTTGCGATCCTGTTGATTGTTCTTTTTGCCGGCGGCACCTATTGGGACCTGTTCCCGTTACGCGGCTTAACCTCACCTGACTTTGACCAGCTATCGATACTGGGTAAAGTGAAAGACTATTTCTGGCATATCACGCTACCGGTCATCGCTGCTGCTATTGGCAGTTTTGCCACCCTCACCATGCTGACCAAAAACAGCTTCCTTGATGAGATTCACAAACAATATGTAATTACCGCTCGCGCAAAAGGCGCAGATGAACGTCGCGTGCTTTATGGGCATGTCTTTCGTAATGCCATGCTCATCATTATCGCGGGCCTGCCTTCCGCGATGATCGGTATCTTCTTCACCGGCGCACTATTGATCGAAGTTATCTTCTCGCTTGACGGCCTGGGCCTACTTGGCTTTGAGGCGGTAATGCAACGGGACTATCCGGTTATTTTCGGCACTTTGTTTTTGTACACCGTGATCGGACTAATTCTCAAGCTGATTTCCGATCTGACCTACGTGTGGGTAGATCCGCGTATCGACTTTTCAACCCGGGAGTCGTGATAATGGCCTTACTATCGTCACGCTTATCACCTATTACTCGCCGCCGCCTGGCCGCGTTTAAAGCCAATCGCCGTGCCCGTATTTCCCTTTGGCTATTTGGCGCGCTATTTATTGTCAGCCTGTTTGCAGAGCTTATTGCTAACGACAAGCCCATTGTCATGCACTACGAAGGCCAGTGGTACGTTCCCTTGCTGGTGGACTACCCGGAAACCGAATTTGGTGGTTTTCTGCCTACACGCACCGACTATCTAGATCCCTTCATTCAGCAGCAAATTGATGACCACGGCTGGGCGCTGTGGCCGGCGAACCCTTTCTCTTATCAAACGCTTGATATGTATATGACGCAGCCCTCGCCTGCACCGCCGGACCGCCGCCATCTGCTGGGAACTGATGATCAAGGCCGCGATGTATTAGCACGCGTGATCTATGGGTTTCGCCTTTCCGTTGCGTTTGCGCTAGTGCTCACCGCAGGGTCACTCATCATTGGCGTTTTTGCGGGCGGTGTGCAGGGCTACTTTGGCGGTAAAGTGGATCTAATCGGCCAGCGCGTGACTGAAATTTGGTCAGGCTTACCGGTATTATTCTTACTGATTATTTTAGCCAGCTTTGTTCAGCCAGGTTTCTGGTGGCTGCTAGGGATTATGCTGCTGTTTTCATGGCTAGGCTTAGTGGATATTGTCCGCGCCGAATTCCTGCGGGCGCGTAATCTGGAGTACGTGCGCTCAGCGAAAGCAATGGGGCTCCCATCACGCTTAATCATGTGGCGCCACGTGCTACCTAACGCGATGGTCGCGACGCTTACCTTTATTCCTTTTTTATTCACCGGCGCCATCGGCACCCTGACAGCCTTGGATTTCCTTGGATTTGGCCTCCCGCCGGGCGCCCCTTCATTGGGCGAGCTGGCGGCACAGGGTAAAAATAACCTGCATGCCCCTTGGCTGGGCATTACCGCATTTATGACGCTAGCAGTAATGCTTTCGCTGTTGGTATTTATTGGCGAAGGCCTGCGTGATGCGTTTGACCCTCGTCACGTGCAGCAGTCCCAGCACCCAGCAGGTCCTAGCAAAGAGACTCAACATGTCTAATAACCCGCTCCTGCGCCTTGAAAACATAGCCGTCGCTTTCGATGGCCACCAAGTCGTCCACTCGCTGTCGCTCACCCTCAACGCGGGGGAAACCCTGGCTATCGTTGGCGAATCTGGTTCGGGTAAATCGGTCTCTGCGCTAGGCATCGCTAATTTACTGCCCAACAATGCCACTATTCACGGCGAGCGCTGGCTGGGAGAGACGAATCTTGCCAACTTAACGCCCAGACAGTGGAACGGCATTCGCGGCAATCAGCTCGGGTTTATCTTTCAAGAACCCATGACCTCGCTTAATCCTCTTCATCGCGTTGGCAAGCAGATCGGAGAAGCTCTGCGCCTACATCAAGGTCTCAGCGGCCAAGCGGCACGTCAGCGTAGTAAAGTGCTGCTTGAGCAAGTAAAACTACCGCGCCCGGACGAGTTGCTTGATGCTTGGCCCCATCAGCTTTCAGGCGGACAGCGTCAGCGCGTGATGATTGCCATGGCGATTGCTAACAATCCATTACTGCTGATAGCCGACGAGCCCACCACCGCCCTGGATGTGACGGTGCAGCAAGAGATCCTTGCTTTGCTGCGCGAACTACGCGATCACCACGGAATGGGCATGCTGTTTATCAGCCATGACCTAAACCTGGTACGCCGCCATGCGGATCGCATCTGCGTGATGTATCAGGGGCGTATACAAGAAATAGGGTCAGTTGAGCAGGTCTTTGAGCACCCACAAAGCGATTATACCAAAGCGCTGCTGGCCGCCGAGCCAGAAGGTCGGCCGCAGGCCATTAAACACGCGGCCCCAGTACTTACTGCCCGTAAGCTAAGTGTCAGTTTTAAGCGCGCTAAAACGGGCTTGTTTAAACCGCAGCGCCCTGATTTTGTGGCCGTTCATCCGATTGACTTTCATATCGCACCAGGCGAAACCTTAGGTATTGTGGGTGAGTCGGGTTCAGGTAAAACCACGCTGGCATCAGCGGTCATGCGTCTGGTTGCGAGCCAAGGCGAGGTCATCCTTGGCAACGATAAATTAAGCAGCCTAACCGGCAACGCATTGCGGCGTCATCGCCACCGTCTGCAGATGGTGTTCCAAGATCCTTATGGCGCGCTCTCCCCAAGGATGCCGGTGTTTGACATCGTAAGTGAGGGGCTGCGCTTTCACTCTCCTCACCTGACTGATGCAGAGGTCAATCAGCGGGTTAATCAGACCCTGCGTGAGGTGGGATTACCGGAAAGCTGCGCTGCTCGTTATCCACATGAATTTTCCGGCGGCCAGCGCCAGCGCATTGCAGTGGCCAGAGCAATCATTTTAGAGCCAGAGCTTCTAGTGCTTGATGAGCCAACCTCAGCGTTAGACCGAACCGTTCAAAAGCAGCTAGTGACGCTGCTGCGCGACCTTCAGGCTCGCCGCCAGTTAAGCTATCTATTTATTAGCCACGATTTAGCCGTTATTCGTGCCATGGCTCATCGCATCATGGTGCTTAAAGATGGTGAAGTGGTTGAGCAAGGTGATTGCCTGGATGTACTTGTATCCCCACAGCATTCTTATACTCAGGCACTGATTTCAGCGGCTCACTTAACAAGCTAGGGGACTTATTATCCGAAATCGCGCGACGTTAAGCGGGTAGCTCTAACGCTAGAAGCAATGTCTTTTCGTCTGCTGACACGTTTTTGTTAATTTTACTGCTATACGAGATAACGGTATAAATCATCTACTCAAGTATCACTGCATTAGCCCTAAGCATAACAAAGCCGCGCCCCTAACAAGGGACGCGGCTTAAACTATTTCGGCATTTAAAATTTGAAGTCACACCAGCAAGTAAAAGCCTCTACTTAGAAGCTGGCAATTTCGGCTTCGGTTAATTCACGCCATTCGCCTGGGGCCAGATTCTCATCCAATGCAACATCACCGATTGAACTACGATGCAGCGAATTCACGTGATTGCCTAATGCAGCAAACATACGCTTTACCTGGTGGTAGCGCCCTTCCGTAATGGTGAGTTCTGCCTGAGTGGGCGAAAGGAGTCGTAACACAGCGGGCTGGGTCAGCGTTTCCTCACCATCAAGCATTAAGCCATCAGCAACTTGATTAATCGCCCAATCCGCGGCAGAGCCTTCCATCGGCTCAGCTAGCTCAGCGATATACACTTTGCCACAGCGGTGGCGTGGTGACGTAACGCGGTGCGACCAGTGACCGTCATCGGTTAATAGCAGCAAGCCGGTGGTATCTACATCCAAGCGCCCTACTGGCTGCAAGCGCTCGGCTTTGGGTAGATCGATCAAGTCGATCACCCTTGGATAGAGCCCACGGCGGGCGTTACATTCAACGTCCACTGGCTTATGCAGCATAATATAGCGAATGCCAACGAGCGCCAGCCGTTCGCCGTTGAGTACGACGACATCGTTATCCGTATCAATCTGGGTCGCCGACTGTTTAATGGGCTCACCGTTCAAGGTGACTTCACCGTTTTTCAGTGCCCGCTTGGCTAGGCTACGGGTTAACGGAGAGGTTTCACTTAAAAATCGATCAAGGCGCATCATTGACCCACTCCTGGCAGCAGCTCAAAACGATCGGCATCTTGCCAAGCAGGGAATTTTTCACGAAAAGCATCAAGGGCAGTTTTATCCAACGTGCCCGTTTCTATAAACGGGGTATGGGCGGGGTGATCAATTAGCGGTTCGCCTTTGAAGTCGACCAATAAGGAATCGCCGCTGTAGGCAAGCCCCTTAGCATCTTCTCCAACGCGATTAACACCAATGACATAGCTTAAGTTTTCTACCGCCCGGGCTTGCAGCAGCGTACGCCAAGGGTGGCGTCGCGGTGCTGGCCAGTTAGCGACACAGAGAAGGGCATCATACTCGAAATGCTCCCCTTCTGCTGGCTGCTGCCTCATCCAAACCGGAAAGCGCAAATCGTAGCAGACACTTAGCAGCAGTTTAAAACCCTTTAGCTTAACGATATTGCGCTCTACTCCCATGCCATAGCGCTCATGCTCGCCGGCCATACGAAATAGATGACGCTTATCGTAATAAGTGATTTCACCGTCAGGTGTCGCCCAAATTAAACGGTTAAAAAATGCCCCCTGCTCTTCAATCGCTACGCTGCCAGTCATCACACACTGGCGAGTTTTCGCTTGCGCCTGAAGCCAGGCAATGCTGGTGCTTTCCGCCATTGGCTGGGCCATTTCACGCGAGTTCATGGTAAAACCGGTGGCAAACATTTCCGGCAAGACAATTAGATCCGTATCGCGGCTGTCCAGCTCACCCAATAACTGTTCAAGATGTGCATGATTTGCCTGAGGATCCTCCCAACGCAAATCGCACTGCACTAAACTGGTTCGTAGTTCGCTCATTCAACACCTCCATTGCCAGTGTTATTTCAAAGTTTATGCTAGATTAGCATCTTTAAATAATGAGGCTGCCATGCTTCCCACATCAACACGCGATCCTGAAGCAGTCAAAGGCGTTATGTTTGGGCTCACCGCCTATGTAATGTGGGGATGTTTCCCATTATTTTTTGCCTTGTTTGACGGTGTTCCCGCCTTTGAAATATTAATTCATCGCATCATTTGGGCGTGCTTGTTTTTAGTCGGCCTCATCACCGTATTACGTCGCTGGTCCCCGGTTGTCGCCGCGCTTAGCGAGCCTAAACGCTTGGGCCGCGTGTTGGCCTGCGCGCTATTGATTGCCTTTAACTGGGGAATTTATATATATGCAGTGGAATCCAAGCAGGTACTGCAGGCAAGCTTGGGCTACTTTCTGACACCTCTAGTTAACGTTGCGCTAGGTGTTTTAGTGCTGCGAGAAGTGATGGCTAAACTGCAGCTGGTCGCGCTGGGCTTGGCCAGTGCAGCGATTGCCACGCAGTTCATGGTGATTGGCGAACTGCCTTGGATTAGCCTGATGCTGGCACTCAGTTTCGGTAGCTACGGGCTGTTTCGCAAACAGGTGCCGCTGGACGGTTTATCGGGGCTGTTTGTCGAGACGTTGCTGCTCTTCCCTCTGGCACTTATCGCATTAACGTGGCTTAGCTGGAACGGCAGCTCACATTTTTTACAAAATGCCTCATCTACCAGCTTGCTCATTGCCAGCGGGGCTTTGACCGCTCTTCCCTTAATGGCTTTTGCCGGCGCCGCACGCCGGCTTCGTTTGGCGACGCTGGGCTTTCTAATGTATATCAATCCCAGCATCCAATTTCTGATTGCCTTAACCGTATTCGGTGAGCCCCTAGGCGTTATCCAACTTGTGACCTTTGTGCTTATCTGGATAGGACTCGCGCTTTATTCATGGTCTGCATGGCAATCCCGCCCGGGTAATATGGCTGCTAGTTAAAACCATTGCATATAAGCGCTGCAACAAAATGAAATATCACTTACCCTTAATCTTCTGCCCCATCTACAACGCCTGGAATCCATGCTAAAGCGCTATTTGCCCATTCTGACGTGGCTCCCTCATTATCATAAGCGACTACTGGGGGCCGACGTGTTAGCGGGGTTGATCGTCACCGTGATGGTCATTCCTCAATCGCTCGCCTATGCGCTATTAGCAGGGCTACCTGCCGTCGTTGGTCTTTACGCCAGTATTCTCCCGCAGCTCATCTATACCCTATTTGGTACCAGCAAAACGCTTGCGGTTGGGCCGGTTGCTATCATCGCGCTAATGACCGGTGCGGCACTCTCTTCGGTGGCGGCAACGGGCACGGAAACGTATTTACAGGCAGCGCTGATACTGTCATTGCTCTCAGGCGGCATGTTGATGGTGATGGGTCTGCTGAAGATGGGCTTTTTCAGTAACTTTCTTAGTCATCCGGTCATTTCGGGTTTTTTAACCGCTTCCGGCATTTTGATTGCGGTAAGCCAGCTGGGCAGCTTATTAGGTGTTGAAAGTAGCGGCTTCACGCTGGTTGAGCGCCTATTTACGTTAGTACCTAACCTAGCCACCTACAATTTATCTACCTTACTGATTGGTAGTGGCACCTTGATTTTTTTGATTACGATGCGTCTGCGCGGTAAAGCCACACTACATAAAGTAGGTTTCCCCCTTTTCCTGGCAGATCTTTGCGCCAAAGCTGGGCCGGTATTTGCAGTAGTGATTACTACCTTAATAACCTGGCACTGGCAATTAGCCGGCGCGGGCGTGGCGGTGGTGGGCAATATTCCTAATGGGCTGCCCGCACTTAGCTTCCCCTGGGGCGACTATTCACTTTGGCAGTCGCTGTTAATTCCAGCGCTGCTGATTAGCTTAGTGGGTTTTGTTGAATCGGTATCGATGGGGCAAATGTTGGCGGCTAAGCGGCGTCAGCGCATTTCACCTAACCAAGAGTTAGTCGGCTTAGGTGCCTGCAATCTTGCTGCAGGTTTTACAAGCGGCATGCCGGTTACCGGCGGCCTATCACGAACAGTCATTAACTACGATGCAGGCGCGCAAACACCCGCAGCGGGCGCCTTTGCAGCGCTAGGCATTGCATTAGTAACGATGTCGTTTACCGGCTGGCTCTATCATTTACCTATTGCGACCCTGGCGGCGACGATTACCGTCTCGATTTTAACCCTCGTCGATATCCCCATGCTGCGCCAGACTTGGCGCTACTCACGTAGCGACTTTGCCGCCATGGCAGTCACCATTGTGCTCACGCTGGGTGAAGGCGTCGAAGCAGGCATCATTAGTGGCGTCACGCTCTCAATTGCGCTGTTTTTATATCGTACCAGTCGCCCGCACAGCGCTTTGGTGGGCCGAGTGCCGGGGACCGAGCACTTTAGAAATACCGCACGCCATGATGTAGAAACAGCTAGCAATGCAGCCCTGCTGCGAATAGATGAGAGCCTTTATTTTGCCAATGCCCGCTATTTGGAAGATACCGTTTATAACCTAGTGGCTAGCCATCCTGAGCTTGAACACGTGGTATTGATCTGTTCAGCGGTTAATTTGATCGATGCGTCGGCGCTAGAAAGCCTGGACGCTATTAACGCGCGCTTAAAAGACTCTGACGTAAAACTGCATTTATCTGAAGTGAAAGGACCTGTCATGGACCAGCTCAAAAAAAGTGATTTTTTAGAGGCGCTTACTGGCCGCGTTTTTTTGAGCACCTACGCTGCCTGGCGTGAATTCTCCTAATTTTCCCAAAACAAAAGCGTTATTCAAAGCACGTCTCTGAAAGCTATTTCATTGAAAGCTATGTCATTCAGAAACCAGGCCATCGCCTGGTTTTTTTATATCTGTCTGTTAAGCGCTAGATCAGTTCACCAGAACGTCATTGACAGCGGCCTAGCGGCTTCTCTACTATCAGCCGACCACTTAGCAAAACACAATACCGCATAGCAAAACACAAAGTAACAAAACGTAACCACTGCCGTCATCACAACACAATAAAGGAGCATTCCAATGCATCCATTTGCTCATCGCCTACTCCTCGCTGCATTACCTTTATCACTACTGGGTGCCGCGGTAAGCCATGCCAGTGAAGTTGAGCTTCCCAGCACCATGGCTTGGACTGCCTATGGCACCAATTCCAGCGGCTACGCGCAAGCCGTCGCTATCGGCAATATGCTGCAGAATAAATATGACTCTTCGGTACGTATCCTGCCTGGTGATAACGACGTATCACGCATGACACCTCTTAAACAGGGGCGCGTTGACCTTTGCGCCTGTGGCATCGCCAGCTATTACGGCGCTGAAGGCGTGATGATGTTTGCCGATCGCGATTGGGGTCCTCAGCCGCTGCGTATCATCACTACCTCAACAGCGTCTTTTGGGCTTTCCCTTGCGGTGGCCGGTGATTTAGACGTCGAAACGCCGGCTGATTTGGCAGGTAAACGCATCGCTTATATCCGTGGTGATGACGCCTTAAATAAAGGCACAGAAGCTTATTTGGCCTTCGGTGGTCTTACCTGGGATGACGTCGAGCGTGTTGACTACCCAGGCTACGGCCGCTCATTTGACGGCATTATCGCCGGCGATGTGGACGCTTCATTTACCACCACGGTGACGCCGCCAGCACAGCAGCTTGCCAGCAGCCCCCGCGGTATCAGTTGGCCGGTGTTAGATCCCAACGATGCAGCAGGCTGGGAGCGCATGGCAGAAGTCGCACCCTATTTCCGCCCTCATGAAGTGACCTCTGGCGCTGGCGACATTAGCGTCGACAATCCGCTGCCCAGCGCAAGCTACCCTTATCCAATCGTGGTTGCCAATCAAGACCTGGATGACAAAGTCGCCTATGGATTGATTAAGGCCCTTCAGGAAAATTTTGATGACTACAAAGACAATGCGCCTGGCGCTTTGGGCTATGCCTTAGAGTCGCAAGATCTTCAATGGGTAGTGCCGTTCCACGATGCCGTGGTGGAGTATTACAAAGAAATCGATGTATGGACGGATGAAATGCAGGCCCATCAAGACGAATTAGTAGAGCGCCAAAACGTTCTATTAATGGCCTGGGAAAGCTTTATGGAAGATGCGCCCAGCGATGATGCTGATATGTTTACGGCTGATTGGATGCAGGCTCGCGCCAGCGCATTAAATGATGCGGGCTTCGAACCAATCTTTGAGTAAAACGCCACGGGGCGGCACTGGCCGCCCTTTGCTGATCGACGGATCTTTCCATAACCACAGATACCTCGCCATGACTACAGATACCGCACCTGCGAATACTCAGCAGGTTAAAGAAAAGATCAGCCAAATTCGCCAGCTCCCCACCGCGCTGCGGTGGGTTCCCGCCTCTGTTACCGTCATTTTAATGCTGATGACGTTGGATTATCTTTTTAACTTAGGCTTATTTACTTTTGTCACCGGTCTTGAAACTCAATTCTATTACGCCGTTGTTGCACTACTACTTCCACTGGTCTTTTTACTTTGGCCGATGCGCAGCAGCCAGCAAGAGCAGCCAATCCCCTGGTACGACTATCTTTTAAGCGCAAGCACGCTGATCGTGGGCGGCTACTTTGTGTATAACGCGGTGCCTATTTTAGAGCGTGGCTGGGCATTCGCCGCGCCTGATATGGCCATCTATGCAAGCTACGCTTACTGGCTATTAATCGTTGAAGCCTCTCGCCGGGCGGGTGGTTTACCGATCGCGATTATCGCCGGCGTGTTCTCACTTTATCCCTTAGTAGCCGATATCGTCCCCGGCCCCATTCAAGCCTTTCCCTCGACGCTAGAACAAACGGCCATGTATCACACCATGAGCACCGAAAGCATCATGGGTGTACCGCTTCAAGCCTTTGCGGGCCTGGTGATTGGCTTTTTAGTGTTTGGCGTAGTGTTACAAAAAAGTGGTGGCGGCAAGTTTTTCATCAACCTTGCCTTTGCCCTGCTCGGCCACGTGCGCGGCGGCCCTGCCAAAGTCGCCATTTTTTCAAGCGGCCTGATGGGTTCTATGAGCGGTAGCGTTATTAGCAACGTGCTTACCACCGGGGTGTTATCAATTCCCGCCATGCGCCGCATTGGTATGAGCCGCTCATTTGCAGGCGGCGTCGAAGCCTGTGCCTCCACGGGCGGTGTATTAATGCCCCCGGTGATGGGCGCCACCGCGTTTGTAATGGCCATGTTTCTCGATATTCCCTATTCGGCCGTTGCACTAGCCGCGGTAATACCCTCGGTGCTTTATTTTTTAGGCCTGTTTATTCAAATTGATGCCTACGCCGCGCACCACGATATTAAAGGTCTGCCTGCCATAGAATTGCCCTCACTTAAGCAAACGCTGAAAGAAGGCTGGTACTTTATTTTCGTCTTCGCCTTGCTGGTATGGATGCTGCTGATTATGCAGCGCGAAGCCGTCGCACCGTTTTACGCTACTGCCCTTTTGTTAGTACTCAATCAGCTTTCTAAGCACAACCGCTGGGGCTGGAAAGACGTAGCAGACACGCTGACATCCGCCGCTAAGCTATTTGCCGAACTAATCGCCATTTTAGCCGGTGTGGGTATGCTGGTCGGTGCGCTTTCGATGACCGGCCTTTCAGGCACGATTGCTAACGACTTTATCAACATTGCCGGTGGCAGCGTCCCACTACTGTTAATCATGGGCGCAGTGACCAGCTTTGTACTCGGTATTGGCATGACGGTGACCGCTGCATACATCTTCCTAGCGGTAGCGCTGGCACCTGCCTTGATCCAAGGCGGCGGTCTGGATCCGATGGCCGTTCACATGTTCATCCTTTACTGGGGCATGCTGAGCTTTATCACCCCGCCGGTAGCGCTGGGCGCGTTTGCTGCAGCCACCGTCGCCGGCGCGCGGCCGATGGCTACTGGTCTACAAGCAATGCGTTTGGGTAGCGTGATTTACTTTATCCCGTTCCTGTTCGTACTTAACCCGGCGCTGATTATGCAGGGCGCGCCGCTAATGATTGTGGTGGTATTTGTGCAGGCGGTGATTGGCATCATTTTGTTTGCCTCTGCGATGCAGGGCTATTTGATGGGCGTTGGTCGATTGGGCTATGGCGCATTTCAGGAGATCATTATTCGCAGCCTGGTATTGATCTCCGGCCTGCTGCTAGCACTACCCGGCGGCGGCATGGTGCCACTTAGCCAGTGGGAACTGATTGCTCTGGCGGCAGCGGCTCTTGTGCCCGGCGTATTGCTGGCACGGCTGAGTCAGCGCCACCATCAGCAGTCACTTAGCACACCTGCCATATAGTATTGGCATCGACAACATACGTTAAATGACCCTATTGAATAGATCATTATTCATGTCATCAAATACAGTACGGGAGCCAACCATGTCTGTTCATTATCAGCGCCACGGCGATATTGGCGTTATCCAAATCGACAGCCCGCCGGTTAATGCCCTAGGTCATGCGGTGCGCAGTGGCTTAATCAATGCGCTTGAAGAAGGTATTGCCGATACACACGCGAGCGCACTGGTGCTGTTAGCCAACGGCCGTACGTTTATCGCCGGTGCGGACATTCGCGAGTTTGGTAAACCGCCCCAGGCACCGCTACTTCCCGATGTTGTTTCCCAGCTGGAAGCCTGCCCCAAACCATTGATTGCCTCTCTGCACGGTACGGCGCTTGGTGGCGGCCTGGAAGTTGCGCTTGGTTGCCATTATCGAGTCGCGCTAACCGATACGCGTGTGGGGCTACCTGAGGTAAAGCTTGGCCTACTTCCGGGCGCAGGTGGCACGCAGCGTTTGCCTCGCTTGGTGGGTGTCGAGCGTGCACTAGAAATGATCACCAGCGGGCGTTTTGTAGGTGCTGAAGAAGCGCTTGAAGCGGGTATTATTGATGCCATTAGCGATGCTCCAACGCCACTTGAAGCAGGATTAGCCGCGGCGAAAAAAGTGTTAAACGCAGAGCAAGCATGTCGTATCACCGGCGAGCTCCCCCCGCCTGCGGCTAATGCCCAAGCCATAGCCGCCACGCTTGAGCATTTAACTCAGTCATCGCCAGCGCTTTTTTCGCCATTTCGCATTATTGAAGCGATTGAAGCCTGCGTAACGGCGCAGTCGCTTCAAGCCGGGCTTCGCCGTGAGCGAGAGCTATTTTTAGCCTGCATGGACTCCCCCCAGCGCGCGGGGCTTATCCATCTCTTTTTTGCCGCGCGCAGCCCGCACGTAGTGCCTGATGCTGAAAAAAACAGCGCCGCTAACGTAAGCAGATATAACAACGTGGCGCTCCTTGGTGAGCATCCGCTGTTTGAGAGACTCAAAAAAGTCGCTCAGCGAGCCGGCATTACCCTGACAAATAAGCCCACCGATACAACGGAGCTGTGCTTATTGGCACCGGATTCGCAAACAGATGACGGCAGCGCTTTACCTGGCGGCATCCCCGTTATTGCACTGCAAGAGATCGATACACCAGGGCGCAGTGAGTCAATGCTAAGTCTGATCATCGTTGCAAACAGCGACATCGTTGAGCTGGCAAATATTAGCGCTGAGCCACTGATCCAGCAGCAGGCAGCGCTTACCTTGAAAGCACTGCGTATCAACGTGGTGGTAAGCCAGCAGCGTAGCTTACTTAATGCAATGCACGATGCCATGCAGCAGGTTTCAGCTGATGAGCAACAGTCAGCGCTTGAAAAAATCAGCATCAGTATTGCTGAACAGGGCTTCTGCTATCGCGAAAGCGATATCGATTTACTGGCCGTTGAAGCGCTGGGCTATCCACGCCACTTAGGCGGGCCACATCGCCAAGCAACGCTCGCAGCCGCGGCCAAGGACGCACAAAAATGAATCTGACCTTTAGTCCTGAAGAACAGGTCTTTCGTACTGAGGTGCGCCGCTTTCTTAGCGATTCATTACCCGGCGATATCCGCGAACGCGTTCGCTTAGGGCGCTATCTGCGTGCGGATGATCATCTTCGCTGGCAAAACATTCTCAGCGAACAAGGCTGGTTGGCATCGAACTGGCCAACAGAACACGGCGGCCCCGGCTGGGGTCCGGTTCAGCGGCATATTTTTGATGAAGAGTGCGCCGCTGCTCATGCACCTACCGTCGTGCCCTTTGGAGTTAACATGGTGGCGCCAGTCATCATGAAATTCGGTACCGCTGAACAGCAACAGCACTATTTGCCGCGCATTCTTAACAATCAAGACTGGTGGTGCCAGGGATATTCCGAGCCGGGCGCCGGTTCTGATTTGGCGAGTTTAACGACCCGCGCAGTGCGCGACGGCGAGCACTACATCGTCAATGGCCAAAAAACGTGGACCACCCTGGGCCAGCACGCCAACATGCTGTTCTGCTTAGTGCGCACTGACTTGGCGGCTAAAAAGCAGGCGGGCATCAGCTTTCTGCTGATTGATATGCAAACCCCAGGCATCTCCGTGCGTCCGATTATAACGCTCGACGGTGCCCACGAAGTCAATGAAGTGTTTTTAGACAATGTCCGCGTACCGGTTGAAAACCGCGTGGGTGAAGAAGGCCAAGGATGGACCTGTGCCAAGTTTCTACTGACTCATGAGCGCACCGGTATCGCAGGGCTTGGCCACGCTAAGCAGGCCTTACGCCATTTGAAATCACTTGCTAGTCGTACTGAGCACCGTGGTAAACCGCTGCTGACGCTACCCAGCTTTCGCCAGCGGGTCGTAAAAGCCGAGCTTGAACTCATGGCGCTTGAAGTGACTAACCTGCGCGTGATTGCCGCTGCCCGCAATGGCAGTGCCCCTGGGGCGGAAAGCTCGCTGTTAAAAGTACGCGGGTCTGAGCTTCGCCAAGAGCTAAGCGAACTAACCCGCCGCGCACTTGGCCCTGCCGCCCTGCCATTTTTCCCTGAGTTTCTGCATGGCGAAGCCAGCCTAGATGAAGGTTTAGCTCAACGTGCAGCTGGCAGCGCTCAGTATTTTAATCGCCGCAAGCTATCGATTTATGGCGGTGCCAACGAAATACAAAAAACGATCGTCGCTAAAACTATTTTAGGCATGTGAGGAGCGCAGCATGGATTTTGCTTTAACCGATGAACAGCGCATGCTCGAAGAGACGCTCACGCGCCTAGTCGCCGACCAGGTTTCACCCGAGCAGCGCCGCACGTTGCTTAATGCAGCCGGTACAGAGACATCCGCGCTATGGCGTACGTTTGCTGAACTGGGCATTCTTCACATGCCCTTTAGCGAAGACGTTGGCGGACTAGGCGGCGGTGGCACCGACCTGATGATTATCATGCAGGCGCTGGGCCGCGGGCTGGTACCCGAGCCTTATCTCGCAGGCCTGCTGCTCCCCGGTAAGCTCCTAGCGCTTATTGCGAGCAGCACGCAGCAGCAGCGCTGGTTAACACCGCTGCTAGAAGGTGAACATCAGCTAGCGCTTGCCTGGCAAGAGCATCATGCTCGTTACGATGCCTTTGCCGTTTCTACTCAGGCGATCCAACGTAACGGCCAGTGGCTATTAACGGGCAGAAAGGACATCGTAATGAACCTTAAAGCCGCGGCGGCGACGCTGGTTACGGCACGTGTCGAGAGCGGTAAACTAGGGCTATTCATAGTCCCCGCTGGCACTGCCGGTAGCACGATGCATCACTACCGCACCATGGATGATCAGTCCGCCGGGGATTTAACGCTGGAAAACGTTACGCTAGCGCTAGACAACTGCTTGAGTGAGGACGTCAGTAACGCGCTTTCCGAGGTGTTGGCTATTGGCCGAGCGGCGCTGTGTGCCGAGGCTATCGGTGCCATGGAAACAGCCTGCGATCAGACGCTGGCCTATATTAAAGAACGAAAGCAGTTTGGCTTGCCGCTAGCAGCCTTCCAAGCATTGCAACATCGTATGGTGGATATGCATCTGCACTTAGAGCAGTCTCGCTCGATGGCTATTTTGGCAGCGACTAGCCTGACGTTACCTCCCCACGAGCGCGCTTATAAAATCGCGGCGGCCAAGGCATATTGCGGCGAGTCAGCTCGTTTTATTGCCGAGCAGGCCATTCAGCTTCACGGTGCCATGGGTATGACGGATGAGTGCTATGTCTCCAACTACGCTAAGCATCTGGTCATGTTCGACCACTACCTGGGTGACAGCGACTATCATCTAGAAACGGTCAGCGAACGTTTAGAGGTCGCTTAAGGAGCATAGATGCCAAATCAAACTGACGACTTAATTCATATAAGCACTATCGAAAATGGCGTTATAGAAGTCACCATTGCGCGTCCAGAAGTGCGCAATGCGTTAAATGAACCCACCGCTCTGGCCCTTAATAACGCGCTGGCAGCAGTAGCAAAGGATGCTCAAATTCGCTGCGTGATTTTACGCGGCGAAGGAAGTTCTTTTTGCGCCGGTGCTGACCTAGCAGAGTTTGAAAAGGCAGCCTCGCAGCCAGCCAGCGAACGGCTTGAAACACTCTTTCTGCCCGCCCTGCGCTGCCTGATGACGATGGATAAACCGGTGATTGCAGCAGTCACGGGCGCCGCGGCGGGCATTGGCGTTTCCTATGTTCTCGCCAGCGACATGGTCGTTATGGGACGTTCCGCCTACCTGAAACTTGCTTTTATCAACATAGGATTGATTCCAGACGGTGGCGCCTGCTGGCATTTAGTGCGTACGCTTGGCCATGTCCAGGCGTTTGAAATGGCCGCCCTTGCCACACCCATTTCTGCTGAGCGCTGCCTGGCGCTGGGTCTGGCTAACCGGATAAGCGACGATGACCAGGTACTCGAAGAGGCTCGCCGCTTAGCGCAGATGCTAGTGGCGCAATCCCCCCAAGCCTTGAGCGCCACTAAGCGTGCACTCCGTGAAGCGGCGCAGGTCTCGCTTAATGACACCATGACCCTTGAAGGTGAACTGCAGGATCAATGCAAAGCTTCTGACGATTTTCAGGCACGGGTGGCAGCGTTTCGTCAAAGCCGCCGCAAATGATCCAGCGCTTTCTGGTAATCATGGCGCAGCGTGGCGACTTCTTCGGCTACGCTGCGAAGCGACGTAATCGCGCCCACGCCCTGCCCTGCGCCCCAAATATCCCGCCATGCCTTTGCCTTACTGCTACCGTCAGAGCCGTAGCGCATTGCGGCTTTATCGCCCTCTGGCAGCGTATCGGGATCAAGGCCTGCCAGCTCAATACTGGCGCGTAAATAGTTGCCGTGCACGCCGGTAAATAGGTTGCTATAGACGATGTCTCCTGCCGCAGCATCGAGCACCATTTGCTTATAAGCCGCTTGTGCGTTGGCTTCTTGAGTGGCAATAAAGCGGGTTCCCATATACACCAAGTCCACGCCTAACGCCTGAGCAGCCGCAATCTGCTCGCCTTTAGTAATCGCGCCTGCGAGCACTAGCGGCCCATCGTAAAAACAACGCACTTCAGCTACAAAGGCAAAAGGATTGAGTCGCCCTGCATGGCCACCAGCGCCGTGGCATACCAAAATCAAGCCGTCGACACCGGCATCAATGGCTTTTTGAGCGTGTCGCAGGGTAGTCACATCGTGGAAAACCAGACCGCCGTACGCATGCACCTGTTCAACTACCCGATTAGGCGCATGAAGACTAGTAATAACCAGCGGCACCTTAAACTCGGCGCATAGCGCTATGTCGTGCTCCAGACGATCATTAGTGGGATGGACGATTTGATTAACGGCAAACGGCGCCGACGGGCTTTCCGGATGCTGCTTGTCATAGTCAGCTAAGCTCTGCGTAATATGACTCAACCACTCTCGGAGTACGTCGGCTGGGCGCGCATTGAGCGCAGGGAACGCGCCGACAATACCTGCCTGGCACTGAGCAATGACCAGCTCTGGCCCTGAAACGATAAACATCGGGGAGCCGATGACCGGCAGAGTTAACGAAGCGGTTAGACGCGATAGCATGGAACGGCTCACTGGTTATTATTTTAAGAGGTATCAATAGCGCAAAAAAGGCCCCTCGCAGGGGCCCTAATACATCACTCGAACGCTTACAGCTTGCTTTCAAACTCAGGCAGGATCTCGAACAGATCACCGACCAGGCCGTAATCGGCCACTTGAAAGATCGGCGCTTCGTCATCTTTGTTGATCGCGACGATCACCTTAGAGTCTTTCATGCCCGCCAGGTGCTGAATCGCGCCAGAAATACCCACGGCAATGTACAAGTCCGGCGCGACGATCTTGCCCGTTTGACCGACCTGCATGTCGTTAGGCACAAAGCCTGCGTCAACCGCGGCGCGAGATGCGCCAATGGCCGCGCCCAGCTTATCGGCAATGCCGTCGAGCAGCTTGAAGTTTTCGCCGTTGCCCATGCCGCGACCGCCGGAGATCACCACCTTGGCGCCGCCTAGCTCGGGCCGGTCTGACTGGGCCAGCGCTTCTTTGACAAAGCGAGACTGGCTGTTTTCAACCACCGTATCGACCGCTTCTACCGGGGCGTTGTTACCTTCGCCCACGGCATCAAAGCCGGTGGTGCGCACGGTGATGACTTTCAGCGCATCGTCACTTTTCACCGTGGCAATCGCATTGCCGGCATAAATCGGGCGCTTGAAGGTGTCAGCGCTTTCGACGGCGATAATGTCAGAAAGCTGGCTGACGTCCTTCAATGCCGCTAAACGGGGCAGTACGTTTTTGCCGGTAGTGGAGGCGCTGGCGAGGACATGGGTGTAATCACCGGCCAGCTCAACCAGCAGCGCGCCCATGGGCTCGGCTAGCTGATGGGCGTAGACCGCGTTGTCGGCCACGCGCACTTTGCTAACGCCATCCAATTTG
>NZ_JBQSXV010000006.1:0-252762 GCF_052378675.1 Halomonas sp. AOP25-F1-15
ATTGAAAAATAACTGTAAAAAGAACGATTGGGCCGTTATTTGTTAACTGACATTCGTAGGTAAAACCCCTTCGGCACACCCCTCATTGGCGGTTACACTAGCCTATCTACCACCCTGCCGAGGTCCCTTATGAGCCACCATCTGCTAACTGTCGATTCATTAAATCGCGAAAGCGTTGATCACCTATTACGCGTCGCCGCGCGCATGGAGCCGATTGCCCAGCGCCGCCAGGTGACACGCGTATTAGAAGGGGCGGTACTCGGGAATCTGTTTTTTGAAGCCAGCACCCGCACACGGGTAAGCTTCCATACCGCTTTTTGTCGCTTGGGCGGCAGCGTATGTGACACGACCGGCTTTACCTTCTCATCGATGGCAAAGGGGGAGTCGCTTTACGACACCAGCCGCGTAATGAGCGGCTACTGCGATGCTATCGTGATGCGCCATCCTGATCAGGGCTCCGTCGCAGAGTTTGCGGCCGCGACCAATGTACCAGTCATCAACGGCGGAGACGGCCCTGGCGAACATCCCAGCCAAGCGCTGCTGGATCTTTATACGATTGATAAGGAGTTTCAGCGTCTGGGCAAATCGCTTAGCGGTGCGCATATTCTGCTGACAGGCGATTTAAAGTACGGCCGCACGGTGCATTCACTGATTAAGCTACTGTCACTTTATGATCCGCTGCGCATTACTCTGGTGTCACCGCCAGGCCTGGAGATGCCTTCACGACTCATTGATCTAGTTGCATCGCGCGGTCACCGCATTGAGCAGCGTGAGTCATTGGCCAATGACTTTGCAGACCTGGACGTGGTTTACACCACGCGCATTCAGAAAGAACGCTTTACCGACGAAATGAACGAGAGCTTCCAAGGGCTCTCCGATGATTTTATGGTCAATCGCGATTTTCTCGATCAGCGTTGCGGCCAGAGCACCATCGTGATGCATCCGCTGCCCCGCGATAGCCGCCCTGGCGCCAATGATTTGAATGTAAATCTTAACGGCGACCCGCGGCTGGCGATCTTTCGCCAAACAGATAACGGCATTCCCATGCGCATGGCGATATTCGCTACGCTGCTGAAAGTTGACGAGCTGATAGAACAGGATCTGCGCCCCGTGCGCTGGTATGTTCCAGCCCAAGTAGGCACGCTGGATCGCTAGTTACAAGGAAAGACGCCCGCCAGGCAAGCCTTCCTGGTGGGCAAACCAACCTTCAAGAATAAGAATAGCGGCAATACCATCGACACTGTCTTGACGATAGTTGCCTTTATGGCCTGCCTCGCGAGCGATCATTTTCGCCTCCCGCGTAGTGCCGCGCTCATCGACCATTGCACACGGTTTACCGAAGCGGCCGTGTAAACGATTACCAAACTTGCGAGCGCGAATACTCATCTCCGACTCGGTACCGTCCATATTAAGCGGCAGCCCTACCACTAACAGATCCGGCTGCCACTCATTGAGCAGCCGCGCAACGATGTCCCAGTCTGGAATACCCGCGCGCGCCGTGAGAGGCGTCAACTCACGGGCGCTACGCAATAGCTCATTGCCCACGGCAACGCCAATGCGCCGGGTTCCATAGTCAAAAGCAAGCACTAAGCGTTGGCCTGCATCGGCCATTACGCGTGCCCCGCATCTCGAGTCATCAGATTAAGGTCTACGCCCAATAAGCCAGCTGCGGTCGTCAATCGCTCGACGGGTGGCGTGTTAAACAGCACGTGGTGCTGGCCTTCTACGGTCAACCAGGAATTTTCTTTGAGCTCATCCTCAAGCTGCCCAACATCCCAGCCCGCACAGCCTAGGCAGACTAAAAACTGCTCAGGACCATCGCCATCAGCGAAAGCCTGCAAAATATCCAGCGACGTGGTGAGCGCAATGCCATCTTCCACCTGAACACTAGAGTCCCACTGCTGACTATCGCCAACGTGCAGAATAAAGCCGCGGTCTTTATGCATTGGCCCACCGTAATAGACCGGCGCATTACGATGCGGACTTGCGTCACCACCCAGCTCTAATTGATCAAATAAAGCCTCCAGCGTGATCTCCAGCGGGCGGTTAGTAATCACACCCATACAGCCGTTGTCATCGTGATCACAAAGATAGATAAGGCTACCGGCAAAGTTAGGATCTTCTAGATGTGGCATGGCCATGAGAAAGTGATGTTTCAAACTTTGCATGCGTCTCCCACCGCCTGCAGGGGCTCCAGCAGGCGTAGCGTAATAAATGAGTTGAGGGTGCAGCCCTGGTTTAGGCTAAGCGGCGCTCGATGGCATCCAGCAGCAAGCCGGCAATATTCGTGCCGCGCTGATCGTCAATTTCACGCACGCAGGTGGGGCTAGTGACGTTGATTTCCGTAATATAATCACCAATCACATCTAGCCCGACGAACATTAACCCCTTCTCTCGGATCATCGGCTGTACCTGCTGAATCAGCCAGTGGTCGCGCTCGGTTAGCTCACGGCTAACACCACGCCCGCCGGCCGCCAAATTGCCGCGGGTTTCGCCCGCCGAGGGGATGCGTGCCAACCCGTAGGGCACCGGCTCGCCATCAACGAGCAAAATGCGCGTATCACCGTCTTTAATTTCGGGCAGATAGCGCTGCGCCATAATTTGGCGCTGACCCCGCAAGGAAAGCTGTTCAATCACGGCACCAATATTGCGACCTTCTGGGCCAATATGAAAAATGCCCGTGCCACCCATGCCGTCAAGCGGCTTGAAGATCACATCGCCATGCTCAGCGTGAAAGGCGCGCAGCACATCATCGCGGCTGGCCACGATGGTAGGCGCGCAGCACTGAGGGAACTGCTGAGCAAACAGTTTTTCGTTGCACTGCAAGAGCGCCGCGGTAGGATTCACTACCAGCACGCCGTCACGCTCAGCAAAACCCAGCAGGTGTACCGCATTGGTAAAATCGGCATCCACCGGCGGATCTTTACGCATCAGCACCACATCCAGCTCGGCTAAGGGACGAGCAGAAGGCTCACCTAAGTCGTACCAGTGGTCGGGATTACGGTGCACGGTCAAAGGGCGCATACGCGCGTAGGCTTGCCCTGCGTTTAAGAAAAGATCTTCCTGCTCCATATAGTGCAGGGTATAGCCACGCTCTTGGGCGGCCCACAGCATGGCAATGGTCGTATCTTTCTTGTAAGCGATGTCGCTGATGGGATCCATCACAACGCCGAGATGCAAATTTGAGTGGCTCATCGGGCATTTTCCAAACATAAACAATTGACGCTCAGTATGCCGTACTGCCCGTCCGGCTCCAACTGCCCCAACTAACTACTCGCTAAGAACTACTCGCTAAGAGCACCGGGCACTAAGCGAATAGCATCAGGTTCTAAGGTAATCAGCTGCTGCTTATAAAGACGTCCAATCGCTTGTTTAAAAGCGCTTTTGCTGACGCCTAGCCGGGCTTTAATTTCGTGCGCCGCACTTTTATCGCCCAACGCCAAATAGCCGCCGCTCTCACGCAGTGCCTGAATAATTTTATCGCCGACGATATCTAAGCGCGCGGCACCTGGCGGCAGCAGCGAGATATTCAAGCGGCCATCTTCACGACGTTGCTTAACATAGCCTTTAACGGCTTGGCCTCTGCGCAATGGCTGGGTAACGTCATCTTGATAAATGAGCCCCCAGTAGCGGTGGTTCACAATGACTTTCATACCCAGATCGGTGCGCTCGGCCACCACCACGGCCACTTCATCGCCTTTTTCTAGTGCCCAAGCGTCATCGGTCAAAAAACGATCAAGCTTCATGGTAGCCACTGGCCGCCCCTGGTCATCGCTATACAGCATGACCAGAACACGCTTACCGGGATCAGGGCGAAAATGTTGTTCGCTAAACGGTAGCAACACATCCTTAGGCTGCCCCCACTGTAAAAAAGCACCAACGTTATTAACGGCCGTTACCGTTAAGTACGCCACCTCACCCAACTGGGCGGATGCATCGCTAGCAGATCGAGGAGAGGAGTGTGACTCGCGGACCATGGGGAACGTCCTTCAAAAAATAGACCAGGATGACGGTGTCTTAGGGAGTACGCTAAAACGCAAATATTGGGGATCAATAAGCCATTATAGAGGATAGCTAAAGGCTATAATCGAAAGTGAGTACTTACAAATCTCCAAAATAGTGCTGGAGAAGAGTAAGTGCCACGACCGGGGCGGTTTC
The DNA here is from genome assembly GCF_052378675.1 of Halomonas sp. AOP25-F1-15. NCBI lineage: Bacteria > Pseudomonadati > Pseudomonadota > Gammaproteobacteria > Oceanospirillales > Halomonadaceae > Halomonas > Halomonas sp. AOP25-F1-15. The sequence continues at coordinate 4,159 of NZ_JBQSXV010000006.1, forward strand.
CGTGCGTAAAACGCGCGGACCAAGCGTTAAGGGCGTAAAGGAGGCGGCCTGTGCAGCGGCGATGTCGCTGTCACTCAAACCGCCTTCTGGGCCGATCAACAGCGCCACCGCAGCGGGCCGACTGTGCTGATCAAAGGCATTGCCCGTAGCCAAGTGCAGCATCAAGCGCAGCGGCTCTTGACGGTCTTCCAGCCATGCAGACAGCGCCATTGGCGCATGTACGCAAGGCACCACGGCACGCCCACTCTGCTCACAGGCACTGGCAGCAATCGCCTGCCAGTGCGCCTGTTTTTTATCTTCACGATCGCCTTTCAAACGCACATCACCACGCTCTGTGTAGAGCGGCGTGATGGTCGCAACGCCCAGCTCAACGGCCTTTTGGATGGCATAGTCCATGCGATCCCCTTTGGAGATCGCTTGACCTAAATGCACCGTTAACGGCGACTCGCCGCTGCCCGCCCACACGGCCTCAACATGCGCCAGCGTTTGCTTACGACTCACCGCCGCCAGCCGTACGCCGGCCTCCTGCCCATGGCCGTCAAACAGCACCAGAGGTGCGCCTTCAGCCATGCGCAATACCCGAGTGACATGGCGAGCAGGCCCTTCAGGCAATGCAACGTCGCTGCCTGCGACAAAAGCAGCAGGCACATAGAGACGCGGCATTTTGCCATGCTGGGCGTACCAGTCAGAGGCGTGCATCGCTTAGTGCGTATTCTCAGCGGCTTGCTTAGCTTCGCGCTGTTTGCGCTGGGCGTACATTGCTTCGAAGTTAACCGGCGCCAGCATCAGCGGCGGGAAGCCACCACGATTGACCAGATTATCTACGCACTCGCGGGCGTAAGGAAACAGCAAATTCGGGCAGAAAGCCCCCAGCGTTTGCTCCAGCTGCGCGCCTTCAATTCCTGCAATGCGGAATAAACCTGCTTGCTCAACTTCCGCGAGGAAAGAGGTAGTGCCGGTTTCGCTGTCGTTGACCTGAGCCGTCACTTTGACGACTACTTCGTACTGATCATCGGCAATTTTAGTGCTGGTCGTATTAAGATCCAAATTGACCTTCGGCTTGAACGACTGTTTAAACACCGACGGAGAATTAGGCGCTTCAAACGAAATATCTTTTACATAAATGCGCTGCAGCGAAAACTTAAGCTGCGGTTTTTCATCAGCTGCGGCACCAGCCTGCGGGGTGTTGTTATCTTCCGCCATGAGAAAACTCCTGATTATTTATTAAATAAAGATAGCAATGCTTACTTTTTAACCACTGGAAGGCCATCGCCTTGCCACTGCGCCATGCCACCCTTCAACTTAAAGGCTCGCTCGAAGCCAGCTTTTGCAAGCTTGGCCTGCGCGGCACCCGAGCTCTGCCCTTGCTTGCACACCACAATGATCGGCTGGGCTTTGACTTTTTCCAGTTCGTTCATGCGGCTATCGAGGTTGCTTTGCGGAATGTTGCGCGCCCCCGCGATATGCCCGGCTTTGAAGTCTTTGTTTTCACGGATGTCCAGCACCACCGCGTCTTCACGGTTAATGAGCTGAGTGGCCTGGGTTGAGGTCAACGCATTGGTGGAGGCACTGCGCGTTTCGTAGACAAGCCACGCTATCAGTACCAGCAAAAATGCCCCAACGAGCAGGGGGTGGTTCTGTACGAATTCGAACACTTGATCGATCATCGCGAACACAATCTCTTGGTCAATGCAGAAAAAAGCGGCCTAACCGCTGCCAAAACGCGACAAGTATACACGTCCGATAGCTTCCCGCGCAGGCCTTGATCATGACGCCTGGCAGTTGCCTGCGTTATGATGCCCCAAGCGTGCGCCCGTCGCGACCCTGAATTATCGAGTCGGTCGACTTGCCAATCCTAACGAGGTTTTCATGGACACTTCTCGCACCCCGCGCCCGGTGGCGCTAATTATTCTTGATGGCTACGGCCACAACCCCGACAGCGCCCACAATGCGGTGGCGTCTGCCGCTACCCCGGTGATGGATACGCTTTGGGAAAATCGCCCCCACGCCTTCGTTCATACCGACGGTCTTCACGTAGGTTTACCCGACGGCCAAATGGGTAACTCTGAAGTCGGGCACATGAATATTGGTGCTGGGCGGATTGTTTATCAGAACTTCACTCGCATCAGCAAAGCGATTGAAGACGGCGACCTAGATTCAAACGACAACCTCACGCAGCCAATTGATGAAGCCGTCGCGAATAATCGCCCGGTACACTTAATCGGGTTGCTGTCTCCGGGCGGCGTGCATAGCCACGAAGGCCACTTTATCGCCTTGGCTGAGCTCGCAGCTCGGCGCGGTGCTCAGCGTATTTTTATCCACGCCTTTCTCGATGGCCGCGATATGCCACCGCAAAGCGCCCTGCTCTCCATTGAGCGAGCCAATGCCCGTCTCGCCGAGCTGGTGGGCGCTGACAACGGCTTCGTCGCTTCGATTATTGGCCGCTTCTTCGCCATGGATCGCGATAATCGATGGGAACGCGTTGAGCAAGCTTATCGCTTGCTAACAGATGGGCACGCCGAGCATTACGCTTCCAGCGCCGAAACGGCGCTACGCGATGCCTATCAGCGCGGCGAAACCGATGAGTTTGTATCAGCCAGCAGTATACCGCTCAAAGACGGCTCCAAAGATAATGCAGTTACTCTGCAGGATGGCGATGCGGCAATTTTTCTTAACTTTCGCGCCGACCGCGCGCGCGAATTAACCCGCGCCTTTGCCGAGCCCGACTTTAAAGGCTTCGAGCGTCGGGCTTGTCCTACGCTTGCCGGTAAAGGGCTGGTGATGATGACCCAGTACGCGGCGGATATCCCTGCGCCTGCGGCGTTTCCGCCGTCTAACCTCAGCGATACCTTAGGTGAAGTGGTGGCCAAACGCGGCTTAACGCAGCTGCGTATTGCCGAAACCGAGAAGTATCCGCATGTCACCTTCTTCTTTTCCGGTGGCCGCGAAGATGCGTTTGATGGTGAAACACGCACTCTCCTGCCCTCCCCGCAGGACGTGCGCACTTACGACGAAAAGCCCGAAATGAGCGCCTATGAGATTACCGACAAGCTCGTAGAGGCCATTGATGGCGGCAGTTTTGATCTGATTATCTGTAACTATGCCAACGGCGATATGGTCGGTCACACCGGCGACTTTGACGCTGCGGTGAAAGCCATTGAAACGGTCGATATATGCGTAGGCCGCGTGGTTGACGCTATCGAACGCGCGGGCGGCGCCTGTTTAATTACCGCCGATCACGGCAATGCCGAGCAGATGGTGCATCCGGAAACAGGCGCCCCCCAAACCGCGCATACTACCTTTGTGGTGCCGCTTATCTACGTCGGTGAGCGGGCGGCCTCGCTGAAAGAAGGCAGGCTATGCGATCTGGCACCCACACTGCTAACAATGATGAACCAATCCCAGCCCGAAGCGATGACCGGCAAATCATTAATTCACTTTCAGTCTGACACTCAGCCATAAATGCAGCGTACACGGCGATACTCGGCTGTGGTTGTCCTCCTGGCGCTATGCTATGCGCCAGCCGGATTGGCCCAGCAGGATGAAAGCACGGCGCGCCAGCAGCTTGATGCGATCGGTCAAGAGATTAAATCGGTTGCCGAGCGCCTTACCTCGACCGGCCAGGCGCGAGACAGTGCCGAGCGTGAGCTGCGTGAAGTTGAAACAGAGCTTGCCGAAACGCATCAGCGCTTAGACACCCTGCAGGCCGAGCGGCGTCAGCTTAATGACGAAACGGCCCAGCTGCTTGAGCACCGTGACCGGCTGGAATCTGAGCGCGCCAGTCAGTATGCCGCGCTTGGCCAGCAGCTCTCTGCGCTTTATCGCCTCGGCCCAACGCCACAGCTCAAGCTGCTGCTTAATCAAGGCAATCCCGCTGAACTTGACCGTATGCAGGCGTATATGAATCGCCTGACCGAAGCACGCAATCGTCGTTTAAGCGATATAGCGCGCCTCGATACGGCCTTGGCTGATACTCAAAACGCGTTAAGTGAACGCCAAGCCCGCCTTGATTTGCTCGCCGAGGAATTAGAGGATCAAAGCGCGCTACTCGCCCAGCGCACCACCGATCGCCGCGGCGTTGTTTCCAACTTGGATGACCGCTACGGCAGCGAAGAGGAGCGGCTGGCGGACCTCAACCAGAGCCGTGAAGAAGCGGAAAGCGTTCTGCGCAATATCCAAGCCGAGATGGCAAAGCTTGCTGAACCAACGCCAACTACGCATATTGTGAGTACTCGGGGCGACTTGCCATGGCCAGTACAAGGCTCTATCAGCAGCGATTTTCATTATCGCGATGGCGTTCACTATAACGGTATTGTGATTCAAGCCAGTGCCGGTACGCCGGTGACGGCCGTTCACTCTGGCCGCGTGGTCTTTGCTGATTGGATGCGGGGGTTTGGTAACCTGTTGATTATCGATCACGGCGACCAGATCATGACGCTACACGCTCACTTACAGCAGTTCAGCGCAAGACCGGGGCAGCAAGTCAATCGGGGTGATGAAATTGGCCGTGTCGGCGATAGCGGTGGCCAGAGTCGCGCGGCGCTTTACTTCGAGGTTCGCCGTGGCGGCGAACCAATTAACCCACAGCGTTGGATTGCACGACGCTGACGGGATAAGCTGCATAATTATTGGCGGTTTTAGCTACCGTGTTAACGACCGTTTTAATAACCATTTTCAACGACAGTTTTTCAGTGACAGTGTTTTAACTACCGTTTTCTCAACTACAGGGTGGCGCGCTACGGCGCTACCTATCGCCTTGCGGAGTCTGCATGACGCTATCTGTTATCGGGGTATCAGCCCCCGCCAAGCGTTTCTTGGCCACCCTGCTCCCGATTGCTTTATTGTCGGTTCCGCTACCGTTGTTCGCTCAATCCAGCGCTAGCGGGGCAAATCAAAATGCCGGTGATACGCTGCCATTAGAAGAGATTCAGACCTTCGCCGAAGTGTTCGAGCGTATTAAGCGCGCGTACGTTGAAGAAGTGGATGACCGCACGCTGCTGCGCAACGCCATGCGAGGCATGCTTAGCGAACTGGACCCGCACTCAGCCTATCTGGATGAGGAGGAGTTCCAAAGCCTGCGTGAGTCGACCCAGGGCGAGTTTGGCGGCATTGGGATTGAAGTCGGCATGGAAGATGGCCAGCTCATGGTGATTACACCCATTGATGACACGCCCGCTTCACGCGCGGGGCTGCTGTCTCGCGATATTATCGTCGCCATTGACGGTACGCCCACCGCGAATCTGTCCCTTCAGGAAGCGGTGACGCTAATGCGCGGCGAAGCGGAAAGCGAGCTGCGTATGAGCATACTTCGTTCAGGCGAAGACACTCCGCGGGAATTCATCCTAAAACGTGAAATTATTCGCAGCGAAAGCGTTAAACATGAGCTGCTTGAGTCTGGTTATGGCTACCTTCGCATTAGCCAGTTCCAGTCGCGCACTGCGGAACAGGCTCGCGACGCATTGGCGATGATGGCCCGTGAACAGCCGCTAGAAGGGCTGGTGCTTGATTTGCGTAATAATCCTGGCGGAGTGCTTCAGGCTGCCGTAGGTATTGCCGACCTGTTCCTCGATCAAGGGCTGATCGTGTATACCGAAGGGCGCCTCTCGGATACCGCCATGTCGTTTTCCGCCTCGTCCAACACCCCCGCTGGCGATATTCCGCTGGTGGTGCTGATCAACGGCGGCAGCGCCTCGGCCGCCGAGATCGTGGCGGGTGCGCTGCAGGACCAGCGGCGCGGCATCATTATGGGAACCGACAGCTTTGGTAAAGGGTCGGTGCAGCAGATTATGCCGCTGGGTAATGGTGAGGGGCTAAAGCTCACCACCGCGCTTTATTACACCCCTAATGGGCGCTCTATTCAGGCCCAAGGCATTGAGCCTGACGTCGAAGTCGTCCGCGGGCGTTTAGAAGTCGCCGAAAGCCGTCGTGAAATTCGCGAGGCGGATCTTGACGGGCATCTAAGCGCTCAACAGGCACCGCGTGACCGCCAAGAAATGGCCGAGCGCCTGCTTGACGATTATCAGCTCAGCGAAGCGCTTAACCTGTTGAAAGCACTTAACGTGGTTGATCGCCGCCGCTAACGGCAGGTCAGTGGCAGGCGGCCCCGCTCTCCGGTCGCCTGCCGCATTAGCATCCGCTTTAAGGGCACTTGCTGATTCATACCGCTCATGCCCAGGTTGCGCGCCAGCGTCAACACAGGATGATGACTGCCGAACAGCACTTTAAACCCCTTCATCAACGCCAGCATGGCAGCGTTATCAAAGCGCCGCCGGCGCTCATAGCGCTTTAGTGTGCTTATCGCCCCCCAGGGGGCGCCGCGCTGCCAGGCATGCACGACCTCTTCAGCCAATACCGCTGCATCCATGAGCCCCAAATTGACACCCTGACCTGCCAACGGATGAATGCTGTGGGCAGCATCACCGACTAGCGCAAAATGCTCTTGAACATACTGACGGGCATGGCGCTGCACAAGCGGAAAACGATGCGCCTGATCGCAGACCTTAACAGAGCCTAGCCGGTGGCCTAACGCTTGAGCCAGCGCATCGCCCAACGCTGAGCGAGAGCTACTGCACAGCTCAGCTGCATGCTCTGGGGTTGTCGACCATACAATTGAGCAGTAGCGATCGTCGTCCGCCACCGTTAAGGGCAGAAACGCTAGCGGACGACCATCGATAAACGCTTGCCGCGCCGTACCGCCGTGCGGCTTAGCACACTGCACGGTGGTCACTACCGCGTCTTGCTGCATAGCATCGCTAGCCACTTCAATGCCGGCCATTTCGCGCAGTGACGAATGCGCGCCATCGGCCGCTACGATCAGCGGGGCGTGTAGTTGGCGCCCGTCATCCAGTACCAGCCAATCCCCATCGGCCTGCTTATCGGCCTTCTGACTAGCGCGTTGCAAGGCCTGAATACTGGTACCAAAAAACGTCGTAACGTTAGGATGATCGATCACCTGGCTATTGAGCGCGGCTAGCGTGACCGCATTTTCCACAATATGCCCCAATACCAGAACACCCGCCTCATCGGCAGAAAACGCAATGTCACCGCTACCCTCAGCGTCCCATACCTGCATACCGCGATAAGGCGTTATCCGGGTTTGCTGCATCGCGGGCCAAGCCCCTAAATGCGTCAACAACCGCTGTGAAACCGGCGTTAATGCGCTGACTCGCGGGGCGGGCAGTGCGCTAGCTGCCTGCTTCAGACTAACGGGCGCGGGCAGTGCTTCAACAAGCGCCACCCGCATGCCCGCTTGAGCCAGCAGCGCGCAAAGCGCAGAGCCGACCATGCCGCCACCGACGATAACGGCCTCAAACCGCTCAACCAGCGGCGCTCCTGGTGCAGCATTCATCTGCCATGCAGTGTTCGTGTGCATAGTTTTGTGTTCCTTGTTTGCGGCACTAGCGCTCTAACCCCATCGCGCGGCGCGCAAGGCTGCGACGCAATGGCCCGATGAGGTTCAAGCCAATTAATCCCGCAGCGCGAGCGTGGGGCAGTAGCGGAAACGAAAGGCCAAACAGACGCACTAAGCCATCACTAAACCGGATCACGTTAGCGCGATCTTGGGAGCGCTGCTGTTCGAAGGCTAGCAGGGTCGTTATGTCGCCCAATGGCCGCTGATCGAGCGCGCCTTGTGCTAGCGCATCGACTAGATCCATGACTCCGCGCAGTGCCAAATTAAACCCTTGACCGGCCACCGGGTGCAACGCGTGAGCAGCATTACCTAATACGGCAAGCCCTGGGCGAACCGGCTCGTCAGCTGTCACTAGTGACAGAGGATAGACATGACGAGTCCCTACTCGGGTAAAGCGACCTACGCGATCGCCGAAGGCATGCTGTAATTGCCGCAGGAATTCACGCTCAGACAGCGCCAGCCTTGCTTGCTCGCTACCGCTGGGGTGCGTCCATATCAACTCCATCGCCTGCCCGGGAAGCGGTAGCAATGCCATAGGCCCCAGCGGCGTAAAGCGCTCGTAAGCAACGCCCTGATGGGGCTGGCTAACACCCACATGAGCAATCAAGGCAGTTTGCTCATACGATTCGCGGCGACTGCCGATGCCCAGCTGCTCTTTAAGCCCCGAGCGGCCACCGTCAGCGAGCACCGTTAGCCCTGCCGTTAATTGACTACCATCGGAAAGCTGCAAGTGATGCCCGCCCGCCACGGGCGTAAGCTGCTCAACCGTGGCGGGGCAGTGCCAGGCTAACGGCAGCTGAGTAAGACGCTGATGAAGTACACGCCCCATCCATGCATTAGGTATCACATGGCCAAGCGCGGCGATGCCCAGCTCATCTGCGCTTAGCCGCGTCGCGCCTAGGCGGCCGCGCTCACTGATATGGATACGCCGTATCGGGGTTGCCTCGCGACGCATCGCCTCCCAAACACCCAACTGCTGAAAGCGCTGCGCAGAACCTTCCGCAATAGCGCTGGCGCGAGCATCAAAGCTGGGCTGCCACTGCGTTTCCAACGGCTTCGCCGGTAGCGGAGCAGATTCGACAATCGCGACCCGCCAGCCATAGCGCTCTATCAACGGTGCCAGGGCGCAGCCTAAGCTTGCACCGACCAACCCTCCCCCGATGATCACAATGTCATGGGTCAATGGTTGCTCAGCCGCTGAATCAGACTGCTGCATTGGCTTTCCCCTCTCATTACCGCCACCCAAAGGCAACTAATAATTCGTAACGTAAATTACATAAAGGCTATTATAGAGATTTTTAATTGCTTAATTCTTAGCCATTAATGCTTCAATTTCATTCACCTGCTTAGGCACATCGGCCGTCAACACTTCGTGACCATCGCTTGTTACCACCACGTTGTCTTCAATGCGAATGCCGATACCGCGAAAGACAGCAGGAATGTCGTTATCGCTAGGTATGTAAAGGCCTGGCTCAACGGTAAGCACCATGCCTGCCATCAATGGCTGAGGCGTCTTTTCGTCTAGCCGATAGGCGCCGACATCGTGCACATCTAGGCCTAGCCAGTGTGACGTTGAATGCAGATAAAAACGGCGATAACTCTCGTCATCAATGCGCGCCTGAACCTCTCCATCCAGCAAGCCCAACGCTATTAGCCCAGCCGTTAAATCATGCACCACGCCAGTGTGAATATCTGCGAGCGATACTCCCGGCCGTATAGCGTTCACGGCCTTTTCTTGAGCGGTTAATACTACTTGATAGAGTGCTCGCTGAGCGTCACTAAATTGCCCAGTGACGGGAAACGTGCGGGTAATATCCCCAGCGTAAAGATCGAATTCGGCACCGGCATCAATGAGTACTAAAGACTCATCGGCGAGTGGCGCGCTGTTCTCAATATAGTGCAGTACACAAGCGTTGGCACCGCTGCCGACAATCGTGCTGTAGGCGGGGCCGCTGGCGCCTTGCCATACAAATTCATGCTCTAACTCGGCCTGTAGCTGATATTCACTCAGCCCAGGCCGAGATACCTGCATGGCACGCCTATGGGCGCGGGCGGATATCAGCGCCGCATGACGCAGCAGAGCAATCTCCGCCTCGCTTTTGATCAAACGCATGGAATGAATCAACGGGCTCACGTCCAGCCAGCCTTTTAGCGGCGGCTTTCCGCGTCTCAGCCCTGCCTGTGCTGACATCAACGCATCTTCTGCAATGGCCACGGCCTCGGCGCTGTCTAGAGGTAAATAAAGCAGCTCACGCTCGGCTAACAGCTCGGGCAGCCGCTCATCGCGGTCAGCGTTTTCGAACGCCTGATCAATCCCATGCTCTGAGATCACGCCGGCAGCGCCCAAGCGGCGACCTGTCCACGCCTCCAGAGCAGGATCCCGGTCCTGACAGAACACCACGCTCTCGTTGCCCGCTTTTCCGGGGAGCAGCAGCAATAGCGCATCGGGCTCACGAATGCCCGTGAGATAGTAGAAATCGCTGTTCTGACGAAAGGCGAACTCACTGTCGCGTGACCGGGTCATTAGCCCGGCACCTACAAGAATAACGGCGACGTTATTCGGCAGCTGGGCCATTAAGGCGTCACGGCGGCGGCGATATTCAGCCACGCCTATCGCAGATGGCCGAGGTAACAACTCAGGCAGCATAAAGCCTCCAAGCAGCAGAATTAATGAACGGGTGCGTCAGTTTGTTCTACTTGCGGCATGCCGGGATGCTGCTCGGTGTAAAGCAGCATAGCAGCCATACGGGCATGCTCGGTAAGCGCAAAAAGATCGTTTTCGTTTTCGGGGCTATCGTCGATATCGGCCTCCATTCGGCCGACCCCCTCTAGGTCCTCAATTGCCTCGCACAGCGCTTGCGACCAGCGCTCGCGAAGCTCGTTATCGGCCACTTCATCGACCACTTCGATAAAGCCTTGCGTCCACTCTTTAAGCCCCTGCGCCTGCTCTCCTAAAGAGAACAATTCATCAGGCAGCAGCGGCGTGTAATCCAGATCGCTGGCGCTTAACGCCTCCAACGTTTGGCGCCGCCAACCTAATAGGCGCTCTGCGCTGGCAGGATCACGGGGCTGTTCAATGCCCAGGCTCTGGCAAACTTCTTCAAGCCATGTCGCTGCGCTAACATCGCGCAGTGCTAGCAAAGCGCAAAGGCGGCCATCTAAAAATGCCGGTGACTGCATGCTGCCATGCAGTAAGAAAACATCCGCTACGTCAGAGAAATCCTGGCGCTCATCAATCAATGACATCGTTTCACTTGCTCCACTGGGTAGGTTGGGATCGTATTGGCGATAGTGCTTACGCGTTGACCGCGTACAAGCGCCTCTCTTATAGTGAGCGACGTCTATCTTCCTATGCTGTGATGTTAACGCATTGGGCCCCTTGCTGGCCCGTGCTGGAGTCTTTGATGAGTAACGCCAAGCGGCCAACCAAAGAAATAACCCTGTTAGGGCGCGGTTATGTCATTGCCTGCGACACGGGCCAAGAAGCAAAACTGGACCGTGCCGCGCGCTACCTAGATCGCGCTATGCAGGGCATTAATGCGCAAAGTAGCGCCTTGGGAAGTGAGCGTGTTGCTATCATGACAGCGCTCAATATTACCCACGAGTTGCTCGAAGCAATAGATGAGCACCGTGCTGGCGAAGCGAATCTTAATCGCCTTAACGATCGACTTGACCGGGTGCTCGCCAAAACCCGTCAGCGCTAGTTAACGTTTTAACCAACACTTTGGCATTAGCCACGGCTCTGTTAGGATGACGGAGTTCTCTGGGGTGTACGCCAGTCGTTATAGTCCCTCGAGCCTATGCGCAGTACCCAGGGGGCCAAATGCTAGCCAGACCCGTGTGCATGTCCGTGCGTCGGAAAGCCTGACGGTCTGGCTGCGGCCACCCACCTTGAACCAGTAGGTTCAGGGCCAGAACGGCAGCGGCACCTTGGAGAACACCTCTGTATGAGCGTAAAGATATAGGGGAATAGCGGTTTATGAACAATCTCCATCACGCTACCGCACTACCCGACGTTGATAAACGCGCGCTACGCCGCTTTTTACGTCATCAGCGCAACGCCCTTTCCCAGCAAGAGCAGCATGTTGCGGCACAGCGCCTGTGTCATCAGCTTAAAACCCTGCCTGAAATTCGCCGCGCGCGACGCTTAAGCCTATATCTGCCTGTTAACGGCGAAATTGACCCAACCCCGCTCCTTACCTGGTTACGCAGGCGAAAGGTAGATGTGTACTTGCCCGTTTTACGGCCATTTAGTGACAATAATCTTTGGTTTGTTGCCTACCGCTCGGACACCCCCATGGTCAAAAACCGCTTTGGCATTTGGGAGCCTGACGAGCGATTTAGCGCCAAGCGTTGTAATCGCCTGCCCGCCTGGGCCCTAGACACGCTCATCGTGCCGCTAGTGGGGTTTGACGCCCAGGCCAATCGCATGGGCATGGGTGGCGGCTTTTATGACCGCAGCTTAGCGTTTATGCACCGCCTCGGCCCTTCACCTGCCCTGATCGGCGTCGCCCACGCTTGCCAGCAAGTCGCTTCGCTGCCGATTGAACCCTGGGACGTGCCTTTAAAGGCCGTGGTGAGCGACCAAGGCTGTGTACGCCGTCGATAAACTGCCATAAAAAAAGCTGATTCTGTCAAGAATCAGCTCATATGCTGCCTATCAACTGCACCTTGTCGGTTAACGGCGCTGCTGCAAAACGCTGTGGATTAACTTCCCGACAACGCCTGCGCATAACCCGTGGCGAGCACTCCTAATGCAAACACCACCATCAACGCCATCACCATATCAGGCTTCTTCCGCCGCATGCTGCTTCTCCAACACCTTTACTGTTACCGAATGTCTTAAACCTGCCCTCTATTTCCGATCAAAACGTCGTGGCAGATTCGATTAATTTCGGCCACGACTATAGGGCTATAAGGGCACCGTTGACAACAGCGTAACCAACATTTTTTCACGCTTAATGAAACGTTTTCGTTAACAAATGTTGCCTAGCTGCTCTGGCGTTCAGGGTAAGCAACCACTTACACTGGTACAAACGATATTAGGCCATGAATAAGCGATAAGCGGGGTTATCACTCTCCCGCCAATAGCGGTAGCCAATAGCGTCTAAATGCTCAGCCACATGAGACCTGTCGCCATTAGGCACTTGCATGCCCACCAGCACACGACCATAGGCAGCGCCATGGTTACGATAGTGGAACAATGAGATATTCCAGTCATGGGGCAGCTGGGTAAGGAAGTTCATTAGCGCGCCCGGGCGTTCAGGGAACTCAAAGCGATAGACTTCCTCTTCAAAACGCTCGCTGGGGCGTCCGCCGCTAAGATGGCGAATATGCAGCTTCGCCAACTCGTTATCGGTAAGATCTTCTACCTGATAGTCATTTTCACGAAGTTTGTCGATCACCGCCTGGCGGTCTTCTCCACCCGGCTTCACCTGGATCCCCACGTAAACATGCGCTTCAGTGCTGTCGGCATAACGGTAGCTAAACTCAGTCACCATACGCTTGCCTAGCGTACGGCAGAACTTTTTAAAACTACCGGGTTTTTCGGCAATGGTGACCGCCAGGATCGCTTCGCGCTGTTCGCCTAGCTCCGTGCGTTCGGCAATGTGCTGCAGGCGGTCAAAATTGGTATTTGCGCCGGAGTTAATGCACAGCAGCGTTTGCCCTTCAGCACCGGTTTGCTGAATATACTTTTTCAGTCCTGCCAGCGACAGCGCGCCAGAAGTTTCCGCCACGGCCCGAGTGTCCTCAAAAATATCTTTCACCGCCGCGCACATTTCATCGGTATTGACGGTAATGACATCATCAACCAGGTCTTTCACTAGCGAAAAAGGCACCTCACCAATTTGCGCTACCGCGACGCCTTCGGCAAACACGCCCACTTGATCGAGCACGACCCGCTCCCCGGCTTCGAGAGCCGCTTTGAGGCATGCGCTGTCTTCGGCTTCCACACCAATCACTTTGATATCGGGACGCAAATATTTAACGTATGCCGCCACGCCGGCAATCAGCCCGCCGCCGCCAACCGGTACAAAGATGGCATCTAGCCGCCCGGCGTGTTGGCGCAAAATCTCCATCCCCACCGTGCCCTGCCCAGCGACCACATCAATATCGTCAAAGGGAGGAATATAGGTATAGCCATGCTCGCTAATCAGCTCCTGCGCATGCTCCGCCGCCGCAGCGAAAGCATCACCTTTAAGTATGACCTTGGCGCCCCTAGCGCGTACCGCCTGCACTTTAATCTCGGGCGTGATACGCGGCATCACAATCACGGCCTTAACACCCATGAGTTTCGCGGCCATGGCGAGCCCCTGCGCGTGATTACCAGCAGAAGCCGCAATCACACCTTTGTCTTTTTGCGCCTGGGTTAGCTGCGCCATTTTGTTGTAAGCACCGCGAATCTTGAACGAAAACACCGGCTGTAGATCTTCACGCTTAATCAGAATCTGGTTGTTGAAGCGACGCGACAAAAAGGGAGCAGGGGAAATCGGGGTCTCACAAGCGGCTTCATAAACGCGAGCTTGGAGGATCTTTTTGACGGTTGCTTCTAGCATGCGGGTATCCCAAGGGAAGAACGTGAACGGACAAAGCTTTTATTGGTAGCAGATTACGGCTAGCGGCGTCTAGCCGTGTTTCCATCGGCAAGCACCGTTTAGGCCGTTATACTAACGTCACTACCTCATTTCTAATGCACAGGCTTGCTATGAATCAGGATGAATTGAAGGCCGCGGTGGCGGACGCTGCGATTGAAGAAATTAAATCTCAGCTCGAAAAAGATACCATCTTAGGCATTGGTACGGGCTCTACGGCCAATCTATTTATTGATCGCCTCGGCCCGCTACGTCATCTATTTCAAGGTGCCGTGGCCAGTTCCGACGCCAGTGCTAAACGTCTCGAAAAACTCGGCATTGAGGTATTTGAGCTCAACAGCGTTGGCACGGTGCCCTTTTATATCGACGGCGCAGACGAAGTAAATGCTAACTTACATATGATTAAAGGCGGCGGCGCTGCGCTTACCCGTGAAAAGATTGTCGCCGCCTGCGCTGAGCGCTTTATCTGCATAGCAGATGGCTCAAAGTACGTGCCTAAGCTAGGCAGCTTCCCGTTACCGGTTGAGGTTATTCCCATGGCACGTTCGTATGTCGCCCGTGAGCTAGTGGCGCTGGGTGCAGAGCCGGTTTACCGCCAGGGAGTGCTGACAGACAACGGTAATCCTATTATCGACTGCTTCGATTTCATAATTAGTGACCCTGTAGCGATGGAGGCCAAAATCAATGCCATCGTCGGCGTCGTCACCAACGGCCTGTTTGCCGCTCGCAGCGCCGATATTCTGCTGTTGGGTAAACCCGGCGGCGTAGAGCGCATAGTTCTTTAAATCAGTTCTTTAAATGAGCCCGTTAAATGGGACCGCTAAATTAGCCCGTTAAGTCAGTGCGCTAACGAGGTAGCAACGCTTCCAGCCCCTCAAGCGTTCGGGCCAGTGCTCCGGTGTGGCGATGAATTACTTCACGACCGGCTTGCCCCACTTGGAGGGCAAGCTGCGGATTAGCGAAAGAATGCGCTAAGGCGCTCGCCAAAGCCTCTGGATTTTCGACCAGCGTTAGTGCCCCTACCGCCTGTAGCGGCTCAGCCACATCGGCAAAATTTTCGATATAAGGGCCGCTGAGCACAGGCCTTCCTAGCGCTGCCGGTTCTAGCACGTTGTGCCCTCCAAGCGGCACCATACTACCCCCCACAAAGGCCACACGGCCCGCCGCATACAGCGTTGCTAGTTCGCCCAGCGTATCACCTAGATAAACCTGTGTTTGCGCCGTCACGGGCTGCTGTTGGCTGCGGCGGCTGAGCGCCCAACCTGCGGCAAGGCAAGCGTTGGCTACGTCATCAAAACGCTGGGGATGGCGGGGTACCACTATCAGCAGCGCCTCTGGATAGCGTCGTAGCAGCTGGCTATGGGCCTCAAGCAATAGCGCCTCTTCACCTTCACGAGTGGAACCGGCCACCCAAACTGCGCGCTCTCCCCACTCATGAAGTAAGCGCTCACCCTCTCTGAGGGCCTTTTCCTGACTGGCCATTTCGAACTTTAACGAGCCAACGAGGCTGATGGTTTCTGCACGGCAACCGAGCGCTTTAAAACGCTCGGCGTCTGCCGGTGACTTCGCGGCTAGCCAGCGAATATCGGCAAGGGTGCTGGCCATTAACGGGCGTAAGCGCTGGTAGCGTTTGAAAGCCCGTGGCGATAAACGCCCATTAACGAGAGCCACCGGCACGTCTTGTTGGCGACAGGCATGTATCACGTTGGGCCACAGCTCGGTTTCAAATAAAATAGCCAGCTCAGGCTGAACACGCCGCACAAAGCGTTTAGTCGCGCCGGGAAAATCCAGCGGCAGAAAGCAATGCGTCAGCCGAGCTTGATCGTGGGAGGACTGCTCATCGATCAGTGCCTTGACCTGCCCGGCGCCACTAGCCGTCATGGTAGTCAGCACAACGCTGTGCCCTGGATAAGACTTTAAGAGCCCTTCAATCAGCGGACGGGCGGCGCGCGCTTCACCCACCGAGGCACAGTGCAGCCAGATACGTGGCGCGGGCGGAAGCTGCCCAAGCCTTATTCCAAGACGCTGCCATCGTGAGTGAGTGCTTACTTGCTCTCGCCAGATGCGCCAGCCGATCAGCGGCGATAGCGTATAGAGCGCCGCTGAGTACGCAAGCCGTGGCCAAGCCGGTGAGGCCATTAGCGCTCGCGATCTAGAATGGAGCTAATCATCGCAGAGGTAGAGACACCGTCTTCAAACCCAAGCACCTTGACCTCGCCTCCATTGGCAATAACGGCGGCTCCTCCGGCGATATCTTCGGGCCGGTAGTCACCCCCTTTCACCAAAATATCCGGCAGTATCGATTCGATCAGCGCTTGGGGCGTGTCATCACTAAACGGCACGACCCAATCCACGGCGCCGAGCCCCGCTAACACCTGCATACGTCGGATTAGCGGATTGATTGGCCGCTTAGGCCCCTTTAGACGGCCAATGGAAGCATCGTCATTGACTGCCACTACTAAACGGTCACCGAGCCGCTTGGCCTGCTCTAGGTAGGCAACATGTCCGGCGTGCAAAATATCAAAGCATCCGTTGGTCATCACCACCCGCTCACCGCGCAGCTGAGCAGCACGCACCGCATCCGCCAGCACAGTGGGCTCAATCACGCCAAACTCGGCCAGTTTGTCACCGTGTAACGCAGTATACAGCTCGGCGATCGACAGGATCGCCGTGCCTGGTTTGGCCACCACTAACCCCGCGCCTAAATTAGCCAGCATCATTGCTTCGGGCAGAGCGTGCCCCGCTGCTAATGCCAACCCCATCAGGCCAATAACGGTATCGCCGGCACCGGTCACATCGAACACTTCCTGGGCACGCGTCGGTAAATGCAGCGGCGGCTGGCCTTCGCGGATCAGCGTCATGCCTTTTTCACTACGGGTAATGAGCAGCGCTTCCAACGCTAACTCAGCGCGCAGCGCTTCACCGCGGCTTGATAACTCAGCATCGGTGGCGCAGGGGCCAACAACCGCTTCAAACTCAGCTAGATTGGGGGTCATTAAACTCGCCCCGCGGTACTTGCTGAAATCTTGTCCCTTGGGATCAATCAACACGCGCTTACCGCTGGCACGCGCCTTAGCGATGAGGCTTTCAACTTGGTTCAGCGTGCCTTTACCGTAATCAGAAAGGATCACAATATCGCAGTGAGGTAGCGCCGCTTCCACGTGAGCTAAAAGCTCGGTGGTATCGACACTATCCAAGCGCTGCTCAAAGTCTAGGCGCAGCAGCTGCTGATTACGACTCATCACACGAAGCTTAGTAATCGTTGGCACATCGGCGCTATGTTGAAAGTAAGTGCTCACACTGGAAGCCATAAGGCTTGCTTCCAACAGCTGAGCATTATCGTCTTGGCCCACCACTCCAGCCAATACGGCGTGGCCTCCTAGCGAGGTAATGTTCAATGCCACATTAGCGGCTCCGCCCGGGCGGTCCTCAACGTCTTCGACGCGCACCACCGGCACCGGCGCCTCTGGCGAAATACGCGAAGTACCACCGTGCCAATAGCGGTCTAACATCACATCCCCCACGACCAGCACACGGGCATGCTCTAGGGCAGTTAAATCAATTTTCATGGATGCTCCTTAACGCTAGCCGTTACAGCGGTATGCGCCAAAAGTGCATCTAACTTGGCGATAACATCATCTGCTTTAATCAGCATCATGGCGCTGGGATGACGAACTCGCTGGCCCCAATTAACGTCCTCCACCGATTTGTGGAGATAGGTACGCACAGCCTCTGGATAAGCGTTGACCGCGAAGTCACGCCAGCAATAGGGCGCAGCGCGCATAGGGTTGGTCGATGCATATAGCCCCAGCGCCGGCGTGCCCACAGCGTTGGCCATATGAATAGGCCCAGTATCCGGTGCGATCACTGCGCGGGCTTGGTCAATTAGCGCCAGAACCCCTTTCAAGGACGTGCCGCCAATAGCATTAATGACGCTGTCAGGCTGACAAAGCGTTTCAATGTGATCGCCTATTGCACGCTCTTGAACACTACCCCCGCCGGTCAACACGCTTTTAAGACCGTGATGTACCCAAGCATGTTCAATAACACTGGCGTAGCCTTCTACCGACCAATTGCGGAAATTACGCAGGCGAACGTTGCTGCAAGGATTAATCACGAGATAAGGCGTCTCGCCGCTAATCACGCGCGCCTCGTTTAACGCCGTCGACGAGATGGGTAAATCCCATTCCAATCGGTCGTCTTCTACGCCCAGCACGCGTGCAAAGTCCATAAACGACTCCAGCACGTGAGCATTGGAATGGGGCGCTAGCTGATACTGGGTAAACCAGTGCTGGGCATCTTTGGCACGCGCTTTGTCGTAACCCACCCGCACATTGGCCTTTAGCCCCAGTGACAGAACGCTGGCGCGAATGGCCTGCTGCATATGCAGCAGTACGTCAAAGCGAGTATCGGCAAGCTGACGCCACAGCGCGCGCATGCCGGCAAGGCCGGTTGATTTGTCGTAAACGACGAACTCGACCCCGGAAAGGCCTGCCAGTAGACTGTGCTCCCCCTTACCTATAATCCAGGTAATACGTGCGTCAGGCCACTGGCGCTGTAACGCCCGCACCGTGGGCACCAGATTGCATACGTCTCCTAAAGCAGAGAGGCGCAAAATGGCAATGTGTTTGGGCTGAACAGGCAGAGAGGGCTTCATGCGCTTAGCGGCACTCCGGCAGAAAAATAGTCTGATTTTACATGATGCAGACAGTTTATGTGACGCACCGGGAACACACCAAATTCATCCGGGCTTATTCACGAGCGATTATTGGCGCAGGCAGGGGCTCATTGTGGGTGAAGCCCCGGGGCGAGGTAGCAGCTTTTTTCTGCAGGCAACGCCTACTGAACAATGGGTATTAAGGCCTTATCGACGCGGTGGTATGGCGGCCAGGCTAAGTGAGAAACGCTACTTTTGGACAGGAACTGAGCGTACACGAGCGTTTCGTGAGCTGCGCTTAACCGCTACTCTTTTTGCGCAAGGGCTCCCCGTACCGCGCCCCGTCGCCAGCTGCGTTACCCGGCATGGTTTAACCTATGAGGCTGCGTTGATGACGGTACGCATCCCCGGTGCACGGGCGCTAGCCGAGCTGCTTAACCGTCGCCAGGCAGATGATGCGTTATTGCAGCAAGTAGGCTCGATGATTAAACGCTTTCATCAGGCAGGGCTTGATCACGTGGACTTAAATGCCCGCAATATTCTGATCGATAGTAACGACACGCCGTGGTTGATCGACTTAGATCGCTGCCGGCTACGTTCGCCGGGCAAGTGGCAGAACGACAACTTAACGCGCCTGAAGCGATCGCTCATTAAATTTAACGCGGAAAATAGCTATTCATCAATACTAGACGGCTATCAGTAATTACATAGCTTTTACACTAAGCCTTTTGCTCTAACAGCTCTTTTGCTAACTGCATCACGTCATCAACCACAATATCAGGCACGCCAAGAGAGCAAGAAACAGAGCGGCTATTGTCTCTCGTCAAAAACCACTCGGGCAGAGACTCTTTAAATAGCACAATTTGCCTGACACCTAGAATGTGGGCAATGTGAGAAGGCCCACAGTCATTGCTAACAAAAATCTTACATCCTTCTACCATGCTAAACAGAAGATCGACACTCGGCTGATTAAAGACCGTATATCCTTTGCTTTTTAGTATGCTTGTTTCTTCAGTTTCTTGCGGGCCCGTAATGAAAAACACGTTTTTCTCACCGTTTTCGACAAACTGATCAGCCAACTGCATGTATTTTTCTATTGGCCACTTCTTTTCCTCTTTACCTGCCCCCGGAACGAGCAAAACACTGTCTAAAAAACGTTCATCGTGGCTAATAAACTGTTTCAAATAAGGAACAGAAGATGCGCATGTTTCATTCATTAATTGTAAAAATAAATCTGCTCTATAGATAGATACATCTAACGGTAGCGTATGCGTGTAAAAAGCCCCCGTTTTCTTAAACCCAACGCGATGAGGTATCTTCAACAACAGCATTTGTAGAGCAACACCAATACTCGAAGGTCTCAAATTGAACCCGATATCAAAATTATATTTTTTAAGTAAATAAAATTGATCTCTCTTGTTAATAACTTCTAAACTATCTAAAAATCCACTATCGACAAGAAAACTAGCACCGTTGTTTTTTGTTACGCCAACCAATTTAGCCCCAGGGTACTTTTCCCTTAGCATCACTAAAAATGGCACGTGCACTAAATGGGCACCAAAAAAAGGCCTGTTATGTAAAAAAATCACAATATGGCGTTCATTTAATAGCATTGTCATTTTTGGACTAACTCTTTATATCGCTGACTATATTTCTCAGCCATCGCATCGCTACTGTAAAGATGCAGTGATGAAAATGCAGTATCTATAACATGATGCCTTAACATAGCGTTGTCTCTGAGCATTAAGAGCCGATCTTTTATTTCACTAGCACAGTCAACAGAAACCAGAAAACCTGTTTCATTAGTTTTTATAAGATCAGGAATGCCGCCGACATCGCTCGCTATAATAGGGACACGAGCATTCATTACATCTAAAAGCACCGACCCTAACCCTTCATTTCTTGAGGGGAATACAAAAACATCAAATCCAGACAAATAATCATTAACATTATCTTTAAAGCCCGCCCAGACAATATTGCGAATACCTTCGCTTTCTTTTTTAAGCGCTGCTTCGTCTTCGCCTTTACCAAAAAAAACAAAAACATACTCGGGGTAATCATGTTCTAAACTTTTGGCTACATCCATTAACACACGTTGCCCCTTATGACGATCCACAAGCGCACCAGCATGCCCAACAATAATTTTGTTTGGATATTGCTGCCTAAACTCAATGGCTACTTTCGGGTCGTTTACAGCGCCAGAATGAGCGCTTGGAATTGTGTATATAGGAGATGTGGTAAAGCTTTTTAGCTGCTCGGCAATAACGCTAGAAATCGCCACGCAGTAGCCTGCATTTCGATAAAAAACAGTATTGCTCCATTTACGCTTAATCGGCGTATCGACACGGCGAGTAATAATATAAGGCGTTTGATAAAGCTTATTATGCAGCCAGGCCCAATGCACTGCTTTGGCTTCATGCGCATGGACAATATCAGCGCTGCCTGCCTGCCTATGGCCAGCCAATTGATGACCTGCATTAACAAAGACCACGCCCGGGGTCTCGGCTAGTTCAGCACGTAGCGGTGACGATAATTGACACACGAGTGTTTGGCGCTTTATCTCACTTAGCTTAGCGAGTGCTTGAATTAAAAGGACTGTTTGACGCTCTCCTCCACGAAAGCCTTTGGCCAGATTGACATGAATAATGTGCAAAAGCGCCTCCTGGGAGATATTGTGGCTTTAAAAGCCGATATAATAGCATTGCTTTCTCATTCTCTGACAGGACAGACATCCTCATGCCCGCTGGCGTTAGCGTAGTTATCATCACTCGAAATGCTGCCTCGACGCTGCAGCGTACTCTGGACGCCGTGCAATGTTTCGATGACGTTGTGGTTTATGACAACGGCTCAAGCGACGACACAACGCATATTGCCTCTGGCTATTCGAACGTTTCACTGCATGAAGGTGACTTTCTTGGCTTTGGCCCGACAAAGCGTTTTGCGGTCTCTTTAGCGAAACATGACTGGATCTTGTCGCTAGATGCCGACGAGGCTCCCTCCATGGAGCTTATTGAGGCCATCGCCTCATGGTGCCCCAGCGCTGCCTCTAACGATCTTGGACAGATACGACGCGAGAATTGGATGATGGGCAGGCCTGTTCGCTATTCAGGGTGGGGTAATGACTGGCTCGTGCGTCTATTCAACCGACGCTGCCATAATTTTAATGATGCGATGGTTCACGAATCTATTCTATTGAGCGAGACCAGCCGTCTGCAGCGATTGTCAGGCATCATTGAGCATACTGCCGTGACAGATTTGTCTCAGTTTCTTGAAAAAATAAACCGCTACTCGAGCCTTCGCGCCGAGTCCGGAAAGCTTAAACACTATCCTGCAGCTATCGTTTTTCTAAAAGCCATCTTTGCTTTTTTACGTACTTATGTCCTGCAGCACGGTTGGCGCGACGGTTGGAGAGGATTAGTCATTTCTGTTTCGAACGCCAACGGCGTATTTTGGAAATATATGAAACAGTCGGTAAGAAACCGCCAATAATCTCAGAGCTGTCCCTGAGAATCACCCTTTTAAAAGCAGGCGACACTAGATTATTTACGGAATTCGTCTGACAAAATAGGTTATCTATGCATCCTCGTGCTATTCAAAAAATAGCGTTAGTTATTATTGGCTTATGTCTTGGCTATGCAGTCACTGTACTGACACGCCTGCCGTGGTGGACACTGTTTATTGTCGCTGCCGTATGGATTGGCCTGGGGCTAAAACTGCGCTGGGGCCAACCCTCTAATGCACGCTATCGCAAAATCTGGCCGTGGTCACTGTTGCCGCTAAGCCTTTGGGGTATCTACGTTTACTTAGCAGATAGTTTTGGCATTGTCGACTTAGGGGCAGTGTTTTTCCATCTCCAGGCTGGCATCGCCGAGCATGGTGGTGCGGGTAAAATGTTTACCGCTGTGCTTTATACGCTGGTCATGATCGGCGTGCTGGCAGCGGTCACCTGGCTATCGCGCCACGACCAACGCTGGCGCTTAGCCGAGCGTTTTTTCGCTATTGTACTACTGGCTAGCAACCCGCTGCTGTTTGGCTTAGGCCAGCGCAGCGCATCCATTGTCACTGATGATGGGGCTTGGCTGGACCGGCGCTATAAGGCACCGCCTACCGAAGAGCTACAAGATCCGCCTAATTTACTCATCATGTATTTAGAGAGCCTCGAACGAACTTACTCTAATGAGCTTTTCGGCGATGTCTACGCAGATCTCGACGCGCTCGGAGAACGAGGCGCAGTCTTTGAAGGTATACGTCAGATGGATAACACCGGCTGGACGATGGCCGGAATGATCGCCAGCCAGTGTGGCGTCCCTCTAATGCCAGCTGGCCTTATCCACGACTCTCAATTTGAGCCGCTTTCAAAAGTTGCACCTGGCGTCGATTGTCTTGGTGACGTACTTGCCGCGCAGGGCTATCAACTGAGCTATTTAGGCGGTGCCAGTACTCAGTTTGCAGGTAAGGGGCTGTTCTATCGTGGCCATCAATTCAATAATGTGAAAGGCCGTGAAGATCTAGAACCGCTGCTAGATGACCCTGAGTATGTCAACAGCTGGGGGCTGTATGACGACTCGCTTTACGATATTACCGCCGACGAAATACGCCGACTAGATAGCGAAGGTAACGGCCCCTGGGGCGTTGTGAGCCTCAACCTTGCAGGCCATGCGCCGCACGGCTACCCCTCGCAAGCCTGTGTGGAACAGCAGGGCGAGTTCGATGGGCAGGATATCCTGTATTCCGTGCAGTGCTCGGCGTGGCTAGCGCGTCATTTTATTGAGCGCTTAGAGGCAGAGGGGCTTCTCGATAATACCCTCGTCATGGTGCTCAGTGATCATCTTACGATGCGCGTGTCGGTCTGGGATCAGCTGACGGCGATGGACCGTGATAATACGCTGATTATGATCGGAGATGGTATTGAGCCCCAGCGCATTCGCCGCGATGCGACGACGCTGGATATCTTTCCTACGCTGCTGGATGCGCTTGGGTTTAATTTAGCAGAGCAGCGTGCCGGCCTCGGAACGTCGTTACTCAGTGATAAGCAGACACTGGTGGAGATCCATGGCATTGAGGTGGTGAATCAGCGCCTAAGAGAGGAGACAGCGCTCCAGCATCGCTTGTGGGAAGGTATATCGCCTCAGCGCCGCGAACCTCAGGAAGCCCCTCCTCCTTTAGAGCAAACGCTGGAAACGCCCGCAGACATTGCCGACGAAATTGAGATCATTCATTAGCCATCATGCCGTCGCGCTGCGGGTCAGCGTGTATTGCTTTATACACCTGATCAACGCTCAGCTGATTAAGGCAATTGGTATGCCCTAATGGACAAGTGCGCTCAAAGCAGGGCGAGCAGGATAGTGCAAGATAATGGATGGCGGCGTTATCCGTCATGGGCGGCGTGTAGACGGGCGATGAAGAGCCATAGAGCGCATGAACGCGAACCCCTACCGCCGCCGCCACGTGCATCAAACCTGAATCGTTGGTGACCACCTGTCGGCAATCGGCGAGTAGATCAACCGCATCGGCCAGCTGAGTTTTACCGCACAGATTATGGGCATGGGCAAGCCCTTGCACTATCGCCTCCCCTGCCGCGTGATCTTTTTGCCCACCCAGCACGCGCACCTCGAAACCGTCTTGCACCAGCCGTTTTGCTAATGCATGAAAATAACTGACGGGCCACTGTTTGGCAGGGCCATACTCCGCGCCCGGCATCAAACCAACGGCCGGGCGTGATGAAAGCGAGTGAGCTAGGTACAGGTTCACCAGGTTATCGCTGTCAATCTGCAAACAAGGCTTGGGTAATAAAAAGTTGCCTCTCTCCGTTTCAGCCAGCGGTAGCCCAAGCGATACAAAGCGCTTTACCGTTTGGTCAAGCACCTGCTTATTGAGCTTACGGCACTCTTTAAGCAGCCCGTAACGATGCTCACCGGTAAAGCCAACACGCTCGGGTATCCGCGCCATAAAGGGAATAAGCGCGGCCTTCCAAGACCGGGGCAGCACAATGGCGCGATCAAAGCGCCCACGCAGCTGTTTGGCAAGCTTCCGACGGCTAGCCAAGCCAAACTCTCCGTGGCCCACCGTCAGTGGCAAGACCTCATCCACTTCGGGCATGCGCTCTAAAATAGGCTGCGACCACGCCGGCGCAACGACGGCAATCGTCGCACCGGGCTGGCGGGCTTTTAAGGTCATAAACAGGCTTTGTGCCATGACCATATCGCCCACCCATGAAGGGCCAATAATCAGCAGACGCGGCGCTGGATTAGCCATTCAACCACCCCAAGTAGGCCTTAACCCCTTGAGCAACGGTTTTAAATTCAACATCACAGCCGCTGCCACGCAGCGCATCAATATCGGCACGCGTATAGCTCTGATAGCGTCCTTTAAGCTCGTCAGGAAAGGCGATGTAGTCGATCTCACCTTTGCTGTAAAAATCGATTACCGCTTCGCCTATCGCTTTAAAAGGCTCCGCTCGTCCGGTACCCAGATTGAAAATGCCTGACTTATCGGGATTATCCAAAAACCATAGGTTTACATCGACGACGTCACCGACATAAACGAAGTCGCGGCTCTGCATGCCCGCCTCATAGCCTCCATAGGCGCCAAACAGCTTCAGCGTTTCATCGTTACGTACTTGCAGATGATTGTGATACGCCACGCTGGCCATTTTGCCCTTATGCTGCTCACGGGGCCCGTAAACATTGAAATAGCGAAAGCCTACCACCTGGGTCGTCAGCTCGCTCCAGCGCGAACGCACATGCTGATCAAACAGCAGCTTTGAATAGCCATAAACGTTGAGCGGCTTTTCACACTCGGGACTTTCTTTAAATACGTCACTGCCACCATAGGTCGCGGCAGATGATGCGTATAGCAAAGGGATACCCTGCTGTTCGCAATAATTCAGTAATACCTTGGAGTACTCGAAGTTATTTTCCATCATGTAATGGCCGTCCCATTCGGTTGTATCCGAACAGGCGCCTTCATGGAAAATGGCTTCAATCTTAGGTAAGTCAACGCTCTCGCCCCTCAGCGCCGCTTTTATCCTAACGAGAAAATCGTCTTTATCCAGATAGTCGGCCAGCGTACAGTCGGCTAAATTGACGAATTTGGTACCGTCGCGCAAATCGTCGACAACCATCACGTCGTTTCTGCCGCGCGTATTCAACGCTTTAACCAAGTTGGCCCCGATAAAACCGGCACCGCCAGTGATCACAATCATGCTGTTCTCCTTATCTAAAGCGGCTTGTTGGCATACGTGCCTATAACCCATCTGCCTAGGATTGTATACTTGACGCCTTATGAATTCATGGCCAACGGTGCTTTCCGCGATGAGTGTCTCGACAAACCAATCGACACCTGATGTGTCGACCTTTCAAGGCTTGATCCTTGCTCTGCAGCAGTACTGGGCAGAACAGGGTTGCGTCATTCTCCAGCCGCTCGATATGGAAGTCGGCGCAGGCACTTTTCACCCAGCGACGTTTCTGCGCGCCATTGGGCCAGAAACGTGGAATGCTGCCTACGTGCAGCCTTCCCGACGCCCCACCGATGGTCGCTATGGCGAAAACCCTAACCGCCTGCAGCACTATTATCAGTTCCAAGTGGTGATGAAACCATCGCCGAGTAACTTCCAAGACCTTTATCTGGGCTCGCTCAAGCGGCTAGGCCTAGACCCGCTGGTTCACGATGTGCGCTTTGTAGAAGACAACTGGGAGTCTCCTACACTGGGCGCTTGGGGCCTTGGCTGGGAAATCTGGCTAAACGGCATGGAAGTTACCCAGTTTACCTACTTTCAGCAGGCAGGTGGCATTGAGTGCTACCCGGTTACCGGCGAGCTCACCTATGGGCTTGAGCGTATCGCCATGTACCTGCAAAACGTCGACAGCGTTTACGACCTTGTTTGGGCCACGGCTCCAGATGGTAGCAAGGTCACCTATGGCGACGTTTACTTGCAAAATGAGCGCGAACAATCCGCCTATAACTTTGAACATGCCGATGTCGATCAGCTATTTGCCTCCTTCGACCACCAGGAAAAAGAGTGCAGCAAGCTTCTCGCAGCAAGCTTGCCCTTACCTGCCTACGAGCAGGTGCTGAAAGCATCGCACACGTTTAACCTATTGGATGCGCGTCACGCTATTTCAGTCACCGAACGTCAGCGCTTTATTTTGCGCGTCCGGACCATGGCCCGTGATATTGCCACCGCTTACTTTGAGTCGCGTAAGGCAGAAGGTTTCCCCATGGCGCCAGAAATACTTCGCCGCGAACTACTCGCCGACCAGGGAGACGATTAAATGGCTGTTAATACGCTCTTATTAGAACTGGGTGCTGAAGAGCTGCCGCCGAAAGCATTAGACGCACTGTCGGACGCCTTTGCCGCCGGTATTGAAAAAGGCCTGAAGGAAGCCGACGTTCCCTTTGCCAGCGTTGCCGCTTTTGCGACACCGCGGCGGCTGGCAGTGCAAGTATTCGAGCTTGCGGACAAGCAGCCCGATCGCGATGTTGAACGGCGTGGCCCAGCCCTGGCAGCAGCCTTTAAAGATGGCGTTGCTACGAAAGCTGCCGAAGGTTTTGCCCGCTCCTGCGGCGTCACGGTTGACGATCTAATTCATTTAGATACTGATAAAGGCACCTGGTTGGCATTTCGTGAGCAGCAGCAAGGCGAGTCGATTCAGGCATTGCTACCTGAGATTCTGCGCAAAACTATCAGTGCACTTCCGGTCCCTAAATATATGCGCTGGGGTGCCTCACGCATTGAATTTTCACGGCCCGTGCACTGGCTTTTAGCGCTTTACGGCAACGACGTTGTGGCCGCCGAAGTGCTTGGCTTGCAGGCCAGCCGCACGACCTTCGGCCACCGTTTTCATGCGCCGGATGCCATTCAGCTGGCGCATGCCGATGACTACGTCGCCAGCTTGGAAAATGCATACGTGCTGGTAGACCGCGTGCAGCGCCGTGAGCGCATCCGCGAGCAGGTGTTGGCGGAAGCCGAAGTACAAGAAGCTAATGCCGTTATCGACGAAGAGCTTCTCATAGAAGTAAGCGGTTTAGTTGAGTGGCCGGTAGCCCTTACCGGAAGCTTTGATGAGCGCTTTCTTGAGGTGCCGGCGGAATGCCTGATTTCTTCCATGAAAGCCAACCAAAAGTATTTCCATCTTTTAGATGACGCCGGCAAGCTGAAGCCGCTATTTATCACCATTGCTAATATCGACAGCACGGACCCGGATCAAGTTATCGCCGGTAACGAAAAAGTGATTCGCCCGCGTTTAGCCGACGCTGCTTTTTTCTACGAAGTCGATCGCAAGCGTACACTTGCCGCCAGGACTCCGCTGCTGGAAAGCGTTGTATTCCAAAAGCAGTTAGGCACCCTGGCGGACAAAGCGCGTCGCAGTACAGTTGTGGCGACCTTTATTGCAGAAAAGATCAATGCGGACGTTGCTCATGCTCAGCGCGCCGTGGCGCTGGCCAAGTGCGACTTAGTCACCGAAATGGTACTCGAATTCCCCGAACTTCAGGGAATTATGGGACGCTATTATGCTGAGCAAGACGGTGAGCCTGCCGACGTTTCTCAAGCACTTGAAGAGCAGTACTTACCGCGTTTTGCCACCGATGCCATCCCCCAAAGCGCAACCGGTAAGGCATTAGCTTTGGCAGACCGCCTGGACACTCTGGTCGGTATTTTTGGGATTGGTCAACGCCCCACTGGCGCAAAAGATCCCTTTGCTTTGCGCCGCGCCTCTATCGGCGTGCTTAACATTCTGGTTAAGGGCGAGCTTAATCTTGATTTGCGCGAGCTTCTTAACGTTGCCGCAGAACAGCATAAGAGCCTGCCTAAGGCAGACGGGCTTGTGGAGGATGTGCTGACTTATATGTTGGACCGTTTCCGCGCCTGGGGGCAGGATGAAGGCATTAGTGCTGAAATGTATCTAGCTGTGCGCGCACGCCCGGTGACGAACCCGCTTGATTTCGCTCGCCGCCTTCGCGCTGTTAAAGCCTTTGCTCAGCGCGATGAAGCCTCAGCGCTGGCATCCGCCAATAAGCGAGTTTCTAACATTTTGGCGAAGCAGACCAATGCCGACATCACTCAGGTGGACTCAGCGTTACTGGCTGAAGACGCTGAGAAAAAACTGTTCGAGGTGGTAACGGCTAACCAAGCACAGGTGGCACCGCTGTTTGCATTGGGTGACTATCAGAAAGCGCTCGATATACTGGCCACGCTGCGCGAGCCCGTGGATGCCTTCTTTGACCAGGTAATGGTCATGGCAGACGATCCGGCTATTCAGCGCAATCGATTAGCGCTACTTGCCAGCCTACAAGGCCTGTTTTTAGAAGTGGCCGATATCTCGCTACTGCCTCAATAAGCTTTTCACCGCCCTCCCCCTTAACCGATGGCTTAGCGCCATCGGTTTTTTGTTTCACGTGAAACATTCGATAGTGCCAAACACCTTGTAACGTCAAAAGACCTGCATTGAGAACATGAGGTGGTTATCTACATCTGAGTCTATCCTTATCTATATAGCTATCCAATGCTATCCTGGTTTGCCTTCGGCTAGCGGCATACGGATTTAACCAAGGCCTAGACCTAATAACATCGCCAAGGCGCTTTTTTGTTTCCAAAGGCATATAAGAGTAAAATAATCGATATTATGTGAAATAAAACATGCTTTTAAAACAAGTCGTTTTACGTGGCTGAGTATATATGACGACTTGTTTGATAGTTAGCCGCGAGGAGCCTACCTATGTACGATCTTTTTTTACTCGACTCTCTCCCTCGTCAGCAGGCGACTATGGCGCCGCATACCCTCAACGGACAGAAGCTGTGGCTGAAACGTGCGGCAAAGCGCAACTCGCGTTGGGTTTATGCGCCGCTTAAATTACTGGCCGCGTGGCTCAAACTAGATGCGCTTAAACCGGTTCCCAATATAGGCGGTGAAGAAAGTATTCTCATTGAAGCTAAGCGTATCGAAACCCTACGAAAGGCGGGTGTTGCGGTGCCAACTATTCTAGCGAAAACTCCTCAGGCGCTGTTGCTGGCTGATGCGGGTACGCCTGAGCAGCCCGCGGTCACATTGCTAGAGAAAATCAAAAGCACGAATGATGCTGCTCAAATTGATATGATTTTAGCACTCAGCATTGAAGCACTTAATAGCGTTCATCGCCGAGACTGCTACCTGAGTGAAGCCTTCGCACGCAATATTCTTATCACTGATGATAGAGCTGTTTTTATTGACTTTGAGACCGACCCTGGGCAGGTTCATGCACCGGTGGATTGCATGGTATGCGACTGGTACTGCTTTATTTTTTCGCTATACGGCAAGCTTTATAAATCACCAGTGCAGTATGAGCGTTTAACACCGGCACTAGTGGAAGGTTTGAAGAATGCGAAGCAGGACGTACGCGAGCGCTTTTGCGAAACACTTCCTAAGCTGCTTCACTTACGGCGCATACCCTTTAAATTCTTCGGTAGCGACGGACGAAAGTTAAGCGTTACCCTTCAGTCTCTTGCAGCACTCAATCAGCGCCTATAACGACGAGATTTCGATGCCGATATACCCTCAACAGCTGGTTATTCTTGACCGTGACGGCGTCATCAATCAGGACTCAGATGCTTACATAAAGTCCCTAGATGAATGGATACCTTATCCTGATTCAATTGATGCCATCGCTCGTTTGTCGCAGTCAGGCTATATTGTAGCCATAGCCACTAACCAGTCAGGAATTGCGCGGGGGTATTATGATGAAACTGTACTTGCCAAGATCCACGCCCGTTTAAAAACATTGGTAGAGACCGCAGGAGGCCGTATTGCGCACATTGCCTATTGCCCACATGGTCCCGACGATAAATGTACTTGCCGCAAGCCGCTGCCTGGACTGCTTCATGACATCCAGCGCGTATTAGGATTATCGAGCCTGTCAGGAAGCTGGATGGTAGGTGATAGCCTTCGCGACCTTCAGGCAGGTAACGCTTGTGGCTGTAGGCTCGTGCTCGTCAAAACGGGCAAAGGCACCCAGACCGCTCAAAAAGGCCTAGGTCTCAATGACGCATTAATCTGCACTAACTTGACAGACTTTGCAGATAAGCTTCTCGCTGGACGACTAGGTTAAAGCGTTTATTAATTTAAACCTCCTTTGATACCAGCATTACACGCCAACGGTTAAAACGAAAAAATGCCGCGGGCTATTCACCCAGCGGCATTTTATTTTCATTGTTTCACGTGAAACATGGTGATGCGTTTTTTATACGTCGAGATTGGCAACCAGGGCATTTGTCTCGATGAATTCACGACGCGGCTCAACATCATCACCCATCAGCGTATTAAACATCATATCGGCCCCCACAGCGTCTTCAATGGTGACACGCAGCATACGACGGCTGTCAGGATCCATAGTAGTGTCCCAAAGCTGATCGGGGTTCATTTCACCTAGACCTTTATAGCGCTGCACGGACAGGCCACGCTGCCCTTCTTGCATAAGCCATGTAAGGACTTCGGAAAAATGAGCTACGGGCTTCTGACGCTCTCCTCGAGCGATATAAGACCCTTCTTCAAGGAAGCCATCCAACACTGCGCCAAGCTCAGCAATCCCACGATAGTCGGCGCTTTCGAAGAAATCGAGCCCCCAAACATAGTCGGTAGTCACCCCGTGGGCGACTAGCGAGACTGTAGGTAAGTACAGCGCACGCTCAGTGTCTTCCTGAAGATGGAAGTGATACCGCGGCCCGCCTTCATAGGCCACCATATCGTCCATTGTCTTCTGCAGCTCATCAATCCAGTTCTGCATGGTGACACGATCTTTAAGACTCGCCTCCCCTTTCAATGCCGACGTATGGATAATCTGTTTAAGCACTTCATTCGGATAAACGCGCGATAAGCGATCAATTCGCTTCATCACTGTGCGGTACTGGTTGACCAGCGTTTCAAGCTGGGAGCCGCTAATGCCCGGGGCATTGGCATTAACATGCAGGCCAGCACCATCCAACGCCGTCGTGGTTAAGTAATCAACCATCGCCTGCTCATCTTTAAGATACAGCTCTTGCTTGCCGCGCTTAATTTTATAAAGCGGCGGCTGAGCGATAAAGATGTGACCACGCTCTATTAATTCCGGCATTTGGCGGAAAAAGAATGTCAGCAGCAGGGTACGAATATGCGAACCGTCAACGTCCGCGTCCGTCATGATAATAACGGAGTGGTAACGCAGCTTATCGGGATTAAATTCTTCACGGCCGATACCACAGCCAAGCGCAGTGATTAAGGTGCCCACTTCAGCAGACGAGAGCATCTTATCGAAACGTGCTTTCTCGACGTTTAGGATTTTACCCTTAAGCGGCAAAATAGCCTGAGTACGACGATCGCGCCCCTGCTTCGCACTGCCACCTGCAGAGTCACCCTCCACCAGGTAAAGCTCAGATTGGCTCGGATCTTTCTCTTGGCAGTCTGCAAGCTTACCGGGCAAGCCGGCGATATCTAGCGCGCCTTTGCGCCGCGTCATGTCTCGTGCTTTGCGCGCTGCTTCTCGCGCACGCGCTGCGTCTAACATCTTATTAACAATTGCTTTAGCTTCGTTGGGTTTTTCAACAAGGTATTCAGAAAACAGGTGGCTCATTTCTTGCTCAACCGCTGTTTTAACTTCGCTGGAAACCAACTTGTCTTTTGTCTGAGATGAAAACTTAGGGTCCGGCACTTTTACTGAGATAATCGCCGTTAATCCCTCACGGGCATCATCACCGGTAGTGTTCACTTTGGCTTTTTTAAGCAGATTTTCGGCGTCGATGTAGTTATTTAACGTACGCGTAAGGCCGGCACGAAAGCCCGCCAAATGTGCGCCGCCATCCCGCTGAGGAATATTATTGGTGTAACAGAAAATATTTTCAGTGAAGGCTTCGCTCCACTGCATGGCCACCTCAACTTCAACGCCATCATCACGGATAGCATTAAAGTGGAACACCGGGTTAATCACATTCTTATTGGTGTTCAGGTGATCAACAAAGGCTTTTAAGCCACCTTCGTAATGGAACAGCTCCTCTTTACCGCTGCGCTCATCCAATAAACGGATGGCAACGCCGGAATTCAAAAAGGAGAGTTCACGCAGGCGCTTGGCTAATATATCGAAATGGAACTCGATATTGCCAAACGTTTCTGGCGAGGGGCGGAAATGAACACGCGTGCCACTTTTTTCAGTTTTCCCGACCACGCCAAGAGGCGCCTGAGGAACACCGTGACGATACAGCTGCTCAAACACTTCGCCCTGACGCCAGATGGTGAGGCGCAGCTCGGCAGAAAGCGCGTTAACAACAGAAACCCCTACGCCGTGTAGGCCGCCAGACACCTTGTAGGAGTTGTCATCAAATTTACCGCCCGCGTGTAGTACCGTCATGATAACTTCAGCGGCGGAAACCCCCTCACCCTCATGAAGTTCGGTAGGAACACCGCGGCCGTTATCACTAACGGTGACCGACTCATCAGGGTGAATGACAACGCGAATTTCGCTGCAGTGGCCCGCCAAAGCTTCATCGATGGAGTTATCCACCAACTCGAAGACCATATGGTGCAGACCGGTTCCATCGTCGGTGTCACCGATATACATACCTGGGCGCTTGCGTACTGCGTCCAGCCCTTTGAGCACCTTGATGCTTGATGAATCGTAAGCCTGCTCGCTCATTGACCACTCCGTCGTGAAGTCTGTCTCGTTCCGTATCGCCGATGTTTCTGCTTAGCTGTCCTGCACTAATTGGCTTAGCCCATGTTCAGCATGTTTCACGTGAAACATTTTTACCGCCGTACTAGGAAGCCATGTGCGTCGTAAAGCAGAAGACTCGACGCTGGTAATAAAAGCTTGGCACTGCATATCTTCAAGTAGCTGACAAAACTGATAACGATTTTGTTCGTCAAGTTCCGCAGGCAAATCATCGATAAGATAAATGCAGTGTCGCTGCGCTGTTCTTTCCAGAAACCGGCCTTGGGCAAGCTTCATGGCGCTGACCACTAACTTCTGCTGGCCTCTGGAAAGCACTTCAACAGCCGGCTGTTTATTCACTCTTATGCGTAAATCGGCACGCTGCGGGCCTTGCTGGGTAAACCCCATCTGCTGATCGGTGGTGCGGCTATCGTGCAGCACTGCCGAAAGAGACCTTTCTTTATCCCACCCTCTCGCGTAGCGCAGTGAGAGGCCGGACAAAGGAAACAGCATTTTTAAGGTTTCTTCAAATACAGGTAGAAAATCGCTGAACCAGGCCCTTCGCAGCATATCCATTTGCTCACCCCAGTTGGCAAGCTCTTGCTCCCAAACAACCATTTCCTGGGGTTGTATTCTACCACGCCTAAGCAGTGCATTCCGATGTTTCAGCGCACGGCGAGTACGCTTCCATATTCCCAAAAAGTCGTGTTCCACGTGAAACACACCCCAATCCAGAAACTCACGCCGTCCTGCCGGTGACCCTTCTAGCAAACGAAACGCATCCGGATTAATAAGCTGCAGCGGCATTGCTTCAACCAAGGCTGCTAACCGAGCGTTCTTATCGCCTTTTAAGCGCAATTCTAGCTCTCTCTGGGCACGTAGACGGCGAACGCCTAGGGCAACCTCAGGCTCACCGCTTAGGCGCCCAAAGAGCGTCATATGCGGCTGCTCAGATTGAATGGCATGCTTCAACTGACGAGTACGAAATGAACGTCCCATGCCTAGAATATGCACGCCTTCCAGCAGGCTGGTTTTACCACTGCCATTAGCACCACTAATAACGTTGATACGAGGCGATGGCGTCATCTCAACCGGTAGAAGGTTGCGCAAGCCATGGAAATTAAGCAGTGTTAGGCTCATTTCGTTATCGTCACTTCTAATATCTCTAGGCTAGGTAACCAGTAAGACTAATTAGGCCAGTAGCATTCAAAGAAGAAACGGCGCTTCTGCTATCAGAAGCGCCGCTCAATTCTTCACATTATTCTATACGTAATATAATTACAGGCGCATAGGCATTACGACATAAAGCGCGTCACCGCCGCCCGGCTCTTCAAGCAGCGCACTGCTGTTTGGGTCAGCCAGCGTAATTTGCACCCGTTCTTGATTAAGCACCGTTAACACATCAACGAGATAGCCAACGTTGAAACCCACTTCCATTGCACCACCGTTATACTCAATGGCGATATTTTCTTCAGCTTCTTCCTGCTCAGGGTTATTGGCCATTACTTTAAGATTATTTTCCTCAAGGTAAAGGCGTACCCCGCGATACTTCTCATTCGACAGAATAGCCGTACGTGAAAGCATCTGGCGCAGCTCTGCACGCTCAGCTATCAACACTTTATCGCCATTGCGCGGTACTACACGCTCGTAATCCGGAAATTTACCGTCGATTAACTTAGAGGTAAACGTGAAATCACCTGTGTGTGCACGAACATGACTGGAGCCCAACGTTAGGCTTACCGGCTCATCGCTGTCGTCTAACAAGCGCGACAGCTCCAAGATGCCTTTACGCGGGACAATCAGCTTTTGCGACTGGCTTACAGAGACGTCGATTGGCCGAGAGCACATCGCCAAGCGGTGACCATCTGTGGCTACCGTGCGTAGCAAGTTACTTTGAATTTCTAGCAGCATGCCGTTGAGGTAATAGCGCACATCCTGCTGTGCCATGGCAAATGATGTGGCTTCAATCAGATGCTTTAAAATACCGCGAGGCACGCTAATTTCCTGGCTGCCGTCGGCATCTTCAATATTTGGAAACTCGGCTACCGGTAGTGTGGACAGCGTAAAACGCGAACGACCGCTGCGCAGTATAGCGCGGCCGTCTTCAACGCTAAGCTGAATGTCAGACTGATCGGGAAGAGATTTACAAATGTCCATCAGCTTACGAGCGGGCACCGTGGCGGCGCCCGGCTGATCAACTTGGCTTGCTACGGTACGCCCAACCAGCTCAACTTCTAAATCAGTACCGGTGAGTGAAACCTGATCGCCTTCTATCTGAATCAACACATTAGAAAGCACAGGTAGTGTTTGGCGACGCTCGACGACACCGGCGACCAGCGTCAGCGGACGTAGCAGCGCCTCTCGGGAAATCGAAAATTTCATCAATGCTCCGGTTCTAAATCCTGAAAGACCTGCGCATCGCAGGTCCGTCCTATGGAATGATTAACTGGTCAACAGGCGCAGTAAATTCTTATAGTCCTCACGAATGTCCGCACTTTCTTCCTGCAACGATTTAACTTTTCGGCATGCGTGCAGCACCGTGGTGTGATCACGCCCACCAAAAGCGTCGCCAATCTCTGGCAAGCTATGATTGGTTAGCTCTTTAGCAAGCGCCATTGCCACCTGACGGGGGCGGGCAACGGAGCGTGAACGGCGCTTAGAAAGTAAGTCCGCCACCTTAATTTTGTAATACTCCGCCACCGTACGTTGAATATTATCAACGCCAACCTGTTTATCTTGAAGGGCTAACAGATCTTTTAATGACTCGCGAATAAAATCTTGGGTAATGGTTTTGCCCATGAAATGCGAATCAGCGATGACTTTTTTCAACGCGCCTTCCAATTCACGCACGTTAGAGCGAATTTTTTGCGCAATAAAGAACGCCGCATCGTGAGGCAAATCGACCTTAGCTTGATCAGCCTTCTTCATCAAAATGGCCACGCGTGTCTCAAGCTCCGGCGGCTCAATCGCCACCGTCAGCCCCCAGCCAAAGCGTGATTTCAGACGCTCTTCTACACCGCTAATCTCTTTCGGATAGCGATCAGAGGTCAGGATCATTTGCTGGCCGCCTTCCAAGAGTGCATTAAACGTATGGAAGAACTCTTCTTGTGAACGCTCTTTGCCGGCAAAAAACTGAATATCATCAATTAGTAAGGCATCAACGCTGCGATAAAAACGTTTAAAATCATTAATCGCATTAAGCTGTAATGCCTTCACCATATCGGCAACAAATCGCTCGGAATGCAGATATACAACGCGAGCATTTTCGCGCCGGGTCGCTAACGCATTGCCAACAGCATGCATCAAGTGAGTTTTACCAAGTCCCACTCCACCGTATAAAAACAGCGGGTTGTAGGCACCACCAGGGTTTTCAGACACTTGGCGCGACGCAGCGCGAGCCAGTTGGTTCGATTTACCTTCAACAAAGGTATCAAAGGTAAAATTAGGATTAAGTCCGCTACCATGTTTCAGGCTGCCCTCAACTTGTACCTGTCGCTCATTGGGGCGCCGCGTAGCCGCTTGCTGCTCACGCAATTTATCGATCTCACGCTCGTCGGCGGCATCTGCCCGCGATGACGTATGCACCGATGCCGAAGCAGGTCGCGATGGTGAAGCCGATATAGGATTACCTAAATCACGATGCTGAGGCGCCTGCGTAGCCGGGCGGCGACTACCTACCGTCAGGCTGACCTTAGGCGGTTTCGCGGGGGCTAGTTCACGCATCAGCTCACTTATCCGCTTGGCGTACTTATCGCTCACCCAATCACGCACAAAGCGATTCGGCGCCAATAAGCGCAGCTCGTTGGACTCTCCTTCCTCTGCCTGCAGCGGGCGTATCCAGGTATTGAACTGCTGTGAATTCAGTTCATCCTGCAGGTTGTCCAGGCACTGTTGCCAAAGCGTCAGTGACACTCATCTCACCATCGGTTGAAAACGGCCGACCATTGTAGCGCTCAAAGCTCCGGTTATCCACATGGGTTTAGGAACCCATATTGGCCTGTGGACAACTTGCAATAAGCCTGCGGGACAACCTCGGGAGGAAAGGGGGATAAATATGAATAATAACGTTTTCTTAAAGGTTATAAACATCTAACCAACATGTTTTAGACCGCTTATACGACACTTACACACAGATTTTTTATCATTATAACTTACTGAAATATCGATATTAAAATCACTTATCCACAAATAGTATCCCCACTATTAATAACAACAGGTTTAGAACTACTAACTAGTAATAATAGTGGTAGCGTCGATTGCCCAACAATATCCCAAAAGCAGCGCTGCAATCCCTCTGCAAGGCTTTTTATGCAAGGAAAAATTGCACCCGGCGTAGGAAGTCTCTACAATTTCCGGTCTTGAATTGAATCTCCCCGGCTAGTTCCTCACTGGACCGGGCTTTTTGGAATTCACTTTCCGTCCTAAACCACGTGGGAATAACGAGTTATGAAACGCACTTTTCAACCTAGCGTTCTCAAGCGCAAGCGCGCGCATGGCTTCCGTGCTCGTATGGCAACCAAAAACGGTCGCGCCGTCCTAGCACGCCGCCGTGCCAAAGGCCGCAAGCGTCTGAGCGCCTGATTTCGGATTGCGTGTGCCGCAGCAAGGCTTTCCCCGGCAATTACGGTTACTAAATGCTGGGGACTTCAGTCACGTGTTTGAACAAGCCGACTTAAAAGTGCATGGCAAAGGTATGATGGCGTTAGTTCGCTTTAGTACTCGGGGTTACCCTCGCCTTGGACTGATAGTTAGCAAAAAAAATGTTAAACGCGCCGTAGACCGCAACCGTTTCAAGCGTCTCGTACGAGAATCCGTACGCCTTCGCCAAGACCATTTACCCTCTGTGGATATTGTGGTTCTTGCGCGGCGGGGTGTGCAGGATATCGATAACGACACCTTACATCGCCAGTTATACGGCATGTGGAAGCGACTCCAGCGTGACGCGCAGGCGGTGATAGCAGAACCAACGCCAGAGCGTAACACGTGACATTTGGTGCACACTTCGCCGCTCGACCTCGGCCTGCCCCCCGGCAGGCTTTCGTGTGTCAAGGGGCAAGTAAATGACACTGCGCCACTAGTATGTTCACCACCCAGCGGGCAGAACCCTCATGGACGTAAAACGACTTTTATTACTGATTCCACTAGCCGTACTAGCCTATTTGTTAGTCGTCCAGTGGAATCAGGATTACGGGCAGCCAAATTATGATTCGGCTCCTGAAATGACGCAACGCAGCAACTCGGCGGTGCCTAGCAATGTCGAAACTGACGATGGCTTAGCAGTTCCCAGCAGTTCTCCGCAGCAAGACCCGGTTGGAGAAGGAATCGCGAGCAGTACTGAAAGCGAGTCATCAAGCCGCGATTTTATTGCCGTCACGACCGACGTTCTTGATGTGCGTATCGATCCCCACGGTGGCGATATTGTTTATGCTGCTTTACCACAGCACAAGCAATCACTCGATTCAGAGCGCAACTACGTGCTGCTATCGGACAACAACAGCCGTAGCTATGTCGCACGCTCAGGGCTGCAGCTCGACGGTCAAGCTAGCCGCATCGCGTTCACTCCCGAAAATTCTGAGTATCGTTTAGGCGATAACGATGATGAGCTAAGCGTTAATCTAACCGCTGACGTTAACGGCGTTGAGATCATTAAACGACTTACCTTTGACCGCGGCAGCTATGCGGTCAACGTCAATTACTACCTAGCTAACAATACCGATGCGCCCGTTACTGCGCGCTTTATTGGTCAGCTGGCACGAGATAATAGCCCCGACCCTTCCAGCGGCGTCTCAATGGGTATGAAGTCCTACTTGGGCGCAGCTTACTCAACGCCAGATGCTCGCTACGAGAAAATCAATTTTGAAGATATTCAAAATCGTGAGTTTGAAAACCGTGAAGCGCAGGGTGGCTGGATTGCTATTATTCAGCACTACTTTGTATCCGCATGGGCACCGCAGCAGGATCAGCAGAACCTGTTTTACGTCACCAGCGATTCCAGTAATCGTAACGTCGTCGCCTTTGCCGGCCCCACAAGCAACATTGCAGCAGAGGGTGAAGCTACTCTGGGCGCAACGCTGTACATGGGACCGAAGGTTCAGGACTACCTAGAACAGGTCGCTCCCAACCTGCAATTAACCGTGGATTATGGCTGGCTTTGGTTTATCGCTAACCCGCTGTTCTGGCTGCTGGATCATATCCATGAAATCGTTGGTAACTGGGGTTGGTCGATTGTTCTGCTAACCGTGCTGGTTAAGACCGTGCTGTTCCCGCTGTCTGCCAAGGCTTACAAGTCTATGGGCCGGATGCGTAAGCTTGGTCCGGAAATGCAGCGTCTAAAAGAGATGTATGGCGACGATCGTCAAAAAATGTCTCAAGAGATGATGAAGTTCTATCAGAAAGAGAAGATCAATCCGCTGGGCGGCTGTTTGCCTATCGTGATCCAGATGCCGGTCTTCATCGCTCTTTACTGGATGCTGCTAGAATCGGTTGAATTGCGCCATGCGCCGTTTATGTTCTGGATTCAAGATCTATCGATGAAGGATCCTTACTTCATCCTGCCGATCATTATGGGCATCTCGATGTTCGTTCAGCAGATGTTGAACCCGACGCCTCCAGACCCCATGCAGGCGAAGATTATGAAGATGCTACCCATCATCTTTACCTTCTTCTTCCTGTGGTTCCCAGCGGGTCTGGTCATCTACTGGGTGGTCAACAACATCATTTCGGTGGCGCAGCAGTACTACATTACGCGCAAAATCGAAAATGACCCGAGTATCGGCAAAGGCATGAGAACTAAGTAGTTAAAGAGACAGTGATTTACCGCTGTAATCTGCGCCTTCAGACCCCCGCCCCGTGCGGGGGTCTGGCGTTTTAAGACCAATAAATTCACACTAGTTGTGATCAATACTGGAACGATCCATTATTATTTCAGCCCACTGTTAAAGAGAGCCACCATGGCCGAACGCCTCTACACTCCTGACACCATCACGGCACTGGCGACTCCTCCTGGGCGCGGTGGCGTCGGTATTATACGAGTCTCCGGCCCCGCCTGCCGCGAGATCGCCCAAGCTATGATTGGGCACTGCCCAGCACCAAGGTACGCCCATTACGGCCCCTTTCAGGGCGCTGAAGGCACTATTGATGAAGGTATCGCGCTACTTTTTAATGGCCCTTATTCTTTTACCGGTGAAGACGTACTCGAGCTTCAGGGGCACGGCGGCCCGATTATCATGGATATGCTGCTGGAACGTTGCATAGCATTAGGTGCTCGTTTAGCGCGACCAGGTGAGTTTTCCGAACGGGCTTTTTTGAACGATAAGCTAGATCTTGCCCAAGCAGAAGCCATTGCCGATCTGATTGATGCAACCTCACGCTCGGCGGCAGAAAACGCCGTTCGCTCGCTGCAAGGCGAGTTTTCAAAGCGGATCTCCGCGCTAGTGGAGCGCCTTATCGAGCTACGTGTTTATGTCGAAGCGGCCATTGATTTTCCAGAAGAAGAAATCGATTTTCTTGCCGATGGCCATGTGGCACAACATTTAAGCAGCGTACAGCAGGCGCTTAGCGATGTGCGTCAAGCCGCGGGGCAAGGTGCGCTGTTGCGCGAAGGTATGAGTGTGGTGATCGCAGGACGTCCTAATGCCGGCAAATCCAGCCTACTTAATGCGCTTACCGAGCAGGATACCGCCATCGTTACCGATATCGCCGGAACGACCCGCGACGTGCTGCGTGAGCATATTCATATCGATGGCATGCCGCTGCATATCATCGATACGGCCGGACTACGCGATACCCCCGATGCGGTTGAAAAAATCGGCGTCGCTCGCGCCTGGGACGAAATAGAAAAGGCTGACCGGGTGCTGCTGCTAGTCGATGCCACGACCACCGATTCAATCGATCCAATGGAGATTTGGCCAGAGTTCGTGGCACGCCTACCGGATCAGCAGCGCCTAACCTTAGTCCGTAATAAGATAGACACCAGCGCTGAGCAGCCGTGTTTAGACCTATCCACAGGCACACCAATTGTGCGGCTATCTGTCAAAACGGGGGTGGGTGTGGATAACTTAAAAGCGCACTTGAAGGAGGTAATGGGCTTTGCCGCTACCACCGAAGGTCGCTTTTCTGCTCGTCGACGGCACCTGGATGCGCTTGACCGCGCCATGACAGCGCTCGATACCGGCCGTGCTCAGCTTGATGGCTATGGTGCAGGAGAGCTGCTGGCTGAAGACTTACGTGACGCCCAGCAGGCATTAGGCGAGATCACCGGCGAATTCAGCGCCGATGACCTACTCGGCGAGATTTTCGGCAGCTTCTGTATCGGTAAATAGCAAAGGCAGCTACTCTTGTACCCACCAATCTGCCTTATAGCGGCTGCTGGAGCCTAGTAGCGGCGTTATCTCCGCCATTGCCGCCGCTAGCTGCTGATCTAATCCCCAGGGTGGATTAATCACTAGCATGCCACTGCCATACATACCGTGAGCTTGCTCGGCTGGGGCGCGCAATAGCAGCTCGCTGCGCCAGATTTTGCGCACTCCACGCGCCTTTAGCGTATCTAGTAACGCGTGATGGTGGCCTGCCGGTAGCAATGGATACCAGATTAATATCACGCCATGGCGCACTTTTTCCAAGGCGTGTACCACCGTCTCAGCGACCTCTTGATACTCCACTTTGCGCTCATAGCTTGGGTCGATAAGGACGCACAGTCGCGGCGTTCTCACCGGCAGCATATCTGTTAATCCCACTAGACCATCACCAAAAACGCGCTGTGCGTTAGGCGATAATACCTGGGCATTAAGCTGCTTGTGCTCTCCGGGATGGAGTTCAAACAGACGCAGCTTATCCTGCTCACGTAGCACATTACTCATCCACCAGGGTGAACCCGGATAATGCGTTAACGTGGCTGCGTCCGGCTGGGCACTTCTCAGCACCTCTTTCCATGCGCCCAAGAACGGGGCGCTGGACTTAGGCTGCTGCCAAAGTGGCCAAATACCCTCGCGGTACTCTTGCAAGCGTTGGCTCTCTTGCCCACTAAGGGGATAAAGGCCGCGCCCTGCATGAGTATCAACATATGTAACGGCAGATTCTTTACGTAATAAATAATCGGTCACCGCATACAGGGTAAGATGCTTATGAACATCGGCAAAGTTACCGGCATGGTAGGCATGTTGATATGACAGCATGGGGACTCGTCAGCAGATGAATAAAAAAGCCCGCTATGTGAACATAGCGGGCTATCAGCGGCAATAAGTAGTTAAGCGACTCGCGCTTACTAACGCTGGCCCTGACCATCACCGGTGGGGGTCAACGTGATTTCGACGCGACGGTTCTGGGCACGGCCCTGTTCATTGTCGTTACTAGCGATTGGCTGAGTTGCACCATACCCGGATGTATTGAGGCGCATAGAGCCGACGCCGTTCTGGGTTAAGTAACTGCCGACAGCCTGGGCGCGGCGTTCAGACAGGCGCTGGTTATAGCTTGCATCGCCGGTGCTATCGGTATGACCAGCAATGTTAACGCGAGTGTCTTGGTACTGCGTCAATACGCTAGCGACTTCGTTCAGGGCGCTGCGTGCTTCACTGGTAAGGTCGGCCGAGTCAAAACCAAACGTGACACCGCTTGGCATATTGAGGACGATATCGTCACCGCGGCGATCAATCTCAATACGTGAACCTTGCAAGTTGTCACGCAGCTGCTGCTCTTGGCGGTCCATATAGACACCAACGCCAGCACCTGCGGCAGCGCCGACGGCAGCACCAATCAACGCACGGTCGCGACGGCTAGTACTGCCATCGCCCGACAGCGCACCCGCAGCGGCACCGATTGCGGCACCAATGCCCGAACCCATAGCGGTGCTAGAGCGCTGCGTTTGGCCACCGTAGGGGTCAGAG
Source organism: Halomonas sp. AOP25-F1-15 (assembly GCF_052378675.1). Classification (NCBI taxonomy): domain Bacteria; kingdom Pseudomonadati; phylum Pseudomonadota; class Gammaproteobacteria; order Oceanospirillales; family Halomonadaceae; genus Halomonas; species Halomonas sp. AOP25-F1-15. The sequence goes on from NZ_JBQSXV010000006.1 coordinate 47,353, forward strand.
GTGGCACAACCTGCGACTAAAATAGCAGCGGCCAACGGTGTCAGTAGTCGAGAAATACGCATCACTCACTCCTTATTTATCTTCAATCGTTTGTTTCTTAAAAGATAGTTGGTTTATTACTTATCAATCATCGCCAATTAATGCCAGCAACTCATTCAAGAATAATAGACCTTGAGGCGATGCACGCAGTTTTTCAGGCATTTGCATCAAAAGTCCTTTTTTATCGGCGGACTGTAAACGCTCCAGTAACAAAGTATGTGACTGCCCTGTGTTAGCTGTCCACGTACCCAGCGTAACACCCTCCGTCAGCCGTAAAGCGTTCATGGCAAACTCCAAGGGCAGTTCATCTGCTGTTATTAACTGCTTGCCTGCCACAAAACCGCGCAAATCGTCCATACGTTTAAGGTAGGCATCAGGCTGGCGAGTTTTCCAGCGCCGCTCGATATTCCACTGTTTATCTTGATCAATGTGGCTAAGCTTGCCATGGGCGCCTGCACCAATGCCTAAATAATCACCAAACTGCCAATAATTAAGATTATGACGACTTTGATGATTAGCAGTGGCGTAAGCCGAAATCTCGTAACGTTCAAATCCTGCCTGCTCTAAACGCTGGTGCCCTGTGTCCTGAATATCCCAAAGCGCCTCCTCTTCCGGTAATAACGGGGGATTAGAATGAAAGGCGGTATTCGGTTCTAGAGTCAGCTGATACCAAGAAAGATGCTGTGGGGCTAGCGCCAAGGCTTGCTCAATATCATCCATTGCAAGCTCAGGCGTTTGCTCTGGCAAACCGTGCATGAGGTCAATATTGATATTGGTAAATCCAGCGTGCCGCGCTTGGGTAACCGCTGTCACGGCTTCTTGGCCGCTATGAATGCGCCCAAGAGCATGTAATTGGGCGGGCTGGAAGCTCTGAATACCCAGCGATAAGCGGTTAATACCCGCATTACGATAGCCAGTGAAACGTTCTTGCTCGGTAGTGCCTGGGTTGGCCTCTAAGGTAATTTCAATATCGTTAGCAAAAGGCAGCCGGTGCTTGATTTCTGTCAGTAAACGATCATAAAACAGTGGCGAAAGCAGGCTCGGCGTCCCACCGCCGATAAAAATAGTCTGTATTTCCCGCTCAGCGGCTAATGCAAGGTCGCCATCCAGATCTTGTAACAGCGCCTTAAGATAAGCATCTTCAGGCAACGCTTTCGGCGTAAAGCCGTGCGAACCTGGCTCATGGGAATTGAAATCACAATAGGGGCATTTACGTACGCACCAAGGGGTGTGGATATAAAGCGATAGCGGCGGCAGCGTGTCAGCCATGCGCCACCTGCAGCAACTCCACCAAGCCCTGAAGCGCGCGGCCTCGGTGGCTAAGGCGATTTTTAGTTTCGCTGGGCAGCTCGGCAACACTCATTCCCTGATCCGGTAGCCAGAAAAGGGGATCATAGCCGAACCCCTCCTGGCCCCGCGGATGAGCAAGAATTTCACCTTCCCAACTGCGCTGTACGATCACCGGAACCGGATCTTTAGGATGGCGCAAGTAAACCAGTACGCACCAATAGCGCCCGCTGCGCTGACCTTCCGCACAATCGTTTAACGCGGCTAATAACGTCTCATTATTTTTTTGATCACTTTTTGGCTCGCCGCCATAGCGCGCGGAATAGATACCCGGCGCACCATTCAATGCGTCCACTTCGAGGCCAGAATCGTCCGATAGCGCGGGCAAACCGCTAATAAGGCTCGCTTCACGGGCTTTGAGCAGGGCATTTTCTACGAATGTTAACCCTGTCTCTTCGACATCAATAACCCCAAAATCTGCTTGAGGGCGAACATCAAAGCCTAAAGGTGAAAGTAATTGATTGAATTCTCTTAACTTTCCGCTATTTCCACTCGCCAGAACAAGGGTATTGGCTGCTGACATGACAAACACTCCAGACATTAGAGCGTCAGTTTACGCGCTCATCCGCCGTATCAAAAGCCAGCAAAATGTTACTGAACGTATCTTAGAAAAAGATAGGTTAGAACACGCTAATTTAAGATAAATTAATACGGTGATATTTAGATATCCCTACCGCATCACGAGCGTTAACGTGCCTCCCACCCCTTGGGTAGAAGAACGAGTACGGTTAGTGCCTTTTTGAATGTCGACGTCCAGTTGCTCATCATCACTCAACAGTTTAACGGCACCTTCCAGTTCAGTACCGATAAACGTGTACTCGGCAGGTACGGTCCCACGCTCTTCGATATGCTCCGTCGTTTCGCCCTCATGGGTAATACGCCAGTGGGCTGAAAACTCTGCGCCTGGAGAGCCGCTCATGCTGATATGGATCTCATTCATAGTCTGCTCCTGAGACGACTACGCCAGCAGTGGGGCGCATGCTATTAGCCCCGCCGCACACATCGCATATCGCCAAGCCGTTGGTCGTTGCATTGTGATACCTCGTTTACCACAAGAGCCGCTCGTAATGAGCGGCTCTTGTGGTATAGCGAGCTTTACGTTACTTGCCGTTACATAACTGCAAAGGCTTTCTCTGCTGCATCCAGGGTGAACTGGATATCTTCCGGGGTATGAGCACTCGACATAAAACCCGCTTCATAGGCAGAAGGGGCCAGATAAACACCGTGATCTAGCATCGCGCCAAAGAAGCGGCGGAACGCATCTGGATTACATGCCGTGGCTTGGGCAAAGTTATCCACACGACGTTGAGAGGTAAAGAAGAGACCAAACATACCGCCAGCTGATTGCGTCATCATTGGTACACGTGCAGCGTTGGCGCGCTCTTGCAGCCCCTGACACAATGTGTTAACCCGCTGGGTTAACGCATCGTGAAAACCCGGTACCTGAAGCTTCGTCAGTAGAGCTATTCCCGCCGCCATCGCCAGTGGATTACCGGACAGCGTGCCTGCCTGATATATAGGACCCATGGGAGAAATATTCTGCATAATCTCGCGCTTGCCACCAAATGCGCCCACCGGCATGCCGCCACCGACAATTTTACCCAGGCAGGTCAGATCCGGGGTAATGCCATAGTGTGCCTGTGCACCGCCCAGCGCCACACGAAAACCTGTCATCACTTCATCAAAAATCAGCACGCTAGCGTGTTCATTGCATACTCTTCGCAGTGTTTCTAAGAAGCCTGGCTGGGGTGGAATACAGTTCATGTTGCCAGCCACTGGCTCAACGATTATGCAGGCAATCTGATCGCCAATCTCAGCAAAGCACGCCTCAACCCCTTCAGGGTCGTTATACGACAGAGTGATCGTATGCTCCGCCAGTGAAGCAGGCACGCCTGGTGAGCTAGGTTCACCGTGGGTAAGTGCCCCTGAGCCGGCTTTTACCAGCAGCGAGTCCGAGTGACCATGATAATTACCTTCAAACTTAACAATCTTATCGCGCCCGGTGGTGCCCCGCGCCAAGCGAATAGCCGACATAGTGGCTTCGGTGCCAGAGCTAGTCATACGCACCATATCCATAGAGGGAATCATCTCGCAGATGAGGTCCGCCATGGTGGTTTCTACCGCCGTCGGGGTGCCAAACGAAAGGCCATTATCCAAACGAGCTCGAACGGCTGCCAGTACGTCTTGATCGGCATGCCCTGTGATCATTGGTCCCCAGGAGCCCACGTAATCCACATAGCGGTTCCCTTCAACGTCAAACAGGAAGGCGCCCTGAGCGCGCTCCATAAAAACCGGCGGACGGTGCAAACCTTTAAATGCCCGGACAGGCGAATTTACGCCGCCAGGAATATGGCGGCTCGCTAGATCGAATAGTTCAGCTGATGTGGTCATGACATCCTCTAAATAAAAGGCGTACAGAAGATAGGATCAAAAGCGGACAGCCTGTGAAAAGCGGTTAGGCAAGCACTGGCCACTGGGTGGCTGAAAGCCTTGAGACAAGCTTTCCCAAGTAAAGTGCTGAGCTTGCTCACAGGCAGTTGGTAAGCGCTCACCCACAGCCAATCGTGCGGCAATAGCTGAAGCAAGCGTGCAACCGGAGCCGTGAAACTGTTCGGGCAGCCGCGGCCACTGCCATTGGCGAGTGGTCTCTGGCGAATGCAATGTGTGGACTACCTGGTGATCGTTGCCCGGTAATGGTTCATCGGTGGCCGTTACTAAAATTGCCTGGCACCCTTGAGACATCAGCGCCACTGCACGCGAGGTATCGTCGTAAGGGGTGGCGATACCCGGCGTTAACTGAGCGAGCTCCGCGCGATTGGGCGTTAAGATATCCACAAGCGGTAGCACGCGATCAATAAATAGCTGCCGTAAATCGGGTGTGGATAACTCAGTTCCGCCGCCTGCTCTAAATACCGGATCGGCGACCACGGGAATGCCCGGAAACCGTCGGATAATTTGCTCCGCCGCACGCAGCGTGGCTTCATCGGCAAGCAAGCCAATCTTAATGGCCGCGACCTGCATCTCGCTCATCGCCTCGGCCATTTGACGCATTGCGTTAGAGTCAGCAGGTATCACCCTAGTCACATTATGACAATTTTGTATCGTCAGCGCGGTGGGAATAGTGACAGCCCAACCACCGCATGCCGAAATAGCTTCGCTGTCAGCAATTAAACCCGCACCGCCAGTCGGGTCATGTCCAGCCAGCACCAAAACAACGGGAGGAAGCGGTTGGCGCATCAAAAGGGTTTCACAACCGCGAGTAACACAACCGCGATAAGCACAATGACGGGCGCTTCGTTAAACCAGCGAAAAAACACATGGCTTTTGGTACAGCGATTCTGAGCGAACTGCTTTAAATAAATCAAACAAACGTGATGATAGGCAATTAGAACCACTATTAAGGCCAGCTTAGCGTGCATCCACCCTTGGCTAAACCATGCCGGCACCAAGTAAAGCATCCAACCGCCAAACACTAACACCACAATCATAGACGGCGTCATGATGCCGCGGTAAAGCTTGCGTTCCATGGTTTTAAAATAGCTCATTGCCTGGTCATCGCCATTATCCCGTGCGGTAGCGTGATAAACGTACAGCCTAGGCAAATAGAACAGTGCAGCAAACCAGGTCACCACGGCCATTAAGTGAATAGCCTTCACCCATAGATACATTATCGCTCCTTAACTGATGAATCTTTCTCTTGTAAATCGTTTTCACGGGGGTCAGCACCGCGGGGCTCTGAGTAGTGATAATAACGTTCGATAGCACCACGGGTAATAATACCTGAAATCCGTTGCTGCTTAGGGCGATAACCATGAACGACATACAGTGCCCCTAGCGCATTATCTTGAAGTTTTAGAAAGGCTTCAGAAAGCGTTGCCTGCAGTCCAATCGGCGCCAATTCTAAGCGCTGCCCGGGGATTTCTAACAAATCAATCAACTCATCGTCCGGCGGTGGTTGATCGCTAAGCGCTTCATCATGTTCGAGCAACCAGCGTGCAAGCTCTGCAGCTTTAAGCGCCAGCACCGGTTTTTCCTCGCTTGAACGCTCGATCACCAGCCATACCGGATTAGTTTCGAGCAGCAAACGCGCCTGATCAGAGGTAATCATTCGCTCAGTCCGCACCAGTTGACGTTCCATCACGGCGGGTACTGATACTCTTGAGAGCGCTTGCATCAGTGGTTGCTGCAAAGGGTGCAAACCATAGCGTACCGAGCTAATAAAAAAGCCTTCACAGCCGGTAATTTGACGCGAGGTGAGACACGCAACGACCACCACCAACATGCCGGGTAGCATAATACTCGGCGTATGCGTCAGCTCCAAAAGCGCCATCAACGCTGCCAGCGGCGCTTGCAACACCGCCCCCATCATCGCAGCCATGCCTAGCATGGCATAAACACCCGGGTCAGCGGCTTTATCGGGCCACAGCCAGCCGCCCAACAGCCCAAACAGCGCGCCTGTCGCTGCGCCGACGACTAGCACGGGGCCGATAATACCGATTGGCACTCCGCCAGAAACGGTCAGCGCCGTCAGTAATAGCTTGGCTATCATTAGCGCCAGCAGGACTTTAATTTCCAACTGATTATTGAGCGCAGCCGCCACGCTGTCGTAACCAATGCCCTGTACTTGCGGAAACCACCAGGCAACAGCACCCGTGGCTACGCCGACTAGCCCTAAACGCAGCCAAAGCGGCCAGGCTTGTATCCGCTGACTGCGCGAAATATGAATAAATAGCCCCGCCAGCAAGCCGATAAATAGCCCGGTTAGCACAATCCAAGGAAGGTTCATTAACGAACCAAGCACTACTTCTGGAATACGAAAAGCCGGCTCATTCCCATAGGCAAGCTGTGCCATCAGCGCGCCCATCGTAGAGGCTAAAATGACCGGCATAAAGCTCATCAGGGTGTACTCCATCATGACAACTTCCATGGCGAAGATGACCCCGGCGATAGGCGTATTAAATGAAGCGGAAATGCCAGCAGCGGTACCGCACGCTACTAGAACTCTTAAGCTATTATTGGGTAAGCGCATCTGTTGGCCTAAGCCACTTGCTGCCGCGGCGCCTAAATGAATAGCAGGCCCTTCGCGGCCAGCGGATAGCCCGCCAAGCACAGAAATGACGCCGACCCACCATTGATTAAGCCAGTTACGCAGAGGAAAGCGACCTTGATGGTAGGAAAGCCGCTCAATTACATGGCCAACACCTAGCTTGCGCGCGGCAGGCTTTTGCCGATACAGCAAAACACCCACTAAGGTAACCGCCACGAGTGGAAGCAGCGTACGCAGCCAAGGCGCCATGCTTTCAAAGGCTTCAGGGTCGCCATCGGTCATGTACAGCGCCGCGCCTGTTTCCAAGAGCAGGCGAAACGCCACCATCACCGCGCCGGTAATAATCCCAGAGACGAGCCCCAGCAAGCAAAGCTGTGGAAGGGCATCGACATTGGCCAACTGGCGACGAAAGCTCTCTAGAGTAAAATCCGAACGGGAAAAACGCGCCACGACGACCTTCCTTGTTTTTTTGCCTTGGTACTCTATGTCTTGGGTTAGTCTTAGTGTTCTTGTGTCTTCATCCTCTTGTGTATCATAGCCCGATACGCTTAGACAGCCCGCAGCAATCCGCTTAGGCTGTTGCTATCAATACTCAGGTCAAAAGTAATTTACATTTTTTTCTAAAATCTGTTTTGCAAACCCGCAAGGAGTTATTTGTGATTAAGGTCGGCATTGTTGGCGGTACCGGTTATACCGGCGTTGAGCTACTGCGGCTGCTCGCCCAGCACCCCCACGTCAACGTCGCCGCGATTACCTCGCGCTCAGAGGCGGGCATCAAAGTATGCGATATGTACCCTAATCTGCGCGGCCATTACGACACGCTGGCATTTAGCGAGCCGGATGCCAAGCAGCTAGGCGCCATGGATGCGGTATTTTTTGCCACGCCCCACGGCGTTGCTCACACCCTAGCGGGTGAACTGCTCGACAATGGCACCCGCGTCATCGATTTATCGGCTGACTTTCGCCTACGCGATGCCAATGAATGGAGCCGCTGGTACGAGCAGCCCCACGGGGCGCCAGCGCTACTGGGAGAGGCGATTTACGGCCTGCCAGAAATGCACCGCGAAAAAATTAAAGACGCACGCTTAATTGCGGTACCCGGCTGCTACCCCACGGCCGTGCAGTTAGGCTATCTACCGCTATTGGAAGCGGGCTTGATTGATCCCCAACAGCTGATTGCAGACTGTAAATCCGGCGTTACCGGCGCGGGCCGCGGCGCAAAAGTGGGATCGTTACTCGCAGAAGCCAGTGAATCAATGAAGGCTTACGGTGCGTCGGGTCACCGCCATTTACCGGAAATTAGCCAGGGCCTTAAGGATATTAGTCATGCCTCGGTCGGGTTGACGTTTGTACCTCACCTTACGCCCATGATTCGCGGTATTCACGCCACGCTTTACGGCCAGTTAACCGCTGAGCCAGGCGATTTACAGGCACTGTTTGAACAGCGCTACGCCGACGAGCCGTTCGTTGATGTCATGCCTGCCGGGAGCCATCCCGAAACGCGCAGTGTCAAAGGTATCAACACCTGCAGGCTAGCGGTACATCGTCCTGGCAATGGCAATACTGTGGTGGTGCTATCGGTGATTGATAATTTAGTCAAAGGTGCTTCAGGCCAAGCGATTCAGAACCTTAACTTAATGTTTGGCTTTGATGAAAACATGGGATTAACAGCGCCTGCACTGATGCCTTAACGTTCGACTAATTCCCAGCAATAGTTGACCAATTTGCTGGGAATTACCCATAATCACCCCCCAATGCCGATTTATTCGTTCTTTAAGCTCGCGGGAGGTACCCATGAGCGGTGCAGAAGCCTTTGTTCCGACCCCATTACTGCTGTCTGATAGTGCACGCAAGCGCATTAATGCACTGATTGCAGAAGAAAATAATCCATCTCTAAAGCTACGCGTCTACGTCACCGGCGGTGGCTGCTCTGGTTTTCAGTACGGCTTCGATTTTGCTGAAAACGTTGCCGAGGATGACACCGTCATCGCATTTGGAGATGCCTCCTTAGTGGTCGATCCGCTGTCTTATCAATATTTAGTCGGCTCCACCGTCGATTATGAAGAAGGGCTTGCAGGCGCTCGTTTTCGCGTGCAAAACCCTAACGCTACCGCTACCTGCGGCTGTGGCGCTTCCTTTATGGTCTAAACAGCGTTGGCTCAAAGCTCACCCCGTGACTTGACGCCTTGTCGGTTTCTCGCCAAGGTTAATAGGTCAATAACAGCCTTAAGGCTTTTCCAAACGACAAAAATCGCTTGGAAAGCCATGACAGGCCACATAAAACACGGGGAAACTTATGAAAGTAGCGCTACCACTCAGTCTCACTAAAACAACGCTTGTGCTAGCCCTTGGATTAGCCGGCACCACTGCTGCCATGGCTGACTTACCGAAAGTAAACGTAGCGACCGACCCAAGCTTCGTGCCTTTTGAGATGATGGATCAAGAAACGGGTGAAATGACCGGTTTTGATATGGACATCATCAACGAAGTGGCTGAGCGTGCAGGCTTTGAAGTTAATCTCACCACAATGGAATTTGCTGGCATTATCCCGGCCGTACAAACAGGCAGCCAAGAGATCGCCATCGCCGGTACGACCATTACTGCAGAGCGCGCTGAGATAGTTGACTTCTCAGACCCTTACTATGATTCAGGTCTACAGATTATTGTTCGCGCTGACAACAACGATGTAGAAAGCATCGAAGACCTCGCGGGACTGCCTATCGCTACGCGGATTGGTTCCACCAGCTACGACTTCCTACAAGCTGAGCTAGGGGAAGATGCCGATATCACTCCTTTCCCTGCTATGAGTGATATGTATATGGCGCTATTAGGCCGTAACGTCGATGCGGTGTTCTACGATGCGCCTAACGTTGCTTACTTCTCACAAACCCGTGGTGAAGGGCGCACGAAAGTCGTTGGACCGCTTTACGAAGGTCAGCAGTACGGTATCGTTTTTCATAAAGGCAGCGAGTGGGTAGAACCTACCAATGAAGCGCTTGCCGCGATGAAAGAAGACGGTACCTACGATGAAATTTATCAAAAGTGGTTTGGTGAAGCGCCCAGCGAAGAGTGAGATTAAAGACTCGCTAACCGCATAGCATCATAACAGGGCCGGGTGGCCATAGCCCCCGGCCCTGCTGCGTTTTTCAAGTGTTTTTTCTCATCTTTTTTGTTTCAGGAGTCTACGCGTGGACGTCAATTTTCAGTTTGATTGGTCGGCAGCGTTTGGATCTATTCCATACCTGCTACCTGGCATTCCCTGGACGTTACTTATTTCATTTGGCGGCCTGGCAATTGGTTTTTTTATCGGCATTTTCTTTGGCCTGCTGCGGCTGAGCCGCCTGCGCTGGCTACGTTGGCCGGCTATTTTTTACGTTGAGGTGTTTCGCGGCACGCCTATCCTTGTCCAGGTACTGTTCATTTTTTATGGTTTACCACAGCTGTTGGGTAGCCCTATTAATGCGCTTGTTGCGGGTATTGCTGCCATTGCCGTTAACTCTGGCGCCTATATTTCTGAGATTGTCCGCGGCGGCGTTCAATCGATTGAGCGTGGCCAGCGGGAGGCGTCGCTATCACTGGGCCTTTCCCGTACCCAAGCCTTTCGCTATGTGATTTGGCCCCAAGCTTTCCGCCGGATGATTCCATCACTTGGTAATCAAGGCATTATCAGTATTAAAGACACGTCGCTGTTTTCAGTGATTGGCGTTGGCGAACTGGTACGTCAGGGACAAATCTACATTTCCACTACGTTCACCGCCCTTGAGGTCTACTTCATGGTCGCACTGATGTATTTAGCGATCACCTGGACCCTTTCAATCTTACTACGCCAGCTTGAGCGTAGAGGTCTGGCCGGACAATAAGGACACGCACAATGAGCGAAACATTGAACAACACAACGCAGCCAATTGTGCGTATGCAGAAGCTCAATAAACATTTTGGCAGCCTGCACGTACTCAACAACATTGATCTCGACATTATTCCTGGTGAAGTGGTCGTGATTATTGGTGCCAGCGGTTCAGGTAAATCGACCCTGATTCGCTGTATCAACGGTCTTGAGGAGTTTCAGGCAGGCAGTCTTACTGTTGATAACAACGAACTCTTGCCCAATGGAAAAAGCACCAGAGCGTTACAAACCATTCGTACTGAAGTCGGTATGGTGTTTCAGCAGTTCAACCTCTTTCCCCACCTCAGCGTACAAGACAACGTTACGTTAGCACCGATGAAAGTACGCGGCGCTAGCCGCGCTGATGCTGTTATCAGTGCCAAACGTCTGCTTGACCGTGTAGGTATTGCAGATCAGGCCGATAAGTACCCAAGCCAGCTCTCTGGCGGCCAGCAGCAGCGTGTCGCACTGGCACGTGCCTTGGCCATGGAACCGCGGCTAATGCTGTTTGACGAGCCTACATCGGCACTTGACCCCGAAATGATTGGTGAAGTGTTGGACGCTATGCGTGAACTCGCTAAAGAAGGGATGACGATGGTAATAGTCACCCATGAAATGGGCTTTGCCCGAGAAGTCGCAGATCGCGTTATTTTTATCCATAAGGGTGAAATTGCAGAGCAGGGACCGCCTGAAAAGCTGTTTGATACGCCTCAACATGAGCGCACTCAATCCTTCCTTGCACGAGTGTTAAAACACTAGATCGAATCGATATTTTCAGCGCTAATTCGACATTAATGACGTCTTAAACGGTCGCTAAATTGCTTTTTTTACCCGCCTGTCCTCGTGACAGGCTTTTTTTTGCCTGTGGATAAGGTTTTTTTTCGTTTATCCACTTCTCGTCTATCAGGCCTGCCATAGGGATCTCTTAGCATTTGTTAACAGGCATGTACTGGATGTTCACAGGTGCGGTAACAACCAAGGTATAGGCCGGTGGATAAGCCGTGTAGAATTGGTGCTGTGGATAAAGGGGTATTTCATCCACAGGAGTAACACCGCTTCTGCCCAGGCAATACGCTGTTCAAACATGTAGAAGTCAACAATGTAATCTATTGAAAAATAAATGAATTAGTTGCTTATGCACAGAAATTGTCCACACTAATAGTTACTACATTTACAGAACTTCTCTTATCTTATTTTTATATTGTTATTAATAAAGGCTATTCAAATTGAAGGGGTGTGGAAAAACCTGACGGTTACCCACAGGGGGTTTATACTTGCCGGCGTATTGAACTAGGGTGCATAAGCACTGGCTCACATCATCCGTGCCCAACGGCACAAGACGAGGTGTCTCTTGAATTATCCCGACCGCTTTGACGTGATTGTCATCGGCGGTGGCCATGCGGGGACTGAAGCCGCACTGGCCTCTGCTCGTATGGGCTGTCAGACCCTGCTGCTCACTCACAACATCGAAACACTGGGCCAAATGTCGTGTAATCCTGCGATCGGTGGCATTGGCAAAAGCCATTTGGTGAAAGAAATCGATGCTATGGGCGGCGCTATGGGGCTTGCCACGGACTTAGGTGGCATCCAGTTTCGCGTGTTAAATGCACGCAAAGGGCCTGCCGTTAGAGCCACTCGGGCTCAGGCAGACCGCATTCGTTACAAATCAGCTATTCGTGGGATGTTGGAAAACCAGCCTAATTTGACGCTTTTCCAGCAGGCGGCCGGTGACTTAATCGTCGAAAATGACACCGTGCGTGGCGTTGTAACCGAGACTGGTATTCGTTTTCATGCTCAAAGCGTTGTGCTGTGTACCGGCACATTTTTGGGTGGTGTGATTCATATAGGCTTGGATCAAAGCAAGGGCGGCCGCGCAGGTGACCCGCCTTCCAACGCTCTCGCCGAGCGGTTAAGGGCACTGCCGTTTCGGGTTGATCGTTTAAAAACCGGTACCCCCCCGCGCATTGATGCTAAAACGGTTGATTTTTCACAGCTGGAAGAACAGCCAGGCGATACACCAACGCCAGTGATGTCCTATCTTGGCTCGCGGGAAATGCACCCTCAGCAAGTCAGCTGTCACATTGCCCACACCAACCAGCAGACTCACGACCTGATCCTGGCTAACCTTGATCGATCACCCATGTATTCTGGTGTGATTGAAGGCGTTGGCCCGCGCTACTGCCCATCAATTGAAGATAAAGTCCATCGGTTTGCCGACAAGTCGAGCCATCAAGTGTTTATCGAGCCTGAAGGCTTGGACACTCATGAGCTCTATCCCAATGGGATCTCGACCTCGCTGCCCTTTGACGTGCAGATTCAAGTTGTGCGCTCTATCAAAGGCTTGGAAAACGCACATATCACGCGGCCTGGTTATGCCATTGAGTATGATTTCTTTGATCCACGAGATTTAAAACACTCGCTGGAAACTAAATTTATCCACAGCCTGTTCTTCGCTGGCCAAATCAATGGCACAACGGGCTATGAAGAAGCCGCCGCCCAGGGGTTGCTAGCCGGCTTGAACGCTGCACGTCGCGCACAAGAGTTGGATGCATGGTACCCCCGCCGCGATGAAGCTTATCTTGGCGTATTGGTCGATGATCTAATCACGATGGGCACCAAGGAGCCCTATCGCATGTTTACCTCGCGAGCGGAGTATCGCTTACTGCTGCGAGAAGACAACGCTGATTTACGCCTTACTCCAGCAGGCCGTGAGCTTGGTTTGGTTAATGACGCCCGCTGGTCGGCGTTTAGTCAAAAGCGTGAAGCAATCGAGCAAGAAAACGCACGTCTGAAAACCGTTTGGATTCAACCGGGAAGCTTAGCTGCTGAGAAAGTGGCTGAAAAAACCGGCGCGCCTCTATCACGAGAATACTGCTTGAGTGATTTGCTTAAACGCCCTGAACTCAACTATAGCGACTTGGCCCAGTTACCCGGACTTGAAGACACGCTTACCACTGATGAAGCGGTTGCTGAGCAGGTACAAATTCAGGCCAAGTATCAAGGCTATATTCATCGGCAACAGGATGAGATTGATAAACTCAAACGCCATGAAGCGACGCCTTTGCCTGCTGAGTTGGATTATTTAAAGATAGAAGGTTTATCTAACGAAATCCGTCAAAAGCTTGCTGACGCTAGGCCAGAAACATTGGCCCATGCGGCGCGTATTTCAGGCGTTACTCCAGCGGCCGTTTCTATTTTGCTGGTACATCTGAAAAAACGCCGACTGGTAGCGGCTGCCGACGTGGTTAACGGATGAATTCGCTAACGGTGTTATTAAAAAGCTTACCCGCAAGCGTTGCGCTACGTTTAGATAAAGGTCTTCACCAACTGGCGATTAATGTCAGCCAGCATCAACGCGAACAGCTGCTAGGGTTTCTCGCGCTGTTGCACAAGTGGAACCGGGCTTATAACCTCACAGCGGTGCGTGATTTAGATGAAATGGTGTCGCGCCACGTGCTGGATAGCGCAGTGGTATTGCCCTATGTGCACGGGCCGCGTTTACTCGACGTTGGCGCAGGGCCCGGATTACCTGGAATAGTGTTGGCCATTTTGAATCCTGAGCTAGACGTCACGCTACTAGACAGCAACGGTAAAAAGGTGCGTTTTCAACGCCAAGCGGTCATGGAACTAGGGTTGAAAAACGTAACACCTGTCCAAGCACGCGTTGAACAGTTCGAAGCAGCTGCGTTTGATCAGGTAATCTCAAGGGCGTTTGCTAGCCTCGTTGATTTTGTCACGCTCACTCGTGAGCTGCCGGCCATTGATGGCCAGTGGTTAGCTATGAAAGGCCCGGGGGCGGATGATGAACTGCGTGATCTGCCCCATGGTATTAAATTACACGCGCGTCATCTGCTGGAAGTACCCTTTGAAGCGGCCCAGCGGCAGCTGTTGATTCTGACCCCAGAAGGAGTTGAGTAAGTGAGCCAGATCATTGCCCTGACCAACCAAAAAGGCGGCGTGGGCAAGACCACCTCGGCCGTTAATCTGGCGGCGAGTCTCGCAGCGCTCGATCGCCGCGTGCTATTGGTGGATCTTGATCCGCAAGGTCATGCCAGCATGGGTAGCGGCATCGACAAATACGAGCTTGATAAAAGTGTTCTTGATGTTTTGCTGGGTGAAGCTACCGCGGCTGAAACGATTGTCAAAAAGTTGCCGGTCAAGTACGACGTACTGCCGGGTAATGGCGATCTGACCGCCGCCGAAGTGGAATTATTAGATCGTGAGCAAAGTGAAAGCTGCCTGACAGCGGCGTTAGCATCGGTAGCGGATGAATACGATGTGGTGCTGATCGACTGCCCGCCGTCTTTGAACATGCTAACCGTCAATGCGTTAACGGCTTCTAACAGCGTGCTCATCCCTTTACAGTGCGAGTTTTACGCGCTTGAAGGGCTATCGGCACTGCTGGATACTGTTGAGCAAATCAAGCAAAACGTTAATCCTGATTTAGCCATTGCGGGCATTTTGCGTACCATGTACGACAAGCGCACTAGCTTAACCCGCGAAGTCGACAAGCAGCTGCGCGATTACTTTGGTGATATGTTGTTTAAAACCACCATACCCCGCAATGTTAAAGTCGCCGAAGCACCGAGTCATGGTCTGCCGGTCACGCAATATGCCCGGTTCTCACGGGGGAGTCAGGCCTATCGTGTGCTGGCAAAAGAGATGATCCGTCGTCTTTCACTTTAAACAATACGCGCTGTAGTTATAGCTATCGTTATAAATGAGGGAAAGCGAATGACGCGTAAACGCGCGCTAGGACGTGGCCTGGATGCCCTGATTGGTGCTGGTGCTCGTCGCCGTGACAGTCTAGAACTTGCCGGTAGCGGCACGCCGCTTGAGCTGACTAATACAGCGATTAGCGCTGCGACTGACGAGGTCGTTGAAGATCGACTTGAGCGTTTGCCATTAGCTCAGTTAACGCGGGGTAAATATCAGCCGCGTCGCGATATTCAGCCTGAAGCGTTAGAAGAGCTGGCCGATTCTATTCGTGCTCAGGGCGTTATGCAGCCTATCGTCGTACGTCCCATCGGCGTGGATCGTTACGAAATTATTGCCGGTGAACGTCGCTGGCGCGCCTCTCAGCTGGCTGAATTGGACGTTATTCCTGCGGTTATTCGCGAAGTCAGCGATGAAGTCGCACTAGCGCTGGCGTTAATTGAAAACATTCAGCGTGAAAATCTCAATGCCATTGAAGAAGCCATGGCACTTAAACGTCTGGGCGAAGAGTTTGAGCTTACCCAACAGCAAATTGCCGATGCCGTGGGTAAATCACGCACCCAGGTAGCTAATTTACTGCGTTTATTGGCATTAGACCCTGAAGTACAAACGCTCTTGGAGCGCGGCGATCTTGATATGGGCCATGCACGCGCTTTGCTGACGTTAAGCAGTTCACAGCAGCGGCAAGTTGCCCACGAAGTGGTCAATAACGACATGACCGTGCGAGCAACCGAAGCGTTGGTGAAAAAAGTACAAACAAGCCAAACCTCTCTTCAAACGCCTAGTCGGACAATTAAGCAGCCCGATGTAGCCAAGCTTGAAACGCATTTAGGTGAATTACTCGGTGCGGCTGTTTCCATTAATCATGGTCAAAAGGGCAAGGGTAAGCTGACTATTCGCTATACCAGCCTTGAAGAACTAGACGGTATTTTAATGCATATTAAATAGCAGGCTACGCAATATTGCCTAAGAAGAGGGCATGTTTTAACCATTTGGTCGAAAATCGACCCCTAAACGGGCAAAATCAACGCTACTCGGTTGAAGGTGTGATAGCGCTTCCCTATAATCGCGCAAGATTTGTGCAGGTTGTCTGTGTTTGTCGAAGAATACGCTCTTTGAAGCCTGTCGATTTTTTTAAAGAGCTGGGTGTTTGTCCAAAGCTATGCAGAAAACCATGCAGAGAGCTATGCAGCGATACGAAACCCAGCGACGCAGAACCTATATTGTTCGCCTAACCATCACACAATTAATCATTACGTTAATCGGGATGATGGCTGGCTATTTTTTGGCACAAATGCCAGGTGCGCTATCGGTGTTACTCGGTGCCTTAGTGGCATTACTACCACACGCTTTTTTCATAAAGCGTATGGGAGTTTTGAGGTCTAATCGCCCCTCGCAGGCAGCGATGCGCCTATTTCGTGCCGAAGCAGGTAAGTTTGGTTTGACGGTGGCACTGTTTGTTGCAGTGTTCGTAGTAGCGCCCCCCTCAAACCCCGCTTTCTTTTTTTATGCTTATGTGGCGGTTGTTCTAACGCATTGGTTCACGCCTTGGTTAATGCCAAAAAACGCTAATGCTTAGAAAATCGCACAACTGATTGAGGTGACATGTCCATGGCCGCAGGAAACGAAGTCTCTACGACTTACTATATCCAGCACCACTTGCAGAACCTGACCTTTGGTAATCATCCCGAAAATGGTTGGTCGCTGGCGCATACAGCGGAAGAAGCAAGTGATATGGGCTTTTGGGCCATTCACTTAGACACCATGGGCTGGTCAATTGCCATGGGTCTGCTGTTTATCTTTATTTTCCGCAAAGCCGGTAAAATGGCGACTACGGGTGTGCCGACGGGTTTGCAAAATGCCGTTGAAATGGTGGTTGAATTTATCGAGGGCATGATCAGAGGAACATTTAAAGGTCATAACCCGATCATCGCACCGCTAGCGTTGACGCTGTTTGTGTGGATTCTGTTTATGAATACACTCAAAATTATACCGGTCGACTATTTACCCGTGCTGTTTAGTAAGCTTGGCGTTGACTACATGAAATCTGTTCCGACCACTGATGTAAACGCCACCCTAGGCTTGGCATTGGGCGTGTTCGGGCTAATTCTCTACTACAGCTTTAAGGTCAAAGGCATTGGCGGTTTTGCCAAAGAGCTTTCACTGACACCGTTTAATCACTGGGCACTGATTCCCTTTAACCTGCTGCTCGAAATTGTTGCGTTGCTGGTTAAGCCGTTCAGTTTGGCAATGCGTTTGTTCGGCAACATGTTCGCTGGTGAAGTTATCTTTATTTTGATTGCCATGCTGCCGTTCTGGGCTATTTGGGTGCTGGATGTGCCATGGGCCATTTTCCATATTTTGATCGTTGTTCTTCAAGCGTTCATTTTTACCGTTTTATCCGTGGTGTATCTCAGCGCTGCACACGAACATCACTAATCCGAGCAATGCTTGCAACACATTAACCCTTAACCTCAACCCTCGACCTTTAACTTGAAAAACTAGGAGCATTACCATGGAACTTATCTACATTGCTGCTGCCATCATGATTGGTATGGGCGCTCTAGGTACCGGCATTGGCTTCGCTATTTTGGGCGGCAAGCTGCTGGAATCTACTGCGCGTCAGCCTGAACTAGGCGACCAGCTGCAAACCAAAACCTTCCTAATGGCAGGCCTGTTAGACGCTGTTCCGATGATCGGTGTTGGTATCGCAATGTACCTGATCTTCGTTGTTGCCGGTTAATGACAGCTCAGCCGAGCGCTAAACGCTCGGTTTTGTTTCACTCCGGTCGCCACGAACTTGTCAGAGGTACATTCCTGTGAATATCAACATGACGCTAATCGGGCAGACGATCGCCTTCGCGATCTTTGTCTGGTTTTGCACAAAGTATGTGTGGCCTCCGATCAGCAATGCGCTTCACGAGCGTCAGAAAAAAATTGCTGATGGCTTAGATGCAGCTAGCCGTGCTAACCGTGACCTTGAGCTTGCTCAAGAGCGGGCGGAACAGATGCTGCGTGAAAGCAAGGAGCAAGCTTCTCAAATTCTTGAGCAGACCAATAAGCGTTCTGCCCAGATGATTGAAGAAGCCCGCGAACAGGCACGCGCTGAAGGCCAACGCCTAGTAGCGAGTGCACGATCCGAAATTGAGCAAGAAGTGAATCGCGCTAAAGATGAACTTCGTGCCCAGGTTTCTTATCTAGCCGTATTGGGTGCCGAGCGTGTTCTTGAAGCGTCGGTCGACGAACAAGCCCATCGCAAGTTACTCGATGAGCTTGCTGCTGAACTGTAAGGAGGTGAATCATGGCGGAATTACTTACCGTCGCTCGTCCTTACGCTAAGGCAGCGTTTGAATACGCGCGTGATAATGAGGCGCTTGATAGCTGGTCACAAGCGCTGAGTTTCTTAAGTTTTGCGGTAGCCGACGACGTTGTTCGCCATCGTTTAAGCAGTCCAAAACTAGACAGCGACCAGAAAGTGTCGCTGCTGGTTGAGCTAATTCCAGATCAGCAGGATGAAGCTTTACAGCGTTTTTTGACTGTTTTAGTAGACCAAGGTCGTTTAATGGCGCTGAAGTCAATCGCTGACCAGTTCGAGCACCTGCGTGCTGAACACGAACAGCGTATTGAAGTAAGCGTCACGTCTGCTTACACGTTAAATAGCAAGCAGCAAACGAAGCTAGCGAACGCGCTTAAGAAACGTCTAAATCGCGAAATCTCTATTACTACTCAGGTGGACAAGTCGCTTATTGGCGGTGTCATCCTGCGTGCTGGCGACACCGTCATTGACGGGTCAGTGCGTGGTCGATTGAACCGCCTTTCCGAAGCGCTAACCGCTTGAGTCTGAGGGACATGGCATGCAGCAACTGAATCCTTCCGAGATCAGCGACATCATCAAGCAGCGAATTGAGAAGCTTGACGTCGCATCCGAAGCCCATAACCAGGGCACCATCGTCACTGTTTCCGACGGTATCGTGAAAATTCACGGCCTCGAAGACGCGATGTTCGGTGAAATGATTGAATTCCCCAACGGCATCTTTGGCATGGTACTTAACCTGGAGCGTGACTCCGTAGGTGCCGTGATATTGGGTGACTACCTGCAGCTTGAAGAGGGCATGACCGCCAAGTGTACCGGTCGTATTCTCGAAGTGCCGGTAGGCCCTGAGCTGATTGGTCGTGTTGTCGATGCGCTGGGTAACCCCATCGATGGCAAAGGCGACATTAACGCCAAAATGACGGATGCCGTTGAAAAAGTGGCGCCAGGCGTTATCACTCGCCAGTCTGTTGATGAGCCGATTCAAACCGGTCTTAAATCAATCGATGCCATGGTACCGATTGGCCGTGGTCAGCGTGAGCTGATCATCGGTGACCGTCAGATTGGTAAGTCTGCCATTGCTATTGATGCGATCATCAACCAAAAAGGCAAGGGCGTGACCTGCGTCTACGTCGCCATTGGTCAGAAGCAATCGACTATTGCCAACGTTGTGCGCAAGCTTGAAGAGCATGGCGCTATGGAACACACCATCGTTGTGGCCGCCGGCGCTGCCGACCCGGCTCCGATGCAGTTTCTGGCGCCTTACTCTGGCTGCACCATGGGCGAATACTTCCGCGATCGCGGCGAGAACTCGCTGATTGTGTATGACGATCTTTCTAAGCAGGCCGTCGCTTACCGTCAGGTATCGCTGCTGCTGCGTCGTCCGCCCGGCCGTGAAGCTTATCCCGGTGACGTATTCTATCTTCACTCGCGTCTGCTAGAGCGTGCTGCGCGTGTTAATGCCGACTACGTTGAGAAGTTCACCAACGGTGAAGTGAAAGGCAAAACCGGTTCTTTGACCGCGCTGCCTATCATCGAAACTCAGGGCGGTGACGTCTCTGCGTTCGTTCCGACCAACGTGATTTCAATCACCGATGGTCAGATCTTCCTGGAAACCAACCTGTTTAACTCCGGTATTCGTCCGGCGATTAACGCAGGTCTGTCGGTTTCTCGTGTAGGTGGTTCGGCACAAACGAAAATCATCAAGAAGCTGGGCGGTAGCGTACGTTTGGCGTTGGCGCAGTACCGTGAACTGGCGGCGTTCTCGCAGTTTGCCTCTGACCTTGATGAAGCCACGCGCAAGCAGCTTGAACACGGTCAACGTGTCACCGAGCTGATGAAGCAGAACCAGTACTCGCCGATGTCGGTAGCAGAAATGGCGCTCTCGCTGTATTCCGCCAACGAAGGTTATCTGGACGATGTTGAAGTAAGCAAAGTGTTGGACTTCGAGCGTGCGCTGCACGACTACATGAAGTCTGAGCACGGTGATCTACTCGACAAGATCAACCAGACCGGCGACTACAACGGTGAGATTCAAGACAGCTTGAAGTCGGGTCTCGAGAAGTTCAAGGCGACTCAGAGCTGGTAATGTCTGGCCCGCCCGTCAGGGCGGGTTTGCATGCTTTCTGAGAGCCACGAACGAAAGGTAGATCGCTATGGCAGCTGCAAAAGAGATACGCACCCAGATCGGGAGCATTAAAAATACGCAGAAGATCACCAGCGCCATGGAAATGGTGGCTGCATCGAAAATGCGTAAAGCGCAAGATCTGATGAGAGCTAGTCAGCCTTACGCTAGGCAGATCCGTAATGTGGTTGGCCACATTGCCGACGCGAACCCCGAATACCGGCACGACTATATGATCGAGCGTAGCGAGATTAAGCGCGTTGGTTATATCGTGGTATCTACGGATCGCGGTCTGTGCGGTGGCTTGAACCACAACCTTTTCAAAGCGCTTCTGAAAGAAGCCGCAGGTTGGAAAAAGCAGGGTGCTGAGCAAGATTTTTGTGCCCTTGGCGCTAAAGCCAGTACTTTTTTCCGTAATTATGGCGGCAACTTGGTGGCAGCGAAGAGCGGATTAGGTGAAAACCCGACCGTTGAAGGGTTGATTGGCAGCATTAAGGTCATGCTCGAAGCATACGATGAAGGACGTCTTGACCGGTTGTATGTGGTGCACAATGAATTTGTGAATACCATGACGCAAAAGCCGGTTGTTCGTCAGCTTCTTCCGCTGTCATCCGATATGGGTGCAGACGCTGAGCAAGACAATGAAAACGCCCGTCCCGGAAGCTGGGACTACCTGTATGAACCGGATGCCAAGGCGTTGCTTGATAGCCTATTGGTTCGTTTCATCGAATCGCAGGTGTATCAGGCGGTAGTGGAAAACGGGGCTTGTGAACAAGCGGCCCGGATGATCGCTATGAAAAGTGCCACTGACAACGCAGGCGACCTGATCGACGATTTGGAGATGGTTTATAACAAGGCCCGCCAGGCCGCCATCACGCAGGAAATTTCTGAGATCGTCGGCGGCGCTGCTGCCGTATAACGCCTAGGGAGCACATTCTTATTATGAAGGCTCCCGGCAGACAGGTTTCATTTGCAGGTTTTAGAGAGGAACCAAGATGAGCGGACGTATCGTACAAATCATCGGCGCGGTGATTGACGTAGAGTTTCCGCGGGACTCTGTGCCCAAGGTCTACGACGCGCTAAAGGTCTCCGATGTTGAGACCATCCTCGAAGTCCAGCAGCAGCTGGGCGACGGTGTGGTGCGCACCATTGCTATGGGCTCCACCGAGGGCTTGAAGCGTGGCATGGAAACGACCAGCACAGGTGCCGCGATTTCCGTACCGGTAGGTAAGGAGACGCTGGGCCGTATTATGAACGTACTCGGCGAGCCGATTGACGAAGCGGGACCGATCGGCGAACAAGAGCGTATGCCTATCCACCGCAAGCCACCGACCTATGCCGAGCAGGCCGCCTCTGGCGAGCTGCTGGAAACTGGTATCAAGGTTATCGACTTGGTTTGCCCGTTTGCGAAAGGCGGTAAAGTGGGTCTGTTCGGCGGTGCCGGTGTAGGTAAAACCGTCAACATGATGGAGCTTATCCGCAACATCGCCACCGAACACAGCGGCTACTCTGTTTTTGCCGGTGTAGGTGAGCGTACGCGTGAGGGTAACGACTTCTATCACGAAATGACTGAATCCAACGTTATCGATAAGGTATCGCTGGTTTACGGTCAGATGAACGAGCCGCCAGGCAACCGTTTGCGTGTGGCGTTGACCGGTTTGACCATCGCAGAGAAATTCCGTGATGAAGGCCGTGACGTTCTGCTGTTCGTCGATAACATCTATCGCTACACCCTAGCCGGTACGGAAGTATCTGCATTGCTGGGCCGTATGCCGTCAGCGGTTGGTTATCAGCCGACTCTGGCTGAAGAGATGGGCGTTCTGCAGGAGCGCATTACCTCGACCAAGACCGGTTCGATCACCTCCGTCCAGGCCGTCTATGTGCCTGCCGACGACATGACCGACCCATCGCCGGCCACGACGTTCTCTCACCTGGATGCCACGGTATCACTGTCGCGTTCAATCGCTGAGTTGGGCATCTACCCGGCCATTGATCCGCTGGATTCCACCTCACGACAGTTGGATCCGCTGGTAGTGGGTGAAGAGCACTATGCGATCGCTCGCGGTGTGCAGAACGTTCTTCAGCGCTACAAGGAACTTAAGGATATTATCGCCATTCTGGGTATGGATGAGCTGTCTGACGAAGACAAGCTGGCCGTATCACGAGCGCGTAAAATCCAGCGGTTCTTGTCGCAGCCGTTCTTCGTGGCCGAGGTGTTCACCGGTTCACCAGGTAAGTATGTCTCATTGAAAGACACGATTAGTGGCTTCAAGGGCATTCTCGCTGGCGAATACGACGATATGCCGGAACAGGCCTTCTACATGGTCGGTTCAATCGACGAAGCTGTCGAAAAAGCCAACCAGATGAAGAAGTAATCCCGTCCATTAGGGGGATTCGCTATGGCGAATAGCTTTACTTGCAATATCGTCAGCGCTGAAGCATCTATCTTCTCAGGTACTGTTGAGCAGGTAATTGCTTCCGGGATTATGGGTGACCTGGGCATTTTGCCAGGTCACGCCCCGTTGCTGACCGAGCTTCAGCCGGGTCCGGTTCGCGTGATCCACGACGGTGGCAAGGAAGAGAACTTCTTTGTCTCGGGTGGCTTCATGGAAGTCCAGCCGGATGTGGTGACGATTCTGGCCGATGCGGCTTCCCGTGCCAGCGACCTCAACGAGGCCGCTGCCGAAGAAGCGCGTCAGCAGGCATTGAAAGCCTTTAATGAGAAGTCGACGGAGCTGGATTATACTCGAGCTGCCGCCGAACTTGCCGAAGCCACTGCTCAGCTGCGCACCATTCAGCAGCTACGCAAAAAGGCGGGTAAAGGCTAACAACCGCGCGCTTGCCGTGTGAACAACGTCTCTTAAACCCGCTGGTCAGGGTTTAAGAGGCGTTTTTTTTGTCTGCTAGTACGACGACTTAATACGATGGATTAGTATGATTAGCTAGGTCGGTAGAACGATGTTTGTCAGCGTGAAGGGGAGAACTAATTATGGCACTGAATGAAGAAAGCCTGCAGGCATTAAAAGCCGAGCTACTCAGTGAGCTGGCCAAGGAAGCGCCTAGCAAATCTGTATTGGCGTTACGGTTGGCTGAAATCCGCTCAGCGGATATCGGTGAAGTCCTCGAAGAGATGATTGAAGACGATGAAGAGCTGACGGCGGCGCTCTCTTTGTTGGATATTCTTTCTGCCGAGCGGGCTGCTAACGTACTGGGCTATTTGCCCGGCGAAAGCCAGCTCGAGGTGGTCGGAGAGCTGGACGATAGTCAGGTACTTAAGCTACTCGAAGAGATGGGCTCGGATGAGCGCGCTGATTTGTTTAATTTGCTGGATGATGACCGACGCGAAGCACTTTTACGCAGTATGGCGCATCAAGAGCGTGAGGATCTAAAGCGGCTCGCAAGCTACGAAGAAGGCACCGCAGGCGCCATCATGACCTCTGACTATGTGGCCATAGCCAGTGGCATGACGGTGTCGCAAGCTCTGATGCGCGTTCGTCAAACGGCTCCAGATGCTGAGACGGTATATCAGCTCTATATCTTAGATAGCGATGGCCAGTTAATAGGTACCATGTCGCTGCGCCAACTGATGGTCGCGCGGCCTGGCGCAATCGTTGATAGCATTATGATTAAAGATGTTATCAGCACGCGAGTAGACAATGGCCAGGAAGACGTAGCGCGTATTGTGGCGCGCTACGATCTGCTGGCCTTGCCGGTGATTGATGCCGATGACCGAATGGTGGGAATAGTGACTCACGATGACGCTATGGACGTAGCGGAATCTGAGGCCACTGAGGATTTCCATAAAGGGATGTCGATCGGCCAGCTTGAAGACGGCGTGAGCCGTGTGCCGCTCTGGAGCCTTTATCGCAAGCGCGTATTTTGGCTAGTACTGCTGGTGTTTGCCAACCTATTTTCCGGTGCGGGCATTGCCTATTTTGAAGATATTATTGCAACGCAGGTGGCGTTGGTCTTCTTTTTACCCCTGCTGATTGGTAGTGGCGGTAATGCGGGGGCTCAGGCCGCTACGCTGATGGTGCGTGGTATGGCAACGGGTGATATCGGTGTGAAAGACTGGAGCAAGATGCTTGGGCGAGAGCTACTCATCGCTGGTGCACTAGGACTGACCATGGCAATCGCGGTCACCCCAATTGGTATTTTTCGAGGCGGCGAAGCCATTGCCATGGTGGTAGCGCTTAGCATGGTGACTATTGTGCTGTTTGGCAGCTTGATAGGCATGTGCCTGCCTTTTGTGCTTGAGCGCTTTAAGGTCGACCCCGCCACCGCGTCGGCACCGTTGGTGACAACCTTGATTGATGCCACCGGCGTGTTGATCTACTTCACGTTTGCGACGGCTATTCTCTCTGCTGCTTAACGCCTCACCCAGCCGCGGCTGATTAGCGGTGCAAATAGCCGATGATAAAAGCGCTTGGCAACGTGTTCATATACAGGTAGCACCAACCAAGCGCGATTGAACCCTACCAGCACGGCGGTCAATGCGGACAGTAGTACAGCGCCCGCCATGTCCTGAGGGAAGTGAACGCCCATAAATATTCTTGCCCAGGCAACAGGAATGGCCAGCAACAGTAGGCAGCCACCGATACGCCGAGAGTGGTTGTTTAGCATTAAGCTAATGCCTATCGTGGTTAGAATTGTCAGGTGATTGCTAGGGAAAGCGGGGGTTGCGGAATGCTCTATCAGCGACTCGCCTATGGGAATCATAAAGGGGCGCGGCATCGGCCATAGCGTTCCTATAAGCCTACTGACTGCAAGGGCTAACAGCGTTGCAATGAGTGCTTCTAACAGTGATTGCTTGAGCGATTCGCTGCCACGCAGCCAGCCGATGATGAAAAGCGCGGGCACTAACCACATCAAATCTACAGCGCAGGTATATGCCAGCGTTATTAACCAAGACGGTGAATGGGGGGAAGCGTTGAGCAGCTCGAACAGGGCGATATTTAGCGAATTCATGACATCCAAACAGTAGTAAGTATTAGTGATCGTTTAAGTGGCTTTAGGGTTGTTGCTGTATGGGTAAAAAGACTAGCGCATTGAGCTACTGGCAGCGCGAGTAATGAACATCACCTCAACATGCCCTAACCATTCAATGTCACTGGCAAGTGATTTTAACTGGCTAGCGAGACACTGGGGAGGTTGGTTAACCGCATCATCAATAATCAGCGATACCGACACTTTGTCGTCTAGGTAATGCAGCTGCAGTTCGTTTAGCGTCCGCCATACCGGGTGTTTGTACCAGCGCTTATTCAGCGCGTCCTCTACTTCCGGGCGCAGCGGTAAACCGGGTAGGCGGCTTGGGTCCCCGGCACCAGCATCGTCTTCTGGATCAACGTGGAAAATCACATCGGTCAGTGCTGGAAATTCATGGCGCAGGCGGCGGCTGACCTCGTTGCCAATTTCGTGAGCCTCTGAAACGGTAATTTTAGGGCCAACCACGACATGTAGATCAACCATTACCCAGCCGGCTGATTGGCGGGTTCGCAAATCATGCACGCTATCTACCCCGGGGATGCTGCAGGCTACGTCATGCATTTGATTTTGCACATCCAGCGGTAGCGCCGTATCGACCAGTTCACGTGCGGATTCCCACAATAAGTCCAGACCCACCTTGCCGACCAATAAGCCAACAATGATAGCAGCCACGGCATCTAACCAGCCCAAGCCGAACTGAGCACCAATCAATGCGACTAATACAACGGCGGTGGATAAGGCGTCGCTACGGGAATGCCAGGCGTTGGCTTCCAATAATCTAGACTTAACGCGTTTGGCAACGCGCATGGTGTAGCGAAAAATCCACTCTTTGCTAAATAGCGCGATGACTGTAATAACAATGGCTAGCAGACCCGGTGCGTTGACCTCAGCACCGCTAAACAAGCGAGCCAGACTCGACCAGGCAATACCGCCTGCCACGAAAATCAACACGCTGCCCAGTAATAGCGTCGTCAGTGTTTCGATGCGGCCATGGCCATAATGGTGATCTTTATCAGGCTCTTGACGGCCATAATGAATAGCCGCCAGCACAAATCCATCAGTGACTAAATCAGACAGCGAATGTATACCGTCAGCGATCAGTGCCGCGGAGCCCACCGTAAAGCCGACCGTCACTTTGACGATGCTCAACAGCGCATCCAGCCACGCACCAATATAGGTGACGCGCTTAGCTTCTTGGCTTTGTTGCTTGTGGTCTTGAACCACTGGCGTTTCGATGGTCTGAGTCATGGGCACCTTGCAAGGACGCAGGCTTTCAGTAGGTGACTATTGTAGCGTACTCCTCATATGCTCTATAGCATCCACTGCTTCCAATTTGTGAAACAGCGTTATTGAGCGTCTGAGCGAGTAAGTATCAGTGACGGCAATGGCGGACAAAGAATTTGCGTATGTGTATCCTTAGACGACATTACAACCTATCAAATTGATTTAAACACAGGATTATTTATGGATTGGCTTCAGGTGGTGGTGTTAGCGGTTGTCCAGGGAATTTCCGAATTTTTACCCGTTTCAAGCTCTGCTCACCTGATTTTGGTGCCTGTGCTGACCGAATGGCAAGATCAGGGCCTAGCCTTCGATGTTGCGCTGCACTTAGGTAGCCTCTCCGCGGTCATTATCTATTTCCGCCAGGAAATTGGAAAAATGATCACCAGCAGCCTTGCGGCCCTCAGTGGTAAAGGCATCAATGAGGACGCGCGACTTGCCTTTTGGGTGACGATAGCAACGATCCCCGTGGGGCTTACTGGTTTACTCCTGCACGATGCTATTTCTGGCTACATGCGCTCTACGCTAATTATTGGCATCAGTTTAATTAGTTTCGGTCTATTGTTGGGTTATGCCGACTGGCGCAAGCGCGGAACGCGAAGCGAATATCAGCTGCGCTTAAAAGATGTATTGATCATAGGTGTCGCCCAGGCACTGGCATTGATTCCGGGCACCTCGCGCTCGGGCATTACTATTACGGCAGCGCTGATGGTGGGGATGAGCCGAGAAGGCGCTGCGCGCTTTTCTTTTTTACTCTCGATCCCCGTGATTGTGCTGGCCGGCGGTTTAGAAGCCGTTGGGCTATTTACATCACCGCAGTCGATTGATTGGGTGGCGATGCTGGCGGGAACTCTGATATCAGGGCTAAGCGCCTATTTGTGTATTCATTATTTCTTAGTCGTTATTAACAAATTGGGGATGCAGCCGTTTGTGGTTTATCGGGTGCTGTTCGGCGCTTGGCTGCTGTGGTTCTTTTATTTTTAAGAACGTCTCTTTTAAGGCTTTATATCTAAGGTAAAGCAACGATGAAAAGGTCTGATGAGCAAAAGTGTGTTGGATATATGTTCAGGTGGGGACGCGGGCTGATAGTGTTAGGCGCATTGCTGAGTGCCCTCTTGGTATTGTCAGGTTGTTCAGAAAATGACCGGCCGCTGGAGCCACCCGTACGCTATGAGGGAAACATATTTGGTACTTTTTATCAGGTGACCATTATGGATCCTCTCACGCAAGGCCAGTCGCGTGAGTTAGAAGAAGGGTTTTTGGCAGAGTTAGAGAGCGTTGATCATGCGATGTCGACCTATCGAGATGATTCAGAGCTGATCGCCTTCAACGAGGCTCCGTTGGGTGAATGGCAGCCGCTTTCTAATGAGCTTATTGAAGTGCTGGCCATTAGCCAATCGGTGGCTGAGGCAAGCCAGGGTGCATTTGATATTACCGTGGGCGATTTGGTGAATTTATGGAGCTTTGGCCCCGGCGCACGACCTGAGGAAGTCCCTTCAGATGAAGCATTAGCCGAACAGCTCGCTCAGGTGGGCTTTGATGCCATCGAGATTGATACTCAGAATATGCAGGCGCGGCGCACCCGCGATGTGTTTGTCGATCTTTCTGGCGTTGCGAAAGGTCATGCGACAGATCGAGTAGCCGCCTATCTAGACCAGCAGGATATTAACCATTATTTGGTGAACTTAGGCGGGGACCTGATTGCTCGCGGCTTGCGTGATGAAGACGAGCAAACGCCGTGGCGCATTGGCATTGAAGTGCCTGAAGATGGCGAGCAGCGGGCTCAGCATATTCTTCCGTTAGAAAGCATCTCCGTGGCGACATCAGGCGACTATCGCAACTACTTTAACGTTGACGGGGAGCGTTTTTCCCACACTATTGATCCACGCACAGGCCGACCGGTGACTCACCAGCTTGCCTCTGTGTCTGTTTTTCACCCTTCCAACACTTGGGCGGATGCCTGGGCGACTGCGCTATTGGTGGTGGGTGAAGAAGACGCCATGCAGATGGCGCTCGATAACAATCTTAAGATATTAATGCTTATTCATGATGGTGATGCGTGGCGCAGCGTCGGCAGCCCTGAGTTTGTTAATTATTTTGGTAAAACGTTGATAGATGAGCTGGGCATTGAGCAGTTACCGGCGCCGGCAAGCACCACCGTTCCCCCCGTAGCAGGTGAATAACATGCAAGAACTGGATATTGTCATTCTCGCAGCGGGTAAAGGTACGCGCATGCAGTCACATACCCCTAAAGTATTGCATACGTTGGCCGGTAAACCGATGGTGCAGCACGTGCTGGATTCAGCCTTTGCGCTGAATCCTGACCGTATCCATGTGGTCATTGGTCATGGTGCCGATAAACTGCGTGAAGCGCTGGCAGAAAGCCCCGTGCACTTTGCCGTTCAGGCCGAGCAGAAGGGCACTGGCCATGCTGTCGCCCAAGCGCTTGAGCAGCTAGGCAACGGCAACGTATTGATTCTCTACGGTGACGTGCCGCTGTTGCAGCATGAATCATTGAGCGAGCTGTTAGCCCACGTGGATGAGCAGCACATGGGGCTGCTAACGGTGACGCTGGATGATCCCAATGGCTATGGGCGAATTATGCGGAATGCTGCAGGCGACGCAGTGGCCATTGTTGAGCAAAAAGATGCCCACAGCGCTCAGCTCGCGATTAACGAATGCAATACCGGCATCATGGCGATGACTAGCGCTCAGCTAAAGCGCTGGTTGCCGCAGCTTTCGGCGGAAAACGCGCAGGGTGAGTACTATCTTACCGATGTCATTGCGATGGCGGCGGATGAAGGTATTAAGGTGTGTACTGCCCAACCGGCCACCGTTGTCGAAGTCGAAGGCGTCAATAATCGGGCGCAAATGGCTCGCTTGGAGCGCGCCTACCAACAGCAGCGGGCTGATCAATTAATGGAACAAGGCGTTGCGCTTGCTGACCCCGCACGCCTAGATATACGCGGGAGTTTGATCTGCGGACACGATGTGTTTATCGATGTGGGCTGCGTGTTTGAAGGTGAAGTAGAGTTAGGTGAAGGCGTGCGTATTGGCCCTTACTGCGTGATTAAAAATAGCACTATTGGTGCAGAAAGCGTCGTCGATACTCACAGCGTTATAGAAGGCACCGTGGCGGCAGGCTTTAATCAGATAGGCCCGTTCGCACGCTTACGCCCCGGTACGCGGCTGGCGGTGAAAGCCAAAGTAGGCAATTTTGTTGAAACCAAAAATGCCGATGTGGGTGAAGGTAGTAAGATTAATCACTTAAGCTACGTAGGTGATGCACGTTTAGGGCGCGATGTTAATGTGGGGGCTGGTACGATTACCTGTAACTACGACGGTACGAACAAACATCACACAGACATTGGTGATAACGTTTTTGTTGGTTCTAACAGCTCATTGGTGGCACCGGTCACGGTAGGCAAAGGGGCCACCATCGGGGCAGGTTCAACCATTGCAAAAGACGTCACCGAGTATGCGTTGGCGGTAACGCGGAGCCGTCAGATAGAAAAAAATGAATGGCAACGCCCCAGCAAGGTGGTAAAGCCCCGATTATAAAGTTTAATTTATAACGTTAACGTTTTAGAAAACGGTGCTAACAATCATTAAAAGGCCTGATTTACCGTTTTGCTTGTTGATTAATTAGCATGGGTGAATAGCTCAGGAGATTGATTATGTGTGGCATTGTAGCCGCCGTTGCCCAGCGCAACGTTCAAGAAATTCTGTTAGAAGGGCTAAAACGCCTGGAGTATCGCGGCTACGATTCGGCCGGAATGACGGTATTTAATGATGGCGCGTTGACTCGCCACAGAGCGCTCGGAAAAGTCGCGGCCCTTGCTGCGCGTTTGGATACCGCCGCACTGCCGGGCTTTTCAGGTATTGCGCATACTCGCTGGGCAACCCACGGAAAACCCTCTGAAGCTAATGCACATCCGCATCATAGCGACTCCCTGGTACATGAAAACCAGGTAGCGGTAGTGCACAACGGTATTATTGAAAACTATGAGCATATAAAAGATAACCTGCAGCACAGCGGCTATGTGTTCAGTTCAGAAACTGATACCGAAGTGATTGCTCACTTACTTTCTGAAAAGCTGGACGATGGACTATCGCTATTTGACGCTACTCAGCAGATTGTGAACGGACTAGGCGGTGCTTACGCACTTGGCGTGATGTGCGCAGCAGAGCCAGGCGTTATTGTTGGCGCTCGCCAGGGCAGTCCGCTGGTCATTGGCGTAGGCATTGATGAAGCTTTCTTAGCCTCCGATCCACTAGCGCTATTACCGGTAACTGACCGCTTTATTTATCTTGAAGAGGGTGATTTGGTTGAGCTGCGTTCGCAGGGCAGCATCCGCATTGTTGATCGCCATGGTAACGACGCTGAACGCCCGGTTCATACTTTTGAACACGGCGATGGCGCTGCTAGTAAAGGCGAATACCGTCACTACATGCTGAAAGAAATTTTTGAGCAGCCAAAGGTTATCGAGGCGGCACTAGAAGGCCGGCTGAGCGATCGAAGCGTGTTAGTGGAGAGCTTTGGCCCCGATGCGCAGGCGCTTTTTAAACAGACGCGCCAAGTGCATATCATTGCCTGCGGTACGAGCTATCACGCAGGCTTGGTAGCGCGTTACTGGCTTGAACGCTACGCCGGTGTGCCGGTTCAGGTAGAAGTTGCCTCTGAGTATCGCTACCGTCACCCCGTAGTGCCTGACAATACGCTGTTTGTGACGCTTTCCCAGTCGGGTGAAACTGCCGATACGCTAGCCGCCTTGCGCTTTGCCAAAACGCTTGGTTATGTTGGCACGTTGGCGATTTGTAATGTACCGGGAAGCTCGCTGGTGCGGGAGTCTGACCTTACCTTGATGACGCGCGCAGGCCCTGAGATTGGCGTTGCTTCCACCAAGGCCTTTACCACTCAGCTAGTGGCGCTAATGCTGTTAACGCTGTCAGTGAGCAAAGCCAAGGGACAGGCTGAATATCCGGATATTATTGCCGCGTTGAAAACCTTGCCTGAAGTGTGTCAGCAAGTCCTGACGTTGGACAGCAACATTGAAACGCTTGCGCAGGCGTTTGCTGAAAAACAGCATGCGCTTTTCTTGGGGCGCGGCGCTCATTATCCGATTGCGTTAGAAGGGGCGCTGAAGCTCAAAGAAATTTCCTATATTCACGCTGAAGCGTATCCCGCGGGTGAGTTGAAACACGGCCCGCTGGCGCTGGTGGATAGCGAAATGCCGGTTATTTCGGTGGCGCCTAACGATGACCTACTTGAAAAGCTTAAGTCCAATCTTCAGGAAGTTCGCGCCCGCGGTGGCCAGCTGTTTGTATTTGCCGATGAGCGAGTAGGTATCGCTGTTCAGGAAGATATTCGCGTATTGACCTTGCCACACGTGCACGAAGCGCTGGCGCCGCTACTGTACACCCTGCCGTTACAGCTGCTGAGCTATCACGTGGCTGTTCTTAAAGGTACCGACGTTGACCAGCCTCGCAACCTGGCAAAAAGCGTCACGGTAGAATAAGAATGACGGCTGATGGCGTGTGTTTGTGGGTGAATAAAAAACGCTTTACAACATGCGGCAATATGTCGCATGTTGTGCGCAGCCGTTGCGTTGCAGCATGTCGTTAGTGTGCTTATTATCGTGGCGGTCTTTCTCCTTTCTGCTGGGATCATATCGCCATGAAATCACCAAACGTCCTCGCAACTCGGCTTTATGCTAGCCGGGTCGCTTGGCTGTTGCTCGCCTGCACCCTTTTGTCCTTTCCTTCTCTTTCTTATGCTGCCGCTGGGTCGCTGAATCTTACGGCTTCGATTGCCGGTATCTCTTCTGTCCTGATCTTCGTGCTTGCTTATGCGTTGGTGATGAGTGAAGAGCTACTGCATATGCGCAAGTCTAAGCCTGTGCTAGTAGCTGCAGGCCTTATTTGGGCGATAGTCGCCTGGGTCTATGTTCAAGCGGGTATGCCGGAAGAAGCGGAAACAGCTTTCCGTGAAACGCTGCTTGAATACACTGAGCTGCTTTTGTTTTTGCTGGTCGCGATGACCTATATCAATGCCATGGAAGAGCGACGTATTTTTGATGCGCTGCGTTCTTGGCTAGTGCGCAAAGGTTTCAGCTATCGCAGCTTATTCTGGATCACCGGGGTAATGGCCTTTGGTATTTCAGCCATTGCCAACAACATGACCACGGCGATGTTGATGTGCGCAGTGGTTCTGAAAGTCGCTGAGGGCGATAATAAATTTATCAGCCTTTGCTGTGTGAACGTGGTGGTTGCCTCTAATGCTGGCGGTGCTTTTAGTCCGTTTGGTGATATCACTACGCTGATGGTGTGGCAGGCAGGCCAAGTACCGTTTGGCGGCTTCTTCGCACTATTGGTTCCTGCGCTGGTCAATTTCTTAGTACCTGCTGCCATTATGAATTTCTTTATTGTGAATCGTCAGCCTGCGGCGCTAAAAGAGAACGTTTGGCTCAAGCGTGGCTCTCGGCGGATTATCGTGCTCTTTTTGATTACCGTCGCGATTTCGGTGCTGTGCCACTCTATTTTGCACCTACCGCCCGCCATGGGCATGATGTTTGGTCTGGGCCTTTTACAGTTCTTTGGCTATTACCTGCGGCGCAGCCTGCCGCGGTCGCTTGAGCGCAAGCGGGAGCGCTATTCCCGACGGGGCGATTGGAAGAAGCTGGAACAGCTCGGTAGCGTGGTTCCCTTCGATATTTTCAGCCGTATTGCGCGCTCCGAGTGGGACACGCTGCTGTTCTTCTACGGTGTGGTTATGTGCGTAGGTGGTCTTGGGTTTATGGGCTATCTCAGCCTGCTTTCCGAAACGCTTTACGGCAGCTGGAACCCGGTATGGGCTAACGTGGTATTGGGGCTTATTTCGGCGGTGGTGGATAACATACCGGTTATGTTTGCGGTGCTTTCGATGGCCCCGGATATGTCGGAAGGCAACTGGCTGCTGATCACGCTGACAGCCGGTGTTGGGGGCAGTTTGCTCTCTATGGGTTCTGCCGCCGGTGTTGCGCTTATGGGCCAGGCGCGAGGTGTTTATACCTTTGCCGGGCACTTACGTTGGATGCCGGCCATTTTACTGGGCTATATCGGCAGTATCGCGGCGCATCTATGGATTAATGCCTCGATGTTCTAGGCCATTACGGCCCTGCGATTTCAGACCGTATTAGACGGGCCCGAAAAGCTAAAATGCCCCTCATCGATAACTCAATGAGGGGCATTTTTATGAGAGTAACTTTATGAGAGCAACTTAGTACACTTAACCCAGCACAACCCGTGTAAAAAAGTGAAATAAGCGGTATGGGTTACGCTTCAAAAGAGATCAATTTTTACAGATCATGGCCCGTGATAACTTGGCAAATTTCGGCAAAACTCTTTGCCATCGGGACGGGATTAATGTCTTTACCCACGGCGTTCTGTATATCGCTTGCTGAGATAAGGCCGCGAATTCTCAGTTCTTGGTTATCGTCGAGCTCGGTAATCAAGAGATGCTGATCGGTAAAGCTCTCCATCGATAGTACTAAGTCTTCAATCGTCAATGAGCCCAGCTGTGAAATGGGCATGGCGCTGAGTTTTTGCCACGGTGTCATGATCATTTCAGCCGTGACTTCCTCGCGATTGAGATTGCGCTGTTGCATGGCAAGATTAATCCGCCGAGAGCCAATCACTTCTTTCGAGGTGATAACGCCAATGCAGTGTGCGCGTTTATCCATCACGAACAGTAGACGTATGCCACCGTGGCGCATTTTTAGATGAGCATCGTCTATTGGGGTGTCTGCATCGACGGACTGAGGCATTAGCTGAGAAAAGTCAGTCAGCACGGTCATCGCAGGGCTGGTGGGTAATAGCCGCTTGGGTGTAGGCATTGCCAATATCGGTGTGGTGCCTAATTGGGTCAATGGCTTAGGTGAATATGTTACTTGGTTCATTAGGGCCGCTCCATGTGGAGAAAAGGTGAATTCTGAGTATCGGGTTCACCGTGTTGTTCCACAGTTACATTCAATTCTTACCGCAACCTTAAGAGATTGATAAATTTTATTGTGTAGCGAGCAATTTCAGCAGCTCATTCTCGGTTGGTTGCGGCAAATTAATAACCACGCGCAGCCCTGCGCTGGGTGAATCTTCAAGCTGTAACGTACCGCCATGGCGCGTTACTAAACGCTCCACAATAGAGAGGCCCAACCCTGAACCCGCACTGGGGCCGGAACGTTGGAAACGTTCAATGACTTTTTTGCGTTCGCTTAACGGTATGCCGGGACCTTGGTCATCAACAATTAGCTGAAATCCCTGTGCCGTTGCTGCCAGCGTGATACTGACCGCACTTCGGTTGGGGGAGTGCTGAATGGCGTTACCGACTAAGTTCTGTACCAAGGTTTCAATTGCCCCCGGCTCTTCTAACATTAGCCAAGCCGCGCGCTCATCCGCTTCTAATAACAGCTGCTGGCCTCGCTCTGTGGCCAACGGGGATAGCTTGGCTAGGGTCTCGCGGACTTCACGTAGAAGATGCGTATGGCGATAATCGGGCAGTGCTTCTTCTTCGGGCTCTAGGCGGGCGAGCGTTAGTAGCTGCGTGACTAAGCGCGTTGATCGAGCAACGCCACTGCGCAAGTGGCTTAATGCTTCTTGACGGTCCTCAATATTATCAGCCGTCAGCGCATTCTGTGCGTGTAAATCGAGCACGGCTAAGGGCGTGCGCAGCTCATGAGCCGCATCGGCGATGAAGCGCTTTTCACGTATGCGCATCAGCCGAATTCGTTTTAAAAGCCGATTGAGTGCTCCAGCAATGGTGTTTAACTCATGAGGTAATGGGCTTAGCGTTAGCGGCTGTAAGTTGTGCGGGTCACGGCTGCGAATTTGATCGGCCATGCGCGATAGCGGGGTTAATCCCCAGCCGATGGACCACCATAAAAAAGCAGTCAGCAATGGCAGCCCGATTAAGTCAGGCATTAATGTACGCAGCGCCACGGCTCGAATGAGCTCTCCGCGAACGTCTTCACGTTCGCTGACCACTATTCGCTGAGTAGAATTTGATATTTCTAATACATAAATGCGCCATTCATGCTCATCGATGTGAAGGCTAGTGAAGCCAGTAGGATGGTCAGCAAGATCGGCGTCAGGCGCATTGGCTGAGCGCAGTAATAAACGGTCATTTTCCCATAGCTGAAAGGCTAATTTGCTCTCGTAACGTTGCCCTGCAAAGCGTTTATCCCACTGCTTGGCACGCTGTAAAGCGTTATCCAAACTATTAAGCAGCGCGTCGCGATACTCTTCCGGTAGCGGAGTTTGCAGTAATCCGTCTAGCAGGCGCGCGTTCTGGGCCAGGCTGGCATCATAAAGTTCTTCGACCTCGTGAGCCGCGTAGCGATAGCTGATAAAACCAATTACCAACATGCTGAGACCAAATACCAGCAGCACAAGCCCCAGGGTGCGTTGTCGGATAGAGGTCATGGGCGTTCATCCTGGCCGGTTTTATCCATTACGTAACCAATACCACGCAGTGTGCGAATAAGCTGAGGAAAAAACTTTCGCCGGAGATGGTGAACATGTACTTCAATCGCATTGCTTTCCACATCCTCGTCCCAGCCATAGACAAGGCGCGTTAAGGTATCGCGCGTGAGCACCCGCCCAGGATGCGTCATAAACTCTTGCAGCAAGGTTAGCTCGCGACGCGATAGCACTACCCACTGCCCCTGGTAGCTTACCCGCATCGTCAGTGGGTCAAGATGAATACCACGGCACTCCAAGGCGCTATTAACCTGGCCATTACTGCGCCTCAACAGGGCGCGCAGGCGAGCCTTTAATTCGGCGACTTCAAACGGCTTGGTTAAATAGTCGTCGGCGCCAGAATCTAGTCCGGTGATGCGGTCATCCACTGCATCTCGAGCGGTCAGCACTAGGATTGGCACACGATTACCCTGGCGCCTCACCGCTTCCAACACCTGTATGCCATCCATTCGCGGTAAGCCCAGATCAAGAATAACGGCATCAAAAGGCTCACCCTCTTTTAACGCGGCCAGCGCAGTGACACCATCCTTAAGGTGGTCCACCGTGAAATGCTCAGGCTTTAACGCCAAGCGAATGCCCGATGCCAAGCTGGGGTCATCTTCTACCAATAATATCCGCATGGCGGGGTGGTTACTCCTCTACATCAACCGCAGCCACTAAGCATCGAAAGAGATAGCGCATAAAGGCTCTGATTGTCAGGATAAAGGTTATAGTCTGTAGGTTGATAACCTAGCACGCTTTATTACATTTCTTGCGCTTTGTGTTGCCGCTATACTCGTTCAATACGCACGCCTTGGCATCCCGGCAGTATTGATGTAGACGCCCTCAGGGGTTTAAGAATAAACGTTAAAAGACCGTACTCAAGAGGTGGTGAGAGTGAAAGCGAAGGGAATGATCAGCGGTCTAGTGGCTCTCAGCGTGCTTACGGGCGCGGCAGGTGTATTTGCTCAAGAAGACGAGCGTGAGGCGATGGCCAAGCGTTTAGCGCCGGTAGGTAAGCTGTGTTTACAGGGGCAAGCGTGCGGGACAGCCGTTCTTCTGGCTGCTGCTGATGTTGCTGTAGAAGAAGAGGCGGCCGCCAGCGAAGCCGATTCCATTAGCAGCATCGATACTGCCGCACTGTATACCAGTGCGGGTTGTGCTGTGTGTCATGCTAACGGTATCGCGGGCGCACCGAAGATGGGCGATTCAGCGGCCTGGACGGCGCGTTTGGCAAAAGGCACTGACGAATTATATGCCAGTGCGATTAATGGTATTGGCGCCATGCCCGCAAAAGGCGGCCGTCCTAATCTTTCTGATGAAGAAGTGATGGCGCTTGTCGATTACATGATTGCGGAAGAATAATAATCGGCAGTGCTGAAATAACGCTTTAGCTTATCCACAGGGCGTTTTGGCTATCGGCCTGTGGATGATTTTATTATCCAAGCAGTGAGCGCAGCCCGGCAATCGCGTCTTTACCCCGCGCCTGCTTCTTTTCAGGGTCTTCTTTATCCGCACGGCCTTCCCACTCTAAATCCTCGGCGGGCAGTTCTTCTAAAAAGCGGCTTGGCTGGCAATCCATCAGCTCTCCGTAGGCTTTGCGCTGGCGGGCAAGCGTTAGCGTTAGCGTGCGGCGTGCTCGGGTGATGCCGACATACGCTAGTCGTCGCTCCTCCTCAACGGTGCCCACTTCAATTGCATTGCGGTGAGGCAATAGATCTTCTTCCAGGCCAAGCAAATAAACATGCGGAAACTCCAAACCTTTCGAGGCGTGCATCGTCAGTAGCTGCACTCGATCAGAGTCATCTTCTTCGGCCTGCTGTTCTAAAATATCACGCAGCACCAGACGTGAAATCGCGGCTTCAATGCCGTCGGTTTCCGTCTCAGTGGCATCTGTATGGTCTTCAGTATCGCGGTTGAGCGACTTCTCTAGCTGATCGATCAAAATCCACAC
This sequence comes from Halomonas sp. AOP25-F1-15, assembly GCF_052378675.1. Lineage (NCBI taxonomy): Bacteria > Pseudomonadati > Pseudomonadota > Gammaproteobacteria > Oceanospirillales > Halomonadaceae > Halomonas > Halomonas sp. AOP25-F1-15. The sequence continues at coordinate 85,533 of NZ_JBQSXV010000006.1, forward strand.
GTTGGCCATGCGCCGCTCGGCGACGGTGGGCGCGCTGGCGTTTTGATACAGCCACGCTTCGTAATCCATATCCCGCAGCATGTCGCGAATGGCGGCAATCGCATCGCCTTGATCCATGCGTTTACGCACGCCGTCAATAAAGTGGGTAAAGCGCGACAGCCGCTCGACGGCCCGGGTTGGCAGAACCTGCTCCAAACCGAGCTCATGAGAGGCAGCAAACAGCGAAATTGAGCGCTCAGTCGCATAGTTGGCGAGCTTTTCAACCGTACCTGGGCCCACCTCACGGCGTGGCACGTTCACAATGCGTAAAAAGGCGTTGTCGTCAGCTGGGTTAATCAGCAGGCGCAGATAGGCCATGGTGTCTTTGATCTCGTTGCGCGAGAAAAACGACGTACCGCCTGAAAGCTTGTAAGGAATCTGGTAGTGCTGCAGCTTGAGTTCTAACAGCCGAGCCTGGAAGTTACCGCGATAAAGCACGGCAAAATCGCGCCAGTCGGCCTTTTCTTTAATACGCCGAGTCAGCATTTCGCTGGCGACGCGCTCAGACTCGGCCTCTTCATGGCGATTCACAATCACCCGAATAGGCGCGCCGTCGCCCATATCTGACCACAGCGTCTTGTCATAAATATGAGGGTTATTGGCGATCAGCGTATTGGCCGCGCGCAGTATCGTGGCGGTAGAGCGGTAGTTCTGCTCCAACTTGATCACTTTCAGGCGCGGAAAGTCTTCACCCAGGGTAATAAGGTTTTCAGGGCGAGCGCCGCGCCAGGAATAAATCGACTGGTCATCGTCGCCTACCACGGTAAAGGTGGAGCGCTCCGCCATCAAAAGCTTCACCAGCAGGTATTGGGAAACGTTGGTGTCCTGATACTCATCTACCAGCATGTAATGAATTTTACGCCGCCAGCGCTCTAGCGCCTCCGGGTTGCGCTGTAGCAGTACCACCGGCAGCAGAATCAGGTCGTCAAAATCCACTGCGTTGTAGGCTTTTAGATGGCGCACGTAGGCTTCGTATACCCGTGCAGCAAAGTGTTCATCGTCATCTGCCGCAAATGAGAGTGCATCGCTGGGCAGCACTAAATCATTCTTCCAGGTAGAAATTTTACTCTGCACGGCGTTGATCTGCTCGGCATCTACCTGGGCATCTTTGTTCATTAAATCGCGCAGCAGCGCCTTGGCATCTTCCGGGTCGAACAGTGAAAAGCCCGGCTTGTAGCCCAGTGTTTTCAGCTCACCGCGAATAATATTGAGCCCCAGAGTGTGGAAGGTAGAGACCGTTAACCCGTGACCTTCTTTACCGTGAAGCATCTGGCCCACGCGCTCTTTCATCTCACGCGCGGCTTTATTGGTAAAAGTGACCGCGGCGATCCTACGTGCGCTCATTCCACATTCTTGGACTAAATAAGCAATTTTAGTGGTGATAACGCTGGTTTTGCCCGACCCTGCGCCCGCCAGCACTAAGCAAGGGCCATCAATGTAGCGCACGGCCTCTTGCTGGCGTGGATTTAGCCCTTTAATGCGGCTAAGAATGCTCTTAGATGTTGAGGGCGTCATGGCGAAGGTAGTCCTCTGCGAGTGCTGCACGTTATTTCGCGTACGATTTTAAGTGCTATTTTAAGTGCTATTTCGATTACAATCGGCGGCGCTTAGTAAATGCATAACGGGTGAACAATAGGCAGGTGGAGATGTTTGACGTAGCGCTTTTTGAACCACGCATGGCGCCCAATACGGGCAATATCATGCGCTTAGTCGCCAATAACGGCTGCCGACTTCACCTGATTGAGCCGCTTGGCTTCGACTTGGAAGAGAAAAAACTGCGTCGCGCCGGGCTGGATTACCGTGACCTCGCCAACGTTACTCGCCACGCGGATTTTAGCGCCTTTCAAGCGGCCATGCAGGGCCGACGCATCTGGGCGATCACCACCAAAGGTACGCGACCCTATAGCGATGCTGATTTTGCTCCCGGCGATGTGCTGCTATTTGGTTCTGAAACCGCAGGACTTTCGCCCCAAGTACATGAAACGCTAACCGCTGAGCACAAGCTGCGCCTGCCCATGCAGCCCAACAACCGCAGTCTTAACCTTTCTAACGCCGTGGCTATTGTGAGCTACGAAGCATGGCGCCAACAAGGATTTGAAGGCGCGCAGCCCATCTAATCAGCCGGCAATGCCGTAGCGATCACGATAAGCCCTAATCGCTTGTGCATAGGCCAGCATCTCGCCACCGGCGTGTTCTTCAAGGTAAGTAAGCACTTGCTCTAAGGTAACGATACTCACCACCGGCATTGCGTACTGTGCCTGTACTTCCTGAATCGCACTCTGTTCGCCCTGGCCACGCTCCTGGCGATCAAGCGCAATGATCACCCCGGCAGCACGCGCGCCGCTTTGCTCAATCAGGCTCATTACTTCGCGAATCGCCGTGCCTGCGGTGATGACGTCATCAATAATGAGAATATTGCCGGAAAGCTCCGCGCCAACAATGTTGCCACCTTCGCCGTGGGTTTTGGCCTCTTTGCGGTTGAAGGCGTAAGGCATATCCTGGTCATGGTGATCGGCCAAGGCTGCGGCCGTGACCGCCGCTAGCGGAATTCCCTTATATGCTGGGCCAAACAGCACATCAGCGTTTAGGTCGCTATCGACAATCGCCTGAGCGTAAAACCGGCCCAGCTTGGCCAGCGCTCGGCCGGTTTGAAACAGCCCAGCGTTAAAAAAGTAGGGACTAACGCGGCCGGATTTAAGCGTAAACTCGCCAAACTTAAGCACACCTTGCTCAATGGCAAAGGCAATAAAATCGTGCTGGTAGGGTTGTAGAGTGGTGGCCACGGCATTCCTCACTAGGTGGTAAGTTTAAATAGGTACGAAAGCAACAATAAAAATGGGGTAAATGGCAAGTTTTAGTCGCTGCCTTTACCCAAACGTCTAAACGTCGGGTATCATACAGCAGCGACGCAAAAGGGACGATTTATGAAAATTGCCAGCATCAATGTCAATGGTATTCGTGATGCCGTCGAGCGTGGCTTCCTGGACTGGCTGGCTCAGCAGGATGTCGACGTCGTCTGTGTGCAGAATATTAAGGCGAAAAGTTTTGAACTGGGTGACCACATTCTGTATCCGGAAGGCTATGAAGGCTACTTCCTGGATGCCGAAGAAGACGGTTTCTCCGGCGTGGCACTTTATTGCCGCAAAATTCCCAAGGCGATTATGTATGGCCTCGGGTTTCCTCAGTGTGACCATGAAGGACGTTTTCTGCAGGCGGATTATGAACGCTTCAGCATTGTCTCCTTTTTGATGCCTGACGGAAGCGATCAAAAAGCCAAACAGGCGTTTATGGAACAGTACCAAGAGTATCTGACGAAGATGTCGCGTAAACGTCGCGAATACATCCTCTGCGGAACTTGGCATGTTGCCCATAAAACCGTCGACTTGGCCAACTGGTCGGACAACCAACTGACCTCAGGTTTCCGCCCGGAAGAGCGCGCCTGGATGGATCAGGTGCTTGGCCCTACCGGGTTTATCGACACCTTCCGCGAAATTAACCGCGATGCGGGTGAGTACACCTGGTGGCCGAAGCTTGATCAAGACGTGCCCCGTGAACGCCAAGAAGGCTGGCGGATCGACTATCAATTAGTCGGCCCCAACTTCCGCCGCCACGTGGTTGACGCGTGGATTGATTACGATGCGACTTTCTCCGAGTTCGCACCGCTGATCATTGAGTACGATCTAGCGCTTTAAGCGCTAGTCAGCGCACTTTTCCCGCGTCGCATTAGTTTAAGTGGTAACTAAGCAACAAGCCGACCCTTAGGTCGGCTTGTTGCGTTTTTGGCGTGCGTTAAACGTTTAGTCACGAATTCCCAGCGCTTCACGCTGATGGTTGCGCAGCGCATCGCCCGCTTGCTCGGCTAAATCGAGCATACTGTTGAGTTCTGCGCGGCTGAAGGAACCCGCCTCGGCGGTACCCTGCACTTCGATGAGCTCGCCGTTTTCGGTCATCACCACGTTTAAATCGGTATCGGCTTTGCTGTCTTCCGGGTAGTCCAGATCCAGCACCGGGACACCCTTATAAATGCCCACGGAGATAGCACTAACCAGCTGCTTGAAAGGATCGCTTTTGATCTTCTTCTCACGCTGCAGGTAGCGGATGGCATCCATCAGCGCTACACAGCCACCGGTAATCGCCGCGGTACGCGTACCGCCATCGGCCTGAATGACATCGCAATCAATGGTAATGGTGAATTCGCCCAGCTTCTTCAAATTCACCGCTGCGCGCAGGCTACGGCCAATCAAGCGCTGAATTTCTAACGTACGGCCACCTTGCTTGCCGCGAGAGGCTTCACGATCACTGCGCGTATGGGTAGCGCGGGGCAGCATGCCGTATTCAGCGGTAACCCAGCCCTGATTTTTGCCGCGCAGCCAGCGTGGAACACCGGCTTCTACGCTGGCATTACACAGCACTTTGGTGTCGCCAAACTCCACCAGGACTGAGCCTTCCGCATGACGGGTGTAGTCGCGCGTGATGCGAATCTCACGGAGCTGGTCGGCTTGGCGGCCGCTGGGACGAACAACATCAGGACGCGTAGCACTGCTCACAAATAACACCTCTCTACAAAAAATCGCATTACAAGGAAAAGCCGCCCATTGTACACGTCTGAGCGTGTGCTTATGTGTTTAAGGCCCGCGAACGGTGGTTGTTAATCGAGCCGTCCAGCGTAGAGCTGCTTGAAAGCAGCATAACGCGCCGAATGTAGCTCATATGTTGCTGGGTCAGGCGCCAGTACCTGCTCGCCAGGGGATAGCTCACTCGCAACGCTCAATACATCGCCATTAGCGTTTGCAGCCATCGCCGCCACGGCAGCTCCAAGCAGCACGGGCTCCGGCGCATCAGATAAGATAACGCGACAGCCGGTGCCGTCGGCATACAGCTTGCGCAGTAACGCCGAGCGGCCGTGGCCACCGCTTAAGTGCAGCGTGTCAATTGCGTAACCATGCGCATTTAGCCGCTCGATAATCGCACGAGTGCCGTAAACCAGCGCGGTGGCGGCAGCCCAGTAGACCTTAATAAAACTCTCCCGCGGGGTATCTAGCGTGAGTCCGGTAATCGCGCCGCGAATTTCTGGGTCCGCCAGCGGAGAACGATTGCCGATGAAGTCGGGGCATACATGGGTATGTGGCGCAGGATCGCCGTTTTTCAGGCGCTCCAGCAGCACATCGGAAAGCATACCGTGCACATCGTCGCCAAATTCACTGCCAGCTGCGAACATCGCTACCAAGTGATCCAGCAGCGCACCGGTAATGCTTTGCCCGCCTTCGTTAGCCACAAAACCATTGCACAGTGCGCCCGGGTAGGGGCCCCACACGCCGGGCACCTCGCGCCGCTCGGGTTGGGCGCTGATATGGCAGGTGGAGGTGCCGCCAATCACCGCCAGGCGTTTCTCGGGGGCGTCGGTTAGGCTTCTGCCGAGGGTGCCAAGGGCACCGGCATAGGCATCGATCATGCCAACCGCGAAGGTGCAGTCAGTGGTGAGGCCCAGGTCGGCCGCCGCCGCCGCCGTTAATTGCCCCAGCCTTACTCCAACCGGGCGCACCTGGTCACTTAAACGGGCGCGTTCAAGTACATCCTGCATACCGATTTGATCTAGAAAATCGTGGTCCCAGCCATACCCAGGGCGTGGATCAAATGTCCACTTGCAGGCGAGCATACAGACCGAACGCTCAATGGAGCCTGTGCATTTAAAGCCTAACCAGTCGCCGAGGTCTCCAGCGTAGCCAATCTGGTTGTAAAGCTCTGGGCGGTGGCGCTTGAGCCACATTAGTTTGGGCATCTGCATCTCAGGCGACATCACGCCGCCCAGATTAGCCAGTGGTGCGGCGTTGGTGGCCGTGCACTCGGCGGCCTCAGCGGTGGCGCGATGGTCCATCCAGACGATGATATTCCATGCCTCATCGCCCGGTGAGAGCTCAAGCGGCTTATCTTGCTGATCCAGCAGCACGAGCGAGCAGGTGGCGCTCACCGACATGCTGGTGATGGCGTCGGGCGCCACGCCCGCAGCCTCGCGAGCACGCTGGGTGGCACTGCACACTGCGTTCCATATATCCGTGGAGCTCTGCTCTACGTGGTGTTCGGCAGGGCGATGCATCGCAATGGGTGTTTTAGCCTCGGCAAGCATCACGCCATCAAGCGTGAAAATGCCCGCCCGAGCGCTGCCAGTGCCGATATCAATACCCAGAACATGTTCTTGATGACTCATGGAAAACCTTACTCACGACTGTTTGATAAACGGCATACGCAGTGCCATCACAATAATTAGAAAAGCACCCCAGACGGCGGTGGCTAGATGCTGGCTGGCGCCCATCAGGTTCATACCAGAGGCGATCACCTGCAGGCTCATTAAGCCCAGCACCAGTGGCAGTACGCGGCCAAAGCCGCCAAATGGGTTCGCCCCGGCTAGAAAACAGGCCAGCACGGTAATCAGTAGGTAGCTCTCGCCGTGGCCTACGCGCACGGAGTTGAAGCGAGCGAGCATCACCATGCCGGCGAGACCCGCGAGCAGACCGGAAAGGGTGTAGACGGTAATCAGCACGCGTTTCACATTAATGCCCGAGTACTCGGTAGCACGGGGGTTGGAGCCGAGCATATAGATCGAGAACCCGGTGCGGGTGAAGTGCATGACGTACATAAGCCCGGCGGCGGCGGTGAGAAAGATCAGCATGGGAATTGGCACGCCCAGCAAGCTTCCGCTACCGATGGTTTGAAATACTGGCGGCATACCCGATATACCGCCACCGCGAGTTAAAAACTCGCCCACGCCTTGCAGAAAAATCATCGCGCCTAGCGACACTAAAATGGGGTGCGCACCCACGTAGGCAACGATAAAGCCGATTAAAAAGCCAGCAGCGGCACCCACAAGCAGCCCGACCATAATCGCCATGGGAACGCTTAAAATGCCCATTCCTGCTAGCAGGCCCTGCACCAGCCAAGCGGTGGTGAGCCCCGCAATATTGGCGGTAAAGGTGACCGAGAGGTTGAGCCCGCCGGAAATAATCGGTACCAGCATTGCCAGCGAAAGTAGCCCAAGCTCCGGCAACTGCATCGACATCGAGCTAAAATTAGTCGCGGTGAGAAAGCCCGGTGCCAGCAGTGAGAAAAAAACGATGCTGGCAATTAAAAGGGCCGTCATGGCCATCACTTCAATGGTATCGCCACCCAGACGTATGCCAGCGCTGGATGGCGTGTTCAGAGGCTTATTCATACGTTTTTCGCTCTGGTTGAACGGGGCAACAGATTGCCCAGGTTACTGGTCGTAATAGCGATCAAAATAATTAGCCCGACAATCATGCGGAAGGCGTAAGGAGTAACGCCCAACAAGTTCAGGCCATTTTGCACCACGGCGAGCAGCAGTACGCCGAGCACTGCGCCAAGCACCGAGCCACGCCCGCCGCCCAGCGTCGCGCCGCCCAGCACGACCGCGGCCAAAATGGGCAGCTCCTGGCCTATCAAGGCGTTGGGCACTACCTCCTGTACAATATGTGCCTGCATCAGGCCCGCTACACCCGCGCATAGCCCCAACCAGCCGTAAGCAAAGGCGTGAATTTTCCAAACACTCACACCTGAGCGGCGGGCGGCCTCGGGACTTGAGCCAAATCCGTAAATAGTGCGTCCGAAGCCGGTACGCGCCAGAATGAACCAGGTGAGCACGACCATCACTGTCATGACGGCAGCGGGGAAATAGAGTGTGGCCGAGCCGCGCTCTGCAGGCAGATCGAGCAGTGGAATCGAGTAGTAGAGCCAGTCGGGAATATCGTAAATCGATACGCCGCCCGTGAAGTACATCAGCAGCCCGAAGAAGAGATTAAACGTACCGATGGTGACGATAATCGAGACAATTCGAAAACGGTGAATCAGCAGCGCATTAAAGAGCCCCAGCAGGGTGCCCACCAGCATTGAGAGCAGGATGCCCAGCGGCCAGCTGCCGCCGCCCAGAGTATCGATCAGCACTGTCATCACCACGTACTGCACCACCGAGGCCGCCACCGCGAAGGAGATATCAATGCCCCCCGCGATGAGCACGACCACCAGCCCAACGGCAAATATGATATTGACTGACTGATTGTTAAGCAGATCAAACAGGTTCTGAAGACTTAGGAAACTGTCGGTGGTCAGCGCCAGCACCACCGACAGCGCCAGAATAATGCCCAGCAGCGCCCCTTCGGTGCCGATACGTGTGCGCGATAAAAGATTACGCATTGATGATTGCCTCCAGCGCTTCTTCCGTTGTTTCTGAGGGGATCACCTCAGTGGTAATGCGCCCCTCCCGCAGCACCAGCGCTCGGTCGGCATTCATCCAAATTTCCCCCGCTTCGTCGGAGATCAAAATAATCGCCACGCCCTGATCGGCAAGATCACGGATGATGTCGAAAATGCCGGCTTTCGCTCCTACATCGACGCCAATGGTCGGGCAGTCGAGAATCAGCACTTCAGGCTTGGTCGCCAGCCACTTGGCAAGGGCGATGCGCTGCTGGTTACCCCCGGAGAGCGACGAGACCGCAAGCTCTGCATCGCTCACCTTGGTCTTCAGTTGCTCGACCCAGTGTGCGGTCAGCGCCCGGATGCGCCGCGGCGAGAGAAAGCCGCGCGGCTTCTCAAGTGAAGGCAGCACGGTGACGGCGCTGTTCATGTTAATCGACTGGTTTTGTACCAGGCCCAGGTGAAGGCGGTCTTCGGAAAGGTAGGCGATCTTGTGACGCACGGCATCGCGATTGGAGCGCAGCTTGAGCGGCAGGCCATCCTTGCGTATCTCGCCCGACGTGGGGCGGGTCATGCCGAAAATGGCATGGGCGATCTCGGTACGCCCGGCACCCAGCAGCCCCGTCAGCCCCAGGATTTCCCCGTGATGCAGGGTGAAGGAGACGTCCTCGAATTCGCCTTGACGACTCAGGTGCTTAAGCTCCAATACCGGTTGACCTTGATGGGTTTCAGCCCGGGGGGTGAACTTAAGCTCAAGGCCGGTCATCAGTGTGGAGAGCCTTGCCTGGGTCATCCCCTCGGTGGGATAGGTGCCCACGAGCAGGCCGTTGCGCAGCACAGTGACGTGCTGGCACACCTCAAGCACCTCTGCCAGCCGATGGCTGACCAATACAATCGAGATGCCCTTTGCTGCCAGCGAGCGGGTAATCACCAACAGCGCCTGCACCTCTTTGTAGGTGAGAGAAGCGGTGGGCTCATCCATAAAAATAATGCTGGCGCCTGCGCGCAGCACGCGGCAGATTGCGACCAGTTGACGGTGGGCAATCGAAAGGCCTTCCACGCGGGCGGTAGGGTCTAAATTGAGCCCAAACTGTTGAATAATCTCGCGCGCTTGCTTCAGCGCCTCTTTATAAGAGATCGGCCGCCACGGCTTTGAGACGTAGTCATCAAAGACGATATTCTCCGCGACGGTTAAGTGCGGAAAGAGCGCAAGATCCTGCCAGATGACGTGGATGCCCCGGCTGCGCGCTTCTAGCGGGCTAATGGCTGAGAGAGTTTCATCGCCAAATGTAAATTCAATGCCTGGCTCAGGCTTGTAAACGCCGTTGATAATTTTAATGAGCGTACTTTTGCCGCAGCCGTTTTCGCCCGCCAAGCACATAACCTCACCACGGCGAAGTTCGAATTCGACATCATCGAGCACCCGGCTTTGCCCGAAGACCTTGCTAACATGACGCGCTCGAATCGCGATCTCGCTCATCGGCGGCTCCTCTCTAGACATGATGGCTCTCTTAACATAACTGCCGCGCTCATTGAGCGCGGCAGTGTTGACACGATATGAATAAGCGCAGTCTTACAGGCCGAGCTCTGCCAACTCATCCACGGTCTCTTTGCTCAGCTCCAGCGGCTGCGAGGCAAAGATCGTATGGCCGTCCAGGGTGATTTCACCGAGCACCGGCAGCTCAGCGCCATCGGTAATCTCTTCGCCGTTATAGAGCATCTCACCAAGCGCGACGAAGGCCTTACCTGCCTCAAGTGGGCTCCACTGGAAACCGCCCGTGATAACCCCTTCATGCACCAGACGACGCCCCTGACCCGGCGAGAAAAGTCCCATCACGGCAACATCGCCCTCTAGGCCACGCTCTTTAACCGCACGAGCGGCACCGATGGTGCCCTGGCTGCCAAACGACATAATGCCCGCCAGGTCTTCATGAGCGCGCAGCAGATCAAGGGTGGTATTACGGCTATCATCGACGCTCTCGGCCACGCCGAAACGCTCTGCCGCTTGGGTCAAACCAGCGCAGTTTTCGTCCAGCCAGTTCACGGCAGCATCTGCCCAGGCGTTATGTGCAGGCACGCTTAGGCCGCCCACATAAACAGCGTAGGAGCCTTCGCAGCCGGTGGTCTCAGCAAGCAGTTTGGCGTGCTCTTCGCCAAGCTGCTGCGCCGAAATCATCTCAAAATCGTAGTCGATATTGACCGACTCGGGGCTCTCGTGGGTCAGCACGATAATGCCTTGCTCGCGAGCGCGCTCCAGCACCGGCTCCAGCACTTCACGGTCGTTGGGCACCACGCCGATGACATCGACGCCGCGGCTGATCAGATCTTCAATCGCGCGTACCTGCAGGGCCGGGTCGGCGCTGGTGGGCCCCACCATATAAGCCTCAACGCCTAATTCCTCACCCATTTGCTCAATGCCCATTTCCATGGCATTAAACCAAGGGATGCCGCCTACCTTCGCCACCACAGCGATAGTGGGGGACGTCTGAGCCATTACGCCACTGCTGCCGATGACGCTTGTGAGTGTAACGGCGGTAAGAAGTGCTTTATATTTCATTGTCATTGCCTGCTTGCTGTTGGCTAGCCCAGCCAGTGGAATGGAGTGCATTGAAGCGTTTTGATGGTGTCGACGTGCGCTGCCCGATGTCAAAAAGGCATCGATGCTTTATGCCTTAAAATGCTAGGAGAGTGTCATAACGCTGAAGGCGTTGAACGTTAATCAAGCGATGCGTAAACACTCCGAATCTGTTCTCTTAACTTAGCATGCACAATCGGTTGTGCATTATACAGCATTGACTCATTATGAAATCACGTCAATGCTACTTTTATCTATTTCAAGGAGCGGTTACGTGGTAAGCGAGTCACCTAAGCGGCTAACCATTTACGATCTGGCCAGGCTTGCCGACACCTCGCCGAGTACCGTCAGTGCGGTGCTCAACGGCTCTTGGCAACGGCGTCGTATTAGCCAAAAGCTAGCCGACAAAATCCTCTCTCTAGCCGACAGCGAAGGCTACTCTGCCAATATGCAGGCACGCGCGCTGCGCCGAGAGCGCTCAGGTATTATCGGCATGATTCTGCCGCTCTACGACAACCGCTATTTCAGCTCGATTGCCCAGCATTTTGAAGCCCAGGCGCGCCAGCGCGGGCTGTTTGCGATTGTCGCCTGCACCAACCGCGACCCGGCGCAGGAGCGCGAGGCAGCGCGCATGATGCTCGCCTACCGGGTCGAGTGTTTGGTCAGTACCGGGGCGACTGATCCCGACACTATCTCTGTGATGTGCGACGAAAGCGGCGTGGCGAGTATTAACTTAGATTTGCCCGGTAGTAAGGCACCTTCGGTGATTTCCGATAACCGGGAAGGCGCGCGGCAGCTCACCAACGCCATTCTTGACCGCTTGGCCGGGCAGGCTGCGCGTGACGACGCTATCCTGTTTATTGGCGGGCGAAGCGAGGATCACAATACGCGCGAACGTATCGCCGGTTTCTCTCAGGCCCGCGCTGAACGTGGGTTGTCCACCTCGGAGGCGGACATCCTTCCCTGCGACTATGCCGCCGATAAGGCTCAGGTCGCGTTAGAGGCATATATGCGCCCCCGCTCCACGCTTCCCAGCGCGATGTTCGTCAACTCAACGATTTCGCTGGAGGGAGTCGTGCGCTGGCTTCAGCAGGGCGGCTACCAGCTAGATGACATGATTGTGGGGTGTTTTGACTGGGACCCGCTGGCCGCCGCGTTTCACCCTCACCTGATCATGGCGCGACAAAGCGTGGGCGAGATGATTGATCGCGTCTTCGAGGTGATTGATACGCCATCGCCGGACGCCCGTCTGCTCATCGAAGTGCAGCCAGACATCATTGGTGTGTGATCTTTGCCCCTTCGCGCAGCACTGACCGCGCCGAATGAATAGGCGAGTGAATTGAAAACAAGAGTGGTGGCAAATGCTCTACACTTCCATCACGCCAATCTCTCTACAGGTTATTCAATGACGCACAGCATGACCGCCTTTGCCCGCACCGAGCAGGCCGCCCCCTTTGGCACCCTGCAGGTCGAAATTCGCTCGGTGAATCAGCGCTACCTAGAGCCACATTTCCGCCTACATGAAAGCCTACGGGATTTAGAACCGGTGCTGCGCGAAGCACTGCGTACTCGCCTGGCCCGTGGCAAAGTGGAGTGCAGCGTGCGGTTCGAGAGTTCCGAAACTGCTCAAGCGCCGGCGGTGAACGCCCAGCGGTTAAAAGAGATTGCCGACGCCCTAGTCGCCATTCAGCAGCAGGTGCCCAGCGCCGTGCCGCCCACCACGCTCGCGCTTCTCAATCAGCCCGGCGTAATGGAAACCCAACACCTGGATCAAGACGCCATCAAAGCAGCTGCTAAAACTCTGTTCGACCAGGCGTTGAATGAACTGATCGACGCGCGCGCCCGTGAAGGTGAAAAGCTCGCCGAGATGATCACCTCTCGCCTGACAGCGGTAAGCGAGCAGGTCGCTACCGTCAAAAGCCTGCTGCCGCAGATTCTGGAGCGCCAGCGCGCTCAATTGCTGGAGCGTTTGGAGGTCGCCAAGACCGAACTCGACCCGCAACGCCTGGAAGCCGAGCTGGTGCTGGTGGCGCAAAAAGCCGACGTAGACGAAGAACTGGACCGCCTAACCGCGCACATCGACGAAGTGCGCCACCAGCTCGCCCAGAAAGGCCCTAAAGGCCGCCGCCTGGATTTCCTGATGCAGGAGCTTAACCGCGAAGCCAACACGCTCTCGTCGAAATCTGTGGTGGCCGAGACGACCCGCTGTGCGGTAGAACTGAAGGTGCTGATTGAGCAGATGCGCGAGCAAATACAGAACATTGAGTAGATTATTTAGCACGCTGAGGAGCGTTGCCAGAACTATGTTTATGCGAGTGTGTGAAGTGATCGCGGCCAGTAACAGTAGACGCTTCAGCAACCTAATACGTTGCGATGAGACCATGGCAAGAGAGGTAACATTAATGCAGACAAAAATCGTATATCCACTATCCAGCTGCCTACCGACATGAAACATGGTACTTATTGACTGTGCTGGTATTGCCGCAGAGGGCAAAATTGCTAGATCTTTTTCGCAAAATTAATCAGTAACGGCAGGCCTTAATGGCCCGCCAATTCCTTATTTTAAAACCACTTTTTGCGAGATTTGCTCAGCTTCCGCGATAGGTAGAATATCCATAAGGGCTAAGCAGCAAAGGCACATGATAATGCTGCTCGGTATCGTCCACTTGGAAGGGCACGGGGATATTGGGGAAGAATGTGTCAGTATCATGCGCCTCAAACCATTCGCCAGTTTCGAATGTCACCCGATAAACACCGGATATGAACGTTTCATCGGCTGGATAAAGCGCTGATATACGGCCACCTTCGTCGGTAGTCGCGGTCGCTAACAATTCCCAACCGGTATCGGTGCGACGCTCAAGTTCAACGTCAACACCTTGTGACGGCTGACCGGTTTGAATGTTGAGCACATGGACGCTCAGCGGATTATCGGCCGCAAGCGCTGTCGTCGCGACACTGCTGAGAATAATACCGGCGAGTAGTGCAGAAAATGTTTTCATGAAAAATACCTTTATATCGTCGTTTTATGAAGATTGCAGTGAGTTAGGGAGCGTTAGCTATCGCCGATAACGTGTTCAATTGCCGTTAAGGCGCAACCCTCATCAATAGCAGAACCACCTGCACCAGCAACGCCGAGTGCTCCTATGAGTTCGCCCCCGAATCGTAGTGGTACGCCGCCACCTAACAACAGCAGCTCGTCTAGTGTGTTCAAGTTGGCTGATTCGGGATCCTGGCGAGCGTGCTCCGATAATGCACGGCTGGTGGTATTCGTCGACAGTGACGTAAATGCCTTACGCTGCGCGGCCAACGTGTTGTGGGGGCCGACATTATCGTCGCGCTGCAAAGCGACCAGATTGCCACCGCGGTCAACAGCCGCCACGACAGCGGTCCGGCCATCGGCATGACAAGCTTCAAGAGAGGCATTCACTAGGCGATTAGCCATATCTAGCGAGAGGCTTTGCTGCTGGACAGGGCCTGTTCCGGCCAGCGCGCTGCCCGCCACTAAGAGGGCACCGAGCAGTGGCAGTCGAGCAAATCGTGATGTCATGAGAATATCCTTGTGAGTTGATGGTGACATCCTGACAGGCCGAGTGTGTCAATTACCTGACGGCAGCATTACAGATTTGTAATGTGACAAAGCGATTGATCTCGCTAATCTGTATCAATTTCGCGGGGAGGCGGTATGCGTATCCTAGTGGTAGAAGACGAGCACAAAACCGCAGACTATCTATGTAGGGGCCTGGGGGAGTCGGGATATCGTGTTGAGGTCGCCCTCAATGGATATGATGCGCAGCACTTGATCACCGAGAGCGAGTTTGATCTGATTATTCTTGACGTCATGCTGCCCGGTCTTGACGGCTGGCAGCTGCTGCAACTGATCCGTGGTCGTAGCCAAGTGCCGGTGCTGTTTTTGACGGCCATGGATGCGGTGGAGTATCGCGTCAAGGGGTTAGAGCTGGGTGCCGACGACTATTTGGTTAAACCGTTCTCTTTTGTCGAATTGCTAGCCCGAGTACGTACTCTATTGCGCCGCAGCCCACCTCGCGAGAGAGAGCATTTTCGTGCGGCTGATCTGGAAATGGACGTGCTGCGACGACGAGTGACTCGTCAAGGTGAGCGCATTGCTCTGACCAATAAGGAATTTTCATTACTGGAGCTGTTTCTTGATCGGGAAGGCGAAGTGTTATCGCGCACTTATATCGCTTCGCGGGTGTGGCAAATGAATTTTGACAGCGATACCAATGTCGTCGAAGTGGCCGTGCGTCGACTTCGTGCAAAAGTGGACGACCCTTATTCTCGTAAGCTGATACACACCGAACGTGGCATGGGTTACGTACTTGAGGACCGCGTTTGATGCCCGCTCTGAACTCCCTAGCGACTCGCCTGTCGCTGATGTTCGCGCTGGTCAGTGTGCTGCTACTGGGCAGTATTGGTGCCTACCTCTATCACTCGTTAACACGTGAAATTGCTTGGCGTGATGATCAAATGCTACATGGACGTCTTGAGCGTATGCAAACGCTGCTCGATGACGCCGAGAGTATAGCTACGCTTCGCCAGCGTCCTAAGCTCTATGCCAATATGTTGGGCAATCGCGACAGCCTGTTGTGGATACTGGATGCCGAAGGCCAAGTGCTGATTGACGTCAACCCGAGCGACCTAGCCGTGCCCCAGTTACCGATGACGGACACCATCCGTTTTGAGAATACTACCGGCTCAATACAGGCAAGATTGGCATGGCAAACACTTGAACAAGGCGGGCGGCCGCTCACGCTTATCGCCGGTAAGTTGCTTGATGAGCGTCGTCAGATGCTGACGGCCTATCGGCTTCGACTTTGGCTGGCTCTTGTGATGGGCGCGCTACTTGCCTTCGTGCTCGGGTGGGGAGTCAGTCGGCACGGCCTAGAGCCGTTGCGCCGCTTGGCTGAACAGTCTAATCGCATCAACATAAGACAGTTGGATCGGCGCTTGAATATCGCAGGAGAAGCAAAGGAAATCAGTGGCTTAAGCCATGGATTGAACCTAATGCTAGACCGGCTGGAAGAAGGTTTTTCTCAGCTTTCCCGACACTCCGCAGACATGGCCCATGAGCTGCGAACACCGTTAACCAACCTATTGGGACAAACACAGCATACGCTGCGGCGGGAAAGAGAGACTGCAGAATATCGGCAGGTGCTTGAATCGAATATTGAAGAGTACGAGCGTCTTTCGAGAATGATCGATAGCATGCTGTTTCTGGCACGGACCGAGAATCCTTCAACAGCGTTAACATTTGATGAAGTAGACCTCGGAGTATTGGTAGCTCAGCTATGTGATTACTTCGAAGGTATGGCGGAAGACGACGGACGAACGCTCGTCAATCAGTCGAGTGGTACCGTTGTAGCCAATCGCGATTTGCTACGCACAGCGTTGGCCAATCTGATCGCCAATGCGCTTCGCCACGGCCGTTCCGAAACGCCTATTCATATTACGACGATGAGCATGGAGGATCGGCTCGAACTACGCGTTCATAATCTCGGCACGGCCATCTCCCCTGATAACCTGCAACGGGTTTTCGAACGGTTTTATCGCTGTGATTCGGCGCGAGCCGGTGTAGCCGATTCAGGAGGACTAGGACTGGCCATCGTCCGTTCGATTATCCAATGGCACGGTGGTGACGTGCGTGTCGAAAGTAATAATGAAACAGGCACGACCTTTATTCTGTCACTACTGCGCTTGGGCATGTGAGCACCGTCTATTGCTGCTCAGTCGGTCTTCACTCGTGACGTCAGCCAGAGTAATGACGCCCTAAGTTTATTGTTGTGCCAGCTCGCCCAGAAGGGCCCTAAAGGCCGCCGCCTAGACTTCCTGATGCAGGAACCCAACCGTGAAGCCAACACGCTCTCGTCGAAATTCGTGGTGGCTGAGACGACCCGCTGCGCGGTGGAGCTTAAAGTATTGATCGAGCCGTTCAGAGAACCAATCCAAAAGATGAGTCGCTTGAGCTACATTGATAAGTACACTATGACTAAAGATTGTTATAGAGCAAAAGAGGCGTATAATTTCTGACTATTAATTAGCGTGCTAACATAAGCGTGGTCTGTCGATGAAATTTATTAAAAACAACGCAGTAAAGACACTCCGTCTTTCCCGGCGTGAGCTGCTGGGTGGTATGGCGGCTGTTTCCGCTGCCGCCTTTTTCCCCTGGGCGACGCGTACCTGGGCGGATAGTCCCGGTGCTACCAGCGAGCAAGCAATCCAAGATTTTCTGATGCTTTCCGAGCGTTTAACCGGGAGAGAGGCGCTAGATGCCCGCATCGCCGGACGCGTTTGGCAGGCATTGCTGGATAGCGACGAGCGATTTGCTGATCGTCAGCGGGTGCTGGCCCAGGCGATGGATGATGCCAACCTTACCGATATGCGCAGCTTCAAAGTCTTTGCCGCTACCCAGCCAGAAGCGTTAACGCAAACGGCGGTGGCGATTATCAGCGCTTGGTATTTGGGCTTCACCGGCAGCGTGCAAGGTCATAGCGCAACCGATAACACCCGCTTTATTACCTATACCGGGGCACTGATGTTCGAGCCGACTATCGATGCCACGGTTATTCCGACGTATTCCCGTGGTCACTCTGACTATTGGGTCGATCCGCCTGCCAGCATCGCCACTGATTAATTCTTACTTATACCAAAGTACGCCCCCGGCCTGCTAATAGGTGTCGGGTCGAGCGTATTGATTCTTTTATTCAGGACCGTTTATTACCATGGCTACGCAATTTGACGCGGATGTGATTGTTATCGGCTCGGGCGCACTAGGCAACAACGCCGCCTTTGAGCTCGCTCAGCAGGGCAAATCGGTAATTATTCTTGAGGCGGGTGAGCATGTGCCGCGCTGGAAGATTGTTGAAAATTTCCGCACCTCTTCGCGCAAGGGAAATTTCAACGACCCTTACCCCAACGCACCGTGGGCGCCGACGTCGTACCAGGAAAATTATATCGAAAACACCGGCGATTTCGATCTGTTCCCCGGCATGTTGAAACTGGTCGGCGGCACCACGTGGCACTGGGCGGCGGCAACGTGGCGCTATATTCCCAACGATATGAAGCTTAAAACGCTTTACGGCGTAGGGCGCGACTGGCCGATTGAGTATGACGAGTTAGAGCCTTACTACGTGCGCGCTGAAAAAGCCTTGGGCGTTTCAGGCAGCGATACCGATGACCAAAGCGGCCAGGGTGGCGATGCTTGGCCGCCGCGCTCGGAGCCTTACCCCGTTTCCCCCGAGGGTGATACCTATTATTTTCAGCGCATTAGGGATCGAATCAGCGCTGAAGACTACCGTTTCATCCACGAGCCTAACGCTCGTACTCATAAGCCCTGGGACGGTCGCCCGGCGTGCAGCGGCAATAATAACTGCATGCCGGTATGCCCGATTGGCGCCATGTACAGCGGCGATGTCCACGCTCGCCATGCTGAAAACGCGGGCGCTAAGCTGATCACCGATGCTACCGCCTATCATCTTGAAAAAGGTGACAACGGTAAAATCGCGGCCGTGCACTATCGCAGCTCCAACGGTGACGACACTCGCCTGACCGCAAAGTACTTTATTGTCGCCGCCCACGGCCTGGAAACGCCCAAACTGCTGCTGCTTTCAGAGGTGGCCAACTCCTCGGATCAGGTGGGCCGTAACCTGATGGATCACACCGGCATGGGGCTTCAGTTTCTGGCCGATGAACCGGTCTGGCCGGGTCGCGGGCCTGTTCAGCAGGGCGGGATCTTCAACTGGCGCGATGGCGACTTTCGCCGCGAACACTCAGCCATTAAGCATGCATTAACCAATATGGTGCCCAACACGGCCGTCACTCAGCGCCTGCTGGATAATTTGATTGTAGGCCCGGAACTCGACGACCGAATCCGCCATGACGCCGCCCGCTGGGTAGATATCTCCACGGTGTTTGAGATGTTGCCCCATGCCCATAACACCGTTCGGCCCAGCACACGCTACAAGGATGCCTTGGGCATTCCCATGCTGACGGTTAACTACAGCGTAGATAACTACGTAAAAGCGGCGGCTGATGTCGCGAAACGTGACTACGCCAACTTTGTGCGCATCATGGGCGGCCAGGTCATCGAAGACGATACCGGCTGGCAAAACCGAGATCACTTAATGGGGACCGTGATCATGGGCGACAGAGCCGAAGACTCTGTAGTGAACGGCGAATGCCGCACCTGGGATCACGATAACCTGTTCCTTGCGACCACCGGTGTTATCCCCGCGTCAGGGGTGATCAATCCCACGCTTGCCGGTGTTGCTTTGAGTATTCGCATTGCCGACATCATCGCCAAGGAGATCTAACATGCGCTTGCCGTCCTCTTGGCTCCTAGGTGTCGCTTTTATGTTTTCGTTGACCAGCCATGCAAGTGGTGCCGCTAGCCCCAGTAACGCAGCGAATGTGGATGACGAGCTGATCCAACAAGGCGAGTATCTTGCGCGTGCCGCTGATTGTTCCGCCTGCCACCGTCCGCCGGAAGAGTCTGGGCAGCCTTTTGCAGGGGGTTACGTCATTGCCTCGCCCATGGGCGATATTATTGCCAGCAATATCACGCCCTCCCGCGAATATGGTATTGGCGACTACTCAGAAGCACAGTTTAAACGTGCGCTAACCGAAGGTATTCGTGCCGACGGCGCTCATCTTTATCCCGCCATGCCTTACACCGCGTATAGCGGCTTAACCGACGATGACATTCACGCGCTGTATAGCTACTTTATGCACGGGGTTGAAGCGGTCGACGAGCCGACGCCTGAAACATCGCTGCCGTTTCCCTTTAACCTCCGCGTGAGCATGGCCGCATGGAATTTCTTATTCCTGGATGACGCCTATACTCACGATCCGGAACAAAGTGACACTCTCAACCGTGGCCGCTATTTAGTCGATACGCTGGGGCATTGCAGCGCCTGCCATACGCCGCGTAACGCGCTGATGGGGGAAAACAATGACCGCTATCTGGCAGGGGCCAACGTCGGTGGATGGTATGCGCCCAATATTACCTCCGATGCCAGCGGGATCGGCAACTGGAGCGTTGAAGAGCTGGTGCAGTACCTGCGTACTGGTCACGTTGAGAACAAAGCACAGGCCGGTGGCGGCATGGCTGAGGCGATAGAGCACAGCCTGCGCTATTTAAGCGATGAGGACCTGCACAGCATGGCGGTCTACTTGAAGCAGGTGCCACCCACGGCGATAGGCCCGGCCATTGATGTAAGCCAGGCACCCCGCGAAGTTGAACCCGTAAGCCCAGCCACGCTGGAGCCGCTGCGCAACGATGACCCTCAGGCCATGAGTGATGGTAAACGTACCGACGGCCAGACGCTTTATAACGGCGCCTGTGCCAGCTGCCACCAGATCGACGGGCAGGGCACCGATGATCAGTTCTACCCCTCGCTGATACACAATACCGCGACTCAGGGTGCCAACGCCGATAACCTGATTATGTCGATATTGCAGGGCGTGCATCGCGAAATCGATGACTACACCGTGGCCATGCCCGCGTTTGGCGAGCAGCTAAACGATGAGCAGATCGCCGCCGTGAGTAACTACGTGCTGAGCCAGTTCGGCAACCCCGAGCTTGAAGTCGACGCTGCCCGCGTTACGGAGCTACGCCAAGGCGGCCCAACGCCGCTACTGGTGAAAGCCATGCCCTGGTTAATGGCGGCAGGCGTGATCTTCGCGCTTTTCGTGTTGGGGCTGATTGTTTTCTTGATACGGCGTAAAAGGCGGTAAGTGATGCTTTTAAAGTGGCGCCATCCGTTGGGGTGGCGTTGGTTGAGCGCGACTTATTGACCGAGCACAAACCGAGCTTCTAGCTCACGCAGAAACCGGAAGGTATTAAGGAAGGGTACTTCAAACTGTTGGCAGATATTAGGTACTTTGACTTTTCGTGTATTAGCGGGCGCGGCAGTTTCATGGGTGACCACACTGGCACCAATCGCGTTAGCTTTGGCAATAATCCACGGGTCAGCTTTTGCTAAGAAGTTGTCGCGATTACCAGCGTTATAGTCGCCTTCCATAACGAACTGCACGATTTCAGCGAACAGTAATTATGTTTGTTCGTCGTCGTTGCTGATGAAGTGGTCTGGCCGTTCGCGGGCCCAAGCGGCGAGCTCATCCTTGCCTTCTTTTAGCTCGCGGCCAATCATATCAACACTGGCAATGGTGCCTAACGCAAACTGCTTATCCAGCCAGTCCCAATAAGCAGGGCAAGTATCCATTCCGTAGTATTGGTTTTTCGCTTGTGTATATGCATTTGCATCCAGTAGATATCTCAAATGCCCAGCTCCTTAGCGAAGCGCTCCATCTTATTCGGTTTGACCCCGCCTAGCAGGGCACTTGCTTCACTGACGACCGCTTTGGAAAAAAGCTGGCTGATTTGGGACTTTTTGGTCTGGTAGTACGTGGGGCCGCTACCACTTTCATTAGTTTTGCACTGCGCCTGCCGTTCAGCAATATAGCGGCCGTATTGCGCCTGAGAGATAAAATCGAGCGTCAACGCACGCCGGACCAATGCCCAGGTACTGACGTGAAAATGGGCCTCTAACGTGGATAAGTTATCTTGCCAGTGTGCTAAATCATGCTGCCAAAGAGCGCTAAGCTATTGTTCGGATACTAAAAACTCTGCTGCAGCGGCATTACAAAGCACTTCTTGCTGACGGTGCGTATTAGCGTTTCCATCGGAAATGCCAGACTGACCAATCCAGATATGGCACAACTCATAAATCAAGGTGAACAAGCGCGCACCTAGCGCATCGCCAAGATGCCCAACGCTTCGATTCGCTGGGTCAAATCGCGGTAATAGTCATTTCATTTGCCGCGCTTAGGGTGATCCGCTACTCCTAACTGGGAGCGCATGTCGGCTTGCCTACAATCACCCATCAATTTCCTAGAACGATTCGAAGAAAACTATTCGCTCCTCATCCTTTGGCCTAGGTTTTAAGCTAAAGGTAATTGTTAAGGAGCATTTTATGTCAGTAGACGCATCCACAAGCCCAGTCCGCCGTGTCATCGCCCAGCACCCGGCCAAGCGCGATGATATCGGTGATTTAACCACGCGTCGGCCGTTACCAGGGCCTGGTTTGGATCAGCTCGACCCGTTTCTGTTTTTGAATCACCACGGCCCGCAAACGTATCCGGCCAACAACCGTGGCCTGCCGTTTGGCCCGCACCCGCATCGCGGCTTTGAAACGGTGACGTTTATTTTAGAGGGGTCGCTGGCCCATGCTGACAGTGCCAGCCATCAAAGCGTGATTCATAAAGGTGGCGTGCAGTGGATGACGGCGGGTAGCGGCATTGTACATGCGGAAATTTCGCCGCCGGAGTTTCTGAGTGAGGGTGGCCCGCTGGAGATTCTTCAGCTGTGGGTCAATCTGCCGGCGCGTTTGAAGATGAGTGAACCGCGCTACGTGGGACTGCAGGAAGCGTCTATCCCCGCTATTGCGCTACCGGGCGGCGGTGAGCTGAACCTGATCGCCGGGCAGTGGCAGGAGCAGGCTGGCCCTATTGAAACGCTGACCGGCGTATTTATGTCGACGCTGAAACTGCCCGCTGGCACACGTGAGCTACTGCCCGTTACTCCTGGGCGGCAAGTGTTTCTCTATGTGGTCGATGGCGATATCAAGGTGAGTGGTGAACCCGTTCAGCCTCACCATTTGATCGAAGTAGACCGTGATGGCGAGAGCCTCGACATCGAAGCCAGCAGCGACGCACGCCTGCTGTTTGGCCATGGGGATGTGATTGATGAGCCCGTCTACTCCCACGGCCCCTTCGTGATGACTACCCGTGAAGAGATCGTTCAGGCGGTCGACGATTACCAGAATGGCAAATTTGGTGGGTTGGACGCTTAGCCCTTACAAAGGCTCGCCCCGGTAGTAGTGCCATAGAAACAGCGAGCCCACGCTGCGCCAAGGCGCCCAGTGTTCTATCATTTGGCGCGCCTGTTTGGGCGTGGGTTTGTCGTCCATGCCTTTCAGGCGCCCTAACGCTACGCGCAGGGCCAGGTCGTCGGCAGGAAAAATATCCGGACGGTTGAGAGAAAACATTAGGTAAATCTCAGCGCTCCAACGGCCAAAGCCGCGTAGCTCGGTAATCGCGGCGATGGCGTCATCATCGCTTAGCTTTTCAAGCCCATCGGCGCTAAAGGTGCCGGCGAGTTCGGCTTCTGCCAAGCCCTTGGCGTACTCAATTTTCCGCCAGGAGAGCCCCGCATCGCGCAGCGCTTGGCTATCCACTTCCATCACCGCTTTTGCATGCAGCTCCGGCAGTAACGTATTGACACGGCCCATAATCGCGCGTGCCGCGTCGGTGGATAGCTGTTGACTAACGATGGTACTGAAAAACGTCGCAAACCCCTGGTCGCGTTGACGTGGGCTAGGCGCGCCGACCAATGGGTATGCGCGGGCAATATCTGGGTCGGCCTCAGCAAGTGCCGCCATGGCGTGCTCAATGGTATCGAGTGTCATCGCCTTCGCCTTATTGAAGAAATAAACAGTTAAGTGAACAGGATTAAGTGAACAGTACTGTGCACAGGCCTGTCGATAAAGCTCAATGAACGCTAGTAGGGCAGGCAAACGCTTTTTGCCGGCTAATTTTTTTGAACGCGGCGTATTTATACTTTCGTCTAATCCTGCGATCATTTGCGCTAATCAAGGTGCCAACAGGGCGGTACCGCTAGGAGATAAATATGCAGGATTCGACAGCATCGTCGTCTCAAGGGCTGGCGCGCAAACCGCGCCTGGCCGAATTTGTGTTGGCGCTGGGCGGGTTTGGGATAGGAACGAGCGAATTCGTCATCATGGGGTTGATGAACCGCGTGGCGGGCGACTTAGCCGTGACGGTTCCTCAGGTGGGCTACGCGATCAGTAGCTACGCGCTGGGTGTTGTGGTGGGGGCGCCGTTAATTTCAGCGCTGGCCGCACGCGCGCCTCGGCGGCTGTTATTAATCGTGCTGATGCTGGTGTTTGCAGTGGGCAACATCGCTAGCGCTCTGGCACCGAGTTTCTGGTCATTTGTGGGACTGCGTTTTCTCGCGGGCTTACCGCACGGTGCCTACTTTGGCATTGCGGCGTTAGTAGCGGCGGGTGCGGTGCCGGTGGATCAACGGGCACGCGCTATTTCCAGGGTGATGCTGGGTCTAACGGTCGCTATTTTGATCGGGGCGCCGCTAGGTACGTGGGCAGGCAACCAGTTTGGCTGGCAAATCGCGTTTGTGGGTGTGGGGGGAATTGCTCTGCTTACCGCTCTGCTAATACGTCTCTATGTACCGGTTCAGCCCGTGGATACAGGTGCCAGCCCCGTGCGCGAGCTGTCTGCGTTGCTGAAGCAGCGCGTGTTAGTTGCCTTAGCCCTGGCCTGTATTGGCTGCGGCGGTATGTTCGCTATTTTTAGCTATGTAATGCCAACACTGACCCAGCAAGCGGGTATGAGTGAGTCGCTAGGGCCTTTGGTGCTGGTGATTTTTGGCCTGGGTTCAATTGCCGGTAATTTAATCGGTGGCCGCATGGCAGATAAAAACCTCATGCGCGCAATCCCTTGCATCTTGCTGTGGTGTGGCATTGTTCAGGGGCTGTTTTACTTTGCGGCGAATAACGTTTGGACAGGGCTTTTGTGTGTCGGCTTGGTCGGCACCAGTATGGCGTTAGCGCCTTCGCTACAAACCCGCTTAATGGATGTGGCCGAAGATGCCCAAACCATGGCGGCCTCGCTCAATCATGCGGCTTTTAATGGTGCAAACGCGCTCGGCGCGTGGCTGGCTGGGTTGGCCATTAGTGCAGGCTTTACCTGGTCGAGTACAGGATTAGTGGGCGCAGGGTTAGCGCTTTGCGGCCTGGTTATTTTTGCCGCAGGGCGCTGGCTGGAAAAGCGTACTTATGGCGTTGCGGCCCGGCGGGCGTAGCTATTTTTCGTTATCGAACAGCGATAATTAAATGGTAAATGTGTGAAATTTTTTCTAGTGTGTAAAAGGAGCAACCCATAAGGAGATGACCATGCACACTCAGATTTTGCAAAACTCACGTATTCTGGCCCTTGGTGCAGTTGTCGCGATGGCCGTCGCTTTAGCAGGCTGTGGCACGACCACCGGCGAGCGTGCCACTAGTGGCGCTGGCGTTGGTGCTGCCGTGGGTGCCGGCGCTGCGGCCGTGACCGGTGGTAGCGTTGTTCAGGGTGCAGTTATTGGTGGTGGTGTCGGTGCTGCCACCGGTGCGGCTACTGATAAAGACGACATCAACCTCGAATAAATGGCGGTTGACACTGCTTAGCGGCAGAGCCTAAAACCGCGCATGCCCATGTGAAAGTGATCGGCATGCGCGGCGTTGTAATCGGGCCCGAGGATATTGCCGAACGTATCGCAGGCGCCATCGCGCGCGGCGCGTAAGAACTCACCCGTTGCGCCTTCATCATCCCAGTTATTTAACACCGTAATACGCTCGCCATTTTCGAATTGAAACCCGGTGACATCCAGCGCTTCTGCGGTGGCATGTTCGCTGCGCCTGCCTGTTTCTCGACCATACACGTTCCGGCACGCAAAGCTGCCGACATGATTCACCTGACTGACGCGGCTGCCCATCAACTGCTCGGCGGCGGGCTGTAACGCGTGGCGTTCATACATGACCCAGGCCAGTGCCATGGGGCAGGAGGCAACGAAGCTCTGATTAAAGGCGACGCCGCTTGATTGCATCCGCACGATATTGGATAGCGGGCAGCTCGCGGTGGGGGCGTAATCTGCCAGTGGCGTGTAGCGCAGCTCACTTGCGGGGACCGTATCTAAAGCGGCCAGACAGCCGGTGCGATCATCCGACAGGCGGCTGAGCTTGAGCTGAGTGATGGGCGTAATGGGGTCGTCAACGTGCAGCGGCGCCCAGGGCGCCCAGTGGCGGGGGAGCTCAATAATTTCTTTTTGCAGGGCTACGCCCAGCGCTATTAAAGCTAATATAAACAGCGTACTGCGCATACTTACCTCCCTGTATGTTGTTACTAACCCTACAGCCGCAGCGATGGGTGTGCGATACTGCGCGGCCTTGCTGCTTTCCTGCAGCCGTTCTGGTTATTTTTGCCCTTTATTTTTCACAACTTATTTTCGCAACTTATTTGCGCAAACTGGGGAAATTGTTTCATGTCCCAAGGTACGCTTTTTATTGTTTCTGCTCCGTCGGGTGCTGGCAAGACCAGTTTGGTGCGTGAACTCATCGAAAGCCTGGATGGTATTCAAGTATCGGTGTCGCACACTACCCGTGCGAAGCGCGAGGGTGAAGTGAATGGCGTGAATTACCATTTCACTGATGTGGCCGCGTTTGAAACGATGATCGCGCGAGGTGAGTTTTTTGAGTATGCCAGAGTATTCGATAATTACTACGGCACCTCACGCCAGGCGGTACAAGCATTACTGACGGCTGGGCAGGACGTTATTCTTGAAATTGACTGGCAGGGTGCACAGCAGGTGCGCGTGCAAATGCCTGATGCGGTATCGATTTTTATTTTACCGCCGTCGCGTGATGAGCTGGAGCGGCGCTTATCAAGCCGTGGCACTGACGAGCATGCGGTCATCGCCCGACGCATGCGCGAAGCGGTCAGCGAGATGTCTCATTACCATGAATATGACTATCTCGTCGTCAACGATGACTTCACTACCGCGCTGCAGGAATTACAGTCGTTGGTCATTAGCCGTCGCTTAAGCCGCTCGTTAATGAGTGAGCGCCACGCTTTGCTATTATCTGCGCTCTTGTCACAGGCGCCTGCAATCGAGTAATCTG
The DNA here is from genome assembly GCF_052378675.1 of Halomonas sp. AOP25-F1-15. NCBI lineage: Bacteria > Pseudomonadati > Pseudomonadota > Gammaproteobacteria > Oceanospirillales > Halomonadaceae > Halomonas > Halomonas sp. AOP25-F1-15. Next base: position 112,119 of record NZ_JBQSXV010000006.1, read on the forward strand.
TTCGGTTCTATTGTTTTTAAATGCCGTTTTTAAATACTGTTTTAAGTGCGGTGTTAAATGCGTTTTTCCGCTGGGTCGGCCCGTTTATGTTCCATACGGCGCCGGCCTGGTTCTGTCATAACAGGAAGGCTCCCATGGCTCGCGTAACCGTTGAAGATTGTCTTGAAAATGTTGAAAACCGTTTCAAGCTGGTGATGATTTCTACCCAGCGTGCTCGCCAGCTGGCGCGCGGCTCACGTGATGCGTTGCTACCGTGGGAAAACGACAAGCCGACGGTGATGGCGCTGCGTGAAATTGCGGCAGGCCTGGTGGATCACACGGTTCTGGACGAGCCTGTTGAAGCCGCTGTGCGTCCGCGTCCTGCGATGGCACCGACTCATATCGACGACTAACGGTTATCAAGAAATCGATAACGCAAGCGATAGAGGCGCGGTAGATGTTCACCATTGATGACCTGGCCGACCGACTCGGCGGCTATTTACCCCCGGATGAAATCCAGCAGGTCAAACGCGCCTTCTATTACGCTGAGCAGGCCCACGATGGCCAGCGGCGTCGCTCTGGCGAGCCTTATGTTACCCACCCGCTAGCGGTGGCGAACATTCTTGCCAACATGCACATGGACCATCAAAGTTTGATGGCAGCTATGTTGCATGATGTTATCGAAGATACCGGGGTATCCAAAAAAGCCCTGGCCGAGCAGTTTGGTAAACCGGTGGCAGAACTGGTGGATGGGGTATCAAAGCTTACCCAAATCACCTTTGAAGACAAAGCGGTTGCTCAGGCCGAAAACTTCCAGAAAATGGTGCTGGCGATGTCGCGAGATATTCGCGTCATCATCGTCAAGCTTGCCGATCGGCTGCACAACATGCGCACGCTTGGGGCACTGCGTCCGGATAAAAAGCGCCGTATTGCCCGTGAAACGCTGGAAATTTACGCGCGCATTGCCGGCCGGCTAGGCATCAACACCATTCGCATCGAGCTTGAAGACCTCTCTTTTCAGGCCATTCACCCAATGCGTGCCGAGCGCATTAAGCGCGCCGTCGCTAGCGCTCGTGGGCATCGGCGTAGTGCCATGCGCGAAATTCAGTCGTCGCTGCAAAAAAGCCTCGATGACGATGGGCTCAATGGCACCGTGATTGGGCGCCAAAAGCATCTACTGTCGATCTATAAAAAGATGCGTGATAAGCGTAAGCCTTTTGCCGAAATTATGGATGTATTTGGTTTTCGCATTATCACGGAAGATGTGGCCAGCTGTTACCGTATTTTAGGCGTGGTGCATAACCTCTATAAGCCCGTCCCGGGGCGTTTTAAAGACTACATCGCGATTCCCAAGGCCAACGGCTATCAGAGCCTACATACTACGCTGTTTGGCTCACGCGGCATGCCTATCGAAGTGCAGATACGCACGCGCGAAATGGAAGCCATGGCGAATAACGGTATTGCCGCCCACTGGCTTTACAAGGCGGGGCAAACCTCGCACCCGATTGCCGAAGGTAGCCATGCACGCGCCCGGGCATGGGTGAAAGGCCTGCTGGAAATGCAGCGCCATGCCGGCGACTCACTGGAATTTATTGAACACGTCAAAAATGACCTGTTCCCTGACGATATCTATGTGTTTACGCCCAAAGGCGACATCATGGAGCTTCCCCAGGGAGCTACCGTGATCGATTTTGCCTACACCGTGCACACGGATATCGGCAATAACTGTATCGCCTGCCGTATTGATCGGCACTTGGCGCCGCTCTCTACGCGTTTAGAAAGCGGCCAGACGCTCGAAATTATTACCGCCCCTGGTGCGCGCCCCAATCTTGCCTGGCTTAACTTCGTGACGACTGCGAAGGCGCGTTCAGCCATTCGCCACGCGCTTAAATATCAGCAGCAAACCGAGGCCGTCATGTTGGGCCGTCGGTTGCTCAATAAAGCCTTGGCGCCGTTTGACACCAGCCTGGAAGAACTGGACGAAAGCGTGCTCAAACGGGCCTTTAAAGAGCTGGATGTCTCGTCTGAAGAGTCGCTATTGGAGTCACTGGGGCTGGGTAATCGCATGACGCAGGTGGTGGCAAGACGCTTAGTGGACGCCGCACACGGCGGTCACTATGTGCATCCTGCTACCGAAGACGGTAGCAAAGCGGTAGTGATCAGCGGCAGTGAAGGCATGGTGATCAACTTTGCGCGCTGCTGCCATCCGCTGCCGGGCGACCCGGTTGTTGGCCATCTTTCCATGGGGAAGGGCTTGGTTGTACACCGTGCCGAATGTAAAAACGTTGTTGATAAGAACTTTGCCGATAAAAATGATCCCGACAAGCTCTTCGCGCTGGAGTGGTCAGACACGATAGATGAAGACTTCCCGGTCGCCCTGCGCATTGAAATTGAGAGCCGCCGTGGGCTTGTGGCTGAGCTTGCTGGACTAGTCACGGATGCGGATGCCAATATCGAACGTATTGGTATTGAAGAACGCGATGCACACCTTTCGACGGTCACGCTGACGCTGTCTGTGAAAGGGCGAGTGCATTTAGCACGGATTATCAAACGGATCCGTAATCTATCTAGTGTCGGCAAAATCACCCGACTCGCCAACTAAAATCCCTATACACGACCTACTGATGCACTATCGGTAGCGTCTGCTATTGGTGGCGTTGGCTGAGTACTTATTCTAATGACGTATTCTAATGACTAATTATTCACTGAAGGAGCGAGACATCGCATGAGCAATAAGGCTGTTATCAACACCAGCAAAGCCCCTGCTGCTATTGGCCCTTACTCCCAGGCTATTAAAGCGGGTAACACGGTTTATCTTTCTGGTCAGATTCCGCTCGACCCTGCCACCATGGCGATTGTGTCAGAAGACTTTGAAGCTCAGGCACGCCAAGTCTTTGCCAACCTGCAGGCCGTGTGTGAAGAAGCGGCAGGTTCACTGAGTGATATCGTGAAGCTGAACCTGTACTTGGTGGACTTGGATAACTTTGCCATTGTTAACCAAGTCATGGAAGAGTTCTTCACCGCTCCTTTCCCCGCCCGTGCTGCCGTCGGCGTCAAAGCGCTGCCCAAAGGCAGCCAGGTGGAAGCTGAAGCAGTGATGATCATCGGCGATTAATTTTGCCTGCGCTTCACCGCTGTATTTTATACGGGGTTAACCGCTAGGAAGCCGCCTTCTTTAAGCACCTGTGTATAACCTTCACGGTAGCTCGGGAAGCGGAACTGATAGCCGGCGTCGATGAGGCGCTGGTTATCACAGCGCTTGCTGGCGCGGCGGCGTAACGGGGATTGCATCGTCTCAGTGGCCGCTACTTTCAACTGCTGGGCAAGCCACATCATGACGTTATGCATCGTGACGGGCTCACAATCGCTGCCGAGATAGATATCTTCCAGCGGCTCGCCGCTTTCCTGGCGACGAATCAAGTGGGCGATAATGCCGGTGCAGTCGTCGCGGTGAATGCGGTTGGAGTAAATCACCGGTGTAATCGCGGCCACGCGACCTTCGGCGACCTGATGAATCAGCCGGTCACGGCCTGGGCCGTAGATACCGGAGAAGCGAATCACCGTGCCGGGAAGCGAATGATTTATCAGCGCCTGCTCGGCTTCGCACATTAGCTTGCCAGAGAAGCTAGTCGGATCGGTGGGGCTCTGTTCGTTGACCACTTCGCCTTCCTGCTGGCCATGGACGCTGGTCGAAGACACAAAAAACACCCGACGCGGCAGTTTTTTGTGCTGCGCCATGATGCCCAGTACGCGCTTTAAGCCTTCGGGATAAGCACTTTGATAAGCGCTTTCTTCAAAGCGGTCCGCGCTCACCGTATACACGACATAGTCAGCGTGAGGAAGGCTTGAGGCGTCGGCGTCTTCCAGGCTATTCAGGTCTAGCGCGAGCGGTTTAATCCCGGTGCCCTTTAAGGCCTCGACGTTGCGGCGTAAGCCAATCACCCGGTGCCCTTCCTCCAGCAACTCGCGTCCAAGGTTGATCCCAATATCGCCACAGCCGATAATCAGTACGGTTAGCTTCACCGTGCTCACTCCTGTTGATTAATATTCCCTATTAGATACAAAATCTCTGTCAACGATTACAGTGAACCATGACACTGTCAGTTGAGAAAATCGTCAGTAGAGAAGATCGTCGGCAGAGCTTGCTTGTCCTTTTCCGTCCCGCTGACAGCATGCTATTAGTCACACGCTGCTACAAGAGGATGCCACTGGCACCGCTATGACTTTAACAGAACTTCGCTACATCGTAACCCTTGCCCAAGAGCGCCATTTTGGCCGCGCGGCAGAGCGCTGCCATGTCTCTCAGCCCACGCTATCGGTGGCGGTGAAAAAGCTGGAAGAAGAGCTCGAGACGCCGCTATTTGAGCGCTCGAAATCCACCGTGCAGGTCACGCCATTAGGTGAAAAAATTGTTGCCCAGGCGCAGCGAGTGCTGGAACAGAGCACGCTGATATTTGAGTTGGCCAGTAGCGGTAAAGACCAGCTAGCCAACCCGCTGCGTATTGGTGCGATCTACACCATAGGGCCCTATTTATTTCCTCACCTGGTGCCTGCGCTGGCTAACGCTGCCCCGCAAATGCCGCTGTATATCGAAGAGGGCATGACCGGCACTCTGCGTGGCAAGCTAAGAAGCGGTGAGCTGGATGTGATTATTGTGGCACTGCCCTTCACCGAGACCGATGTGGTCACCAAGCCGATCTACGACGAAGCGTTTGAAGTGTTAATGCCGGCTAATCACGCTTGGGTGACGCGCGAGGCGATCAATAAAGAAGATTTACTCGAAGAGCGTCTGTTATTGCTCGGTGAAGGCCACTGCTTCCGTGACCAAATTCTTGAAGCCTGCCCGGCGATTACCCACAAGCTCAACAGTCCCAATAACACGCTGATTGCGGAAGGCGGCTCGCTGGAGACCATTCGCCATATGGTGGCCTCCCGGTTGGGCATTACCGTTTTGCCACAGTCGGCGCTGGGTACCGACCAGTATGAAAATGCCATGTTGGTCAGTCGTCCCTTCGTTGAACCCGCACCGTCGCGCACCGTGGCGATTGCCTGGCGGGCAAGCTTTCCGCGGCCAAAGGCGATTGAAGCGTTGATTCAGGCGATCAGCCAGTGCCGTCAGCCCTCTCAGGCTGTGAAAAGCGCCTCATGAGCGATCTCTCCGCCCCCATCACGTCGCTTAAAGGCGTAGGCGAAGCCCTCGCGCTAAAGCTTAGCCGCTTGGCTATTCAGCGCGTTAGCGACCTGCTCTTTCATCTGCCGCTACGTTATCAAGACCGCACGCGCCTGACGCCCATTGGCCTGTTGCGCGCCGGGCAAGAAGCGGTGATTGAAGGCGAAGTGACGGCCTGCGACGTGGTAAAAGGGCGGCGGCGCAGCCTGCTAGTACGGGTGCGTGATAACAGCGGTATTTTGAGTCTGCGCTTTTTCCACTTCTCGCCCGCCCAGCAGCAACAGCTGCACCCCGGTGCGAGCGTGCGCGCCTTTGGAGAAGCCCGTGCTGGGGCAACGGGTTTAGAGATCTATCATCCTGAATACCGGTTAATGGGGGGCAGTGAAGCACCGGTAGACGAGTATTTCACGCCTATTTATCCCACCACCGAAGGGCTCAATCAGCCGCGCCTGCGTGCCTTGACGCAGCAGGCTCTTGGGCTGTTAGACGCGGCACCCGAAGCGCTGCCTGACGTTATTCCTGATGCGCTGCGCCAGCGCTTTCAGCTACCGGGGCTTCACGCCAGTTTGCACTTACTGCATCAGCCACCGCCCGATGTGAATATCGAACAGTTAACCTGGGGCCAGCATCCGGCCACGCGCCGGCTCGCGTTGGAAGAGCTGCTGGCTCACCAGTTAAGCCTGCGCGAGGTTCGTCTGCGTATTCAGGCCGATGGTGCCCCGGCGCTACCCTCAGGGCGTAGCCTGCAGGCGCGTTTTTTGGCGCAGCTCCCGTTTGCTCTGACCGGTGCTCAGCGCCGTGTATTGGAAGAAATCAGCCTCGATTTAAGCCGCCCAGCGCCAATGCTGCGCTTGGTTCAAGGCGATGTGGGGTCAGGCAAAACCGTCGTGGCGGCCATGGCCGCGCTGTGTGCCCTGGCGGGTAACTGCCAAGCCGCGATCATGGCGCCGACGGAAATCCTTGCTGAGCAGCACTACCGCTCGTTTAAAGCGTGGTTTGAGCCGCTGGGTATCGAAGTAGCGTGGTTGGCGGGTAAGCTCAAAGGTAAAGCGCGGTTGGATGCTAAGGCCGCGATTGCCGATGGCCGCGCGCGAATGATCGTCGGTACCCACGCGCTGTTCCAAGACGACGTGCACTTTCAGTGCTTAGGGCTGGCGATTATTGACGAGCAGCACCGTTTTGGCGTGCATCAGCGTCTAGCGCTGCGTGAAAAAGGCGAGGCGGGTGGGCTGACCCCGCATCAGCTCATCATGACCGCTACGCCGATTCCACGCACGCTGGCCATGAGCGCCTACGCGGACCTGGATGTGTCAGTCATTGACGAGCTGCCTCCTGGCCGTACGCCGGTTAAAACTGTGGTGGTGCCTGACGAGCGGCGTCCTGAAGTGGTGGAGCGTATTCGGCTTGCCTGCAGCGAAGGCCGCCAGGCGTACTGGGTGTGTACGCTGATTGATGAATCCGAAGTACTGCAATGCCAGGCTGCCGAGGTGACACGCGATGAATTAACGGTGGCGCTACCTGAGCTGGCCGTGGGTTTGATTCACGGGCGCATGAAATCAAGTGAGAAAGCCGAGGTAATGACGGCATTCAAAGCAGGCGAGCTAGACTTGCTGGTGGCCACCACGGTGATCGAGGTCGGTGTGGATGTGCCCAATGCGAGCCTGATGATTATCGAAAACCCTGAGCGACTGGGGCTTTCCCAGCTTCACCAGCTACGTGGCCGGGTAGGGCGCGGCAGCACGGAAAGCTTTTGCGTGTTGCTCTACCATCCGCCGCTGTCGAAAAGCTCCCGCCAGCGCTTGGCAGTGATGCGCGAAACGACCGATGGTTTCCGTATTGCGGAAAAAGATTTAGAAATTCGCGGGCCAGGCGAAGTGCTGGGCACTCGCCAAACGGGTCTTGCGCAGATGAAAATCGCCGACCTAGAGCGCGATGCGGACCTGTTAGAGCGCGTTACCGCCATGGCCCAGACGCTGCAAGGCAACGCAGACGTAACCGCTGTATTGGTACGCCGCTGGCTGGGAGAAGCCGCGGGCCGCTATGGGCAGGTTTAAGCGTTAACGCTGCTGGATACAGGCGCTTCGTTGACGACCAACCGATTAGCAGCCTCGCCCAGCGGCGCTAGCTGTTCAGCAATTAGGCGCAGCTGGCTTTGAATAGGGCGATACAGAGCGACGGCTTGTTCGTCTGCGCTAGCAGCGCTTTGCTCCTCTAATTGCGTTAATAGCGCGGCCGTTTGCTCTGCCAGTATTTCTACCGGCTGGCGTTTGTTTAGCTGTTCTGCGATATGACCTAACAGTTCGCCAATACGTGTTGCTACCGGCACTAGCGTGGCATCGTCTTCATCGTCGGCTAATTGATGGCGATGGGCGCCTAGGGCCGAGAGGTGGCTGAGCAGCGTGTTGGAAAGCACTAGAAAACGCAGGCCGTTGTCTGCATCCAGTTTCCGGTAGTGGCCGGGCTCGTGGAGCATGTTGGTGAGCAGTGTGGAAAGCGCGGCATCGGCATTGTGGGCATTGCGTCGCGCCAAGCGGTAGGCCAAGCCATCCTGCTTGCCTTCCTCGTACTGGTGGATAATCTCTTCAAGGTAGCGGCGATGGCCGTTCAGCGCGTTGGCGGCCTCGCGGTAAAGCCTGCGGCCCTGCCAGTCGGGCAGAATAAAAAATACCGCTAATCCTGCAATCACCGAGCCAATCAAGGTATCGAAAAGACGCGGCAAGATCAGATTAAAGCCATCGCCTACTTGGTTGAAGCTGCATAGCACAAGCAGCGTGATAGAGGCGGTAGCGATAACATAGTGTTTTTCGCGGTTGGCAAAGAACGATACCCCTGCGGCCACGGCGATCATGCTTTGCACCAGCGGGTGGGGGAAAAGGCTGATCGACGCCCAGCCAATGACCAGTCCCAATACGGTGCCCAGCATGCGTTGCGATAAGAACCGCCGCGTGGTGGCAAAGTTAGGCCGGCATACAAACAGCGTCGTGAGCAGAATCCAGAAGCCTTGTTCAGGGTCAATCCACTGCAATAACCCATAGCCTGCCATCAGCGCGATGGATAGCCGCACCGCGTGACGAAAGGTGGGTGAACCCAGGGTGAAGTTCAGGCGCACCCGCTTCCACGCTTCTAGCACGCTAGACGGAGAGCGGTCATAGAGTGCGCTATCGCGCCGCTCTTCGCTGGCATCGGGATTGTGTGCGCTGGCAAGTTGAGTTTCTAACGTCGCTAAGTTGTCGGCGAGGGCACTCAGCGGATAAAGCAGCGGGCGCCATTCGGGCCTGCCCCGGTCGCGGAGGTTCTCAATGGAGGCGTGTAGGTCGGCCAAAGCTTCTTCGCTCTGCTGGTGATCAAACGGCCGCTTGAGCAGCAGTGATTTGGCCAGCTGGCGGCAGGAGCGGCCCTGTTGATCTAGCAGTCGTTGGCAGCGAAACAGCACATCATGATGGAAAAAGGCCTTACTGAGCGCGCTATAGGGATAGTGGGTTGAGCTGGCGCGTTCATGAATATCCTGGGCGATAAAGTAGATACGCAGGTAGCGGTTTAGCCTGCGGTTGCCGCGCTGCCCTTCAAGGCGGCGAAAAATCATTTCTTTGGCTTGATTGAGCGCGTCAACGACGTTGCCGTTCTGGCGTGCCAGCGCCAACCTGCGTGCTTCGACATCAACGCCGCGCACGGGCTCAAACAGCGCGGATTTTAATATTAGAAACTCGCCCAGCGCTTTGTAGACCCGGGCCATGCTCTGCTTTACCGGTTGGCGCGAAAACAACGCACACCACACCACCGAAATTAATCCATACCACACCGCACCGCCGAGCAGGAGTAGCTGGCGTGCGGCCACGTCTGCGTCTACGCCGCCATGCTGTTCGATGTTGATCATTGAATAAATCGACAATATGAGCGTGCCCGAGGCAATGGTGGCGTAACGCTGCCCAATAGCGCCGAGCATAATGAGCGTGAACGTAGAAACACCCAGTCCAAGGACAAATAGCCAGGGCCAGGGGAACAGCCATTGAACGATAAATGATGCCGAGGTAAAGCAGACCAACGTCACGACGAGCGCTTGAAAACGCCCCTGCCAGCTGTCGTCGGTTTCAGAAAGCGCGCAGGCGATAATCCCCAAAAATAGTGGAATGACTAACGCTATATCGCCAGACAGGCCGCTTAAAAGCAGAGCACCGCTGAACGCTATAAAAACGCGCAGGCTGTAAGCAAATTTATCCAGGGTCCAAAGGCGCCGCAGCGGCAGTGAAATTGGCATAGCGTCTCTTATTGGCGGTCATTAGACTTTAGTATAGTTTTGTCAGTATAGAGCGTTGCAGCGGTGTTTGTCGCCAACAGTTCAATCAACGTTTAATCAATTTTTTCATGTTACGTCACAGCATTGTCATTCATCCAGGGGCGGAGTGTTCTAAAAAATAGCGCGCTAAACCTCTATGATTAGAACACTAACTTTTCGATACTCACAGTGACTCTAAAAAAAACAGGATCATCCCAATGGATCTCAAGCTGTTGCTGAACTGGCGTCTGCACCTGATGGTGATAGTCACGTCGATGTTTGCTGAGTGGATAGGCATCGTGCGAATTCCGCTTGGGCCTGGAACACTACTGTTATTACCGCTGCTATACGCGTTTGTGATTGGCGTTTTGTTTAATCCTCATCTGTTTTCGGGCATGGGTAAGATTATTCCCAAGCCGGTCAGCAATGCAGCGGGGCCGATCATTTTGATCGCCATCCTGCCGTTCATTGCTAAATTTGGCTCTACCATTGGCCCGGCGATTGATCAGATCATCGCTGCAGGCCCCGCGCTGATACTTCAAGAACTGGGTAATCTGGGCACCATGCTGATAGCGCTGCCCTTTGCGGTACTGGTTCTCAAGATGGGCCGGGAGGCGATTGGTGCGACCTACTCTATCGCTCGTGAACCCAATATTGCCATTATCTCAGACCGTTACGGACTAAGAAGCCCGGAAGGTATCGGCATTATGGGCGTTTACGTGGTGGGAACCATGTTCGGCACGCTCTACTTCGCCTTGCTAGCCGGCTACATCGCCTCGCTGGATATTCTTGATATTCGCGCCTTAGCCATGGCGTGTGGCGTGGGCAGCGGCAGTATGGTGGCAGCATGCTCGGCGGCGTTAGCTGAAGCGGTGCCTGCTTCCAGAGATGAGCTGCTGGCCTTTGCAGGGGCAAGTAACCTGCTGACTTATGCCACTGGCCTGTACGTTTCACTGTTTATCGCACTGCCGGTAACCGAGTGGATGTACAAGCGCCTAAAAGGTTCGCGCCAGGAGGCCCGCCATGAAAACTAATGAAACTAGTGTTGATAGCTTTGACGCTGAAGCGTTAAAAGAGCTGCGCCCTGAAAATCAGCTGGGCAAAACAGCGTTGGTACTAGCGGCGGTGTGTGTGGCTGCCTGGTTTAGCAATGTGGTCAACGGTGCGCCGTTATTAGACGCGCTACCCGGCATGCTGATTCTGTATGTCATGGTCATTATTGGCTTAGTGATGGGGCGGCTTTGTCCCTTCTACCTACCTAGCGTTGCGTGGGTGTCATTGATTAGCATCATTGCAACGCTGCCAGTGTTTCCCGCTAGTGAGTGGATTATCGCGCAGTTAGCCGCAGTGAACTTCCTGGCGGTGGTTACGCCCGTGTTGGCGTATGCAGGGTTGGCGCTTACCGGGCGTGAATTTGCCATGTTCAAGCAGGCTGGTTGGAAGCTGGTGATTGTGTCGCTGTTAGTCTTCACCGGTACCTTTATTGGTTCAGCGGTGGTTGCTCACATAATGCTTTAAGGAGAGAAGAATGACGGCCTCCATACGTTTACCCGACAGCGCAGAATTAAGCGCCTGGCGTCACGATTTTCACCAGCACCCTGAAACCGCTTTTGAAGAGCATCGCACCAGCGCGCGTATTGCCGCACTGCTCACTGAGTGGGGCTATGAAGTGACCACGGGGCTCGCGGGCACCGGCGTCGTTGCTGTGCTGGATGGTCAGCGCGGTGACGGCAAAACCATTGGTCTGCGGGCCGATATCGATGCGCTGGACATTCTTGAAGAGACGTCGCTTGCGTACGCCTCTCAAACGCCGGGCAAGATGCACGCCTGCGGCCACGACGGCCACACCACCATGCTGCTGGGTGCCGCCTGGGCATTAAAGCAGCAGCCGGACTTTAAAGGCCGCGTGGTGTTTATCTTCCAGCCTGCCGAAGAAAGCGCCGGCGGTGGGCGCGTGATGGTCGAAGACGGGTTGTTTGAGCGCTTTCCTATGGATGCGGTGTACGGCCTGCACAACTGGCCGGGGCTGCCGGTGGGTGTTGCGGCGGTGCATGATACCGATGTGATGGCGGCCTTTGATATTTTCAGCTTAACGTTGACCGGAAAGGGCTGCCATGCGGCCATGCCACACCTGGGTATCGATACGGTGTTAGCCAGCTGTCAGCTGGTTAGCCAGCTGCAAGGATTAGTGAGCCGCGAAACGCCGCCCAGTCAGTCTGCCGTGTTGAGTATTACCAGCATGCATGCGGGGGATACTTTCAACGTGATTCCGGAGCGGGTGGAGCTGCGCGGCACATTGCGCTGTTTTGATATGGCGCTTAAAGAACACCTTGAAACGCGCTTTAAGCAGGCGATTGCAAGTTCGGCAGAGTTTCACGGCTTAACCGTTGAGCTGGATTACCAGCGCTGCTACCCCGCCACTATCAATACCCCAGAGCATGCCCAGCACTGTGCCACGGTGCTGGAAAACCTGTTAGGTGAAGAAAGCGTGCTGCGTAACCCGCCGCCGAGCATGGCCTCTGAAGATTTCTCGTTTCTGCTCGCCGAAAGGCCGGGGGCTTACATTTGGATGGGCAACGGCGAGGATTCCGCCTCGTTACACAACCCTCACTATGACTTTAACGACGCGCTGCTTCCGCTAGGTACGCGTTACTGGGTAGAGCTGGTACGCGCGCTGCTTGTCTAAAGCAGACGTTAACCGCTAACCGCTCTTTTTAAGCATCTGCGTTATTCGCTCTTCTATGCCCGATGGGTAGGGGAGCGGCTACGCCCAATTTCTACGTTGAGCCTCTTTACGCGGCACATTGCTTAGTAAAGGCGCTTAGGAGTTTTACTATGTTAACCATTACGGTGATTGGCCTGGGGCAGATGGGCGGCAATATGGCGCTCACCCTTAAAGCCGCAGGCTTTACAGTAACGGGCAGCGACGTGTTTGAACCCGCGCGGTCGCGGCTGGCTGAACAAGGGTTGGCCGTTGTAACGCCTGAGGCACTGCCCGCCAGCGACGTGTATCTGCTGTCGCTGCCCACGTCCGCTCATGTGCGTGAAGTTATCGAGCACTCACCGGGGCTACTCAAGCTGGCGCCTAAAGGCAGCGTGATTGTCGATACATCCACCAGCGACCCCGTGGTTAGCCGAGAGCTGGCTGAGAAAGTCATTGCTGCGGGCCTTCAATGGTTGGATGCGCCGGTAAGCGGGGGGCCGAAAGGCGCCGCTAGCGGCAAGCTGGGGATGCTCCTCGGGGGCGACACTGCCACCATCGAACGCGTTAATCCGATGCTGGAAGCAATGTCGGCTAAGCGCACTCACGTGGGCGGCCCAGGCTGTGGCCACGTTGTTAAACTAGCTAATAATTACCTGTGTGCCGCGCACTTGCTAACTACCGCTGAGGCGGTGGCCATGGCGACGAAAGCCGGCGTTGACCCCGCGGCCTGCTTAGCCGGGATTAATAGTGGCTCTGGCCGAAGCGCGGTGAGTGAAGTGAATTTCCCTGAGTGGGTGTTGAGCGAGCGCTTTGATTCCGGGTTTACCACCGGCTTGATGCGTAAAGATTTGCGTTTGGCGCGGGATGCCGCTGAGCAGCTCAATATTCCTCTGGGCCTGCTCAACGCCGTTGTCGATGCTTGGCACGCGAATGCTAATCAGCCAACTGATAGCGATGATTTTAACCATATTGCGACGCCCATTTTAGCGCGTGCCACGCAGACGGAGGAAAAGTGATGACCTCACTTAATCAACTTGCCCGTGAACGCCTTGCCGAACTGCTTGAAGGTTTTGGCTTGGCGGCTGACACGCCACTGAGTAATTGGATTGATGGCGGCTTAGTGGCGGGAGACGGCGAGCAAATTACCCTGACTAACCCTGCCACCGGCGAAGCGCTGGTCAGCTACCAAGATGCGGGCGCTACGCTGATTGAGCTTGCCGCCCAAGCAGCGACGCGTGGGCAGCAGGAATGGATGGCGCTAACCGCCAGCGAACGTGGTCGACGCATGCATGCTGCGCTGCGTGGCCTAGAAGGCCATGAAGAGGCGCTGGCGCAGTTGGAAAGTGTGGTCGCCGGTAAGCCGATTCGCGACTGCCGCGCTGAAGTGGGCAAAGTACGTGAGATGTTTGAATACTATGCGGGCTGGTGCGACAAACAGCATGGCGAAGTAATTCCGGTGCCTACATCGCATCTTAACTACGTGCGTCACGTACCTTATGGCGTGGTAGGGCAAATTACCCCGTGGAACGCGCCGATGTTTACCTGCGCCTGGCAGCTGGCCCCGGCCATTGCGGCGGGCAATGGCGCAGTATTGAAGCCCTCTGAGCTAACGCCCTTTTCATCGGTGGTGATTGCAATGCTGCTCGAAACCGGTGGGCAAGGGCTGCCTAAGGGCCTGATTAATATTGTTAACGGGCTGGGTAAGACGACCGGCGCGGCGCTAACCGATCACCCCACCATCAGTAAGCTGGTGTTTGTTGGCTCACCTCAGAGCGGGCGCATGATTGCTGAAGCGGGCGCACGGCGCTTAGTGCCCAGCGTGTTAGAGCTTGGCGGGAAGTCGGCCAACATCGTATTTGCCGATGCTAAGCTGGATGAAGCCGTAGCAGGCGCTCAAGCTGCCATTTTTGCCGCCGCTGGGCAGAGCTGCGTGGCGGGCTCGCGGCTATTGATTGAGCGCTCGGTATTTGAGCAGGTCACCACGCGCTTAGCGCGCGCGGCAGAACAGATCGAAGTTGGGCTACCCAGTGAGGAAGCGACTCGAATGGGGCCACTGCAAAATAGCCGTCAGTTTGATCAGGTTATGCGCATGATTGATGCCGCCGTGGCCGCTGGCGCGCGGCTATTAACGGGCGGTAAGCGTCCAGCGGGATTGCCTGAGGAAGCACAAGGCTACTTCATCGCTCCGACGGTTTTGGTCGACGTAACGCCCGATATGGAAATCGCCCAGCAGGAGGTTTTTGGCCCCGTGTTGGTCGCCATGGGCTTTGACGATGAAGCCGAGGCTATTCGCTTAGCCAATGAAACGCGTTTTGGCCTGGCCGGTGCGGTATGGAGCCAGGATGTGGCAAGAGCGCATCGCGTGGCAGGGCAGCTGCGTGCAGGCACGGTGTGGATCAATAGCTACAAAGCGATCAGCGTCATGTCGCCGTTTGGTGGTTTTGGTGATAGCGGCTTTGGCCGGTCAAGCGGCCTGGAGGGACTGCGTGAATATACCGTGCCGCAAAGCGTGTGGGTGGAAACTGCGACACAGGCAAGCGTTGCCTTTGGCTATGGAAGCGGTGTTGGTTGATTATTCGCCGAACTAGAGTCTTGAAACGCCTGCATCCAGCGCTGTAAATGGCGCAGCAAGAGAATGCTGGCTTTAGGCTGTTGGCGACCCACGCGGGTGACCATGTGCGCGTGGGAGCGCTGAAATAATGGGTTATCGACCGGCTGCGCGACGAGCGTACCTGCTTCTAAATCATGGGCGACGGCGAAGGCTGGCAGTAAAGTGATGCCCATGCCGCTGCGCACATACTGTGCCAACACCACCATTGAATTAGTGTTCATGGCTAGCTGTGGAACAATCCGCGCCTGTTGAAAAGCTTGATCAACCATTTGACGTACGCCGTGGCTGATATCCCACATGGCCATCGGCTGTGCGCTGAGCTGAATAAGTGAGAGCGGCGTGGTTTGTTGGGCTAGAGGGTGATCGGGAGATAAAATAGCCATCAGCGGCTGGGGGCTAGATGCCCAAAAGCGTAGCTGGGGATGAGTGCGTTCGTGGAACATTAAACCGATATGGCTGTGATTGCCGACCACCGCTTCAATAATACCCGAGGTGCCTGCAATATGGATATCCAGCTGAATGCCTGCATAAAGCTGGGTAAATTCGTGTAGCGGGGACGCTACTAAATCGCTAACAAAACCCTCACCCACCGTGAGTGAAATTTTGCCGGTTTCCATACGCTGATAGGATTCAAGTGAGGCGATAAAGCCTTCATCAAGAGCCCCGCGGCGCTCGCAGTACTCAAGCAGCATTTCACCCACTGGCGTGGGTGAAATGCCGTCACGCTGACGCTCCATGAGGGTCGCCCCCAAGGCTTCTTCCAGCAATGAAATTTGCCGGCTAACTGCCGAGGGAGCAATGTCTAAGCGCGCCGCTGCGCGGCGCACCGAGCCAGACTCCAGGGTAACGCGGAAGTAAACTAAGCGTTGATGAGGTATATCCATCGAGAGCTGTTATACCTCTGCGCTGTTTTTGGCTAAACGCGTTTAGCCAGAACCGTTACCCAATGCCGCTTGATTGGCTCTAAGCCGATAGTGCCTTACTACAGATACTTGAGCAGTTTCTGCAGCTTGTTCATATCAGCAGAGTCGCCGACTAAGCGGACGTTTCCACTCATCATGCCGTCGAGAAAGGCCTGCTGTGTTGGCTTTTTGAGTACTTTCAAGGCGGTAGTTTGATCGCGGAAGCGTAGCTCAAGATCTAAGTCTACGGGTAGCCCTTTACCGGTATGGATGCTTTTCGGCGTCATCCGGTAGTGGCGGGCAATACTTAGATCTTCGGTGGCTATTCCCCAGTCCAAGCCGCGCATGCGCTCTAGCTGCTCACGAAAGCGCGGCTTGCGGCGCAGGGCTCGTTTGAGCATTAAGCCCAGTAGCCACAGCGTCAGCTTGAGCTTCATTAGGAAACGGCGTCCTTCAGTGCTTTACCAGGCTTAAAGGCGACATTTTTGCTGGCTGCAATTTGCAGCGGTGCACCGGTTTGTGGATTCTTGCCGGTACGCGCAGCGCGTTGGCGAACTGTAAAGGTGCCAAAACCAATCAGAGCAACATCTTCACCTTTGGCGACGCTGTTGGTGATTTCATCCAGAATGACATTCAGTACTTGGCCAGCTTTGTCTTTAGACAGGTCGGCACTCTCAGCGATAGCAGCAGCGAGTTCAGGTTTGCGCATAAGGAATCTCCCTTTGATAAAAATCGAACGTATAAAACGAAGGTATGTTATTGGGTGCGTCACCATGACTAGGTTAGCTTAATCTAGCTTAGTCGTGAACGCGGCGAAAATCAGCCTAGCAGCGCAGGTGCTGCTCTGGAAAGCTCCACTTTCCTTCTCACGCAGCCGCCTGTCAACGCAAAACCAATCAAATGCCCGTCTTTATCTTCCGCCAAGGCACTGATATCGCCGCCTTCGCCTTCAATTCTCCAGCGCTCAGGAGGAGATGGAGCCGGGTAGGCAACCACGGGTAATAACGGGGTTTTAACCACTACCGGCCACGCGCCAAAGCTCACGCGGGTGGGGGTGCCGGCCAGGGTGGCCGCAAGGGCTTTGGCGCTTGCTTGCAGCGGCTGTACGTACATGGCATTCACCCCGTCGACGCAGGCTGCATCGCCTAACGCATAAATATTGGGGTGCGATGCGCGCAGGTGGCGATCTACCACAATGCCGCTAGATGACACCGTTAACCCTGCTGCTTCGGCAAGTGCTGTGCGCGGGGCAAGGCCCGTGGCCATCAAAATGATGTCGGTGCTTAGTATGGAGCCGTTATCCAAGTGGAGCGCAATATCATTGGCGTGGCTGAGCGCTATCGATTCAATTGTGCGGCCTAAATAAAGTCGGATACCCGCGTCGCTGAACGCATCGCCTAAGGCGTGACCTAATGGCGGCGGTAACAGACGCGCAAGCAGATTACCTTCGGGGGCAATGATGGACACTGGGTGGCCGCCGGCGTGAAGGTCGTTAGCGAACTCACAGCCGACTAGCCCGGCCCCCACAATGGCTACCCGTGAATGTCCGTGACTTAACGCCTGATGAAAGCGGCGATAGTCGTCCAAATCGTTGACCGTAAAACAGCGTGAAGCAACGCTAGGCTCGCTGCTAAAAGGCATTCGAGGTGCCGCTCCGGTCGCTAACACCAATGTTTCATAGCTCAGCCGCTCTTGCCCTGGCGCATTGCCTAAAAGCACCGCATGGTTATCCACATCCAGTGCGTTGACATGGGTGTGGGTAACTACTCGGGCGTTTAGCTCTTCGCCAAGCTCTGCGGCGCTTCGCTGAGCTAATTTCTCGGGCGCTAACCCTTTACTAAAGCCGGTAGAAAGCAGGGGTTTGCTGTAATCGTCGCCGCTGTCAGCGCTGATCAGCGTGATAGAGCGTGTGTCGCCCTGCCGTCGCAGTGCACGAGCAAGACCTATGCCTGCCATCCCCGTGCCAATAATCACCAGCGCAGCGCGAGAAGATAGCGGTGTCGTTGACATTATCTGTGTATATGATGCGGGCATGCAGACATCCAAAAGGTCGTTAAAAGAGTTATTGAAAGAGTTATTGAAAAAGCTGCTGAAACCAAAGCCTGTTAGAGCGTCATGTTACACTAGCTGCTCCCGTTATTGCCCTGGAGAACTCGGTGACATCACCCGCTGGCCGGCAAATGTATCTCTTTCCACGCTGGCGCCCCGTCCATGCGGCGCGCCCCGCGATGAGCTCTCCATGGTGGCAGTGGGTAGCCTCCACCGATTCGTTAACCGCTCGTTTAACAGCCGCAGGCGGTGGCAAGCCTTTTCGGGTGCGTTTACTGCGCCAAGGTGTGGGATGGCCGCTGCCCGATGAAGCCCAGGCGCTGGGGATTGGCCCTAAACGCTATGCATGGCTGCGTGAAGTAGCGCTGTGTTTAGATGAAACGCCGTGGGTGGTCGCGCGCTCAGTAGCGCCGTTGACACAGCTAAAAGGCCAGCGTTTAGATCGTTTGGGCGAGCGTTCGTTAGGCAGCTGGTTATTTCGCCAGCCAGACTTAGTGCGAGGGCCATTAGAGGCGACAACACAACGCCCGCCTTTTGCTAGCCTACATGGGGTCGAGCAGAATTGTAGCTGGGGCCGACGCTCCGTATTTACGCATGGCGGCCTGTCGTTATTGGTACAAGAGTACTTTTTGCGGGCAATGGCGGATGACCTTGATCTGCCTTCGCGCTAGGCTAGCAGCTGCGTTTTCTTTTTCGTGAGGTAAGCATGGATCGTTCACTGTTGCGGCCGAAGGGATTGGCTCGCGTGGCAGACTTTTTACAGCTGATGCGCTTGGATCGGCCCATAGGCACGTGGCTATTAATGTGGCCCGCTCTTTGGGCGCTATGGATTGCCGCGCAGGGCGTGCCGGGGCGCAATGTGCTGCTTATTTTTGTTGCCGGCGTTTACGCCATGCGTGCCGCAGGCTGCGTGGTGAATGACTATGCCGACCGTCATTTTGATGGGCATGTAAAGCGCACTAAAAATCGTCCTCTAGCCACCGGTCGTATTAGCGAAACCGAGGCCCAGCTGCTGTTTATCGCATTGATCGCGATATCCTTCATTTTGGTGCTGCTGACCAATTGGTTCACGGTGATGCTCTCGCTGGGTGGCGTGCTGCTAGCGATTATTTATCCGTTTATGAAGCGCTATACCAACCTTCCTCAGGTCGTGCTGGGCGCCGCCTTTGCTTGGGCGATCCCCATGGCGTTTGGCGCTGTGCTGGGCTATGTCCCGCTGGAGGCTTGGCTATTGTTTTTTGCTAATGTGGTTTGGACCGTGGCGTACGATACCCAGTACGCCATGGTGGACCGCGACGATGATTTAAAAATCGGTATTAAATCGACAGCCGTGCTGTTTGGTAATGCGGACCGCGTCATTATTGCTTTATTACAAGTGGTGACGTTGCTGCTATTAGCATGGGTAGGGTGGCGAGTGGGTCTAGGCGGTTTTTTCTGGTTAGGACTCGCGGGAATGGCGGCCACTTTTCTGCATCAGCAGCGGTTAATTTTTCACCGTGCCCGAGATGCGTGCTTTCAGGCGTTCCTCAATAATTTTTGGTCAGGTTTGTTTATTTTCGCGGGTATTGCGCTAAGTTGGTGGCCTGTGGCGGGCTAATAATCGCCGCTGTCATGTAACTGTCATCAAGTCATGGTGTTATCGTCATCGATATGTCATTGAGCTATTTTTCATTGAATTAGCTCTCTTTGCACCCCTTGAGGCTCTGGTATGACTGCCAAGACCGTTTTGATTGTCGATGATGAGGCGCCGATCCGCGAGATGATTGCGGTAGCGCTGGAAATGGCTGACTATCGCGTGCTCGAAGCGGATAACGCTCAGGATGCTCATGCTTTGATCGTCGACCACCAGCCTGATTTACTGCTGCTTGATTGGATGATGCCTGGCACCAGCGGTATCGAGCTTGCTAGGCGCTTAAAGCGCGAAGAAGCCACTGCTGAGATTCCCATTATTATGCTGACCGCTAAAGGCGAAGAAGATAATAAGATTCAGGGGCTTGAAGCCGGTGCTGATGACTATATTACCAAGCCTTTTTCGCCTCGCGAGTTGGTGGCACGGCTTAAAGCCGTTTTGCGTCGTGCAACGCCGCGTGGTGTTGAAGATCCCGTAGAGGTTAATGGACTGCTGCTTGATCCGGTGAGTCATCGCGTCAGCTCCGATGGTAAGGCGCTTGAGATAGGCCCAACGGAATATCGTCTGCTGCAGTTCTTTATGACGCACCAGGAGCGCGCTTACACGCGTAGCCAGCTGCTTGATCAAGTGTGGGGTGGCAACGTGTACGTTGAAGAGCGCACGGTAGATGTACATATTCGCCGGTTGCGTAAAGCGCTAGGCGAAACCCATCAAAATCTGATTCAAACGGTTCGGGGCACCGGTTACCGTTTCTCTTCACGGGTATAAATGTGCGCCTATGGAGCCGTGAACTGTGGCAACTGGCCTGGCTAGCCACGCTGGGGACAAGCATTGGCTGGCTATTGGATGCAGCGGGGCTGGGGCTGGCTTCTGGACTGGCAGTGTATCTGTTTTATCACTTGCGGCAGCTGCGCGCGCTGTATCGATGGCTAACCCTGCAACCCCATGATGAACCACCTGCTGCCCAGGGGATATGGGGCGAACTGTTTGATCGCTTATATCGCTATCAAAAAAGCCAGCGCATTACACAAAGTCGGCTGCGTGCCACTTTGGCGCGTATTCAAGAGTCGTCAGAGGCGATGCGCGATAGCGTCGTTATGCTTGACCGCCACGGAGATTTAGAGTGGTGGAACAGCGCTGCAACCACGATGCTTGGGCTGCAGACGGCCCACGACCGTGGCCAGCACATTACCAATTTACTCCGCGATCCGGGCTTTATAAGCTACTTCAACGCCCGCCACTATAGTGAACCGCTAACGCTAACATCGCCCATTGATGAGCGATGCATTCTGCAGTACCAAATTACCCTGTACGGCGACGATGAGCGGCTAGTGATGGCGCGAGATATCACGCGTCTGCATCGTCTGGAGCAGATGCGCCGTGATTTTGTGGCCAATGTATCCCACGAGCTACGTACCCCTCTGACCGTGCTTTCTGGCTATTTAGAAACCTATGGCGATCTTGCCGAGCAGCTACCTCCGCGCTTAGGTAAAGGTATTCAGCAAATGCAGGAGCAGACGCAGCGAATGCAGAACCTGGTCAATGACCTATTGCTGCTGTCCCGGTTAGAAATTGACCAAAGTGGTAAGGATCATCAGCCGTTGTCGCTGGGCCCTTTGCTACAGAGTGTTCGTGAGGATGCGCTAGCGCTATCGGATCAGCGGCATACCATCACTATTGCGCTTGACAGCAAGGCACGTCTGCTAGGAAGCGAGCAGGAAATGCGCAGCGCGATTTCTAATCTCGCGTTTAACGCTGTTCGCTACACGCCGCCAGGGAGCCACATCACGTTGCGCTGGAAAGATAACCAAGCTGGCGGAGCCTGTATTGACGTTGAGGACAACGGCGAGGGAATTGATCCTGTGCACATCCCTCGGCTGACCGAACGCTTCTACCGCGTTGATAAAGGGCGTAGCACGACGACGGGCGGTACTGGTTTGGGCTTGGCAATTGTCAAACACGTGCTGCTACGCCATGATGCTCAGCTATTGATTGAATCTCACCCGGGTAAGGGTGCTTTATTCCGCTGTACATTCTCCGCTTCGCGCCTTAGCTAGCCCTAAAATGCCTGCTGCACAATATTTGTAGAAGTGTGCAATATTGGCATGTAAGATTGGTAAAACTTTACTCATGTGTCATTTTTACACACTATTTGGGTGCGCTTTATCGCTAATTAAGATTTATTTCGTAATCTTATTTTTTATAAGTTTTTGATAATTATTGTTTTTATTTTATTATATTAGATTTTGGCATGTCTGCTGCAGCGAATATAAGCAAGTAAGAGAGATGACCGCAGGAATTGCTGGCTGAACTTAGCCTTTCTTTCTTAGTTAAGCGGTTTAAACAGCGATCGGAGGTGGAATATGATGTCCAAGGAATTACTCAAGAAAGCTGGCATTCTAGGTTTAACGTTTGGCTTGATGGCTAGCCCGCTAGCGTTCGCAGAATCTGAGCAAAGTACATCTATTGATCAGAACCAAGATATTACTGCGGATGACGAGGCGATGGATCCGCAGGGTACTCACACGGATACCGCCAGTGAGCAAAATCAGCACGATTTAACGCATGATGTTGGTGATGACGCCAGCGATATGGATCCAAACTCTACTAGTAATTCAGATGATGCTAATTTTGATAGCACAGAAGAGTTGCCTGAAGAAAATAGCGGTATGTAATGACCGCACTGAAAGATAGTACTGAGAGCCTGTAAAGACTCTGCTATAGGGATGTTTTTAGATTCAAGGATGAATCAATAGGAAATCAAAACGTTAGTGAGGGTAACATCCACGGTTGGAGTCCCGCACAAGGAATGGAAGCTAGCGTTAGCATTACCTATCTGCAAGCTAGACATTAAGCCTCACCTCAGGTGGGGCTTAATTTTTTGCTGTCTGCTGTTTTTTTACTGCCCTTAGCTTTTTTCAATGTTGCTCGTTAAATATGGTTAACTGACTGCGCGCCTCTTTAGTGATATCGATCATCCCTATATTTTTTCAACTCAGCAACGCTGCTTTTTTCTAGCAGTGTGTCAAAAAGGCACATACAAACTTGCGCATGTGACATTTGTGCACAGTTATTTAGCGTGGTTGTTGTTTTTGCGTCATATTATTGTGCGCAATGTATGTGTTATATACTATTGATTAATAGTGTTTTTTATAATCTATATTAGTTGTGGCATTCTTTATGCTTACTAAGGGTAAGGAAGATGATTAAGTTAAAAAGTTTGCCATGAAGGCGCTTCTTCTTCCACGCCAGCGGTATAAACAGTTTCAGGAGTGTCAAAATGTTAAATATTTTTGTTAAAAAAGCAGCTTTAGTGGGTATTTCACTAACGTTATTGGCTAGCCCCTTTGCATTTGCAAATTTTTCAATTAATGCGAATCAAGATCGCGCAGTTGATATTGAGCCCATTCAGGCCCAGTCAGAGCGCACAGTAGGCCAGGCTGACGTTAGCCCATCCGACTTAATGTATGATGAAGGCGACTATCCTGCGGTTATAAAGGCTGAGTCAACGAATGCCAGCGTTGATGTTGATTTTACGGCTAAAGACTTAACGCATGACGAAGGCGATGGACAGGTTTGGTAAGCGATTTGCAATCGTAGAGTTATATGACGCCTTTGACCCCGCCTATGCGGGGTCTAGTTTTTTGTATCTAATATTATTTTAAATAAAGATATGATTTTTCAGCTGTTTTAAATATTTTTATTTTTTTGGCATCCAGTATGCACTCCTAACACGTACAATTAGTTGAAAACCATAGCCGCTGTGAAGTAATGCGATAACGGTTACTTTTACTACTCGTTAGCGGTACGTAGCAGTAATGAGGAGAACGCCATGTTATTGAAAAAATTAAGCAAAAAAGTCGCCATTGTAGGTATTTCTTTCGGTTTGGTTGCTAGCCCGCTGGCAATGGCTCACCCATCCATCGAGTTGAATAAAGATCGCGCAGTTGGTCAGGACGTCATCGATAAGCCACAGTCTCAAATGTCTGATGATTCTCAAGTATCTCCACGTGATCTAACGCGTGATGACGGTGATAGCCTTGATTTCTCACCGTCTAGCAGTGCTGCTGATTCTGGCAAAAGCGCGCGCCGTGGTACTCAATACAGCCCGCAAGATCTGACCCGTGATGTAGGCGATAGCACTGACTGGTAGCCACTAGCAGTACGGTGACCGCTAGCGCCCATAGGCCCCGCTTCTGCGGGGCCTATGCGTTTAACTTGGCGTAATATCTCGAACGCCCCGATAGTGTTCGTCCCACATCAGTACGGCACCCGCCACCGCGCCTGGAATCAGAAATAAATTGGCTAGCGGAATCCAGGTAATCAGCGTAATTAATCCGCCATAGGTCAGGCTTTGCCACCAGCGCTTCGCGAGGCGATGGCGCATATCTTTAAAGGTTACCTTGTTGTTATCCATCGGATAATCCAGATAGGTTATCGCCATGATCCACGCTGAGAATAGTGCCCAGAGTAGTGGCGCAACCAAATTCAGGCCAGGAATCCAGCTGATGATAAACAGGCCGATCGCACGAGGTAGAATATAGGCGAGTTTTACAAACTCTCGACCCACCGCATCGATAGCCGTCTGGGTAAGGTTGCGGTCATCAAGGGGTTCGCGCCCGGTTGCCTGTATTTCAACTTTAGCGGCCAAAAAACCGTAAAAAGGCGCGGCAATGAAGCTGGTAATGAGCGTAAATGTAAAAAACACGACGACGATTAGGCTAATCACAAACAGCGGCCAAATAAGCCACGACAGCCATTCAAGCCAGGTGGGCACCATGTCCATCCAGTGCGCCAACCAGCCGTCAAAACGTGAGAGCACAAAGCTGAGCATACTGATGTAGACGATGAGGTTGATTAGAATGGGCAAGAAAATATAACGCCGCATACCCGGCTGATAAACACAGCGTGTACCTCGGCTAAGGGCAGTGACAGCATCCAGCATTGGGTGACTCCTCATGATTCAAGCGTCCAGGCTGCCAGGCAGCCTGGACGTATTGCAGGAGGAAACCCTAATCAGGTCAAGGCTTTTTTAACCCTTGCGGGTCTAGGTTGTCAGGATCGCTGTGACGGATATCCAAGCCTTTCACGAGATAGACTACGTACTCCGCAAGATTATCAGCATGATCGCCCACGCGCTCAAGCGCACGCAGTACCCACATGATGCTCAGTACTGACGTAATCGAGCGTGAATCTTCCATCATGAACGTCATTAATGAACGCATAGCGCTGCTGTACTCATCATCTACCAGCTCGTCTTCACGCACTACCTGCATAGCGAGATCGGTATCAAAGCGAGCAAAGGCGGTTAGCGCATCGCGCAGCATTTTACGCACGTGCTCGCTAATGTGACGTACTTCCACCAGCCCGCGAATGGTGCTGGTGCTTTCGCTTAACAGCAGCGCGTTACGGGCAATTTTGCTGGCTTCATCGCCAATGCGTTCCAGGTCAGAGGTAGCGCGAATAACGGCAAGCACCAGCCGCAAATCGGATGCTGCCGGCTGGCGGCGGGCCAGTACGCGCGTACATTCGTCGTCAATTTGCAGCTGCAGGGCGTTCACCTGACGATCATTGTCGCGCACTTGCTCTGCCAAGCGGGTATCGCCTTCTAGAAGAGCAAAGACGGCATCTTGCACCTGCTTTTCTACCAGGCCGCCCATCGCCATCAGGTGGGTTTTAAGCTCTTCCAACTCCTGATTGAACTGGCGGGAGATATGCTGGCTGTGGGTATCGCTCGTAATATCCATGGACCACTCCTGATGTCTTCGTCGATAAGGCCTAGGTGACGCGGCCGGTGATGTAGTTTTCGGTACGTTGCAAACGGGGGTTGGTGAATAGCTGGTCAGTTGGCCCGTATTCAATCAGCTCGCCCTGATGCAAAAAGGCGGTGTAGTCCGATACCCGCGCCGCCTGCTGCATATTGTGAGTCACCAGCACCAAGGTTAGCTCTGACTTGAGGTTACGAATTAACTCCTCAATTTTGAGCGTCGAAATGGGATCTAGTGCCGACGCGGGTTCATCAAGCAGCAGTACGTCGGGTTTTACCGCTAAGGTGCGGGCAATCACCAGGCGCTGCTGCTGGCCACCGGAAAGCTGCCAGGCAGAACGATGTAGACGGTCTTTCACTTCATCCCACAGCGCCGCAGAAGTTAGCGCCCACTCAATAATGTCGTCACGCTTGCGCTTGGGCAGGCGCTGCTGCAAACGTAAGCCAAAGGCGACGTTTTCATAAATCGACATGGGAAAGGGATTAGGCGTTTGAAATACCATCCCGACACGTCGGCGCAGCTCAGTCACATTCACCTGAGGGCCATGAATATCTTGGCCTTCCAGCACAATTTGGCCGCTGTGACTCACCGCTTCATTAAGGTCATGCAGCCGATTGATGGCTCTTAATAACGTTGATTTACCGCACCCCGAGGGGCCGATAAAGGCCGTGACACGATGACGAGGAATGCTCAGCGTTAGATCACGCAGCGCCTCTTTCCCCGCATAGGCAAGGCTAAGATGATCAATGCTCAGACAGCAGTGCTCAGGTGGAAAATGCGTGATCGGTGGCTGAGAGGTATTAACTGAATGTAATGGCGCTAGCATTCGCTTCCCCGTTGACGCCTAAGATAATGACGTAGAAATATGGCAGTTAGATTAAGCACCAGCACAATTAACACCAGCAGTAGCGCGGTGGCGTACACCAGCGGTATGGCAGCTTGCACATCGTCACCGTGAAAAGCGGTATCGAATAAATGATAGCCAAGGTGCATGAACTTGCGCTCTAAATGCAGATAGGGAAACTCGCCGTCTACCGGCATTTGTGGCGCTAATTTAGCGACGCCCACCAGCATCAGCGGCGCCACTTCACCCGCTGCGCGGGCAATGGCTAAAATCATGCCTGTCAGCATGGCGGGGGCCGCCATGGGCAGCACGATGCGGGTCAGCATTTCCAGGCGCGTAGCGCCCAGCGCCACGGCGCCTTCGCGCTGAGCCTCAGGAATGCGTGCCAGCCCCTCTTCGGTTGCAACAATCACCACCGGCAACGTGAGCAATGCGAGCGTTAGAGAGGCCCATAGCAGGCCGCCAGTACCAAAGGTAGGGGAAGGCAAAGTCTCACTGAAGAACCATTCGTCCAGCGAGCCGCCAATTCCATACACAAACACGCCTAAACCAAAGACGCCGTACACAATGGACGGCACGCCCGCAAGATTACGTACGCCAATGCGGACAAATCGAGTAAGCCGTCCCTGGTGGGCAATCTCATTAAGGTAGATGGCCGCCAGCACGCCAAACGGCGTGACGATGACCGACATTAAGATCACCATCAGGACAGTGCCAAAAATCGCGGGCCATACGCCGCCGCCGGTATTCGCGGCACGCGGCCCCTCACTCAAGAAGCGCCACACAGATTGGCTCCAAGCGAGCGTTTTCTGCCGCC
Organism: Halomonas sp. AOP25-F1-15; assembly: GCF_052378675.1. NCBI lineage: Bacteria > Pseudomonadati > Pseudomonadota > Gammaproteobacteria > Oceanospirillales > Halomonadaceae > Halomonas > Halomonas sp. AOP25-F1-15. Next base: position 138,866 of record NZ_JBQSXV010000006.1, read on the forward strand.
ATGTCATGGCATTGGGGGCCTGGGCGCTGACCACGTTGGCCAGCGGCTGTTGCACGGCTTGGCCACTGGCTGTGATAAGCAGTAGCTGGCTATCCGGCCGTTGGCTAACCGGCAGCGCTAACAGCGACGTTAACTGCTGCCAGGCGGCGTCCCCCTCCCAGCGCTGATCGTGTTGCTCAATAGCCACTAAGCGGCCAATAAAGTCATCCCAGGGGCTGCGTTCTAGGCGAATCAGGTCCATGGGCTGAGCTTGCATGGCAATGTCATCAATCGCTACCCAGCGCCAGCGCACGGACTCAATATCACGATTGCCGGTGAAGTATAGGCGCTCGTCCCCTGGCTGTTGGGGCAGCGCCACTTCGCGTACGGCTTGGCCCGCAAAGGTTTCACCTGAGCGCAGCGTGACTTCCTCTAGCGTGGCGGGCCAGAAATGCCCTAGCCCACGAACCAGCAGCAGTGTCAGTAGCGCCCCTAACATCAGGAGTGAAAGCGCAACGCTTGCCGCGCAGAGCCAAGGCCAAAGACCATCCAGCCAGTGAAGGCGGCGGCGCGAAGGTGCAGTATCCGCCGGCACGCCGGTCATGACATGCTTCCCAGCTGGCGGTAACGACGCCGCAAGCGATGGCGGACAACCTCTGCCAAGGTGTTAACTAAAAAGGTAAAGATAAACAATACGAGTGCTGCCAAAATCAGTAGATGATACGTCTGGGTACCCGGCGCGGCTTCGGGCAGCTCTATGGCGATCGAGGCGGACATGGAGCGCATCCCTTCAAACGGATTGGCGCTCAACAGCGCGGTATTGCCACTCGCCATCAGCACTATCATCGTTTCGCCAACGGCTCTGCCCGCACCAATCATCACTGCCGAAAAAATACCGGGGCCCGCTGCCGTCAGCGCCACTTTCCACAGTGCCTGCCAGCGGCTGGCGCCTAGCGCCTGGGCGCCCTCAATCAAGGTTTTTGGCACATCGGCCAGCGCATCTTCCGCCAATGAGTAAATGCTGGGAATGACCGCAAAGCCCATGGCGATACCTACGATCATCGCGTTGCGAGTAGCGTAGTCCATTCCAAAGCGCTGATAGAGCAGCTGGCGTAAATCGCCGCCAAGCCAATGCTGCTCTATCCACGGCGTGAGCCATAGCGCTACTGTCACCATGAATGCCAGCCAGGGCACTAACCAAAGCCCTGCCCAGGAAAGCGGTAAACGGCGGCGTAAGCGTGTTTTTGCCAAATGCCAGCAGAAACCGGCTAGCCCCGCGCTTAGCGGCAGCCAAATCATCACGACCAGCGCACTCGCTAGGTGGCGCTCTACCCACGGCGCCAAGATGAGCCCGGCGATAAAGCCCACCACCACGCCGGGAATTGCTTCCATCATTTCTAGCGTGGGCTTAATACGGCTGCGCAAACGCGCGGACATAAAGAGCGCCGAGTAAATGGCCGCCCCCAGGGCGACGGGGATCGCAAACAGTAGAGCCGACAGCGCGGCTTTCAATGTACCCCAGGCAAGCGGCGTCAGCGTTGTTAGCGCTAAGGCATCGCCAATCGCCAAGAGCGGCAGGGTTTCCCATACCAAAAAAATACCGATAGCGAGTATCGCGAGCAGTACGCCGACACCGCCTGCGGTGATTAACCCTGTGGCCACGCGATCTTGCAGCAGGCGCAGCGGCTGGCGGGACGTCGTTAACCGAGGTGAGGTCATGTCGTTATCATTGGCAAACCAGGGCGCGCACAGCACTGATCCTTCAGCATAAGATGTCTCCTCACCTTAAGGCATGTTGATGACAGTTAAATGACAGTTGCTTACCACGTCCGCTGAGCTTCTAACGTGCTCGGGGCTAACGCCACAAACCCAGAGGCGCGGGCAATTTGCTGGCCTTCATCAGACATAATGAGCGCTAGCAATGCTTGCTCCGCGGGGGGGAGGTTCTCACCAGGCGGTAGATTAACGTAGAGGTAGAGATCGCGCGACAGCGGGTAGTCGCCACGCTGTATTGCGTCCTCACTAGGAGGAATCGCGACGCCATTGTCGTTGTACAGGCTTAACGCGTGCACCGCAGGTGTCAGGTGGTTATATCCCGCGTAACCCATGGCATTGGCTGATTCGCCCACGGCCGCGACGACGGCCGATGAACCGGGATGTTCGCTGATATCATTGCGAAAGGCACCACCGCATAAGGCCCGTTCTTGAAATAGCCCGTGGGTGCCTGATGCCAGATTGCGCCCGTGTAGTGCGATACTCCCAAACGACCAGTCACGCGTTGAGGGAAGCTGATCCCAGCGCCTTATCGGTGCCTCTGCGCCGCAGGCCAGCGAGGTTGAGAAGATCGCATCGACCTGGCGGCGGGTGAGCGCACGCAGCGGATTATGGCGGTGCACGACAATGATAAGCGCATCGCGAGCGATTTTTAATTCCAGTGGCGGATAGCCATAGCGCTGGGTAAAATTATCGCGTTCGTCTTCGGTCATCGGGCGAGACATGGGTCCCAGCCGCGTCGTACCAGCCGTCAGAGCCGTTGGCGCACTGGCCGAGCCGCCCGCCTGAAACTGCAGGGTTACATCCGAGTAGCGGTTCGTGAGCGTTTCGCCCCAGCGGAGCATCAGGCCCGCCATGGTGTCGGAGCCTACGGCACCCAACGTACCGCTAACCGGCGATGGTTGCGCCCACGCAAACGGGCTCACCAGCAGTAGCGTCATGGTCACCCAGCGCAACAAAGTGTGGAGTCTAGGTGGCTGAGCGCCCTGGTCATTCAACAGCGTCTGTGAAAAAGTACGCAGCGAAGTATGTGAAACACTCGATAAGAGAGTATGCAAACGGGTATTCAAACGGGCGTCCTCTTATGATTAACTGAATCCCTTTGATCGTGTCGCGATGCAGCAACAGATATCGTCAGCGCGCCTGCGTGCGGCGCTGGTAACAAGGGTTACAACAATAAACTGACTAAGCGGCAAACTAATGACTCTTTTGGAAACGGATTTGGACGACGTGCCCGCCCCCAAAGGGCAGCTTACTTTAAAATTAGTGGCCTCACGTCAAGATGCCAATCTTTATGGCGATATACCCGGTGGCTGGCTGGTCAATCACATGGATCAGGCGGCCGAACTGTCGGCCGGGCGTGAAGCAGGCGGACGCACAGCGACCGTGGCAATTGAAGCAATGGACTTTTTAAGCCCGGTGCGCGTTGGCTCCATGATCAGCGTCTATACCCAGGTGCAAAAGATCGGCCACAGCTCGATTAAGATCGACGTAGAAGTATGGGTGCGTCCGCCTCATGGGCAGCAGATTGCAGAGCACCAAAAAGTCACGGAAGCGCGTTTTGTGATGGTGGCACTAGACGACAACGGTCGTATCCGAGCGGTACATAGCGACTAGTTAGTTTGTCAGGCGCCTTTCTTAATGGCGTTATTCAAGAGGCCGTATCTCAGATAGAAAAAGGGCGCCAAGTGCGCCCCTTTGCCGTGCTTGCCCTTTACGTGCTTGGCAAGGTGTTAAGTATCTGTTTATCAAGCACCCGTCTATTAGGCACCAACGCTATCGCGGCTCTTCAGATAGGCGTATTCACCCACGTCAGTAAACGGGCGCAGCACCTTCTGGAACGCCGAGTAAGACTCATAAACCTGACGGGATTCTTCGTCGTTATCTATCTGGTTCTGGATGACTTCCTGTGAGGAAGCATAGAGCGCCTCCATTACATCATCAGGGAAAGTACGTAGCTGGACGCCGTGCTCGTCTACTAACGTTTCAAGCGCTTGGGCATTGCGATAGGCAAATTCGCTGTTCATCGCCATGTTTGATGCCCGCGCCGCTTCGCGAATGACGTCCTGCAGGTCTTCCGGCAGCGCATTCCACGCATCTAGATTGACGGTGCCTTCCAGTACCGCCGTTGGCTCGTTCCACACCGAGGTGTAGTAGTAGTCAGCGACTTGATGCAGGCCGAAGGCCATATCGTTGTAGGGGCCTACCCAGTCAGCGGCATCCAGCACGCCGGTTTGCAGCGAGGTGAAAATCTCGGAGCCCGCCATGTTAACGGTGCTGACGCCAATGGCATTCATGGCTTCGCCCGCAAGGCCTGGCAAGCGTAACTTAAGCCCCTGCATATCTGCCAGCGAGTTAATTTCTTTTTTGAACCAGCCGGCCATCTGCGCACCGGTATTGCCTACTGGGAACGGCTTGAGATTGTGTTTGCCATAGATTTCATCCCACAGCTCTTGACCGCCGCCGTGATAAAGCCAGGCGTTCATTTCAGTGGTGGTCATACCAAACGGCACGGCCGTAAAGAACTGCGAAGCCGCCACCTTTCCGCGCCAGTAATAAGAGGCAGAGTGACCCATTTCAGCGGTGCCCGCAGCAACGGCATCAAACACTTCCAGCGCGGGCACTAGCTCGCCTGCGCCGTGAACGCGGATCTGCATGCGACCATTAGAAAGCTGTTCAACGCGGCGAGCGAAATCGTTCGCGCCAGTACCCAGGGCAGGAAAGTTTTTTGGCCACGAGGTGACCATGTCCCAGGTATAGGTTTCTTGAGCGCGTGCGCTTGCAGTGGTTACAAAGGGGGCAGCAGCGACACCGGCAGCACCTAAGCCGACGGTCTTGAGAAAGTTACGGCGTTGCATGGCGGGTAAGTCTCCGGAAATTGTATGATTTTTTTGTCAGCACGCAGGCGCGCGCAGTGTCCGTCCGCCAGTATGCGCTAAGCGGGTTTTAATCGGCAAGCCATTGAGCGCAACGCTCATTCGTTAACCGTTTAAAGCGGGGTTAGCTTGGCAAAGCCAAGTACCAGCCACTTAACGCCTTCACCGTCAAAGCTGACCTGCACGCGGGCACGAGCACCTTCGCCTTCCGCATTCAGAATCACTCCTTCGCCAAAGACGGGGTGCGCTACGCCTTGGCCGACATGTAGGCTGGGAATATCGCCGCTGCTTTCGATGCTTTGCTGAGCAAAGGAGGTGCGCGAGGCGGTGACCGGGCGTGAAATATGCCCGCGAAGGCGTACTTCTTCGAGCAGATGTGGCGGCAGTTCGCGTAAGAAGCGCGAGGGGCGTGGAAAGACTTCTTTACCGTGCAGGCGGCGGGTTTCGGCGTGTGTCAGGTATAGCTTCTGCATCGCGCGAGTGACACCGACGTAGCATAGCCTGCGCTCCTCTTCGAGCCTGCCCGGCTCTTCAAGCGACATTTTGTGCGGGAACAGGCCTTCCTCGACACCGGCAATAAATACCACGGGGAATTCGAGGCCTTTGGCGGAGTGCAGCGTCATTAGCTGTACGCTGTCTTCAAACTCTTCGGCTTCGTGGTCGCCGGCATTGAGGGCCGCTTCTGAAAGAAAGGCTTCCAGCGCCGCCATGCCTTCGCCCGCCTCAGGCGCTTCAAACACATCGCCCTGGGTAAAGGCGCGGGCGGCGTTGACCAGTTCCTCTAAGTTCTCTACTCGGGCTTGGCCTTTCTCACCGCGCTCGCTTTTGTGATGCTCAATCAAGCCAGTATGAACCGTCACATGATCGATAATTTCGTGCAGCGCCATGCCCGCGACATCGTTATCGAGCTGTTCAATCAGGTTGGTGAAGGTTTGCACCGCATTGGCCGCTCGGCCTTTTAGCGAACCATCATTTATTGCATCATGCAGCGCCTGCCACAGCGGAACGCTTTGCTCACGAGCGCGTAGGCGAACAATCTCAACGGTGCGTGTGCCAATGCCGCGAGTAGGCACATTGATCACACGCTCTAATGAGGCGTCGTCATCGCGGTTGAGCATCAGGCGTAGGTAAGCCAGGGCGTTTTTGATTTCCAGGCGTTCATAAAAGCGATGACCGCCATAAATACGGTATGGCATGCCTTGGCGAATCAGCGTTTCTTCGAGTAACCGCGACTGGGCATTGGAGCGGTATAAAATCGCAATGTCGCGACGATTAAAGCCTTCGTCGACCTTCTCTTTGATCGTGTCGACGATATAGCGGGCTTCTTCCAGATCGTTAAACCCGGCGTAGATCGAGATGGGCTCGCCTTCAATGCCATCGGTCCACAGGTTTTTCCCCATCCGCTCGCTGTTGTTGCTGATCAGCGTGTTGGCGGCTTCTAGAATCGCGCTGGTGGAGCGATAGTTCTGCTCAAGACGCACGGTATGGGTTTGCGGGAACTCCTGCTCAAAGCGGCTGATATTCTCCACCTTGGCACCACGCCACCCGTAAATTGACTGGTCGTCATCACCGACGGCGGTCATTGGCGTTTTCATACCGGTGAGCAGTTTTAGCCAAGCGTACTGCAGGGTGTTGGTATCTTGAAATTCGTCCACCAATACGTGGCCAAAACGCTCCTGGTAGTGGTTTAACAGCGTCGGGTTATCGCGCAATAGTTCTAGGCTTCGCAGCAGCAGCTCACCGAAATCGACTAGGCCACCGCGCTCGCAGGTTAGCTGATAGCGCTCATAAAGCTCGACCATTTGCTCCATATAGGCATCGCCATCGACATTAACCTGATGGGGGCGCAGCCCTTCTTCCTTACAGCCGGAAATAAAATGCTGCACTTGGCGGGGCGGGTAGCGCTCAACGTCGACCGAATAATCTTTCAGCAGCCGCTTAACCAGGCGTAGCTGATCGTCAGAGTCGATGATTTGGAAGTGCTGCGGCAGCTTGGCGTCTTGCCAGTGCGTGCGCAGCAGGCGGTGGGCGATAGAGTGGAAGGTGCCGACCCACACATGGCGTAGTGATAGGCTTAGCAGGGCTTCAAGACGCGTGCGCATCTCTTTAGCGGCTTTATTGGTAAACGTCACTGCTAACAGCGCGTAGGGCGAAAGCCCTTCCGCCTGCATTAACCAGGCAATGCGATGTACCAGCACGCGGGTTTTCCCGGAGCCTGCGCCCGCGAGTACCAGCAGGTTGCCTTGAGGAGCGCTCACTGCTTCGCGCTGGGCGGAGTTGAGCTGATCGAGAATCGCCGTGACGTCATCCATGGTAGCCGCTGCCGGATAAAAAAATAGGCGGCCAGTTTAGCACAGCCTACCCACTGGCTGTGTATACAGTGATGGCCGCTTATTTTATTTTAAGCATTAAGACTCTTCGGGAAAGCGCAGGGTGTTGAGGCTCTTCTTGACGGCTTTGAGCTGTTCGGCGAGTTTCGGGCCACGGGTTTTGGCGACTCCCACGGCGAGAACATCGATTAACACCAGATGGGCAATACGTGAGCTAAGCGGCGTGTAGATCTCGGTGTCCTCGTGGACGTCGATATACAGCGGCAGGCTCACCTCTTCAGCGAGTGGCGAGCCGCTGGGGCACAGACCAATGACCGTGGCGCCCGCTTCGCGAGCCAAACGAACGCTGGCCACTAACGCCTTGGTTCGCCCTGTTTGTGAAATCGCTACCACCACATCGCCATCGTTGAGGGTGACCGCAGACATGTTCTGCATGTGCGGGTCGGCGTAAGCAGAGGTCGAGATTTGCAGGCGGAAGAACTTGTGCTGAGCATCAAACGCCACTGCGCCAGAGGCACCAAAACCGTAAAACTCCACCCTGTTGGCCATGGCGAGGGCATTAACGGCGCGGCCGAGGGCTTCGTTATCCAACCGGTCGCGAACGGACAGCAGCGTGCCCACGGTTGAATCAAAAATGCTGTGCGAAAATTCGGCCACCGAGTCGCTGTCATTCATAGAGAATTGTGCGAACTGGCTACCGCTGGCCAGCATTTGCGCCATCTGTAGCTTGAAATCCTGAAAGCCGTTGCAGCCCAGCGCCCGGCAAAAGCGCACCACGGTGGGTTCGCTGACCTTCGCTTCGGAGGCTAAATCCACAATGCGCATGTGGATAACCTCTTCTGGGTTGCGCAGTACAAACCGCGCCACTTTCTGCTCGGAGCGGCGAAAGTGCTCCATGCGGCGTCTCATCTCATCGAACAGGGCGCGACTCACATTCAGCTCCTTGGCTCTCCGGCACACTGGGTGGCTCAGCACGACTGAGCTACCCAGACGCGTTGACAACCAATATGCACTGCGCTGCGTTTGCAGCATTAGATTCGTGCGGCTTAAGTCTTTGCCACAGTATGCCTGACCGATAGCGTAAACGGGGAAGGAAAGCGATATAGAGGTGAGCGTTTAATATCCGTTAAGCGATTTTTTTACGATCAGTCATCATTTTGTCAAGTAGGTTATAGTAAGAAGTGAAGTGCTGCACTGCATCGTCTTGGCGACTGTGTGAAGAAAAGTGTGAAGAAAAGCGCTCGCCATGGGTGCAGGTGAACGACAGCATATTCACCTGGAGGAACGTCGATTATGAGAAACGTCGAACGCATCACCTCGGTTAAAAGCGAACTGCTTGATATTTTAATGAGTATGCAAGTAGACGAGCATGCTCAGCGCCAGCGAAGTGCTGCCCAGCGTAGCCTAAGGGCGCGGCGGGGTATTGAGCTGCATCGTGAATTTCAGAAATTATCACGGGATATCGCCCCCTTGCCCGATGAAGAGCGGCAAGAGGGCGAATTGCACTGAGGCTAAAGTAAGCCTCGAGGCAGTGACGGCTTAAATAAGCCCTGTCACGAAGACAATAACGACGCCTGCGGGCGCTACATAGCGCGCGATGATGTTCCATACGCTGATGCCGGTAGCTGACAGCCCAAGTTCGGCTTCTACGCTTTCGCGTTTAAAGCACCATGCGACAAACACAATGGCGCCGAGGCCGGTCAGCGGCAGCAATACTTTGCTGGTAAAGGTATCCAGGAAGTCAAAAATGTTGAGGCCGAACAGCAGTACGTCGGACCACACATTGAATGACAGCAGCGCCGCGACGCCCAGCAGCCAAACCGCAATACCGCTCACCAGTGTCGCCATTACGCGAGAAAGCGAAGTGCGCTCCTCAAGCATTTCAACGGCCGGCTCAAGCAGTGAAATCGCCGAGGTAAGCGCCGCAAAGGTTAATAGCAGGAAGAACATCAGGCCTAAAATCGTGCCGCCTGCCATATTGCCAAACGCCAGCGGTAGCGTGACAAAAATTAAGCCAGGCCCTTCGCCTGCACCTAAGCCATTGGCAAAGACGATGGGGAAGATGGCTAGTCCCGCCAGCAGGGCGATAGCGGTATCTAGAATAATGACCGTACGCGCGGTGCTGATCAGGTTAACGTCTTCACCCAGGTAGGAGCCGTAAGCCATCATAATTCCCATGCCAAGCGACAGGGTGAAGAACGCTTGCCCCATTGCGGCTAGCACGACACCGCCTGTTAGCGCACTCCAGTCAGGCCGGAACATAAAGGCCAGCGTCTCGCCAAAATAGCCGCTTGCCACGCCGTAGCCCACCAGTATCAGCATCAGCACAATAAGCGCAGGCATCATTAGGCGAGCAGCGCTCTCCAGTCCTTTCGTTACCCCACGAGCCACAATCCCAACGACTAATAGCATAAAGGCAGAGTGCCAAAGCAATAGCGTTGACGGGCTGGCGAGCATTCCTCCAAACAGGTCGGCAATACTGTCGGCATCTTGGCCATTAAAGGTGCCAATCACGGAACCTAGTGTGTAGTTTAACGACCAGCCACCGATGACGCTGTAAAACGACAGAATCAAAAAGGCGGCTAATACACCGCTGGCACCTATTAATGCCCACGCAGGTGATTTGCCGTTCTGTTTAGCTAAATCAGCCATGGTGTTGATTGGATTTTTTTGGCCGCGCCGGCCAATCATCCATTCCGCCACTAGAATCGGCAGGCCTACTAACGCAACACACGCTAGATAAACCAATACGAACGCCGCGCCGCCGCTTTCGCCCGTCATATACGAGAAACGCCAGATGTTTCCCAGGCCTACCGCCGATCCTGCGGCAGCCAGCACAAAGCCCATACGAGATGACCATTGTGCATGTGCAAGTTTCGCCATACATCACCCATTAAGTCGATTGTTGTGTAAGTACTGAAGGTAAGCAGTAAGTCTGCGCTGTGCGCTAGTTTTCGGAAAATTGAGCCATACCCAGCGCCATTTTCCGAAAGTAACCGCAATTTATCTGATCAATGGCCAGCATGCCAGTTAGCTGACCTAAAAAGGTGCCCTAAAACAGCTGGCTTTGCTTCTCACCAGCAAATGGAGCAAGCGGAGGTAGCGGCGTTATTTCTCCTAGTGCGTTATACAGCCAGCGGGCCAGGTGAGGAGACTCTCGGTTGTCAGCAGTATGCACAAATAAGAAAGGGGTTTTCCCCTGACTTATCCACAGCTTTAGGCGGGGTATCCAGGCAGTGAAGTAGTCACTATTAATTGTTTTGTCAATATGGCCAATGAACCGAATCACCGGATAATTTGCCGTGGAAAGCACGTGAAGTGGGAGTTTCGGCTTTTCCTGCTGAGCATGTGCCAAGCCTGGATGGCCATTTGCAGGGGTAGAGAAGACCGGGCGCACGTCGAGCATAACCCGGTTGGTTGAATAAGTTATCAACAGACGGTTAAGGGCTTTTTCCGCGGCTCCTTTGTGGAAAAACTCCGGGTGGCGGACTTCCACCGCGCAAGGCAAGTGGGCAGGCCAGGCAGCCAGCAACGCTTCAAGCTGAGGCAGCTCTTGCGGACCAAAATCACGCGGCAGCTGCACCATCGTAGGCCCCATACGGTCGTGAAGCGGCTCAAGTGCCGCTAGAAATGCCCATGCATCCTTTAAACGCATTAATCGTTGATCATGGGTCACGCTGGCCGGCAGTTTAAAACAGAAGCGAAAGTGGGGCGGCGCTTGGCGGGCCCAAGCGGCAATGATCGCTGGCTTGGGCGTGCCGCTATAAAACGTGGTGTTGCCCTCAACGCTGGAAAATACCGCGGCATAGTCGCTGAGTAGCTCTGTTTTAGCATGGCGCGGATAAAGGCTGCCAAGCCAGTCATGATTGGCCCACATGGGTAAGCCTAGGTAGAGAGGAAGCGTCATGAAACGATGCCTATATCAACAGAGTCAGGCGCTAGTATGCCGCCTAATGTGGTTATCTGCAGGCGTGACCTAGCGCCATTAGCGGGTTAGGTGATAGAACAGATAGCTAGGCTAAATAATGTGTTAATTCACCGTATGGAAGAAAGCAATGAGTCAGGGAAAAGTATTGGTATTACATGGGCCAAATTTGAATTTGCTAGGTAGTCGCCAGCCAGAAATCTATGGGTTTGAGACATTAGATGATGTGAATAACATGCTACGAGAGAAGGCGGTAATGGCCGGTTGGGACATTACCTGCTTACAAAGTAATCATGAAGGAGTGCTGATTGATGCTATTCACGCCGCGCGCCTTGATGGTACCCAGGCGATTATCATCAACCCCGCCGCCTATACGCATACCTCTGTGGCCATCCTTGATGCGCTCAATGCTTTTGATGGCCACGTCATTGAGGTGCATTTATCTAATGTCCATAAGCGCGAAGCCTTTCGGCATCATTCCTATATCTCACTGCGTGCAGACGGGGTAATTGCCGGGCTAGGCGTCCAGGGCTACCGGGCCGCATTAGAGGCGGTGATGGCTAATTAACGTGTAGCTGAATTTGTGCGGCCTTTTTGCGTACGATAGGTAAGTAAACATTCACTAACGTATTAAAATCGACCCTGGCCGCATTGGTACTTATGTTGATAGCCCCCAAAAGGTGCTTTTTAGCATCATAGACCGGCGCGGCTATGGAGCGCAGGCCTGGGTCTAGCTCTTGATCAGAGATGGCATAGCCTTGTTGGCGAGCGCTTAGAATCTGATCTCGTAGCTTATCAATATCGGTAATGGCTTTATCTGTGTACGGCTGTAGCTCAACGGTGGATAAAAAGTGCTCAAGATCCGTATCGCTAAGCTGCGCCAGCAGCGTGCGCCCCATGGACGTATAGGCTGCCGGTAGCCGCGTGCCCACGGAAAGCGTAATTGTCATCAGGCGATGTTTGGCCGCCGAGCGGGCCACATACACCACATCATTACCTTCTAAAACGGCGAGTGACGATGATTCTCCCGTCTCATCGGTAATTTCTTCCAAGTATTGTTGAATCACGCCCTGATAGTTATTAGCAGATAAAAATGCGTAACCAAGCTGTAGCACCCGTGGCGTGAGCTCAAAATAGCGCTGCTGCTTACGCACATACCCCAGTGCGTGCAACGTCAGTAAGAAGCGTCTCGCTTTTGCTCTATTCATCCCCGTTCGCGTCGCGACTTCACTTAGCGTCATGCGTGGGTGTTCGTGATCAAAGGTGCGTATCACTTCCAGGCCGCTCGCCAGGGCCGTTACAAAGTCACGGCTATCTTCATTAAGCGTTTCTTCTTGCATGTTTACTATCCGTTATTTTTAAGTCGCTAAAAGAGTACTGCAAAATAGTTCGCTATGCGAACTATTGTATTTTATTGTCTAAAGCACCCATTGTTTGGATCGTCTTTCCACCTTCATATACTAAAGTTGTGTTTTGCTCAGGGGGGGCAAAGAAGTAATCTCGCCGTATGTATTACGAATACTTGTACGCTATGCGCACAAAAAACAATATTCTATTAGGAATGAAAAATGAAAAATATCTTAAGCGCAACATGCATGGCCGCTTGCAGCGGCGCACTGGCACTGGGTTTGATGGCATCTACTGCCAGCGCCGATGAGTGGCCGACGAAAGACATTCACCTTGTTGTGCCGTATGCGCCGGGTGGCACTACGGATGTGTTGTCGCGCCGCGTTGCTGATTTACTTTCGCAGGAGCTGGATGCCAACGTCATTGTCGAAAACCGTCCTGGAGCGGGTTCCACGGTAGGTACCGGGCGAGTCGCTCGCGGTGGCCGTGATATTGATCACACCCTGCTAATGGCATCGCCGGGACACACTATCGGCGCCGCGATTTACCCTGGCCTGACCTATGACCCGGTCGAGGATTTTGTTTTCCTACAAAACATGATCGATATTCCGAACGTGATGGTCGTCCCGGCAGATAGCCCTTATCAAAACGTCATCGAGTTTATCGAAGCAGCCAAAGAAGAAAACATGACGTTTAGCCATAGCGGCGTGGGTAGCTCCATCCATATGTCGGGTGAATTGTTCAAAACATTAACGGATACCAACATGACGGCAGTACCTTTTGCCGGCAGTGGCGCATCGCTTCCGGCGCTGTTGGGTGGCGATGTGGATGTCTCTTTCGAAAACATGCCAACCGTGCTTTCGCATATCCGTTCGGGCGACTTACGCGCGCTGGCCGTTACCTCTGCCGAGCGTTCTGAGTATCTGCCGGATGTTCCCACGCTGTCGGAAATTGGTGAATACGATCTTGATCAGTTTGTTACCACCGCATGGTTTGGTCTGATTGCGCAAAGCTCGTTCCCAGAAGAAGCTCAAAGCGTTATGCAAGATGCATTGGCTAGAGTCATGCAGCGCGAAGAGTTCCTAGATTTTGCTAAGCAGCTAGGCGCGCAGCCGGGCACAGTGGCCGGTGACGAGTTTAAGCAATTTATCACAGATGACTTGCAGCGCTGGAAAGCGGTTGCTGAACAGGCGGGCATTAGCCAGTAAACGAAATCGTCCATTAATTATTTAGTACTGGGGCGAGGGCTGATGCTCTCGCCTCTATTGTTTCTTTGGAGAAGGTAGCGATGACGACATCGGACCCCAAGCGCAGGGTGAAGATAAAAGATGCCAGTGATGTGATAGCGGGGATTGCTCTATTGGGGTTTTCTGCTGTGCTGGTTTTTTACCTTGTGCCTAACTACATCAATGAACCGGCGATTTTGCAAAATCCGATGATGTCACCTCGCTGGCTACCGACCATCGTGGGCTGGCTGATACTGCTGTTTTCTATCCTTCTCATCTTTCAGGGTTTGCTGGTGGAATACAGCCCCGGGGAGGATGAACGGAGGATAGAAAAAGGTTCGTCACTGCGCTTCATCATGATGATCGCTTCATTAGCGCTTTATATCGGCTTTTTTGAGACGTTAGGCGCAATAGTCTGCGGCATTTTGGCAACCGTGGTGTTATTCGTGGCGCATCCCGTTCGCACGTGGTGGGTATATAGCATGGCATTTTTGTTTCCCATCGCCGTGACACTCTTATTTGCTGAAGTAATGAGTGTGCCGCTTCCGATAATGCCGTACTGGCTCTAAGTCGCTCATTATTGTTTTAGGTGACCCATTTTAGGCGAACCACTCTAGGTGAACTATGGAAAATTTTTCGGAAGTCATACAATTATTCTTTAGCCTGGAAAACTTCCTGGCGATTGCTGCGGGCGTAGTTATTGGCGTGGTAGTCGGGTCAATTCCAGGGCTTACGGCAACGATGGCGGTAGCACTGGCACTGCCGTTTACCTTCTCTATGCAGCCCATTGCCGCTATTTTACTGCTGGTCGGCATTTATAAAGGCGGTATGTACGGCGGTTCGATTACCGCTATCCTGATACGTACGCCAGGCTCCCCCGCCTCGGCCTGTACGCTGCTTGATGGCTACCCGATGGCGCAGCAGGGGCATGCGAAGAAAGCCCTGAAAGCGGCGCTTTATTCATCGGTGATTGCCGATTTTATCTCCAATATCGCCCTGATTTTCTTTGCTGCTTATCTTGCCAAGATCGCGCTTAATTTCGGGGCCCCCGAATTCTTCTGGCTGATCTGCTTTTCACTGACCATCATTATTTCGCTCGCTAGCGGTTCCATGATTAAAGGCCTGATGGCCGCACTGTTGGGGATCCTGCTCTCTTTGGTGGGGTTAGACAGTGTATTCGGCTCTCAGCGCCTGACGTTTGATAACTATAACTTGATGGATAGCATCTCTTTTATTCCGCTACTGATTGGTCTTTTCGCGATACCGGAGATCATGGAGTTTTATCGTAAGAAGGCAATACCCCATATTAAAGCGAAAGCAAGCGGCGTTGGTTTGACCTTTGCTGAACTTAAGCGCTGTATGAAAAGCATCGTTCGCGGAAGCTTGATCGGCGTTATTATTGGGGCGATTCCCGGTACTGGGGCCACCGCTGCGGCGTTTATTTCTTATAGTGATGCGCGCCGCCGTTCTCCTAATAAAGCCAATTTCGGCAAAGGTGAGGTTGAAGGTGTTGCCGCTGCTGAGGCCGGTAACAACGGCGTTGCGGGCGCTACGATGATTCCGCTGCTCTCGTTAGGCATTCCCGGCGATGTCATCACTGCGATTATCCTGGGCGCCTTTATGGTGCATGGTCTGACACCTGGACCGATTATGTTCCAGGAGAACTTGTCGCTTATCTATGCACTGTTCATGGGTATTATGCTCAGCTCGGTTATCTTGCTGGTGGTGGGTAATGTTGCCATCAAGTACTTCTCGCTAATTGCGGATATTCCTAAGTCGATTCTATTTCCCATCGTATTGATGTTCTGTGTTTACGGCTCTTATGCCGTCAATAACGATGCCTTTGATATAGGGCTAATGGTGGCCTTCGGGGTGCTGGGTTATATCTTTAATCGTGCTGCCATACCCGCGGCGCCGTTTCTGATCGGTTTTATTCTTGGCCCGATGTTTGAAGACAACCTGCGTCGCTCGCTGTTAATTGGGTCTAATGATCTATCGATTTTTGTGCGCGGCCCTATCACTTGGTTCTTCATCGCATTAACTGTTGGTTCTATTGCCTTGGCGCTGTATCGCTTTGTAGAAGCACGCCGCAAGGCACAGCAAGACGATTCAACGTCAAAGAGCGCTTAATCAGCTAAATAACACCTCTGTAGGGCAGGAGACAGCGCGATGGCGGGACCACTGACAGGCTTGCGCGTACTGGATTTAAGCCGAGTGATGGCCGGACCCTGGTGTACGCAGATACTGGCCGACATGGGGGCTGAGGTTATTAAGATTGAGCACCCAACGCTGGGTGATGATACGCGTCACTGGGGGCCTCCCTGGTTAAAAGATAGCCAGGGCAAGGATACCGCCGAGTCGGCCTATTATCTTTCGGCCAATCGCGGCAAGCATTCAGTGACGGTCGATATTAGCCAGCCGGAAGGGCAGGCGTTGGTGCGCGAACTGGCAGCACAAAGCGATATTTTGGTGGAGAACTTTAAGAGTGGTGGGCTGGCGCGTAAAGGTCTCGATTACGCCACATTAGAGGCCATTAATCCGCGTCTGATTTACTGCTCGATCACCGGCTTCGGCCAGACGGGGCCCATGGCGTCTATGGCGGGCTATGATTATTTGATCCAAGCTCAGGCAGGGTTAATGAGCATAACCGGCGCCGCCGATGGGGAGCCTGGCGCCGGCCCTCAGCGCGTCGGCATGGCCGTCTCCGACCTGACCACGGGTATGAATGCCAGCATTGCCATTCTCGGTGCGCTGCATCATCGGCATTTGACCGGGGAGGGGCAGTATATTGATATGGCGCTGCTCGATGTGCAGGTCAGCTGGCTGGCTAATCAAGCGCTTAATTATTTCTGCAGCGGTAACTCTCCAACCCGTACTGGCGAGTACCATCCTAATCTCGTGCCTTACCAACCGTTTCCGACCGCTGACGGCGAAAAAGTGATTATCGCCATCGGCAACGATGGGCAGTTTAAGCGGTTTTGCGAGGCGGTCGAGCGGCCGGAACTGGCCGTTGATGTGCGCTTTAGCACCAACCCTGAGCGGGTCAAGCACCGGCTTGAGCTAATCCCGATTATGGTGGCGATCACGCGAACGCGCACTAGCGGTGAATGGATAGCGGCCTTAAGCACCATCAGCGTGCCTTGTGGGCCTATTCAGACGATTGCTCAAGTCTTTGATGACCCGCAGGTTAAAGCGCGCAATATGAAGATAGCGTTGGCATCTGAAGCGGGCGACGTGCCCAGTGTGGCTAATCCTATTAAGTATTCCAAAACACCCCTGGAATACTGCAAGCCTCCGCCTAAATTAGGCGAAGACACGGATCAAATCCTGCACAATTTACTGCATAAGAGCGCCTTAGATATCAGCGCTCTGCGTCAAAAAGGCGTGGTGAAATAAACGCTTAGCCGACGGTAACGCCGCCACACACGAATAGGGTCTGGCCCGTAATGAACCCGCTGCGCTCGTCGCAATAGAAACTGACTGCTTGGGCGACGTCTTCGGGCTGGCCCATACGCTGCAGAGGAATATTATCAATGATGCGACGGGCTCGTTCAGAGTCAGGCGGGTTGTTCTGCCAGAAAGCACTAGTCGCGATGGGGCCGGGGGCGACGCAGTTGACCGTGATGTTGTGCTGCGCAAGCTCTAGCGCCCAGGTTCTGGCCATGGACTGCAGCGCTCCCTTGGTGGCGCTGTAAACTGTACGGGCTTCTTTGCCTAGCACGACACGGCTGGTGTTCAACACGATGCGGCCCATACCGTTGGCTTTCATGGCCGGCAGTAGCGCCTGGGTGCAGACCAGCGCTGAGCGCGCATTGAGGTGCATTAACTTATCGAAGTCCTCAAGCTGCACCTCTTCAAGCAGTGCCGGTGCCACAATACCGACATTATTAACCAGCCGAGTCACCGAATAGCGTTCGGCAATGTCGGTCATCACGCGCCGAGTGGCATCCGCATCGGAAAGGTCGACTTGATGCGCGTGGGCCTTCAACGACGCCGCATCCGGCTCGACGATATCCACTACGATAACCTGATAGCCATCCTGCTGAAGCCGCAAGGCGATAGCTTCGCCAATGTTTCTGGCCCCGCCGGTAACCACCGCACAGTGTTTTGAGGTGCTTTCGTGTTGAGCAGAGTGTTGACTCATTCCGATATTCCCAGCCTATGTCGATCGAGTGAGCCTGCGCTTAGCGGGCAAGCAATCAGTGCTTTTTATGCATCGTTCTCGCGAACTGATGACGGGTGCTGACACAGCGGTTTTACCTGGATATCCATATAAGGAAACAGCGGTAAACCGCTAATAAGATCTTGCAGTTCCGCGTTGTCATTAACGTCAAAAATGCTGACATTGGCGTAACTGCCAGCCACCCGCCATAGATGGCGCCACTTACCCTGGCGCTGTAATTCCTGAGAGTAGGCTTTTTCTTTCGACTTAATCTCAGCGGCTTGCTCGGCCGGCATATCCGGCGGCAGTTTTACGGTCATTTCCACATGAAACAGCATCGTATGTCTCCCTTGGGTTCGCGTTACAGGGTGTTTTGGCGATTCAGGTAGGCTTGCCGCCAGCGCACGATGTTGACCTCGGCAAATAGCTCCGCTTTATGGAACGGGTCAGCCTTAATGAAGCGTTCAGCTTCTTCGCGGCTTTCTAGATCGACTAAATAGAGGCCGCCAGAAGCCGTGGTGCCGTCGTCAGAAAGCTTGGCACCACAGGCCAACAATAGCGTGACGTTGGCGTCTAGATACTCTAAGTGGGCCTGGCGCACTTCCAGGCGTAGCGCCTGGTGGTCGGGCTTGTCGAACGTTTCGATGAGAAAGGGCATGCGCGAATCCTTGAGTAAGGTTAGTCAGCAGCGCTCTTTAGGCGCCAAGATAGCCCCAGATCATTACAGCGCTGGCATAGATGATTCCCAGATAAATCAGGATCAGCACCATATAGCCCATCACATCGCGTAACTTCAAGCCAGAGATAGCCAGTACCGGGAGGATCCAAAACGGCTGAACCATGTTGGTCCACTGATCGCCTATCTGCACGGCCAGTGCCGTCGCTGCCTGGGAAGCACCCAGCTCTGTGGCGGCTTGCACCATGACCGGGCCTTGGACTGCCCACTGACCGCCACCAGAAGGGGCTAGCAAGTTGATAATGCCGCCGCTGATAAACGACCAGATAGGCAGCGTTTGTGCGCTGGAGATATCCACAAAGATATTAGCGAACGACACTACTAAGCCCGAGCCGACCAGAATACCCATGATCCCCGCGTAAAAAGGATATTGCACGATGATGCCGGAAACGATGCGTACCCCGTCTGCCAAGGCGGCTAGGTAGTGGGCCGGTGACGCAAACAGTAGTATGCCGAGGAAAAGGAAAGCGAAGTTGACCGTATTAAGGTTTAGCGAACCGCCATCAAACGCATACAGCGCGATATACAGCATACCCAGCAAGCCAATACCGATGCCCACCCATCTGCTGTGATTCATGCGCTCAGCAACGGTGACTTTTTCGCCTTTAGCCAGAGGGACTTCGGCAGGTTTAGCGACGGAGCTTGGATCGATTTCAACAATATCTGCGGCTTTTTTAGGGTGCAGCCAAGCATTGAAAAAGGGCAGGGTGAGAAGAATAAAGGCGCTGGTGATCAAAAGAATAGGCGAGAAGATTGTTTCGCTAAGCGGTATCAGCCCGATGGTGTCCTGAAGAAAGTGCCCTTCGGTGGCAATCAGCAGCGGCACGCTACCCGACAGGCCAATGCCATAAAGCGCAAAGCCTGAATACGCAGCGGCAATCACCAGAGGGTAGTGCAGGCCTTTCACGTTCAGTGCCAGCTTCTGAGCAACGATTCCGCCGATCACCAGCCCAAACCCCCAGTTCAACCAGCTCCCGATACCGCCTACCAGGGTCGCGACAACAATCGCCATAAAGGGTGTTTTAACGCGCGCAGCGATACGGTTGAGGGCACCGTCTACTAATGGCGTTTTGGCCAGAATATAGCCCGCTAAAAGGATAACCGTCATCTGCATGCTAAACGCGAGCAGGTCCCAGAAGCCGTTGCCCCAATAACGCACCGCATCCAATGGGCTGGTGCCCTGCATCAACACGGCTAATAGCATGGTCAGCACGGTCAGCAGTATGGCAATGACCAGAGGGTCAGGCATGTAGCGATTAACGAGCCGGGTGAAGAAATTGGCCAGCGCATTCATTGGTAAAGACCTCTATTGTCGGCATATTCGACATTGTCTACTATGTGCGCATAGCGTACATAAGTTCGTTTTGTGGCGTCATAGTTAACCCGCTTATGATTTTATTCAATGCGACGTTTGTCTAAGCCTAACTACAAAGCTCATCAGACGCCGTGAAGGGAGCAAAGCTAATGCAACAAGATTCATTGCAAGCCGTTGTGGTGGGGGCCGGCACGATGGGCACCACGCTAGCTAAGTTAATGGCTGCGCAGGGTGTTCACGTGGTGGTGGTGGATACCAACCCGCAGGTGCTGGAAGCCAGCCGCCTGAGCATGGGGGCGTGCGCTGCCGGCGTCTGTTTCACCACTCAGTTGAAAATGAATCAGGCCCCAGATTTTGTGATCGAAAGCGTGACCGAGAATATCGCCATCAAGCAGAAGGTCGTGGCCCAAATCGAGGCCAGCGTGGCCGACACCACGATCATTATGACCAATACTTCGGGTATTCCTATCGACGATATCGGAAGTAGCCTGCGCCTACCGCAACGTTTTCTAGGTACGCACTTCTTTAATCCGGCAGACATTGTTCCTACCGTAGAAGTGGTTCCCGGTAGCCATACGGAGGCTGCGGTCGTGGAGACGACGTGTCGCTGGCTAAAACAGTTGGGAAAACGCCCGGCGGTGCTCAATACCTGCGTGCCTGGGTTTGTCGCCAATCGAATTCAGCATGCCATTATGCGTGAATGCCTCTCGCTATTAGAGAAAGGCGTGGTAGAGGCCGAGGCGCTGGATGACATCGTGCAGTACTCCATCGGCGTGCGCATGGCACTCAATGGCCCGCTATGCCAGCGCGACCTTAACGGGCTAGATATTCACCTGAATATCGCTCGCTACCTTTATCCAGATCTTGATGCGCGTGATGAACCTGCTGCGCTGCTTGAAGATTACGTTGCCCAGGGGCGTTTAGGCGCCAAGACCGGGCGCGGCTTTTACCGCTGGAGCGAGGAGTCCCGGACGCAACACCAGGCTCAGGAGCGAGAGAGCCTGCAACGTATTATTGCCATTGCCACACAGCATGAGCAAAAAGGAGAGTCATGAATCAGCCACGATGGAAACAGCGTCCTGAAGGCAGTAACTGGGGTGATTTCGGGCCCGATGATCAGCTAGGGCGGGTTAATCTGATTGGGCCTGAACAGGTGCTCAAAGGCGTTAAGGAAGTGCTTGAGGGCGTAACGTTCTGCCTGTCGCTGCCGCTGGATATTCCTGGTGGCAAGGTACTGAATCCTCGCCGCTCACCGCCAAAGCTATCTCCCACGGCGCTCGGTGATGACCAGTACATCAATTTTCCTCTCGCCACTCATAGCCCAGAGTTACAGGACGTTATTAGTGACGATCAGGTTCAGCTCTCGCTGCAGTACTCCACACAGTGGGACTCGCTTGCCCATGTGGGCGCTCTGTTCGATGGCGATAATGACGGGCAGCCAGAGCGTCGCTATTACAACGGCTATTTGGCTGACCAGGATGTGCTCAATTTGAGTCAGCAGCCCCATCAACAGCATGACTCTTATGCCCAGCGTTTGGGCGTTGAAAATATGGCCGTGCATGGTATGCAGGGCCGGGCCGTATTGGTTGATTTGGTTCGTGTGTTTGGCATGGGAAGAACGCTGGTAGGCCATGCGGCGCTGATGGCGGCGCTGGAGCAACTGAACGTGGTGATTGAGCGTGGCGATATGCTGGTATTGCGCACGGGCTTCGCAGAGGCATTGCTGGATATGCAAGGCAAGCCGCAGCCGGACGTGCTGAAAAATACTGGCGCCGTGCTCGACGGCAGCGATCAGGCCCTGCTGAAGTGGATCACCGACAGTGGGATTTCGGCCATCTGCGCCGATAATTACGCGGTAGAGAACATGGATCGCGAATTGGAGCCTGGCTGCTGCTCCAAGCTTCCCTTGCACCACCACTGCTTATTCAAGCTCGGCTTGCCGCTGGCGGAGCTGTGGTATCTGAAGGACTTAGCGCAATGGCTGCATAGCCGTGAACGTAATCGGTTCTTACTGACAGCGCCACCGCTGCGCTTACCCGGCGCGATAGGTTCACCGGTCACGCCGGTGGCCAGCGTATAGCGATTCAGTCATCTGCGCGGTTAAAAAAGGTGAGTGGAGCGCCTTAGTGAGACTATACCTTGGTAGCAGGCGAGCTCATGAAGCGAACGCTAAAAAAGCTGATGAAATTATATAATAGTCTGAAAAATATGAATTTTAAGATAATTATTAGGAGCATAAATTTATCGATTAAACCTTAAGCTCCCGCAGTAGGGTTTGACCCGATTAGCGTTCGGCAGTAAATTGTTCGCATTAAGAATCTATGTTCGCAAGACGAACAGGCTCCTGCGATTCGCCAACGACCTGCTAAGAGGCATCCTATATGGCCGAGTTTCTCAGCTTGCATGACGCGGTAGCGCGCTACGTCCAAGACGGCGCCACTGTAGCCATGGAAGGCTTTACCCACCTCATTCCTTTTGCTGCGGGCCATGAAGTCATCCGCCAGAAAAAGCGTGATCTAACGCTAATTCGCATGACGCCCGATATTATCTACGATCAGTTGATTGGCGCGGGCTGCGCGAAAAAAGTGATTTTCTCTTGGGGAGGTAATCCCGGCGTGGGCTCGCTACACCGTCTGCGCGATGCGGTTGAGAAAGGCTGGCCCCATAAGATCGATATTCTTGAGCATAGCCATGCGGCCATGGCCTGTGCTTTTGAAGCCGGGGCGGCAGGTTTACCGCTCGCGGTGCTGCGCGGCTATGTGGGCAGTGAGTTGCCTAGTGTGAACGACCAAATCAAGTTCATTGAATGCCCGTTTACCGGTGAGCGCTTGGCCGCTGTGCCGTCAGTGCGTCCGGATGTGTCGATTATTCACGCCCAGCGCGCCGACCGCCAAGGCAACGTGCTGGTGGAGGGGATTGTCGGTGTACAAAAAGAAGCAGTGCTGGCGGCTAAGCACAGTATCGTCACCGTAGAAGAAATCGTTGATGACCTTAATACGCACCCTAATGCCTGCGTGATTCCCGGCTGGGCCATCAGCGCCATTGCGGTGGCTGAGAAAGGTGCGCTGCCCTCGTATACCCATGGCTATTACGGCCGCAGCAATCGCTTTTATAAAGAGTGGGATGCCATCGCCCGCGACCGCGATACCTTTACTGAGTGGCTTGATGACAACGTGTTTAACGTGGGAGGCCGCGCCTGATGAATCTGGAATATAGCTCTTCAGAAATGATGTCAGTGACCGCGGCGCGGGCGCTTGAAAATGGCATGACCTGCTTTGTGGGCATCGGCTTGCCTTCTGAGGCCGCCAACTTGGCGCGGCTGACCCACGCGCCTGACGTGGTGCTGATCTATGAGTCTGGCACGCTACAAACCAAGCCTGAGATTCTGCCGCTTTCGATCGGCGATGGCGAACTGTGTGAGTCCGCGCTGACCACCGTGGCGGTACCGGAAATGTTCCGCTACTGGCTGCAGGGCGGAAAGGTCAATGTGGGATTTTTAGGCACTGCGCAAATCGACCGTTTTGCCAATCTGAATACCACGCTGATTGGCGATTACAAAGCGCCCAAAGTCCGCCTACCGGGCGGCGGCGGCGCGCCAGAAATTGCCACTAACGCAGGCGAAGTATTTATTACGCTTAAGCACAGCAGGCGGGCATTTGTTAAGGACGTTGATTTTGTGACTACGTTAGGCTTTGGTCGTGACGGGAAAGGGCGCGATAACGTACCCAATATTGGCAAAGGGCCTACCCGCGTGATTACTGACCTGTGCGTGATGAAACCCGATCCGGAGACGAAAGAGCTGGTGGTGGTATCGCTACATCCCGGCATTAGCCGCAGCGACGTAATGGATGCTACGGGGTGGGAAGTACGCTTTGCTGAACAGCTTGAAAGCACGCCTGAGCCCAGCGAAAAAGAGCTGACGATCTTACGCGAGTTGAAAGCACGTACTGAACGCGCTCACGCCGGCGAATAAGGAGTTTTTTATGAGTGATGTCGATATTAAAAACGTCTACCTTTGCCATCCCCGACGCACCGCCATCGGTCGTTTTGGCGGCACCTTAGCTGGCGTACGCCCCGATGATTTCGCCGCCACCATTTTTAAAGCCGTCCTGGCAGAAGCACCGGCTCTTGATCCCGCGGCGATTGAAGAAGTCTTTATGGGCTGCGCCAACCAGGCCGGTGACGATAACCGCAATGTGGCGCGTATGTCGTCGCTATTGGCGGGTATCCCCACCTCGGTACCTGGCACCACCATGAATCGCCTGTGTGGTTCGGGTATGGACGCGGTTGGCACGGCCTTTCGCGCCATTAAAGCGGGCGAGATGGCGCTGGCGCTTGCTGGTGGCGTTGAGTCTATGTCCCGCGCACCCTATGTTATGGGCAAAGCCGATAGCGCCTTCTCTCGTGGCCAAAAAATTGAAGACACCACTATTGGCTGGCGCTTTATCAACCCGCTAATGAAGAAAGCTTACGGCGTTGACTCCATGCCGGAGACCGCAGAAAACGTCGCCGAGCAGTTCAATATCTCCCGGGAAGATCAGGATGCGTTCGCGCTGCGCTCGCAGCAGAAAGCCGCGACTGCCCAAAAAGCCGGGCGCTTTGCCCAAGAGATTACGGCGATTGAGATCCCGCGGCGCAAACAGGCGCCCCTGATATTTGATCAGGATGAGCATCTGCGGGAAACCACACTCGATAAGCTGGCGGGCTTAGCAACCCCCTTTCGTGAGGGCGGCAGCGTTACGGCGGGTAATGCCTCCGGTGTCAACGACGGTGCGGCGGCGATGCTGGTGGCCAGCGAAGCGGCGGTTAAACAGCACGGTCTTAAGCCAATAGCGAAAATTATTGGAATGGCCACCGCAGGCGTTGAGCCGCGTATTATGGGCTACGGACCGGTACCGGCTGTACAGAAACTGCTGAAGCGTACCGGTGTTTCTATCGACGAGATCGATGTATTTGAATTCAATGAAGCGTTCGCCGCTCAGGCGCTGGCCTGCATGCGCGACCTGGGTTTGCAAGACGATGACCCTCGCGTGAATCCTAACGGCGGCGCGATTGCTCTTGGCCATCCACTGGGCATGTCAGGAGCACGTCTGCTCATGACGGCTGCGTTTGAGCTGCAAAACAGCGGCAAACGCTACGCGCTGTGCACCATGTGCGTGGGTGTTGGTCAGGGTATCGCAACGCTAATCGAACGGGTTTAACGGGGGCACTATGGCATTCCATATCATCAGCGGTCGCAGCGTGGCTTACCGGCTGCTCGGGGCAGAAGCCAATCCACTTGTGTTGCTGGCGCATCCGCTGGGCATGAGCCAAGCGGTATGGGATGACGTCATTCCTGCGCTGCTGCCTAGCTATCGAGTGCTCACCTGGGATCTACCCGGTCATGGTGCTAGCCAGGCAGTGGGCGGTAAGCGCATCAGCCCCGCTGATCTCGCCGCAGAGGCGCTTGCGCTGGTAGAGCTTGCAGGCGCTGCGCGCTTTCACTTCGCCGGCACCTCGATAGGCGGCGTGGTTGGTCAGCAGCTGATAGCCGAACATGCACATCGCCTGCTCTCCGTCACGCTAACCAACACCGGCGCGGTGATCGGCACTGCGGAGCTGTGGAGCACCCGTGCAGGCCGCGTGCGTCAGGAAGGCTTGGCGGCGATGGCCCAAGAGATTGTGCCGCGCTGGTTTGCACCGGCGGCGTTTGCGGCAAACCCCGCGTTGAAAGCCGGCTGGTGCACTCAAATGGGCCGTGGCGATGATGAGTCTTACGCCCAGCTGTGCGAAATGCTGGGGCGCGATAGCTTTATTGGAAAGCTGACCGGCAAGCACGCCAACGTACAGTTGTTGGGTGGCAGTGAAGATCTAGCCACGCCGCCTGCAACGCTGCAAGCGCTTTCAATGGAGCTTGACGGTGCTTCACTGATGGTTTTGGACGGCGTGGGCCACGTACCTTCAGTAGAAGCCCCGGTACTGTTCGCGCAAAAGCTTCTCAATGTACTGGCGGCTGATTAAGGCGATGTGCCCAAGCATTACTTGGGCTTTTAATGAACAAAGCGCTAGATAGTATTTTAGCTCAGAAATGTATAGCTAAAGCGCACGCTCTAACACTCAATGGCATTCACGGCCAATCCGCCCTTGGACGTTTCCTTGTACTTATCCAGCATGTCTTTTCCGGTGTCGCGCATCGTGCGGATGACTTTATCTAGGGAGATAAAGTGGGTGCCATCGCCGCGCAGGGCCATCTGGGCGGCGTTGATCGCCTTGACGGTGGCAATCGCATTGCGCTCGATGCAGGGCACCTGAACCAGGCCGCCCACCGGGTCACAGGTCAGCCCCAGATTGTGCTCCAAGCCGATTTCGGCGGCGTTTTCGACCTGCTCAGGCGTGGCGCCCATGACTTCAGCCAAGCCCGCGGCGGCCATGGCGCATGCCGAGCCCACTTCGCCCTGGCAGCCTACTTCGGCGCCGGATATGGAGGCGTTCTTCTTGCATAGAATGCCGATTGCGCCGGCCGTAAGCAGGAAGTCCACCACGTTGCGCTCGCTGGCACCCGCCTGAAACTTCATGTAGTAGTGCAGCACGGCGGGAATGATCCCCGCTGCGCCGTTGGTTGGGGCGGTGACCATACGCCCACCGGCGGCATTCTCCTCGTTCACGGCGAGTGCGAAGATATTGACCCATTCCATAGCGGAAAAGGTAGAGGCAATCAGGCAGTCGTTCTGCTCGGCCGCCTGCAGGCGTTGGTGAAGCTGCCTTGCCCGGCGCTTGACGTTAAGCCCGCCGGGTAAGATTCCTTCATGGATTAGCCCGTTATCAATGCACTCGCACATGACCTGCCAAATGCGCCAAAGCTCGTCTCTGACCTCCTGCTCGCCGCGCCAGGTTTTCTCGTTTTCCAGCATCAGGCGGCTAATGCTCATGTTTTCGCGTTTGCACATGGCCAGAAGCTCTTCCGCGGAGTTGAAATCGAAGGGGATCTCGGCCGTATCCATGTCTTCAAGCTTGGCATCTACCTGATTCTGATCGACCACAAAGCCGCCGCCTACCGAGTAATAGGTATTGGCGGTCAGCAGGCTGTCGTCCTCAGCAAAGGCACAAAGCTTCATAGCATTAGGGTGGTGGGGCAGGCTCTCTTCATGAAAGATAATGTCCCGATCCCAAACAAAAACAACATCTTTCTGGCGGCCCAGCGACAGGCCGCGAGTGTCTTTTAACGCCTCAACGGTCGGCAAGATAATCGAGGGGTCGATGGTGTCAGGCCGCTCTCCCAACAAGCCCATGACAATGGCGTGGTCGGTTCCATGGCCAATGCCTGTGGCGGAAAGCGAGCCATACAGGTGCACTTCCAGGCGGCCCACCTGGTCCAGTATCTGGCTATCGCGCAGAACCGTCGCAAACTTGAAGGCTGCCATCATGGGGCCGACTGTATGCGAGCTGGATGGGCCGACGCCAATCTTGAAAAGATCGAAAACACTGATAGGCATGGAAGACCTCTAATTGGGAATAAAAAAGCCGACTCATCAGGTTTAAGACAGGATAAACATGCATTAATGCCGCATTATTTACCGATCGTCAAAACCGATGAACAGACTTAACTATTGTGTTGCTGGCTTTAGTGAAAAACGTCGCGTTATGCATGATACGCGGTCAGTTGCCGAACACGACCGTGCGCCCGTTATGCAGGAAAACCCGTCGCTCAAGATGGTAACCAATAGCCCTGGCCAGCGTCAGGCACTCTATATCGCGCCCTTTGGCAACCAGGTCCTCAGGGTAGTGCGCATGATCAACCGGCTCTACCCCTTGGGCGATAATCGGCCCCTCATCAAGATCGTTATTGATGTAGTGCGCCGTGGCGCCGACCAGCTTAACGCCCTTGTCATAGGCCTGGTGGTAAGGTTTCGCGCCTTTGAAGCCCGGCAGCAGCGAGTGGTGAATATTGATGGCTCGCCCGCTCAGAAGCTCGCACATGCGCGGCGATAGCACCTGCATGTAGCGCGCCAAAATCACCAGCTCCGCCCCGGTGCCTTCAATAATATCGAGTACCTGGGTCTCTTGCTCAGCCTTGGTGTCGGGCGTGATGGGCAAATGATAATAAGGCAGGTCGTGCCAGCTCGCGAGCGGCTCAAGATCCGGATGATTGGAGATGATCGCCTTGATATCTAGCGACAGCTGCCCAGTACGGTAGCGGTAGAGCAGATCGTTTAAACAGTGATCCGCTTTGGACACAAGAATAACGGCGCCCGTTCGCTTGGCCGGCGGGGTCAATTCAAACGTCATGCCGAACTCCGCCGCGCGGTGTTCAAAATTTTCCTGAAACGTCTGCTCGTTGAAGGCATCAAGCTCGGGGCGAAACTCCGCCCGAATAAAGAAACGCTCGCCTAGCCGATCATCGAAGGAGTTAAGTTCGGTGATATAGCAGTACTGCTCCTTTAAAAAGCGGGTCACGACATCGACCGTGCCCAAAATACTGGGGCATTGGGCGGCAAGTATCCAGGTATCCGTCATTCGGCTCATGGCGCTTCTCTTTCATCAGCTTAATCAGTAAGTCAGGGCAGGCCAGCGATGCTGGCCTGTGGCTTATTATTGTGTGTCGATGCCATATTCCGCCGAGGCGTCAAGCAGCCAGCGGTAGCAGTAGTCGGCAAAGCTGCGGCGCACCACCAGCTCCCAGTGCGTCTCGGAAGGGCGGCGCAGGACAACGGTGGCCTTGGCAAAGACCGTGGTAACGCCCTTTCCCACCAGGAAAGCATTGGGATGCACATCGTAGGGCGTCGATTTCATCAGCACGTCGCGGGCGTTCTCGCCGCTAAGTGTCAGTACCGTCTGGCCGCCACTCGCGTTTACGATGCCGTAGTGGGCATCGCCAAGCGCATGGCGCAGCGCATTTTCCAACGCAAACTCCTCGCCGCCTGGCACGATCACCAGCCACTCATCGGGCGACAGCCACTGAATCGAGCGCTCGCCGCTGTCATCAAACGCAAGCGCGTTGGGCTTGGCCGGTAGGCTGATGCCGAGCGTTGCGCGAACCGCCTCATCCAGCACGATAGCGCCACCACGCAGCACCAAGTGGCCTAGCAAGGCTTTTTCACGCAGCACAATGCCTGTGTGTTGCTGCTGATAGCTCCACGCCAGGGGAGACTCAACTGACGGGTGACCGTCAGGCACGGTGTTGAACTCTCGCACGTTAGACATGCTGGCGTTCTCCTTTTGGGTCGATAAACACAGGGCTTACGATTTCGGCTTCATGCACCGTGCCGTCCGCCATGGGGATATACACGGCTTGGCCCATTCGCTCGTGACCACCCATCACCACGGCCAGGGCAAAGCCATGTTTGAGCGACGCACTGTAGTAACTGGAGGTTACGTGGCCTTTCATATCCATAGGAATCGACTGTTTTCCGTCAAACACGATCTGCGCGCCTTCTTCCAGCACCACCGTGGGATCCTTGGGCTTCAGGCCGACAAACTGTTTGCGATCCTGGCGGCGAGTATCCGGGCGTGACAGGGCCCGCTTGCCGATCCATGGGAAGGGCTTGTCGTAACCGATGGCCCACTGCATGCCGAGATCTTCCGGGGTCACCGAGCCGTCGGTATCCTGCCCCACGATGATCAGGCCTTTCTCGGCGCGCAGTACGTGCATGGTCTCGGTGCCGTAGGGCGTCAGGTCATACTTCTTGCCGTGCTCAAAGAGTTTTTTCCAGACGTGCATGGCGTAGTTGGCCTGCACGTTGATTTCAAACGCCAGCTCCCCGGTAAACGAGATACGGAAGATACGCGCGGGCACTTCGGCGACCGTCGCATCGCGCCAATCCATGAACTTGAAGTTCTCTTTATCAAGATCCATGTCCGTTAGCTCGGAAAGCAGCTTACGCGCATCCGGGCCGGTTACGGTCATGGTCGCCCAGTGGTCGGTTACCGAATTGAAGTAGACCTGAAGCTCGGGCCATTCGGTCTGGTGCCACAGCTCCAGCCATTCCAGCACGCCTGCCGCGCCACCGGTGGTGGTGGTCATCAGGAAGTGGTTATCGCCCAGACAGCTGGTGGTGCCGTCGTCCATCAGCATACCGTCGTCTTTACACATCAGGCCGTAGCGCACGCGCCCGGGGGCGAGCTGGGCCCACTTGTTGGTATAGATGCGGCCCAGGAACTCGCGGGCATCCGGCCCCTGAATATCGATCTTGCCAAGTGTGGAAGCATCGAGAATACCCACGCCTTCGCGCACCGCCAGGCACTCGCGAGCCACCGCTTCGTGCATGGTTTCTTTTTTACCGTTGACCGAGCGAGGAAAGTACCAAGGACGTTTCCACTGCCCCACGTCCTCGAATTCGGCACCGTTTTCCACGTGCCACTCGTGCAGCGCGGTGTAGCGTTTGGGATCAAACAGTTCGCCGCAGTGGCGACCAACGATAGCGCCAAAGGTAACCGGCGTGTAGTTGGGCCGGAAAACGGTGGTGCCTACTTCAGGAATCGATCGACCCAGGCAGCGTGCAGCAATCGCCATACCGTTGATGTTACCCAGCTTGCCCTGGTCGGTACCAAAGCCCAGTGCGGTGTAGCGCTTGACGTGTTCGATGGATTCAAAGCCTTCGCGGGTGGCCACTTCAATGCCCGCGGCGGTGACATCGTTTTGCAGGTCAACAAACTGCTTGGGGGCACGTAGGGCGCTCTTTTCATGGGGCACCTGATAAAGTGCGCAGGCCGGAGCGTCGCGTCGCGCCTGAGTAGCCGGCAGCACGATATCCTGAGCGTTGTTAAAGCCACTTTCCAGCGCGGCCAGGCGGCCAGCGCGAGCGCCATCAGCCAGTGTCTCGCTCAACGCATAGTAACCGGCCACGCCGCCTACCGATTGCATGCCCCTGACCTTGCCGGGTATAAAGCCCAGCAGCTCATCATTCCAGACGGGCCGCGTACCGGTGTGTGAAGACAGGTGAACCACCGGGCTATAGCCGCCAGAGCTTGCGATGGTATCGCACACAAGTTCTTCGACCTTCCCGGTCACCGCATGGCGCTTGAGATCAATGGCAGAAACCCGTGCCCCGGTGACGCGCTGGTTGCCACGCGACTCAATCACGGCACTGCCGGTGATAACGCGAATACCGCTGTCGCGGGCCTGACGAACCAGGTCGCCGTCGGGGGTGGCCCGCGCATCGACAATCGCGACGACCTTGCGCCCAGCCTCTTTCCAGTCAAGCGCGGCACGATAGGCGTGGTCGTTGCTGGTGGTGAGCACCAGGCTGTTGCCGGGCACCACCGCATAGCGGCGGATGTAGTTGGAGACCGCTCCGGCGAGCATATTGCCTGGCAGGTCATTGTTGGCATACACCAGCGGGCGTTCGTGGGTGCCGCTGGCCAGCACCACCTGGGCGGCGCGCACGCGGTGCAGCCGTGCCCGCGACTCATCGGGGAAGCCCGCTTCACGAGCAGTATCGGCCAGGTGCTCGGTACGCCGCTCGTGCAGCGTGACAAAGTTGTGATCGTGATAACCGTTAGCGGTGGTGCGCGGCAACAGCATCACGGTTTCCATACCAGCAAGCTCGTTGAGTGTCTGCTTAATCCAGCGCGACGCGGCGATACCATCAAGGGTCTCGCGGCTGTCCAGCAGCGAGCCGCCCATTTCTTCTTGCTCGTCGCACAGGATAACGCGGGCGCCGGCACGGGCGGCGGTAAGCGCCGCGGCAAGACCCGCCGGGCCCGCACCAATCACCATCACATCGCAGTGATGATGCATGTGATCGTAGATATCTGGGTCGGATTCAGTGGGCGCGCGGCCCAGGCCCGCGCCCATGCGGATGTACTTCTCATAAGTCATCCACATTGAGGCAGGAGCCATGAAGGTTTTGTAGTAGAACCCCGGCGGCATGAAGTTACCACCCAGGCGGCCTACCCAGCTCATTACGTCACGCTGGACGTTAGGCCAACCGTTGGTACTACGCGCCACCAGACCGTTATACAGGCCTTGCTGGGTGGCACGGACGTTGGGCACCTGAGTGTTATCCCGGGCGCCTAGCTGGACGACCGCATTGGGCTCTTCAGCACCTGCGGCGACAATCCCGCGAGCGCGTGAGTACTTGAAGCTGCGGTTGACGATATCCACGCCGTTGGCGAGCAGTGCCGAGGCCAGCGTGTCGCCCTTAAAACCTTGGTAGCTCTGGCCGTTAAAGGTGAACTCAAGCACCTGGGAGCGATCGACGCGACCGCCGGCATCAATACGATTTTTCTGGGTCATGACGAGGCCTCCTCGTTCAGTGCCTTGCTTTCAGGGCGTGCGCCCACGGTCTGCCAGCCACCATCGGCCGTTTGAACGCCTTGTTCGTGACGAACGTTGGGCGTTGCCGCCGTCATGGTCGGCTGCTCACCCATGGGGTAGGTTTCAAGGATCTCGTAGGTCACCGTGTTGCGGGTGATATTGAAAAACTTGCGACAGCCCACTGAGTGCACCCACATTTCGTGGTGAATGCCGCGCGGGTTGTTGCGGAAGAACAGGTAGTCGCCCCACTCTTCGTCGTTGGTATTGTCCGGATCGGAGGGGCGCATCAGGTGGGCCTGGCCGCGAGCGTGGAACTCCTCTTCCTCGCGGTGCTCCTTGCAGTAAGGGCAGAAGATATAAAACATGATGGGCTCTCCTTAGTGCGCCACGCCAGCAGCGCCGTGTTCATCGATCAGCGCACCGGTATGGAAACGATCGATGGAAAAAGGCGCAGCGATGGGATGCATTTCACCTTTGGCCAGACTCGCGGCGAAAATATGTCCGGAGCCGGGGGTCGCCTTGAAGCCACCGGTGCCCCAGCCACAGTTGAAATACAGACCCTTGACCTTTGTCTTGGACAGAATCGGGCAGGCATCAGGGCAGGTATCTACAATGCCGCCCCACTGGCGGTTCATGCGCACCCGGGAGAACATCGGGAACATCTCAACGATGGCCTGAAGAGTGTGCTCAATGGTCGGGTAGCTGCCACGCTGGCCGTAGCCTATGTAGCCGTCGATACCGGCACCGATGACCAGATCGCCTTTGTCGGACTGACTGATATAGCCGTGAACGTGGTTGGACATGGTGACGGTGTTGAGAATTGGCTTGAGCGGCTCGGAGACCAGCGCCTGTAGCGGATGCGACTCTAGCGGCAGTTTGATGCCCGCCATGTTGGCCAGCACGCCGGAATTACCCGCCGCAACACAGCCCACGGTGTTGGCTTCGATATCGCCGCGATTGGTATGGACGCCGAGCACCTTGCCGTCACGGATCTTGAAGCCGGTGACTTCGGTATTCTGCAAAAGGTCGACACCCAGCGCGTCGGCGGCGCGAGCATATCCCCAGGCGACCGCGTCGTGGCGTGCAACGCCCGCGCTCTTCTGCCAGGAAGCCCCCATGATCGGGTAGCGGGCGCGGGTGGAGATATCCAGCTCAGGCTCGATCTCCTTGATCTGCTGGGGGGTGACCACTTCACTGTCGATGCCGTTCAGGCGGTTGGCGTGAACGCGGCGTTGAATGTCGCGCATATCCTGCAAGGTGTGGCCCAGGTTGAGCACGCCGCGCTGGGAAAACATCACGTTGTAGTTCAGATCCTGGGAAAGGCCTTTCCATAGATCCAGCGAGTGGTTATAGAGCCGTCCCGCTTCATCCCACAGGTAGTTGGAACGTACGATGGTCGTATTACGTGCGGTATTACCCCCGCCCAGCCAGCCTTTTTCGACCACGGCGACATTTTTGATGCCGAACTCTTTTGCCAGGTAGTAGGCGGTGGCTAGCCCGTGGCCGCCACCGCCGACGATAATGACGTCGTAGCGCTTTTTAGGTTCGGGGTTGCGCCATTGGCGCTCCCAGTTTTCGTGGTGCCCGAGCGCATGTTTGACCAGTCCGAAGCCGGAATAACGTTGCATAAAGTTTCTCCTTGATCGGCTCCGTGGAGCCCGCTGCGGCTATCGTCAGGCGACTGAGGTTGCACTATCGGCCACTTGCTCACTCGTGGTTTGGGCTTGGCCATACACCGGGTAGTGGGCGCACAGATCGGAGACATTTTCGCGCACCTGGTTTTCTACCGCCGTGGTGTCCTGCTGGTCGGTAAGTACATTCAGAATGTCGCAGATCCAGCCAGCTAACTGTTCGCAGTCCGCCTCTACCATCCCGCGAGTGGTCACCGCCGGCGTGCCGATGCGCAGACCCGACGTAACGAAGGGGCTTTGCGGGTCGTTGGGCACGGTATTCTTGTTGACCGTGATATGTGCACGCCCAAGTGCCGCATCGGCATCTTTACCGGTAATGCCTTGCTTGATCAGCGAGACCAGGAACAGGTGATCGTCGGTACCGCCGGAAACGACGTCAAAGCCGCGCTCAACGAAGACGCGGGCCATGGTGCGGGCGTTTTCGATGACCTGGCGCTGATAGTTGACGAAACCCTGATTCATGGCCTCCTTGAACGCGACGGCCTTGGCGGCGATCACATGCATCAGCGGGCCGCCCTGCTGGCCGGGGAATACCGCGCCGTTGAGCTTTTTGTACAGCGTCTCGTCGCCATCGGCCGACAGAATCAAGCCGCCGCGCGGGCCGCGCAGTGTCTTGTGAGTCGTGGTAGTTACGACATGAGCGTGGGGCAGCGGACTTGGGTAGAGCCCGGCGGCCACCAGCCCGGCTACGTGGGCCATATCAACCATCAGATAGGCACCAACTTCATCGGCGATGGTGCGAAAACGACGCCAGTCAACGACCCGTGAATAGGCCGAAAAGCCAGCAATGATCATTTTCGGCTGATGCTCGCGCGCCAGACGATCGACTTCTTCGTAGTCGATCTCACCGGTGCCTTCAACCAAGCCGTACTGGATAGCGTTGTAGTGCTTGCCCGAGAAGTTCGGCGCCGCGCCATGAGTCAGGTGGCCGCCGTGGGCCAGACTCATGCCCAGGATGGTGTCGCCGGGGCTTACCAGCGCCATGAACACAGCCGCATTGGCTTGAGCGCCGGAGTGGGGCTGTACGTTGGCATAATTG
The DNA here is from genome assembly GCF_052378675.1 of Halomonas sp. AOP25-F1-15. Taxonomy (NCBI): domain Bacteria; kingdom Pseudomonadati; phylum Pseudomonadota; class Gammaproteobacteria; order Oceanospirillales; family Halomonadaceae; genus Halomonas; species Halomonas sp. AOP25-F1-15. Next base: position 173,500 of record NZ_JBQSXV010000006.1, read on the forward strand.
GCGCCAAAGAGACTACATGCCCGCTCGATCGCCAGCGCTTCAACCTTGTCGACGAATTCACAGCCGCCGTAATAGCGCTTGCCCGGATAGCCTTCCGCATATTTGTTGGTCAGCTGAGTGCCCTGGGCTTCCATGACCAGTTTGCTGGTGTAATTCTCAGAAGCAATCAGTTCGATATGGGCTTCTTGACGCACTGTCTCTTCAGCAATTGCCGAAGCAAGTGCTGTGTCGTAGTTAGCCAAGCGGGCGTCGGGAGAAAAATTGTTGTGAGCCATCTGCGTCTCCATGCTAGTCGCTTTTTTCGATACGGAAGTCTTTTAGCGTCGGTAATCACATCACCGATCAACGCTATCCTGCAGCGATAGTATCGTTGGGCCTTTCCCCCAAGATGCTTGCCGACGTCACCGCTCGGCGTATTTGCGACATTGGCCTGAATTTTTTATGGGGCTTTATGAGGCGTCGCCCATTTATTGTTCGACGTCGCTTATGAGTAATTGTGGGGGGGCCGGGTGCGTCATGCTGCGGCAACAGGTTGATGTTTTTAGTTGGCCTGCTTGTTCGGAAGCACTTTTCGCAGGTGCTTCAAATACGCCAGCTCGATTCAAGAATAATGATGCCAGCGCAGTTATTGAGAGCGTTCTTGAGACTGCGCCAGTGCCCAGAAGAGAGGATTCCGCATGTCCAACAATCGTGGTGTTGTTTATATCGGCGACGGTAAGGTCGAAGTTCAGGATATCGCCTACCCGAAAATGGAAACGCCCAATGGCAAGCCCATTGATCACGGCGTCATTTTGAAAGTGGTTTCAACGAATATTTGTGGCTCCGACCAGCACATGGTGCGCGGACGGACCACGGCGCCTGCGGGTATGGTGCTGGGCCATGAGATCACCGGTGAGGTGATCGAGAAGGGCAAGGGCGTTGAATTCCTCAGCATTGGCGATATTGTGTCAGTGCCTTTCAACGTGGCCTGTGGCCGCTGCCGTACCTGCAAGGAAGGTCATACCGGCCTTTGCCTGCATGTTAACGATGATCGTGCGGGCGGTGCCTACGGTTATGTCGACATGGGCGGCTGGGTAGGCGGGCAGGCGCACTACGTGATGGTGCCTTACGCCGACTTCAATCTGCTCAAGTTCCCGGATCGCGACCAGGCCATGACTCAGATCCGCGATTTGACCATGCTGAGCGATATTCTCCCGACCGGTTTCCACGGCGCTTTGAAAGCCGGCGTGGGTGCGGGTTCTACGGTTTACGTTGCCGGCGCAGGCCCGGTGGGGCTAGCCGCAGCAGCCTCGGCGCGCCTGTTAGGGGCGGCCGTGGTAATGATTGGTGACTTCAATCAGCAGCGCCTGGAGCACGCTCGCAAGATGGGTTTTGTGCCGATTGATCTGAGCAAGCATGACCGTCTGGGCGAAATGATTGCCGCGGTGGTCGGCGAGCCCAGCGTTGACAGCGCCATTGATGCAGTCGGTTTTGAGGCGATCGGACACGGCGGTAAGGAGCAGCCGGCGGTGGTGCTTAACCAGATGATGGAAGTTACCCGTGAGGGTGGCTCCATCGGCATTCCGGGGCTTTACGTGACCGAAGATCCGGGCGCAACCGAGAAAGCCGCGCAAACTGGTAATCTGAGCCTGCGCTTTGGCCAGGGCTGGGCCAAGGGGCTCTCTTTCCATACAGGCCAGACGCCGGTGGTACAGTACAACCGCCAACTGATGCAAGCCATCCTGCACGGGCGCTTGAACATTGCCGAGATCGTTAATGCGCAGGTTATTTCGCTTGAAGATGCACCGACCGGCTACGAGCAGTTCGATGCGGGCGTGGCGAGCAAGTTTGTACTCGACCCCCATGGAATGCTGGGCGTTGCCTAATTAAGCGTCGAAAGAACGGTTAATCAACGCTGAAAATGCTCATGGCCAAAGGCCATGAGCATTTTTTTGTGTCTGCTTATGGTGAGTTAGCGGCATAAAAAACGGATACCGAAGCACGTCGGTATCCGCTTTTGGCAGACCTGCTTGAAGAGCATCGGCTTGCCGCGTTAGAAATCGACCACCAGATCGCCTTTCGGTTTGCTGCAGCAGGACAGGATGTAGCCTTCTTCAATATCCTCGTCGGTAATGCCGCCGTTGTGTTCCATTTCCACTTCACCGGATTTCAGTTCCACCCGGCAAGTGCCGCAGATGCCCATACCGCAGGCCTTGGGAATATGCAGGCCCAGCTTGGCCGCCGCCGCGTGCACCGTCTCGCCTGGCTGAATACGCACGCTTTTGTTCGATTGGGCGAATTCGATATTGATCAGGTCCTCGGGCTCGGCCTGCTCGGCTGCCACTTCGGCCTGTTCGGCAAGCTCCAGGACATCTTCCTGAACGTCCATCGGCGTGGCGCCAAACGACTCTTCATGGTAGTGATCCATGTCGTAGTTGTTAGCGCGTAAAATCGCCTTGATGGCGTTCATATAGGGCGTCGGGCCACAGCAGAATATTTCTCTTTCCAGAAAATCCGGTGCCATCAGCTCAAGCATGGGCTGGGTCAGAAAGCCCCGGTAGCCGGCCCACGCCTCGCCAATATCGTCTTTCTTTTCGCACACGATATGCAGCTTGAACTCGGGAATACGCGAGAACATATGCACTAGCTCGCGGTGATAGATGACGTCACGTGGCGCCCGTGCACTGTGAATAAACTCGACGTCTACGTTGGCATTGGTATCGAAGAACCAGCGGGTCATCGACATCAGTGGGGTAATGCCCACTCCGCCGGAGAGGAACAGCACCTTTTCGGCAGGAAAGTCGATTGAGTTAAAGTTACCCACCGGGCCATGGACTACCAGCTCGTCGCCTACCTTGAGGTTGGCGTGCAGCCAGTTGGAGACATGGCCGCCTGGCACCTGCTTGACCGTGATTGAAAAACTATAAGGCACTGAGGGAGAGCTTGAGATCGTATAGGAGCGCATGATCGGCTGAGTGTCTATTTCAAGCTCCAGCGTCACAAACTGGCCCGGCTTGAAGAAGAACATTACCGGCTGTTCAGCCATAAAGCAGAACGTGCGAACGTCAAAGGTTTCCTGAATGATCTTGACGCACCGCACATGGTGGCGACCGTTGGTCCAGGTCTGGGTAGTGACGGGATTGAAGAAGTTCATTGTCATCGTCGTCTCAATATGGCTGTGCTATCGGGTTGCCTTCACCGGCCCGTCCTGTTTGCACGGCCCAGCACCATTACCCTGCATTCTGGGTACGCGCTTTGCGGCCAGCTTGCCTGTTAGCGACACACGCTTACCTTGCAACACCTTCTGCTGATCAAAAATCTCCGCTTACGTCGTCGCCACGCCACATAGTGTCGTGGGCAGATAATTGACGGCAAAAGCCCTGCACCACAATCCATCAATAAGTAACAAGCGCTGCGCGCTTCACACAATCGCCAGGTTACGCAACTTAACAACAAGACAATCACGTTTGGTTAACGACCCTGTCGCCGTCCTGAGTAAGGGAGGCGGTGTTAAAAAGGATATCTGGTATGAACAAGACAATGGATTACACACACAACGACCCACTGGCATTCATGCGTGAAGCGACGGTTGATATGCTGCAGTCCCGGGCGAGCGCCTTTTCTCTACCCCAACCGTTCTACAACGATGCCCGCCTGTTTGCGCTCGATATGCAGGAAGTCTTTGAAAAGGAATGGCTATTTGCGGGCATGACCTGTGAGATCCCGGCCAAGGGCAATTTCATGACGTTAGAGATCGGTGACAACCCGATTGTTATCGTGCGCGGCGGCGAAGGTCAGATTCATGCGTTTCATAACGTATGTCGCCACCGCGGTTCACGGCTGTGCACCAAGGACAAGGGTAAAGTCGCCAAGCTGGTGTGCCCCTACCACCAGTGGACCTATGAGCTCGATGGCCGGTTGCTGTTTGCCGGAAGCGATATGGGCACTGACTTCGATCTTAATCAGTTTGGTTTGAAGCCCGTCAGCGTGTGTACCGCCGGCGGCTTTGTGTTTATCAACCTGAGTGATAACCCGCCGGCCATCGATGATTTTCTGGTCACCCTTGAGCATTACCTTGAGCCGTACCAGATGGATAACGTCAAGGTCGCCGCTGAGTCGAGCATTATCGAGCAGGCTAACTGGAAGCTGGTCATCGAAAACAACCGTGAGTGCTACCACTGTAACGGCGCGCACCCAGAGCTGCTTAACTCGCTGATCGAGTTTGACGATACCGAAGACCCGCGTGCGACAGATAAGTACAAGGATCTGGTAACCCGCAAGCAGGCCGACTGGAACGGCGAGCAGATACCCTGGCAGCTAAAACGCTTTGGCAAGCGCAATCGCGTGACGAGAACGCCGCTACTCGATGGCGTGGTCTCCATGACCATGGACGGCAAGCCGGGCTGCCAGAAGCTCATGGGCCGGCTGACCAGCCCGGATATGGGATCGCTGCGCATTCTGCACCTGCCCAACTCCTGGAACCATTTCATGGGTGATCATGCCGTGGTGTTTCGGGTGTTGCCGCTCGGCCCACAGCAAACCATGGTCACCACCAAATGGCTGGTGCATAAGGATGCGGTGGAAGGCGTGGATTACGATCCTGAAAACATGCGCCACGTATGGGATGCCACCAACGATCAGGATCGCCAACTGGTGGAAGAGAACCAGCGCGGCATCAATTCAAAGGCCTACCAGCCGGGGCCTTATTCACAAACCTATGAGTTTGGGGTTATCGACTTTATCGACTGGTACGCCGAGTGCATGCTCACCAACTTGGGCAGCGATAGCGTAGCGCTACAGTTGGCCCAGGGCTAGAACGCTTTTATAACAAACGGGCCCGTGCTGGCGGGCCCGCTGTCAGGCGCTATTTATCCATTACTGATTAGCCATCACTCAAAGGGCAGGAAACGCTCAATTGCTTGGCGTACCGACGGTAGCATGATGGCTTGCTGTGCCATGAGTTCGTGGACCAGTGCAGGGAGTCCTGGAACCGCTTTTTGCTGATGCGCCTGTGCCGCGATACGCGCACATGTATCGGGGTCGGCACCATCAGGAATATCGATACCCAGCGCGGTTAGGCGCGCTCGAAAATCGTCACCATCAATCAGTTCCACAATCATCATGACGGCACCCTCTCACGTGTTGGTCGTTTGGCCTGTCAGTGTACCCGTAACTGGCCGCTAATACCCCGTTGGGCGTTGCCAAAAGCTGGTCGATGGTTGTTCATGATTGCAGGCAATATGTTTGTGGTGTTCTGTCTCGTGTTGATCTGTTTGCCACTTGGGCGGATACGCCTGGGCGGCAGCAAAGCGAAACTGGAGTACTCGCGCATCTCCTGGTCTCCCCTAAGCCAGTGATCCACTGTTACGCTTAACCGCTCGCCCCTTCGGTGGGCGGTTATCTTTTTTGCCGATCAGGAGTCAGACCCATGCAGCTAAGTGCTTATCAACGCGGCTTGCTTATGGTGGTACTGGGGGTGATATTCCTCAGCTTTGATGGCCTGCTGATTCGCCTTGCCGATACTGATGGCTGGACCATCGTGTTCTGGCGCGGTTTTTTGATGTTCAGCGTGCTGGGGTTGTTGTCCCTTGTAGGCAATCGGCTGGTCAGGCTGCGCGTCAATCCGTTCGCCTCACTGGTCTCGGCAATACTGCTTGGGCTGATTTCGGCGCTTTTCGTGCTGGCGGTGATGAACGCCAACGTAGCTAACGTGGTGGTGATTCTTAGTACCGCGCCTCTGTTCGCCGCGCTGTTTTCGCGGGTTTTTCTCAACGAGCGTGTTGCCTTGCGAACGCTGGTGGCGATTGTCATCAGCATGCTAGGCATGAGCCTGGTCTTTATGGGCGAGGGCGCCACGGGGATGCTGGTGGGCAACTTGTATGCCCTGGCGGCGGCGCTGGCAATCGGGGGCAATCTGACGGTGCTGCGTTGTTATCCAAATATTGACCGTATCGTGGTGATTGCCGGCGGGGGCTTGCTTTCGGCGGCTATTGCATTGCCCTTGGCTGCGCCGTTTTCGCTGGATGTCCCGCGCTACGGCGTACTCGCGGTGATGGGGCTTATTCAGATGCCGCTGGCCACGGTGCTAATCAACAGCGCTACCCGCTATCTGTCATCGACAGAAGTGGCACTTTTCTATTTGGTGGAAACAGCGCTGGGCACGTTGTGGGTGTGGTGGTGGCTGGGCGAGGAGCCTACGGCCTCGACGCTGGCGGGCGGGGCGGTGGTTATCACCGTTTTGGTGGTGCACGCGGGGATCGGCCTGCATCGTGAAAGGCAGCGTTTGCGGCTGTATCCGGGGTTTGTGGGTAAATAACCAAAAACCGAAGGAGGAGGGCTTGAACCCGAGAGGGAATGCCGAAGATGCAGGGGCATTTTTCGGCCATGGCTAAAGACCCCCGCTACGGGTTACTCCTGACCACGCCGAGCATCGTGCAGAATCTGGCCAGTTCCAAACTGTTCAGCCCGCCTTGTTAGGCGGGTTGAACGGTTGTGAAAGGTGACGTAGAAGAGAATGCCTAACGCAGCACCCCTTCTTCCTTGAGCAGCTTGAAGATCGCCTCGGCTCCCTGTTCCGGGGTGACGTCGTTGAGCGTTTGCCCGCCGCCACTACCGGCTTTGGCAGCTGCTGCCTTGAAGCGGTCACGCGCCGATGACGACTTGACGATCTTGAGCCGTTTAGGGCGCTTGCACGCTGGCTGAATGTGCCACGTGGCCAGGTCTTCGTCGATCTCGCTGGGCGCTTGCTGATGCGCTAGCTCGCCGCGTTTGGCTGGGCCAAACGCGCTCTGGCGTGCCGGAGGCGCGCTGCTGTCGACGGTGGCAATCGCCGGTAAGCGAATACGCAGGCGCCGCCGCTTGCCGCGGGGTAGGGCCTGAAGCACTACCGCCGTTCCCTGCTCGATTTTCTCGACCGCGGCCAGGCCGGTAATGATCGGCCAGCCAAGCGCCTCGGCCAACAGGTACGGCGTCACGCCCGAGGCCTCACCGGTTTCGGCGCGGGTGCCGGTCAGCACCAACTGCGGGGTGCTTTCGCGCAGTGCTTTCGCCAGGGCGGGTACCACATCGGCCTGGGGACTCTGTTCGATCAGGCCGACCGAGTCGATGCCCATGCCGAGATAGCCGCGGATGGCCTCTTCATGGTCGCTGTCCTGTTGGCCTGCATGTAGCAGGCTGACCGAGGCGCCTGTCAGCATCAGGGCCATTTCCACCGCTCGGGCGTCCTGGTCAGCGCGCCGCGTTCGTGCAGTCAGCGGGTGGCGGCCTACCGAGACCAGTACGGTCACGTTCAGGCTGCTGGCATTCGAGTGGCTAACACTGGTGTTACTGGCATCATGCGGCATCGCGATTCTCCTGCTGTTCGGCGCGGTACTGCTCCATGCGCGCGACAAGGGCCGCGAGGACCTGACTGGCATCGCCGATTACGCTCAGATCAGCACGTTTGACCATATCGCACCCTTCATCCAGGTTGATGGCCACGACCTTATCGCAGCTCTGAATGCCTTGAAGGTGCTGGATGGCGCCGGAAATCCCCACCGCCATATAGACTCGGGCGGAAACCCAGGTGCCGGTCGCGCCCACTTGGCGATCCCGTGGCATAAAGCCATCATCCACCGCCACGCGTGAGGCGCCCTTAGTGGCACCGAGCACTTCGGCGGCGTGGTGATAGCTGTCCCAATCTTTGACGCCGTTACCAGCGGAAAGAATAAACTCGGCTTCAGCAAGCGACACGCTGGCCGGGTCAACCGCCACTTCGCCCATGTCCTCAATCCGCCTGAGCATGTCGGGAAGCCCGTGCGAAAGAGCGATCGGCTCAGCCGCATGGCGGGTTTCGCTGACCGGGTCGGCGCACTCGGCCAAGGCCATCACAATACGTGGCAGGGCGCGGGTAATATCGTTTCTGCCCGCTGCGCCGCGTGCGGTACAGCGCCAGCCTGTCGCGCTTTTTGTCTCGGCCTCAACCTGCCAGACCTGAGCGGCTGGGCGCTCGCCAAGCCTCGCGGCCAGCCGCCGCCCCAGCTCTCCGCCAATGGATGAGTCAGGCAGCAGCCAGTAGCGGGGCGCCGTTTCACGGTCCACCCCCTGCAAGGTGGCGACGCTAAGCTCCGGCAAGTAGCCCGAGAAGCGTTCGCCCTCCAGGTGCAGCAACCGATCAATGCCTGCCTCGCCAAAGGCGATTTCTTTATGTTCGCCAAAGACGATAGCCAGCACGGCGCCGGGCTGGGTCACATCGGCATCGGCCAACTGCCGGGCCAGGCCCAGCAAGTCGCGATCGTGAGACGAAAGACGCCCACCGGTCATATCGGGCACTACCGCCACCATAAATGCTGGAGTATCGATAGCCACCGGGCGGCGTGCATCCTTGGACTCAACACTGCGTCCCGGCGACTGGGCCGCCTGTTGAACGCCGCTGCGGTCGACCCGTCGGATGCCGTTGGGCCCGATAAAGCCGACTGCGTGCGGGTTGCGGCGTATGACGCCGTTAGGCCCCATCCATTCACTGGCTACGGCGCCTCCGCCGAGTTCAGCCAGCACCTCAAGGTGCTGTGGGTGCAGACGGTTACGGGCGATCCACTCCTTACGAGGGTCGCGACGAACAAGCTCGCTCATGGCGTTACCTCCTCGACAGTGCGCGGTGCTGCTGATGCGGGCTTGCTTTGGGCCGCCTTTTCGTCAGGCGTTTTGATGATCAGCGCATCGGCGACCAGTTCAGCGATATCCTTGATGTCGGCGCGGGGCTCAACCACGCCTTCCAGCATGGCAGTACACTGCGGGCAACCTACTGCGACCAGATCGGCACCCGTTTCGCGAACGTCTTCCATGCGCATATCAGGAATACGCTGCTTGCCGGGGATGTCGGTAATCGGCGCGCCGCCACCGCCACCGCAACAGCGGGAGCGATAGCCGGAGCGGGCCATTTCCTTAATCTCGATACCCAACGCCTTGAGCACGGAGCGCGGTGCTTCGTATTCACCGTTATAGCGGCCTAGATAACAGGGGTCGTGATAAGTGACGCTGCCACCTTTCCAGGCCTTGAGCATGAGCTTGTCGTCTTCCAACAGCTGGTTGAGATAAGTACTGTGGTGGAAGACGTCGTACCGGGCCGGCATGTCAGCGGTGCCGAGATCGGCGTACTCGTTTTTAAGCACATGGAAACTGTGCGGGTCGCAGGTCACGATGCGCGCGAAGCGGTATTGGCTTAGAGTGTTGATATTGCGCCGCGCCAGGGTCTGGAACGTGGCCTCATCGCCCAGGCGGCGGGCCACATCGCCGCTGTCGCGCTCTTCATTACCCAGCACGGCAAAGTCGACTCCCGCAGCACGCAGTACGCTGATAAACGCGCGCAGCGTACGCTGGTTGCGCATATCAAACACGCCGTCGCCCAGCCACAGCAGCACATCGGCTTCGCGCTTGTCGGCCATCAGCGGCAGATTCAAATCCGCGGCCCAGTGCAAGCGAGAGTCGGGGTCGAACCCGCCAGGGTTGTCGGTGGCTATCAGGTTATCCAGTACTTCGGCGCCCTTGTTAGGCGTATTGCCGTGCTCCAGGGTCAGAAAGCGGCGCATGTCCACGATGGCGTCCACGTGCTCGATCATCATCGGGCACTCTTCAACGCAGGCCCGGCAGGTAGTGCATGACCATAGCGTTTCGGCATCCACCAGCGCGCCACCGTCACGGCCGACGATGGGGCCATGAGGGCTGCCGTCGTGCTCGCCCACCGGCTTGCCGGGGTAGGGGGAGCCTGCGTAGTTCGCATCGCTGCCGCCGGCCATGCCGACGACCATGTCTTGAATCAGCTTCTTGGGATTGAGCGGCTGCCCGGCGGCAAAGGCGGGACAGACCGCTTCACAGCGCCCGCACTGTACACAGGCATCAAAGCCCAGCAGTTGGTTCCAAGTGAAGTCAGCCGGTATCTCAACGCCCAGTTTTGCATGGTCGTCATTCAGTGCTAGCGGCTTGAGTCCGGTGGAGCGATGCTCACCGCCGTTGCGCTTTGAAAAGCGCTCGGGACGACGGTGGAAGGCCAAGTGAAGAGCGCCGGCAAAGGCATGCTTCATCGGCCCGCCCCAGGTCATGCCGAAGAACATTTCACCCAGCCCCCACATGATGACCGCGGCCAGTGCGAGCGCGGTGAACCAACCCACACCGCTTTGGAAAACGCCTTCCGGCAGAATGCCGGCGGTGGGCAGGGTGACCACGAACATACCCACCGAGAACGCCATCAGGCTTTTCGGCAGGCGCATCCAGGGCCCTTTAGAAAGCCGCGATGGCGGCGGACTGCGTCGCTTGGCGACCAGAATGCTACCCACAAGCATGCTGGTCGTCGCGGCCAGGAGCACCCAGGCAAGGATGGCGCTGTCTAGGCCAAAGCCGTGGACGATAATCGCCAACAGCGCAGCCAGCACGAAGCCACCGGCGGTGGCCACGTGGGTGTGGGAAATGTACTTGTCCCGCTCAACGACGTGGTGTAGGTCGACCAGGTAGCGTCTGGGCACCTGCATCAGCCCCTTGAAAACGGGCACGCGAGAGGGCCGCCCCTGGCGCCATAGTCGAACGCGGCGAACCGCACCGATGGCAGTCAGCAGTAGCGCAGAAAAAAGCAGAATCGGCAAAAGGGCATCAAGCATGGCGTCTCTCCTCTCAGAGACACCGTAAGGTCTGAATCATGGGCCTTACGACCCATGAGTTCAGCTTACAGCGTTATTGTTTCAGAAGTCTTTGCACAGTCGCAGCGCATCGTAGATGGCCGCATGCGTGTTGCGTGGCGCGGTGCAGTCACCCAGACGGAACAACAAGAAGCCATCGCCGCTTTCAGACAGGCAGGGCTGGGGCTTGATCGCGTAGAGCGCTTCGAGATCCATCTGGCCCTTGTTACGCGACTGCTCCTTGAGGCTGTAGTAGAGCGTTTCATCGGGGCGCACGCCGTTTTCCACCACGACCTGATCGACCACACGCTCTTCCTGGGCGCCGGTGTACTCGTTCTCAAGCACCGCCACCAGCGAGTCACCTTCGCGGTACACCTTATGCAGCGCGAGGTCCGAGGTCATGATCACCTCTTTCTCGTAGAGGCTGCGGTAATAGGTTGGGAAGGTGGTGCCGCCTACCGCGGCTCCCGGCTTGATATCGTCGGTGACGATCTCGACCTTTGATCCTTTGTCGGCCAGGAAATCCGCCACCGATACGCCGGAAAACTCGCAGATGGTGTCGTAGACCAGCACATTCTTGCCGGGCGCCACGTTGCCGTTGAGAATGTCCCAGGTGCTGACTACCAGGCTTTTATCGCTGTCGCTGTCGTAGCCCCACTCCGGCACTTGCGAAAGAAACGGCTGACCGCCGGTTGCCAGGATCACTACGTCCGGACGCAGATCTGCAAGAGTGTCCTCGTCGGCGCGAGTACCCAGGCGTAGGTCAATCTCCAGGCGCGTCAGTTCCAGCTGGTACCAGCGCGTGATACCGGCAATCTGATCGCGCTGCGGCGCTTTTGACGCCAGCGTAATCTGGCCGCCGATCTGCTCCTGTGCTTCGAACATTGTGACGTCGTGGCCGCGCTCGGCGCAGATACGTGCCGCTTCCATGCCGGCAGGGCCGCCGCCCACGATGACCACCTTGCGTTTGGGGCCGTCGCTTTTCTCAATAATATGCGGCAGTCCCATGTATTCACGCGAGGTCGCGGCGTTCTGAATACACAGCACGTCGAGCCCTTGGTACTGGCGGTCAATGCAGTAGTTGGCGCCCACGCACTGCTTGATCTGGTCGATCTGACCCATCTTGATCTTGGCGATAAGGTGCGGGTCGGCAATGTGGGCACGCGTCATGCCCACCAGGTCCACATAACCACCTTCAAGAATGCGCTGGGCCTGATTGGGGTCCTTGATATTCTGGGCATGAATGACCGGAACGTTGACCACTTCCTTTATGCCCGACGCCAGGTGCAAAAACGGCTCCGGTGGGTAGGACATGTTGGGAATAACGTTGGCTAAGGTGTTGTGGGTATCGCAGCCCGAGCCGATCACGCCGAAAAAGTCGACTTTGCCGGTGGCATCATAATAGGCAGCGATCCGCTTCATTTCTTCGTGATCAAGGCCATCCGGGTGGAATTCGTCACCGGTGATACGCATGCCCACCACGAACTCGTCACCTACCTCGGCGCGCACCGCCTTTAGCACTTCCATACCGAAGCGCATACGGTTCTCGAAGCTGCCACCCCATTCGTCGGTACGCTTGTTAACACGCGGGCTCCAGAACTGGTCGATCAAGTGTTGGTGCACCGCAGAGAGTTCGACCCCATCCAGGCCGCCTTCCTTCGCCCGGCGCGCGGCCTGGGCAAAGTCACCGATGATGCGCCAGATATCTTCCTCTTCGATGGTTTTGCAGGTCGAACGGTGAACCGGTTCACGGATACCTGATGGTGACACCAGCGTCGACCAGTCGTGTCCATCCCAGCGCGAGCGGCGCCCCATATGGGTAATCTGAATCATGATTTTGCCGCCATGCTTGTGCACAGCGTCGGCTAGATTCTGGAAGTGAGGGATGATGCGGTCGGTCGAGAGGTTGACCGAACTCCACCAGCCCTGGGGGCTGTCGATGGAAACAATCGACGAGCCGCCACAGATGCACAGCCCACAGCCGCCCTTGGCCTTCTCTTCGTAGTATTTTACGTAACGGTCCGTGGTCATGCCGCCATCGGTGGCGTAGACCTCTGCGTGGGCCGTACTGACCACACGGTTACGAATGGTCTGACTGCCGATCTGGATCGGCTTGAACAGTGCCTCGAATGCCATGGCATTGATCCTCAGTTCACGGGCGTGACAACAAACAGACCGTTATCGTGGCCTTCTTCGGCACCACTCTGGGTCTGTTCGGCAACAGTGCGCAGCGTACTGTCGCGAGCACTCAGAATCTGATCCATGGCACCGGCAAACCAGCCGGTAAACATGTATTCGATTTTACGATTCACCTTGCCCATCTGGTAGACGAATGCGCTGTGCTCAAGGCGTACGCGCGCGGTACCTGCATCAAGGTCGATCTCTTCGGTAATGAAGATGCCCCAGCCGCGCTGGGAGAGGCGTTTCATGTAGTGCTCGAACACGTCCACGTCTTCTAGCCCGTGAAGTTCGGCCTCTTTCTCACACCAGTGCCAGGCACTTTTGTAGCCCGCCTGGTAAAGAATCTCGGCATATTTTTCGGCACCCAGCGCCTCTTCAACGGCCACATGGTTGTTGATGAAGAAGTGACGCGGGACATACAGCATCGGCAAGGCATCGCTCGTCCAGATACCGGTTTCACTGTCGACTTCAATGGGGAGTTCGGGAGCAGTCTTGGTCACGGTCGTCTTCCTTAAACTTATATTTGTAAGAGCGTTTGGCTGTTCAAGGACTTCTAGGCCCTTATTCGCCCCAGACGTCTTTTAGGGTTCTGACCCAGTTCTCGCCCATGATTTTTCTGACCTGGGACTCGCTCATCCCTCGCTTTAGAAGCGCTTCTGTCAGATTGGGAAATTCACCGATGGTGCGGATGCCTTCGGGGTTGATGATCGTGCCGAAACTGGTCAGGCGACGGGCGTAGCCCTTGTCATGGGTCAGCCACTCGAAGAAGTTCTGGTCATGGCCCTGAGTGAAGTCGGTGCCGATGCCGATGGCGTCTTCACCCACGATATTCATGATGTACTCGATCGCTTCACAGTAGTCGTCGATGGTTGAATCAACGCCTTTCTTGAGAAACGGGGTGAACATGGTCACGCCGACAAAGCCGCCGTGGTCGGCGATGAACTTAAGCTCTGCATCGGACTTGTTGCGGGGGTGTTCCTTTAGGCCTGATGGCAGGCAGTGCGAGTAGCACACCGGCTTTTTGGATTCGAGGATGACTTCTTCAGAGGTCTTGGCGCCCACGTGGGAAAGATCGCACAGCATGCCGACGCGGTTCATTTCCGCGACGATCTCGCGTCCAAAGCCAGACAGGCCGCCGTCACGCTCGTAGCAGCCGGTGCCGACCAGATTCTGGGTGTTGTAGCACATCTGCACGATGCCCACGCCGAGCTCCTTGAAGATCTCGACGTAGCCGATTTGATCTTCAAAGGCGTGGGCATTCTGAAAGCCGAAGATGATACCGGTCTTGCCTTCTTTCTTGGCGCGCATAATGTCGGCGGTGGTGCGAACCGGGCGTACCAGGTCGCTGCACTCTGCCATTAGCTTTTTGGACGCCACGATATTGTCGACCGTTGCCTTGAAGCCTTCCCAGACCGAGACAGTGCAGTTGGCTGCAGTCAGGCCGCCACGACGCATGTCTTCAAGTAATTCGCGGTTCCATTTGGCGATAATCAGGCCGTCAATGACGATGGCATCTTGGTGCAACTCAGCAGGGTTCATAGCGTAGCTCCAGAATTGTTTATATAGGAAGCATAGCGTTGCCCTGCTGCTGATCAGCTCTTGGAAACGACGACGGAAATTCCAAAAGCGTCATTAGGCGAAATGCACGCGTGGCAAATATGGCAAGTAGGCGGGTTAAGCGATACAAAAGAGGCAAGGGCGCGAAAGGGGGCGCAATATGACCGAGGGTCTAACGAAAAAGAGCTGCCTTTTGGGCAGCTCTGATAGCAATGATGACAGACCCCGTCAGGTGACGAGCGGTACGCTGGCAAAGGTCGGCTCACCTTGAGCATAGGCAAGCGCCAGAAGAGCACTTGATGCCGGTTCGCTGCTCGCCGGTTCTACGCCCCAACGCTTGAGCAGTGGCGGCGATTTTTCCTGATGTTTTGGGCAGGAATGAATGCCCAGGCGTTCGTCGCGCGGCGGAACGCCGAAGCACTCGCGATAGCACTTGGAAAAATGCGGGGTTGAAACAAAGCCGCACACAGAGGCAATCTCGATGATTGAGAGAGGCGTCTGTTTGAGTAACTGACGTGCCCGCACCAGTCGCAGCTTGAGATAATACCGGGAGGGCGAGCAGTGCAGATAGCGCTGGAAAAGCCGCTCCGACTGGCGCCGCGAGACGCCAACGTAGCTGGCCAGTTCGTCGAGCTCAAGCGGCTCTTCCAGGTTGGACTCCATCAGCGCAACGATGTCCAGCAGCTTGGGCTGTGTCGTGCCCAGCACATGCTTTAACGGCACGCGCTGCTGATCCTGCTCGTTACGCATGCGCTCGTAGATGAACATCTCGGAGATGCCTGCAGAAATCTCTTTGCCATGATCGTGAGCGATCAGGTTGAGCATCATATCCAGCGGCGCCGTGCCTCCAGAGGCGGTAAAACGGTCGCGATCAATAGAGAACAGCCGTGTCGTCAGCACAATCTTTGGAAATGCCTCCTGAATAGAGGCCAGGCACTCCCAGTGAATGCTGGTTTCGTAATGATCAAGCAGACCTGCCTGGCCTAACGCCCAGCTACCCGTACAGATAGCGCCTAAGCGACGTAGCTGGCGCGACTGTGCCTGCAGCCAATGTAGATGATCACGGCTGACACTATGCTGAGGGGCAACGCCGCCACAAACCACCACCCAATCCAGCGACAGCGGTGCGTGCATTGAGGCATCTGGCGTTACATGCAGGCCGTCACTTGCGCGAACCGGGGAGCCATCCTGAGTAAGGGTGTACCAGCGGTAAAGCTCGCGTCCAGCCAACTGGTTTGCCATGCGCAAGGGCTCAATCGCTGACGCTAGAGAGATAAGCGTGAAGTTGTCCAACAGCAGAAAACCGAGGGTTTGCGGAACGTTCGAGTGACCTACAGTCGTTGGGTTTTTTACTTGATTAATAGTCATGGTCTATACCTCTATCACCTAAACGTCATTGATTTTATTTTTATTATCGTTTTATATCGCCGGCGTTTTTTTCTGGGTCCCTGCGCTAGATACTTACTGCCTACAATGCATATTGGCACGGATGACACTTATACTGACAAAGCAATCTTAAAAGCAATTCAATCGATGTCGCAAATAGAATGCTGGAAGTCGCCTCTGAGGCAATTAATGTGGATGTAAGGCGAGCATCAGTGATGAATGAAACGTTCGTTTCAACGTTAAGCGTCGTTTCGATAAGGCATTGAGCCAAAAGGTTTTACATCTAAAAACGCTATAATCTAATAAGCTAAGCAATGAAAGGAGATATCAATGGCCAAGCTTTTCAAGGAGTTCCGCGAGTTTGCGGTTAAAGGTAACGTTGTGGATATGGCGGTGGGGATCATTATCGGCGGCGCTTTTACGCTGATCGTACAAAGCCTCGTCAAGGATGTAATGAATCCTATTATCGGCCTACTGGTGGGGGGAGTCGATTTCTCCAACCTCTTTGTCGTGCTCAGTCAGGGCGCCGTTGCAGGCCCTTATCCCACCTTGGCGGCCGCTCAGGTGGCCGGAGCAGTCACCCTAAACGTTGGGCTATTTATCAATGCGGTGGTCAGCTTCACGATTGTGGCTTTCGTTGTTTTTATGCTGGTAAGAACGATTAACCGCTTAAAGCGTGAAGAGGTGGAATCACCCAAAAGCCCGGTTGAGAAGCCCTGCCCGCACTGCCTCATGACCGTGCCTATCAAAGCCACTCGCTGCGGCCACTGCACCTCCGAGTTGCCTGTACCCACAGAGGCAGAACAGCAGTCTCTTAATACAGCGTCGACGCCATTACAATCTTAATGGTTCGTTATAAAAACGGGTGCCCAAAAGGGCACCCGTTTTTATGCAGCTTACTTTAAGCGCGTTTTTTAGCTACTTTCGTGTCAGGGGTTTGGCTATCACTGGCATCGCTTGGCTGGGGCAGCGAGGGCAGCGATTTAGCCAGCATTTCAACGCTGTGACGATAGTACAGCTGGCTCTTGTTGTGTTCACCCATACTGGCGTAAAGACGGGCAAGCTCGGCGCATACCTCACCGTTGGGGCGCTGGCGCTGGCTGGCTTCGAAGTATTCCAGCGCTTTTTCCCATTTGCCGGTGCGCAGAGACAGCCGGCCACAGGTCAATAGTAGCTCCGGATCATTAGGTCGCTCTTGCAGCCATTTCTCTGCTTTTGCCAACTGTCGTGCTGGGTCAACCTTCAGCAGGCCGTAGCGTTTTACTAAGCGTGCATCCCAGTGATGGTCCAGCGAATGATTAAGCAGGCGCTCGGCAATAAACTCTTCATTGGCTTGAATCAGTGCTTCGCAATAAATAGCGATAAGCTCCGTATTGCCGCGCATATAGTCAGGCATATCCGCCCACAGCCCACGCACACGCTCAACGTTGGTTGGGTTTTTGGCTTCAAAGATAATCAGCTCACGGTAAGCTTTAAACTCTAGCTGCTCGCGCTCTGATTGAGAAATCAGCTTTTGCGCCGCCAGCCGTGGAATCAAACGCCGCAGGCCTTCCCAGTCGTTGACGCTCACATGCACTTGTTTCAGCAGCTTGAGCACCTGCGGGTGGTTAGAAAGCTTTTTGTCCAGTCGATTCAAAATCGCCAGGGCTTCTTCGGGCTGCTGGCGCTCAATCATCATTTGCGCCTGCATTAGGCCAACGGCCGTATCCGCGCCTTGCGTTGAAAGCTGTGCCTGGTTGAGGTGCTCTTGAGACTTAGCGTGGTTGCCTTGGTAGTGGGCGGCCAGCGCCGCTGATAGGTAATTAACCAGCGGCGTACTGGAATCATCGGCAGCGTTAGCCAAGGTTTTCTCGGCTTTTTTCCAACGACCTTCGGTTAGCGCGACGAGGCCACGCACAGTGCGCTGCATAGCGCGGCGATTGCGTGCACGACTGTTCCAACTGCGAAAACGGCCCATCGGGCGAATGATGCCGCTTAGCAAGCGCAGGACGAAATGAAGGACAATAAACGCGGCAAACAGCAATACCAGGCCAAACCAAAACGAGGTTTGTATGGAGGAATCGCCAACGCGGATGAGCCAGTAGCCGGGCACCGCCATCATCATCTGCCCAAATAGGGCACCGACGGCAAGGCCAGCGACAATCAGCAGAACAAGCTTTCTCATGCATCACCTCCGCTTTGGCCACGCGTTTCATGGCGGTTCTCAATAAAACGCGTGAGTTCCTGCTGAGAAGCGCTGATATCCGGCAGCTCCGGCTTTATCTCGGTCTGCTGAAGCTCTTGAAGGCGCGCGATAACATTTTGCGTTTCTTCGCGGTCGGTATCGTAATAGTCGTTCAGAAGCCCCAGTGCTTTATCAAGGCTGGCCTGATACAGGTCCTGCTCTTCTTTTAGCAGCGCTAGCTGGGATTGCTCCAAGATTAAGCGCAGGCTCTGGCGCAGGTACGACTCTTGCTCGGGCGTCACAAGTGCTTCCAGCGCTTCATCGTGATGGCGAATCACCACCAAGTCTTTCAGCTCTTGACCGAAGCGTGCTAACTGGCGCTGGAACGTACCGGTCGGTGGCTGTTCGATGCCGGAAGTGACTGCGCGTTCTTCAATCTCTTGCGAAAGCCGCAGGTTGGCAACCTGCTCCTGCTGAGCATTCAGCGCTAAGTAGAGGCCGGTGCGGTCAACCTGGGGTACGCCATCAAGGGCGGCTAGCTCATTGGCAATCTCGCGGCGTACCGGCGTCAACGCGGGATTTTCCGCATCGACAAGGCGCGCGTCAGCGGTGCGCAGCAGCGCAGCAGCGCCGTTAACATCGCCCTCTAACTGCAGACGTTGATTCGCTAGGCGCAGCAGATACGCGGCTTCGGCATGCAGCCAATCGCGCTCGTCGGTGTCCTGCTCCTGGGAAAGTTGATCCAGCACCTGGCCCAAGGTCTCATCGACTTCGCTACGGTAGCTGCCAAATTCGTCGCGCAGCTCGCTGAGCGTACCTTGCAGGGCCTCATCGCGCTCTGCTTCGCCGCCGTCTAGGCGCGACGCCAGATCGCTCACCGACTGTTGCGATGCATTACTTTCGGTCTGCTGGGTCAGTTCATCAATACGCTGCTGCTGGTTCTCAAGGCGCTGCCAGCCCTGCCAGGCGACGAGGGCCAATACGATAGCCACGATAATGATCAGCACAATAGCGAAGAGGCTGCCCTTACCGCCACCGCTGCCTTTACCCGCATTGCTGGGCGGTGGCGTACCACCGGACGAAGATTTTGATGGCGTTGGTTTTGGGGGTGTCGGCGTTGCTGATGCCGTGCTGGGTGATGATGCGGTACTTTGTGCGGGCGAAGGTGAACTTGTGGCCTGGGAAGATGAACTTGGCGCGGCAGTGCCTGTCGACGAGGGTGTGGCCGCCGTGCTGGCTGCCGACGAAGCTGCGCTGTTGGCGCCGCCTTTTCCACGCCGCCGCGAACGATGGTTGTTAGCACCACTTTGGTTATTAGCACCGCTTTGAGGGGGCGGCGGTGAACTCGGCGGTGTAGTCGGCGTGCTGGGCTCAGACGTGCGGCTAGTCGCAGCGGCCGTGTCGGTCGTTTTAGGGATGCCTTGAGAGGCATCGGCGGATGTCGGTTGAACATCGCCCTGATCATTTACTTGTTTGCTCATCTGTCGCTAGCCCTTAGTAAGTTCCTTGATCGACATCGGCACCCTGTGGGTCGCAAGTCTCCAACGCCGCTATCAACGCAGCCGACGTTGCTCCAGACGCCACCTTGAGGTTACAAAAACCTAGTATGCCAGCCAGTGTAGCCAAACGGCGACTGGAAACGATTAGCGGTTGGTTGAAAGCCGCCTGATTGCACCATTTTGCCAGATGTTCCAGCAGTTCGCTGCTGGTGACGATCAACGCCCGATAATTACCTGAAAATAAATACGCCTGTAGGGCGGGTGCAAGGGGCTGAAGCGTACGTCGGTAAACGGCGATGCGGCTTACCTTTGCTCCCCGCGCGGTGAGCGTTTCTGCCAGCAGAGTTCTGCCGCCTTCACCTGCCACTAATAGAATACGCTGATGCGCCAGCTGCTGCAGCGACGCCAGTGCCAGCAGCGCTTCGCTGGTGTCTTCCCTCGCATCGGCTGGGGGCACGTGTACGCGCACACCCAGCTGATCATAAAGCGTGCTCGCGGTAGCGCTACCGACGCTGTAGTAGTCAATCCCCACGGGAAGCTGCGGCCAGTAGCGGTCTAATGCCTCGGCCAAGCAAACGGCGGCGAAGGGGCTAATAACGATTATCTTATGGTACTGATCAATATCTAGCCATGTGCTGCGCATGGCAGCATTTTCTGGCAACGTTTCCAGCTGCATCACATTGAGTGATTCAACGCTTCCGCCCTGGCCGCGTAGCGCCGCGGCGAGCGCTTCTCCGCGCTCACCAGGGCGGCAGATCAGTACTGGCTGGCTCATATTTCTCGACCGTAAACCTCTTCCAAAATATCACCTGCGCCTTGGTCGAGCAGGTCTTCTGCAACGCGAATGCCCAGCGCCTCAGGCTCATGCATTGAGCCGCTGCCTTCGGCGCGAAGCACTTCTGTACCCTCTGGGTTTCCCACTAAGCCGCGTAGCCACAGCGTTTCGTTGGCAAGGTCTAGCACTGCGTGTCCGGCGATAGGCACCTGACAGCCACCGTCGAGTCGTGTATTCATCGCTCTTTCTGCGCGTACCCGGGTGGCAGTGTCAGGATCATCCAGTGGTGCGAGCAGGTTGATAAGCTCAGGATCATGCAGGCGGCACTCAATGCCTAGCGCGCCTTGACCACAGGCAGGCAGGCATACTTCCGGCGGCAACGCCTGGGCAATTCGCGCGTTCAGGCCCAACCGTTGTAGACCGGAAGTGGCGAGAATAATGGCATCAAAATCGCCGGCGTCTAATTTGGCGAGTCGTGTTTGCACGTTGCCGCGCAGATTAAGAATTTGTAGGTCAGGACGGACTTCGCGCATTTGCAGGCCACGGCGCAGGCTAGCAGTGCCAATGCTCGCCCCTTCAGGCAGCTCATCGAGGCTTGCGTAGTGGTTAGACACAAACGCATCGGTAGGGTCGGCCCCTTCCAAAATGATCGAGAGGCCTAATCCTTCAGGAAAGTTCATCGGCACGTCCTTCATGGAGTGGACGGCAATATCGGCACGGCCATCAAGCATCGCATCTTCAAGTTCTTTAACGAACAGTCCTTTCCCACCAATCTTAGAAAGCGGCGTATCGATTATTTTATCGCCCTTAGTAGAAAGGGGGACAAGTTCGACCTCAAGGCCGCTGTGCTCTGCCATTAAGCGGTCACGAACGTACTCAGCCTGCCACATGGCCAGTTGGCTTTTACGCGTGGCAATGCGCAATTTGGTAATTGATAGCACGTTATTCTCCCCTATACCGCAGACACGGCGACTCACACTATGATACCCCTATCATAAAGCACCGGGCGCCACAGTAAAAACGGCATGCCGCTGAGCGGGGCGACTCTGGTACACTTTCCGTCAACGACTCCATTGTTTTGTCAGCAGGATATATCTCCGATGAGCCAAGCTACGAATCAGTCTTGGGGCGGTCGCTTTAGCGAGCCCACCGATGCCTTTGTTGCCCGTTTTACCGCGTCTGTCACCTTTGATCAGCGCCTAGCCCGCCAGGATATTCAGGGCTCCATTGCCCATGCCACCATGCTGGCCCGCGTAGACGTACTGACCGATGACGAGCGCGACGCCATTATCAACGGCCTGAACGAGATTCAGGGCGAGATCGAGCGCGGCGAATTCAACTGGTCGGTGCCGCTTGAAGACGTGCACATGAACATCGAGGCGCGGCTGACCGACAAGATTGGTATTACCGGCAAGAAGCTGCACACCGGGCGTTCGCGCAACGACCAGGTAGCCACCGATATTCGCCTGTTCATGCGCGATGAAATCGACGTCATTGAAGTAGAGCTTAAGCGCCTGCGCGAAGGCATGATTGAGCTGGCTGATCGTGAAGCCGATACGATTATGCCGGGCTTTACTCACCTGCAAACGGCTCAGCCGGTAACGTTCGGCCACCATATTTTAGCGTGGCAAGAAATGCTGTCGCGGGATCATGAGCGTCTGTTGGATTGTCGCAAACGCGTCAACGTGATGCCGCTGGGCGCCGCTGCCCTAGCGGGAACGACCTATCCGATTGATCGCCACGTCACCGCAGAGCTTCTAGGCTTTGATCGCCCGGCGGAAAATTCGCTAGACGCCGTGTCAGATCGTGACTTCGCGATCGAATTCACAAGCTTTGCCAGTATTTTGTTGATGCATCTATCGCGCATGAGCGAAGAACTGGTGCTGTGGACCAGCGCTCAGTTCAACTTTATCGATCTGCCCGACCGCTTCTGCACCGGCTCATCCATTATGCCGCAGAAGAAAAACCCGGACGTGCCCGAGCTGGTGCGCGGCAAAACCGGCCGTGTGTACGGCCATTTAATGGCGCTGCTGACGCTGATGAAATCCCAGCCGTTGGCTTACAATAAAGACAACCAAGAAGATAAAGAGCCGCTGTTTGACGCTGTGGATACCGTGCGCGACTGCTTGAAAGCCTTCGCCGATATGGTGCCTGCCATTGAGCCGAAAAAAACCAGCATGTATGAAGCGGCGCGGCGTGGGTTTTCGACCGCGACGGATCTTGCCGATTACCTGGTTCGCAAAGGTGTTGCTTTCCGCGATGCCCATGAAATTGTCGGTCACTCGGTGGCCTACGGTCTTAAAACGGAAAAAGACCTCTCTGAAATGAGTCTTGATGAGCTCAAGCAGTTCTCCGACATCATTGAGCAGGATGTTTTCGAGGTGTTGACCCTTGAAGGTTCAGTGGCCGCGCGTAATCACATTGGCGGCACCGCACCGAATCAAGTGCGTGCTGCTGCCCAGCGCGCGCGCGATGCGCTGAGCGCACTCAAGGCGGGTGCTGCATGAAAACGTTAGCACTGATGGTACTGCTGGTGGCAAGCCTGGCCGGTTTAGCCGGCTGTGGGCAAAAAGGGCCGCTTTATCTGCCGGACGATGCGCCCGCCATCGAACAGTCTGACGAGCAGCCTAGCCGCGCGGCTGAATAGAGCGCCGTTGGCCTAGGAAAAGGGGAGAGTCACATGGATTATTTTAACTACCGCGATGGCGTGCTGTACGCCGAAGATGTGCCGCTGTCACGGATTGCTAACGAACACGGCACGCCTTGCTACGTCTATTCAAAAGCGACCTTTGAACGTCATTTTCGGGCCTATACTGAAGCGCTGGGCAGTCATCCGCATCTGATTTGTTACGCAGTAAAAGCCAACTCTAACTTGGCGGTGCTGGGACTGCTCGCCAAGCTTGGCGCAGGGTTTGATATTGTCTCGATCGGCGAACTTGAACGCGTGCTTAAAGCCGGCGGTGATCCGGCTAAGGTGGTGTTTTCCGGCGTAGCCAAGCAGCCCCACGAAATGGTCCGCGCGCTAGACGTGGGCATTAAGTGTTTTAACGTCGAGTCGCGCCCAGAGCTTGAGCGTTTAAATCGCGTTGCGGGCGAGCAGGGCAAGGTGGCGCCGGTGTCTCTGCGGGTCAACCCAGACGTTGACGCGGGTACGCACCCGTATATCTCGACGGGTTTGAAAGATAATAAGTTTGGCATCTCGATAGACGAAGCGTTGGCGGCCTATGAGCTAGCCGCCAGTTTGCCTAATCTTCAGGTCAAAGGGTTGGACTGCCATATCGGTTCGCAGCTAACCGAAACGGCTCCGTTTTTGGATGCACTGGAGCGGCTGCTGGTACTGATGGAGCGCCTGCGTGAGCGAGGCATCGAAATTGATCACCTCGACTTAGGCGGCGGTTTGGGCGTCACCTATCGCGATGAAAAGCCACCCCAGCCGTTTGATTACGCTAGCCAGTTGTTGGCACGGCTATCGCGCTGGGAAGGTGGTGAAGCACTGACGCTACTGTTTGAGCCAGGACGCTCGATTGCTGCCAATGCTGGCGTAATGCTGACGCGCGTTGAGTTTCTCAAGCCCGGTGAGACCAAAAACTTCGCCATTGTGGATGCGGCGATGAACGATTTGATTCGCCCTGCGCTGTATCAAGCATGGCAAGCAATTGTGCCGGTCGACACCCGCGAGGCGCGCGAGACTGCGCTTTACGACGTGGTTGGCCCGGTATGCGAGACCGGCGACTTCCTGGGTAAAGAGCGCGAGCTTTCGATCGCGGAAGGCGACCTGCTGGCGGTGCGCTCGGCGGGCGCCTACGGCTTTGTGATGGCTTCAAACTACAATAGCCGTCCTCGCGCCGCGGAGCTTATGGTCGATGGCGACAGCTGCCATGTCGTCCGGGCGCGTGAAACCGTGGCGAGCCTGTGGGCCGGCGAAGCGTTGCTACCCGAAGGGGAACGCTGATGCTTCTGCACTTCACCAAAATGCATGGCTTGGGTAACGACTTTGTCATGGTGGATCTCGTGACGCAGCGCGCCCGGCTGGACGAGGCGCAAATTCGCGCGCTGGCAGACCGCCGTTTCGGCATTGGCTTTGACCAGCTGTTAGTGGTCGAGCCGCCCCGCGACCCGGACATGGATTTTCGCTACCGTATTTACAATGCGGATGGCAGTGAAGTGGAAAACTGCGGCAACGGAGCGCGCTGCTTTGCTCGCTTTGTACGCGATCAGCGGCTGACGCATAAACATGAAATTCATGTGGAAACCGCGGGCGGGGCGCTGGTATTAACCGTGCAGCTTGATGGAATGGTGCGTGTTGATATGGGGCGTCCGCGGTTTAGCCCCCTGGCTTTGCCCTTTGATGCGCCGGGCGACCAGCCGCTGCACCGGCTAGATGTGGGCGATGACACGCTGCAGATTGGCGTCGTCTCAATGGGCAATCCCCATGCGGTGCTGCAGGTCGAAAGCGTTGATAGCGCGCCGGTCGAGCGGCTTGGGCCGTTGGTTGAGGCGCATCCTCGTTTTGCTAAGCGTGTTAACGTAGGCTTTATGCAGGTACTCTCACCTAGCGAAATACGCCTGCGCGTCTATGAGCGCGGCAGCGGCGAAACGCTAGCCTGCGGTACGGGTGCCTGCGCGGCAGTGGCCAGCGGCATTCGTCAGGGGCTGCTGAAAAGCCCTGTGAAAGTGCATTTACCCGGTGGCGAACTCAGCATTGAATGGCCCGACCCTGAAGGGTCGCTGACAATGGTGGGACCGGCTACGCGCGTCTTTGATGGCCGTGTAGCACTCAATTAACTCGAGGAGAACGGCGATGTCACAAGCCCCCGAACCCCGCAAAACGCTCGATCCTGATCAAGTGGCGTTCTGGCTGGCGCGGCATCCCGATTTTTTCGTGGGTCGTGAAGGGTTATTGCAGCAGCTGCAAGTGCCGCATCCCAATATTGAGGGAGCTGTGTCGCTGCTGGAGCGGCTGGTATTTGATCTGCGTAAGCGTGCTGAAACCGCCGAGGGTCGTTTAGAGCACTTGTTAGAAACCGCTCGCCATAACGAGTCTCAGTATCGTCGGCTACGCGAAACGCTGATTGCATTGGTTGAGGCTCAAGACCGCGATGCATTGGCACAGGCGCTGGCGACTCAGCTGAGTGAGCGCTTTGAAACCCCTGCCATGGCGCTGTGGTGCCCGGCCACGTTAAGCGATGCCGAGCCGCAGCCGCCCCAGCCGCCGCGCCACGTGTTAGACCAGCATGCTAGTGCGCGTCTAGCCGCTATGTTGGATGGCCGCACTAGCCGCTGCGTTAAGCTCAGCGTTAGCGATTGGAAGTGTTTGCTGCCCCATGTTAAAGCACCGCGCAAAGCCGGCTCGTGCGCTATCTCGCGTCTCTCTGCTGGCGATCCGCTTGGCTACTTGGTGCTGGCAAGTCCCAGCCCCGATGCCTATCGAGCCAGTATGGACACGCTGTTCACCGAGTATCTAGGCGATATCGTTGCGCGCCTGCTGATACGTCTAGGCGATCATGGCTAAGCCATCATCTATTGCAGATCGCATTGAGACATTTTTAGCGGCGCTGGCGGCCCATGCCAGCCCGGCGACCGTGGCGGCCTATCAGCATGACCTAGCGGCGCTATGTACCTTCACGAATCGCCGTGATGTCACAGATCCAGCTGCGCTAGACACCGCCCTGCTACGCGCCTTTTTGGGCGCAGAACGCAGCCGGGGCTTGGCGCCCCGAAGCCTGGCGCGGCGCCGGGCAGCGCTGTCACGCTTTGCGGATTATCTGGTCAAACAGGGCGTGCTGGTGGATAACCCGGTGGGGCTGTTACGCACTCCGAAGCAGCCAAGCCATCTGCCGCGCCCGGTTGATGTCGATGCGCTGGCACGTTTTCTAGATACCCCTCACGACGGCTCACCGCTGGGCACTCGCGATCAAGCCATTCTTGAGCTGTTTTATTCCAGCGGCCTGCGTTTAGCCGAGCTTGCTGCGCTGGACTTGGGTGATTTGCAAAGCAGCCGAGTGAGGGTCATCGGTAAAGGAGGCAAGCCGCGCCAAGTACCGGTTGGGCGCCGAGCCCAGCAGGCACTGATCGACTGGCTTGGCTGTCGTTCTGCGCTGGCGCCTGCGGGAGAACTGGCTTTATTTGTTGGCCAGCGCGGTGCGCGGCTAGGGCATCGCGCTATTCAAAAGCGCTTAGCGCAGCTGTCACTTGCTCGCGGCTTGCCCGAGCATTTACATCCTCATCGGCTGCGACACTCTTTTGCCAGCCATCTGCTGGAATCAAGCCAAGACCTGCGCGCGGTACAAGAGTTATTAGGCCACGCTAATCTTTCGACGACCCAAATCTATACGCGGCTCGACTGGCAGCACCTGGCAACGAGCTACGATGCCGCTCATCCGCGCGCCAAACGCAGCCCTGGGAGTAAGCCATGACGGTGCTGAAGGCCATTACCTTCGATCTAGACGATACGTTGTGGGACAACCATGGCGTGATGTTACGCACTGAGGAAGGGCATTACCGCTGGCTGTTGGACGCGCTCAGGGCATGGCGTACTGCGCGTCAAGAGCCAGCCCTTGCGCTCGACCCGGTCAACGGCGGACAAGATTATCTGCAGCGTCGCTTACAGCTGGCTAAAGATGTGCCCGAACGGCGTGGCGACTTCACATGGCTGCGCTTACGCGCCCTGGAAGCTCAGTTAGAAGCTCAGGGTTTGACGCGCAGTGGCGCGTTGCTGTGGGCAGCTGCGGCGATGAACGAGTTTCATCGCCTGCGCATTCAGGTAACGCCTCATCCTGAAGCGACGGGGCTATTGACCGCATTGGCGGAGCGCTATCAGCTTGCCGCCATTACCAATGGCAATATCCATTTGGCGCGTCAGCCGCTGGCCGCTCACTTCCCTGTGGCCATTGCCGCGGGCGAGTTGCTGGCGCCCAAACCTGACCCCACGCCGTTTCTTACCGCGCTTGCACGCCTCAACGTCGCGCCGGAATGCGCGATGCACGTAGGTGACTCTTGGGAGGAAGACATTCTGCCTGCTCAGCAGCTGGGGATGCATGCCGTATGGATTGCCGCAGCGGGTGACGAGGTGCTGCCGCCGCGAGTGCATCGCATCGCCCATATTAAAGAGCTGCCCAGCGTGCTTAAGCTGCTAGAAAACGAAGTATAAGCGCCGAACTATTCAGGCGGCGTATGTAGCCACTGATCCAACTTCTTTGAAAGCGTGTCCACGCCGTCGCGTTTGAGCGATGAGAATAGCTGTACCGACACCAGGTCTTCCCACTCTTTGAGGCTCGAGCGTACTTTTTGCAATGCCGCGTTGGCAGGGCCTTTCTTTAGCTTGTCCGATTTGGTCAGCAGAATATGCACCGGCATTTCTCGCTGGTCGGCATAGCTGAGCATCATTTGATCGAACTCGGTCAGCGGATGACGTACATCCATCAACAGCACTAGCCCGCGCAGGCTAAAGCGGTTACGCAGATACTCTGCTAGGTGCTTTTGCCACTCCAGTTTGACTGACTCAGGTACCTTTGCGTAGCCGTAGCCCGGTAGATCGACCAGCCTTCTAGCGTCGTCGTTCATGACGCGGAAAAAGTTGATTAACTGGGTACGACCCGGCGTGCGAGAGGTTCTCGCCAGGGCATTCTGTTGCGTTAATGCATTGATAGCACTTGATTTTCCGGCATTCGAACGCCCGGCAAAAGCAACTTCTGCACCGGTATCGTCAGGGCATAGCGCTAGGGTAGGCGCGCTGATAACAAAACTTGCCGTGGGGTAGTTCAGCCGAGCGACAAGGCTATCATGAGGGGTAGACATGGATGTGATCCTGAAAAACGAACATAAAAGCGGCCTGCTCGGCGCACATGATACGAAAGACAGAGCATAGAGCAGTGCCGCGACGAGTGACCCCTAAAGCAGCCCAGGGTTTTGATTCCCGCCGCCAGGGGTGATTCGTTATAATGCCAGCGGTATATCTCTGCGAGCTGAGGCGCTAGTGTACCATCGCGCTCTAGTCGGCAGCGACCAGCACATTCGTCAAATATAAACCGCTATGTGGAAGGGTAATGAGACAGTTACTGGCAAGCTTGGCCATTGCTATGGCCGTTGGCGTCGCGCACGCCCAAGCGGACTTCCAGGCCGATGCGGATGCATCCGCTGGCCGCGAGCGGGCGCAGACGTGCGCTGCTTGCCATGGTCAAACCGGTATTAGCCCGGCGAGCGCCTTCCCTCACTTGGCAGGTCAACAAATGTCTTATCTGGCCAAGCAGATCATCGATATTCGTGATGGCGATCGCTTGGTGCCGCAAATGGCCGGTCAAGTGGACAGTTATTCAGACCAGGATGCGTGGGATGTTGCGGCGTTTCTCGCCGGATTAGACACCCATATTGGGCAAGCGAGCGATGAGGATGCCAACTTGCTGGCCCGTGGCGAAGAACTTTACCGCGCGGGTGATCTGTCTAAGGGCATACCCGCTTGTTCAGCCTGCCATTCGCCCACTGGCGTTGGTATCGGCAGTGCCGTTTACCCCGGGCTTTCTGGCCAGTATGCGCAGTACACGGTCGCGACGCTGCAGGCGTTCGCTGCCGGTGAGCGTGACAATGACCCTAATAATATGATGCAAGATATTGCCGCCAAGATGAGCGATAACGATATGCAAGCCGTCGCTAACTATTTGTTAGGCCTGAACTAGCCTTTGGGAGCCTAAACGATTTTTTGTCAGGATTGCGAAACCTTGTCGGGCGCTAGTAATGTGTCGTAGAGGAGGGAACTCGCTACTATAGTGACTGTCACATCCTTCGCTTACCCATGGAGAATACACGCAATGTTTAAAACGCTAATGGTCGCAATGGCTGGCCTCGGACTTTCTGCGGCGGTGAGTGCCCAGGAACTAGTAGCAGGCCAGCAGTATGAGCTTCTTGAGACGCCGGTAGAAACGAACGTTGAAGACGGCCAAATTGAAGTGACCGAAGTATTCTGGTTTGGTTGCCCGCACTGCTACCGTCTGCAAACGCCGGTTAATGAGTGGTACGAAACACTCGACGATGACGTCAGCGTAGTGCATATGCCTGCCACCATGGGCGGCGATTGGAATACCCATGCGACCGCTTTCTATGCGGCTGAATCGCTGGGTATCGAAGATGAGCTGCACGCAGATTTCTTTAATGCCATTCATCAGGAAAAGCAGTCACTAACCGACCCTGATGATATCGCTGAGTTCTTTGCCAACTATGGCGTGAGTGAAGAAGAAGCGAAACAAGCGCTAACGGCGTTTAGTGTACGTAGTGAAGTGAACAAGGCCAACAGCCGTATGCGCGAAATGCGCCTAATGGGCGTGCCGGCCCTGGTGGTTGACGGCCGCTATGTCGTGACGCCTAGTTCTGCTGGCAGCCTTGAAAACATGCCGCAGGTTGCGGATGAGTTGATTAAGCAAGTGCGTGCTGAGCGCGCAGAATAACGGTGTCAAATGAAGTGAAGGCTGATAAGACAGCGAGCGTCACGAGCACCCATAAGCCGCTGTTAGAAGATGGTCATTTGCGCCTGCTGACGTTCAATCTGCAGGTGGGCATTCAGACGTCTGCTTATCATCACTATCTCACTCGTAGCTGGCAGCACTTTCTGCCTAATCGGAAACGGGTGAAACGCCTGGATGTGATGAGCGACGTGCTGGGCCAGTTTGATGTCGTCGGTCTGCAGGAAGCCGACGGCGGCAGCTTTCGCTCCAGCCGCATCAACCAGGTGGAATACCTGGCGGCTAAGGCCGGATTTCCTCATCACTTCAAGCAATTGAACCGAAATCTTGGGCACCTTGCCCAGCACAGCAACGGGCTGCTTTCGCGTCTCGTGCCCACCAAAATTGAAGAGCACCGCCTGCCCGGGACCTTGCCTGGGCGTGGTGCCATTCACGTGCGTTTTGGTAACGGGCCGGATGCGTTACATATTTTTGTCGCACATTTGGCGCTTAGCCATCGTGGCCGGGTGCGCCAGCTTAACTACTTAAGCGAGATCATCCAGCCACTGCGGCATGTGGTGGTGATGGGCGATCTGAATTGCACTCCGGCTCAGCTGCACGCCCATGAGCGATTCAGCACCTCGTTGCCGCTGCATCCCGTTACACCTTTATTGAGCTACCCATCGTGGCAGCCCAGGCAAGCGTTGGATCACATTTTGCTATCGCAAACCCTGGAGGCCGCTGAGGTGCGGGTAATGGATCACCTGTTTTCGGATCACTTGCCGATTGCGGTTGATTTACCCTTACCAGCCGCCTGCCTACTGGCTATTAAAAAGGCGACACCCGCACCCAGCGCAACTCAATAAGCTGCTAAGAGCAATTTAGGCCGCTTTATGGCCCACCCAGACCTTTTTAGGGATGACGTTCGGCCCAGAATCAGCGATGATTCTGGGCCGTTTCTTTTCCAGGACATTTAACATGCTCGCCAATGCCCATGAGCCGCGCTTGCTGCGCTGGCTCGACTGCGTGACTGAGGGAGTGGGCCGGGCCATTGCCTGGCTGGTTGTGATAATGATGCTGGTGCAGTTCGCCATCGTCGTGCTGCGCTATATTTTCGGTATCAATAGCATCGTGATGCAAGAGTCGGTGATGTACATGCACGCCGCCGTGTTCATGCTCGGCGCCGGATGGACGCTACGTCACGATGGCCATGTGCGGGTCGATATCTTTTACCGCAAGATGTCTGAGCGTGGCCGCGCGTGGGTCGACCTGCTCGGCACGCTATTTCTGCTGATTCCCGTCATGTCATTTATCGCCATTTCAAGCTTCCACTATGTGATTACCAGCTGGGCCATTATGGAGCGGTCGGGGGACGGCGGCATTCCGGCCGTGTTCCTGCTTAAAACGCTGATTCTGGGAATGGTGGCACTGCTACTTTTACAGGCGGTAGCGCAACTGATACGTCAGGTGCTGATTATCCGCGGCAAGCTATCCAGTTCTGCCCCTGTGCATGAGGAGATGGTCTAGTGCTGGCGATTTTATTGGAAGGCATGCCGCTTTTACTGTTTGCCGCGGTATGCGGCGTCTTGATGCTGGGTTATCCGGTGGCTCTGTCGCTTGCGGGAACGGCGCTGGCCTTTGCCGGATTAGGCTGGTTGCTGCAATCGCTGGGCGTTCCGGTGCATTTCGAGGCACGCTGGATGGGCTCAATGCCTAGCCGGATCTACGGCATCATGACGAACAATACCCTGCTGGCGGTGCCTTTATTCGTGCTGATGGGTGTCCTGCTTGAGAAGTCACGGGTGGCGGAAACGCTGCTGGATGCGATGACCATGGCATTTGGCGCCCTGCGCGGCGGGCTGGGCATTGCGGTGGTATTGGTGGGCATGCTGCTGGCCGCGTCTACCGGTATTGTGGGAGCAACGGTGGTTACCATGGGCCTGCTCTCGCTACCCACCATGCTCAAACGCGGCTATTCACCGGCACTGGCGACCGGGACCATTTGTGCCACGGGCACTCTGGGTCAAATCATTCCGCCTTCCATCGCCTTGGTGCTGCTAGGTGATGTTCTCAACAATGCCTATCAGCAGGCACAGCTATCGATGGGCGCTTGGAGCCCCAAGACGCTTTCGGTGGGCGATCTGTTTGTCGGCGCGTTGGTACCGGGCCTGCTGCTGGTGCTAGCCTATATTATCTATCTGCTTACAGTGGCGTGGCTAAAGCCCAGTACGGCCCCGGCGGCGGATCGTGAAGGATTGATGCAGGAGTTGGGGCACACCGGCAGTATCTGGCCGCTGCTACTGAAAGGACTTTTACCGCCCGTGCTGCTAATCGTGGCCGTGCTGGGCTCGATCTTGGGCGGCTTTGCCACGCCCACGGAAGCCTCAGCAGTGGGTGCCTTCGGTGCGCTACTGCTGGCAGCGGCCAATCGGCGGTTAAGCTTTTCGATGCTGGGTGAGGTAGTGCGCTCCACCGCTCAGGTAACCAGCATGGTGTTTTTGATCCTGATTGGCGCGACACTGTTTTCGCTGGTATTTCGAGCGTTTGGTGGCGAAGAGCTGGTCAACCATATGTTTGATTCGATGCCCGGTGGGGTGGTGGGCGCTACCATTGTGGTCATGTTGGTCATCTTCCTGCTCGGGTTCATACTCGACTTTATCGAGATCACCTTTGTGGTGGTGCCCATTGTTGGTCCGGTGCTATTAGCGATGGGGGTTGACCCCATCTGGCTGGGCATCATGATTGCCGTCAACCTCCAGACCTCTTTTTTGACGCCGCCCTTTGGATTCGCATTGTTCTATTTACGCGGTGTGACACCGCAAAGTGTGCCGACATCGGCGATTTATCGCGGCGTCGTGCCGTTTATCATCATGCAGCTCGGCATGCTGTTAGCGCTGGCGCTATTCCCTGGACTGGCCACATGGCTGCCTTCGTTGATGTAAGGGGAAAGCATGCATCCTATTGCCAATGTACTGACGATTGCAGGCTCTGACCCTTCCGGGGGCGCAGGCCTGCAGGGAGACCTGAAAACCTTTTCAGCATTAGGGGTCTATGGCACCAACGTGATCACGGCGGTGATTGCCCAGAATACCTGCGGTGTGGCGTCAGTTTATCCGGTGTCGCCGCAGGTGATTCGTGAACAGCTAGAGCATTTGCTTCAAGACGTCACGCTAGACGCGGTCAAAATTGGCATGGTGGCTAGCCGCGAAGTCGCCGAAGTGATCGCTGACGTACTGCGCCAGAAACGTCCGCGCTGGATCGTACTGGACCCCGTCATGGTGGCCAAAAGTGGTGATATATTGGTGGATGACGCCGGTATTCGAGCCGTGCGGGATATTTTGGTGCCGCTAGCCGACGTCATCACTCCCAACCTGCCAGAAGCAGCCGTACTGCTCGATTCACCCTCGCCGACTAGCTTAGAGGAAATGGAGGCAATGTTGCCGGGGCTGATGCAGCTAGGCGCGCCGTATGTGGTGCTCAAAGGCGGCCACCTGCGCGGGGCGACGTGCCCTGACTTGCTGGCAACACCCAGCGGCCATGAGTGGCTGCCCGCGTCGCGTATTGATACTGATAACTTACACGGTACCGGCTGCGCGCTCTCTTCGGCGATCGCCGCCTGTTTAGCCAAGCAGTCGGCTTTAGCACCCGCTAATGCAGCCGTGATGGCGATTAGCGAGGCCAAGCAGTGGCTGCATGCCGCATTAGAAGCAAGTGCCCGTCTAAACGTGGGTAAAGGGCGTGGTCCAGTGCATCACTTTCATGCGTGGTGGTAACGCTAGCGCCGTTTGGCAAGATTTATTAGGCATTAGGTATTGCGCTGAGAGTTTGCGAGAAAACGCTGTTAACAGGAGGGTATCACCATGCGATTAAGGCTGAACCATCATCCCGCGCTGGGCGCATTACTGGCGATATGTATGATGTTGATAACGTCTGCTGTCTTTGCCAGCAGCGTTTCTGAGCGGGGTGAGCGTTTTGAACGCGTCGTTGACGAGAACGGGCAGCGCTATACGCTGATTGGCAGCGGCGTTTTTCGCTATATGGTCTGGAACGCCTACGCTGGAGCGTACTATCAGCTTGAAGGTGATACGCAACCTCAGCCGCTGGGTAACCAGCCGAGGCGGCTAGAGCTGGCTTATTTCCATGCCATTAAAGCGTCAGATTTTGCCGAAGCCACGGAAGAAACACTGCGGGACACGCTGACGCTTTATGAGTTCACTCAGATTGAAGCGCCCCTAGAGCAGCTTAATCAGCGCTATAGTGACGTAGTGCCCGGCGACCGCTATCTACTTAGCTGGGACGGCACGCAGCTACGTTTGGCGCTCAATGGCGAGGTTCTGTTTGCAGAGGATAACGCTGAGTTAGCCAGCGCCATGTTTAGTATCTGGCTAGGCGAGCGCCCTTTGGGTGAAGATTTTCGCGATGCGCTGTTAGGAAGAGGCTAGCGAGCAGTGGCGGCAGTCGCTGTCGTTAGCAGCCAAGGAGAAGCATGATGAAAGCGCTGATTCAGCGGGTGACGCGCGCCAGCGTAGCGGTGCAAGGTCAAACTGTGGGGGCAATCGAGCATGGGTTGCTAGCGCTGGTGGGCGTAGAAAAGGGCGACGACCAGGCGTCCGCTAGCAAGCTGTTGCATAAGCTGCTGCATTACCGCGTGTTCAGCGATGCTGACGGTAAAATGAATCAAAACCTTCAGCAGGTGAACGGCGGGCTGCTGCTTGTTTCTCAGTTCACCTTGGCAGCGGATACTCGTAAAGGGCTGCGCCCCAGCTTTTCCAGCGCCGCGCCGCCGGACGAAGGCGCGCGGTTATTTGACTTCCTTGTCGCCCAGGCCAACGCTGCTTGGCCTAACGTGGCCACCGGTGAGTTTGGTGCCGATATGCAGGTAGCGCTGGTCAACGATGGCCCGGTCACGTTTTTACTGGAAAGCTAGTGAGATCTGGCGAGGCCTAGCTAACCGCTTCTTCGCTGGCCAGCAGCTCGGCTTCCATTGTCTCTAGCGCTTCTTCGGCGCTGAGCCACTGCCGCTCTGCCTCATCCAGCCGTGCTTTAATCTCAGCCTGTTGGCTAAGCGTCTTGGTCAACTCCGCTTTACGTGCGCTGTCTGTGTAGAGTTCAGGGTCAGCCAACACGTGTTCTACCTCTTCCAGTTCTTGCTGGGCCTTTTCCATGGCCTTTTCGGCTTGGTCGCGCTGCTTTTTCAACGGGCGTAATTTTTCGCGCAGTTCGGCGGCCGCTTTACGGGATGCTTTGCGCGCTTCACGGCTGTCGCCGCTAGGCTGCTGGCTTTGACGTTCGGCCTTTTCACCGCGTGAATCGCGGCGGCTGTCTTCCAGGCGTGCTTTAAGCCAAACCCGATAGTCCTCTAGATCGCCGTCAAACGGTTCGACGCGATTATCGGCTACTCGCCAGAACTCATCCACGGTCGCCCGCAGCAGGTGACGGTCGTGAGACACCAGAATAACCGTGCCTTCAAAGCTTGCTAGCGCCTGGGTTAATGCTTCGCGCATCTCCAAATCCAGGTGGTTGGTCGGCTCATCGAGCAAGAGCAGGTTAGGCTTCTGCCAAGCGACTAAAGAAAGCGCAAGGCGTGCCTTCTCGCCGCCGGAAAAGTTACCAACGACGCCAAACGCATCGTCGCCCTTAAAGCCAAATCCGCCCAGGAAATTGCGAATATCCTGATCACTGGCGGTGGGCGAGAGGCGCTGCACATGCACAAAGGGCGTCGATGAAACGTCCAGGCTTTCAAGCTGATGCTGAGCAAAGTAGCCAATCGCTAAATGCTCGCCGGGCACGCGCTTGCCATTAAGTAGCTCAAGCTCGCCAGTCAGTGATTTAATCAGCGTCGATTTGCCAGCGCCGTTAGGACCTAGCAGGCCAATGCGACTGCCGGGCAGCAGGGTAACGTTGACCTTGTCCAGCTGGATGTTATCGTCACTTCCGTCGTCCGTTTTACCGCGATAGCCTAGCTGAGCCTGATCCAGCACCAGCAGCGGACGTGACGTTTTATCGGCAGCGGGCAGCGTGAAGTGGAACGGGGAGTCCACGTGGGCAACGGCGATATCTTCCATGCGCTCAAGCATTTTGACCCGGCTTTGTGCCTGCTTCGCCTTGGTCGCTTGTGCTTTAAAGCGGGCGATAAAGCGCTCGATCTCTTCCCGACGCGCCTGCTGTTTGACGGCTTCGGCTTGCTGAAGGGCAAGCTTTTCGGCGCGGGTGCGCTCAAACTGGGAGTAGTTGCCGCGGTAAAGCTCCAGCGTTTGGTGGTGCATATGCACGATGTGGTCGCACACCGCATCTAAAAAGTCGCGGTCGTGAGAAATCAGCAGCAGCGTGCCGGGATAGCGGGTCAGCCACTGCTCCAGCCACAGTAAAGCATCCAGGTCTAAATGGTTGGTGGGCTCGTCCAGCAGTAGCAAGTCAGAAGGCATGAAAAGGGTGCGGGCGAGATTGACGCGCATTCGCCACCCGCCGGAAAACGCCGACAGCGGGCGGGTCAGGTCAGCTTGTAAGAACCCAAGCCCGACCAGCAGCTGTGCCGCGCGGGACGCAGCACGGTAGCCGTCCAGCGTTTCAATTAAGCCATGCAGTTCGGCTTCGCGATGGGCGTCGTCGGCTTCACGAGCGGCAAGTAAGTCGGCCTCGGCCTGTCGTAATGCCAGGTCGCCGTCGAGCACATACTCGATAATAGGCCGGTCAAGCGCGTCAACTTCCTGGGCCATATGCGCAATACGCTGGCCTCCGCTCATCTCGACATCACCCTGGTCGGGCGCAAGCTCGCCCAGCAAGAGTTTGAACAGGCTCGATTTACCGGCGCCGTTTGCCCCGATAATGCCGGCCTTTACCCCGTTATTAAGAGTAACGTCCGCGTTGTCGAGTAGCGTTTGCGTGCCGCGTTGCAGGGCGACTTGGCGCAGTGCGATCATGCCTTCTCCCGAAAAAAATGTGGGTCATACGATGCCAGATTCTATTGCGCTTGATTCTACCCGATTGCAGCGCTTGCAGCAGATACCGTTATGGGATTTTGCGCTCGCGTTTTACGCCAAGCCAGGCGTTGAAGCGGCGTGCTTAACGTTACAGGACGAGGCGGGATTAGATGTTTGCGAAGTGTTGTTTCATTGCTGGCTATATTCATGCGGCTTAGAAGCCGTGTCGACAGCCGTGTCTGCCGTGCGCAAGGAGCGTCTTCACTGGCAGGCTCGAGTAACGGATGTTTTGCGCGCACTGCGCCGCGACTTAACGTCGTCGGCTGCCTCGAACGAAGCTGTGGCAGCGCTGCGCAAGACCATTAAACAGGCGGAACTGATGGCCGAACGTGAGAACCTTCAACGTTGGCAAATATGGGCTTTGGAAGTAAAAATCGATGAAAAATGCGTCACTAACATCGTTGAAAAGCCTTCTAACGTAGCTGAATGGCTTGAAAAAAAGCTGAATCATGGTGAAAAAGCCTTCCAGTTTACTGGTTCTTCAAACACGCCTTCGGCGTCGCTTCAGGCGCTGCAAACGCTCGTTCGTCAACTTGACCCTCATCAAGGAGCGCGCTAGCCTGAATTTAAGCTAGTTTTGAATCACCTAGCGTTATTTGCCCGCTAGCACGCAGTTAACGACGCATTTTTGCCTATTAGCGAACAATAATGCCGCGTTGAGAAACGCGACGATGGGTTGGTTTTAAACGTTAGATGCTAAGCAGTTCGCTTTAAAAATAATGTTGCGCATTTGTATCGCGCGCTTACCACTGCAAGGGGAACATCGCATGAAGGCAAGCAAAACCGTTTCTACTCGTTCTGTCACCACGAAGTTAATCACTACTGCCAGCGTTGGCGCACTGCTGTTAGGCATGGCGTCGGTGGCACAAGCAGACAACTGGCGTTACGCTCACGAAGAGTACGAAGGCGACGTTCAAGATGTCTTTGCCTATGCCTTTAAAGAATATATTGAAGAAAATTCTGACAACACGGTGCAGGTGTATCGTTTTGGTGAGCTGGGCGAGTCTGATGACATTATGGAACAGACGCAGAACGGCATCCTGCAGTTTGTGAACCAGTCGCCTGGTTTCACGGGGGCGCTGATCCCTGAAGCGCAAATTTTCTTTATTCCTTACCTGCTGCCGACCGACGAAGAAACTGTGCTGACGTTCTTTGACGAAAGCAAAGCCATCAACGAAATGTTTCCGGAGCTTTATGCCGAGCAAGGCCTAGAGCTGCTGAAAATGTATCCAGAAGGCGAAATGGTCATTACTACCAATGAGCCGATTAGCTCACCGGAGGATATGGATAATAAGAAAATCCGTACCATGACCAACCCGCTGCTGTCGGAAACTTACGATGCCTTCGGCGCAACGCCTACGCCGCTGCCGTGGGGTGAAGTGTACGGTGGTCTGCAGACCGGTATTCTTGATGGTCAAGAAAACCCGATTTTTTGGATCGAATCAGGCGGTCTGTATGAAGTATCGCCACACCTGACGTTCACTGGTCACGGCTGGTTTACCACCGCGATGATGGCCAACCAGGATTTCTATGCAGGCCTGTCTGAAGAAGACCAAGCGCTGGTGCAAGAAGCTTCACAAGCCGCATATGATCAGACGATTGAGCACATCAAAGGCTTAGCCGATGAAGCGCTAGAAAAAATTCAGGCGGCGTCTGATGAAGTAACGGTGACGCGTCTGAACGAAGAGCAGATTCAGGCCTTCCGTGAGCGTGCTCCGCAGGTTGAAGAAGCCTTCCTTGAAATGACCGGTGAAGGTGGTCAAGCGCTGCTTGATCAGTTTAAAGCAGACCTTGAGACCGTTACCAACGAGTAATCATCCCTTATAAGCCATACGGGCAAAATGGGTGATGTACCCAAGGGGCAGCGAAGGCTGCCCCTTTTTTGTTGCGCCGACGTGGAGTTGGATATTCACTTTAGGGCTTGTAAGCGCTACGGGTGGGTTACGTACATCTAGCGTTGAAACATCTGCATCAGCATGCCGTTACGCTAGCGATAATCTCTTGCTCAATAGCGCGAGACGGGTCTGGAAAACGCTGTATTGATTGTACTGAGGGCATTGAGCTGCCGTTAGAGCCATTAGAGAGGAGTCAGGCCATGACCGATGAAGAGATGGAAAATAGCTACCACTCCGGTTTGCCGGGGATATTGGGAGTGATCGACACTGCAATTAGCAAAATTGAAGCCGTTATTCTTGCGGTAGGCGTTTTGCTAATGGCACTGAATACGGTCACCAATGTCATTGCGCGCTTTGTCTTTAGTAACAGTATTATGTTCTCCGGTGAGCTAAACCGGATTTTGATCATCATGATTACCTTTGCAGGCATCGGCTATGCCGCCCGCCATGGTCGTCATATCCGCATGTCGGCTATCTACGATGCGTTGCCGGTCGGTGGGCGCAAAGTATTGATGATCTTTATCGCCCTGTTTACATCCCTAGTGATGTTCTTTTTGCTTTACTATTCAATCGTTTATATTCTTGATCTATACAGCAAAGGTCGCGTTCTGCCATCGCTGGGGCTGCCTGTATGGATTATTTACCTGTGGGTGCCAATGGGGTTT
The DNA here is from genome assembly GCF_052378675.1 of Halomonas sp. AOP25-F1-15. Classification (NCBI taxonomy): domain Bacteria; kingdom Pseudomonadati; phylum Pseudomonadota; class Gammaproteobacteria; order Oceanospirillales; family Halomonadaceae; genus Halomonas; species Halomonas sp. AOP25-F1-15. The sequence goes on from NZ_JBQSXV010000006.1 coordinate 212,658, forward strand.
TTGATTACCGGTATTCAGTATTTGCTGACGGCGGTTAAAAACGTCACCTCTGACGATGTGTATCTCTCGACGGGCGTCGTGGATGGTTACAAAGATACCGAAACTGAAGTCTGATGCAGGGCATTGCACTCTAGGGGAACAGATATGACGACGATAATGGTCACCGCTATGATTGCCCTGCTGCTGCTGGGCTTTCCTATGATGATTCCGCTAATTACCGCCGCGGTAATTGGTTTTTATATGATGTTTAACGGCTTTGGACAGATGGATACGCTGATCCAACAGATGATGGCAGGCATACGCCCCGCCTCATTAATTGCCGTGCCGATGTTTATCCTAGCCGCGGACATTATGACCCGCGGGCAGTCGGCTAACCGTTTGATCGAAATGGTCATGTCGTTTATCGGCCATATCAAAGGTGGCCTAGCCGTCAGTACCGCTGCCTCATGTACGCTGTTTGGCGCTGTTTCTGGCTCAACGCAGGCAACGGTGGTGGCCGTTGGCTCACCGCTGCGGCCCAAGATGCTTAAGGCAGGCTATTCCGATTCATTTACGTTAGCGCTAATCATTAACGCCAGTGACATCGCCTTTTTGATTCCCCCCAGCATTGGCATGATCATCTATGGGGTAATCTCAGGTACATCCATTGGTGAACTGTTCATTGCGGGGATTGGGCCAGGGTTAATGATTCTGGTGATGTTTTCCGCCTATAGCATTGTGTATGCCATCGTTAAAGACGTGCCTACCGAGCCAAAGGCGAGCTGGAAAGAGCGCGCATTGGCGGTAAAACAAGCGCTTTGGCCGCTAGGCTTTCCGGTCATTATCGTAGGCGGTATTTACGGGGGTGTGTTTAGTCCAACCGAAGCCGCTGCTGCCTGCGTGTTGTACGCCATCTTGCTAGAGTTTGTGGTGTTTCGTTCGCTGAAGATGCACGACATTTATGCTATCGCCAAATCGACGGGCCTGATTACGGCCGTGGTGTTTATCTTGGTCGCTGTCGGTAATGGCTTTTCGTGGATTATCTCTTTCGCGCAAATTCCGCAGATGATCTTGGAAACGGTGGGTGTCAATGACGCTGGGCCAACGGGCGTTTTGATTGCCATTTGTATCTCGTTCTTTGTGGCGTGTATGTTTGTCGACCCGATTGTGGTCATTTTGGTGTTAACGCCGATTTTTGCGCCGGCCATTGCTGCAACGGGCTTAGATCCGGTGTTGGTGGGTATATTAATTACCCTGCAGGTGGCGATAGGGTCGGCAACACCGCCCTTTGGGTGCGATATATTTACCGCCATTGCGATTTTTAAACGCCCTTATTGGGATGTCATTAAAGGCACGCCGCCGTTCATCTTCATGCTGATCTTGGCCGCCGCGCTGCTGATCATGTTCCCGCAGATTGCGCTGTTTCTGCGTGATGTTGCCTTTCGGTAAGCGGCCACGAGGAGTACACGAATGTTTAATCGCATTTTAGTCCCGGTGGATGGCTCAAAAGGCGCTATCAAGGCGTTGGAAAAAGCGGTGGGGCTGCATTTGCTGACCGGTGCTGAGCTTTATTTACTGTGCGTTTTTAAGCACCACAGCCTGTTGGAAGCCTCACTTTCTATGGTGCGGCCCAGCCAGCTGGATCTTCCCGACGATGCGTTAAAAGAGTACGCCACGGAAATTGCCGTCCATGCGAAATCCCATGCTGTTGAGCTTGGCGCTGATGCTTCCCGCGTGCGGGCTTTTGTAAAGGGCGGTCGCCCTTCGCGGATCATCGTGCGTTTTGCCCATAAGCGTGAATGTGACCTTATTGTCATTGGTGCACAGGGCACCAATGGCGAAAAAAATCCGTTACTTGGCAGCGTCTCCCAGCGTGTAGCGGGCGCGGCGGATTGTCCAACGCTGGTGGTTTAATCGCTAAACCTCTTTAGTATTTTGTGGTCTTATTAAACACCCACCGCTCGGCAGATGCATTTGACGAGCGGTGGGTGTTAGTCTTTGGGTGACACTGATAGGCGTTCGGCGCCGCTTTAAAAGGATCTTTCATGAAACTACTGCTTTCTACAACGGCTCTTACGGGGCTGCTTTTGGTCGCCCCTTTTGCAGCAGCAGCGCCAGAAACCGACGAACAGCGTTTGGCTTATAGCCTGGGTGTTACCCTGGGTGAAAGCATGCAGGCGGATATTGAAGACCTTGATTTGGATGCCTTTAACGACGGCATGCGCGATGTTTTTGAAGATGCTGAGCTCGCGCTGACGGAAGAAGAGATGACCGAAGCGTTAATGGCTTTCCAAGAGCAGTCGATGCAGGCACGTGAAGCTGAAGCCGAAGAAATGGCGCAGATGAATCTTGATGAAGGCGAAGCCTTTCTAGCCGAGAACGCTGAGCGTGAAGAAGTCACGGTGACAGATTCTGGCCTTCAGTATGAAGTGCTTGAATCTGGTGACGGCGCGACCCCAGGTGCTGAAGACACTGTTGAAGTGAACTACGAAGGTATGCTGTTGGATGGCACGGTCTTTGATAGCTCATTTGAACGTGGCGAGGCGGTAAGCTTTCAGACCAATCAAGTGATTGAAGGTTGGCAGGAAGCGCTGCAGCTGATGAGCGTGGGCGATAGCTGGATGCTGTATATCCCGGCTGAGCTTGCCTACGGCGAAAACGGCCAGGGCCCGATTGGACCCAATGAGATGCTTACCTTCCGCGTTGAACTGCTAGGCGTCGAATAAGCGATGCTGCCAGCCTCGGCTTTAGCGGTGCATCCTCTTGCTTTCACGCTGCTTTGCGTAAGCATGTGTGTGCCGCTGATTGCTCAAGCCGAGGCCGCCAGCGAGCACAATGCGCTGCCTGCGTTGGGCGCCGCTTCTGATGACGCAAGCGTAGTGGGCCTATCGTCGGGCGGCTACATGGCTACCCAGCTGGCAGTGGCATGGCCCGAGCGTTTTAGCGGCTTGGGTGTACTGGCGGCAGGCCCTTGGAGCTGTGCCCAAGGCTCGCTCAGACTGGCGTTGAATCAGTGCCTAACGACTCGCAACGGCGCGCCGTCATTGGACGACTTACAAACCCGCCATCAGCGTTACCTAGCACGTGATCTTGTGGGTAAAACAGATGCCCTTAGTCAGCTCCGGGCTTATCTGTGGCACGGTGAAGATGATGAAGTGGTTGAGCCTGAACTCGGTGATTTATTAGCCGAGCAATGGCAGGGCTGGCTTGCTTCGCCCGACCAGCTGCGCGTTGTGCGTAGCGAAAATATTGGGCATGGTTGGCCGGTGCGTTTGCCCAGTAACGCCGCTTCTGATCCGCATGAGTGGGGCGACTGCCATCAAGGCGGCGGTAGCTATGTATTATCCTGCGATGAAGACATTGCTGGCGAAATGCTGGATTGGCTCTATCCCGAGCGCGACGTCTCAGATGACGCTAGCTCCAGTGGAGAAGAGAGCGGGGCGCTAATCGCCTTTGATCAAGCGGAATTTGCGGCAAAAGGGTTGGCTGACACGGGCTACGTGTTTATACCGCAAGACTGCGAGGCGGGCGGCTGCCCGGTAACGCTGGCAATTCACGGCTGCCAAATGAATGAAGCAGCGATTGGTGATACGTTCATCCGCTATTCTGGGTTAAATGACTGGGCTGCAGCGCATCAACAAATCGTGCTTTATCCTCAGGCAGAAAGCAGCATGACCAATCCCCAGGGTTGCTGGGACTGGTGGGGATTTGCTGAAAGCACCTGGCAGGTAAGCCCTCAATACGATACCCGCGAAGGGGTTCAAATTAGCGCATTGATGGCAATGCTCGATCGCCTTCAGACAGCGCCAGAGCCAATCGATTAATCCTCTAGCTCAGTTTCTAATGCGGCAACACCTACTTCAAGCCATAGCGGTTTACTGGCCATTTTCATTAACTCCGAATGACATCAAAATCAAACCAGCTGCCGACATTGCCGTCGGCCGTTTTTAGTATGACTCGCGCTCGCCAAGGCATAACTGCCTGAGTGCAGATGCCTACCTGGCCTTGGCCTTGAAAGTGGCCCGGCGAACGGGCGGTAAGGCCAAAACGATGTAAGCCTACATCCATGTCCCGGCCAATAAAATCAACGTCCATCTGCGTGGCTTTCACACCCTCTACTGCTACTTCCAGTGGTAATATCGCTAATGCATCAATGCGCAGGCGGCCAGCGCTAAGCCGGTGATCAGTATCAGTACCCTTAATACGGGGAAGGCTGCAGGGGATGCAGCTTTGGACATCATCTTCATGGCAGAATAATCGCTACGCAAGGCGTCAGGCGGAAATGATTGCCATGGTAACAGTAATCAAGTCGATATCGTTGTGCTTGAGTGTCGCAGGTATAAGGAACGCAAATGGAGAGTATCACCGGCGCTTTAGGCCCATTGTTTTTATTGATTTTACTGGGTGCAGTACTAGGTAACTGGCGGTGGCCAAGCGATACTTTTTGGCCGCAGATGGAACGGCTGATTTACTTTGTACTGTTCCCAGCGATGCTGGTGGGCACCTTGGCCACCGCCGATGTGACCCAGGTGCCGGTCGGCCGTTTAGCGCTAGTGTTACTGGGCGCGATGGCTTTTTTTGGGCTGCTGCTATGGCGCTTGCGTGGCTGGTTACGGCTCGCACCCGCTGCGTTTACCTCTGTGTTCCAAGGCGCCGTACGGTTTAATACCTATGTTGGCGTTGCCGGTGCCGCCGCGCTACACGGCAGCTTAGGAGCGACCACCGCTGCGGTCGCTGTTGCTCTGATGGTGCCGGTGGTCAACGTCATGTGTGTCGCAAGCTTTGTCGGCGCAGGAACCTTGGGCAGTGCAAGCCTGGGTAAAAGCGTTATGGCGCTGGTTAAAAACCCGTTGATTTTGGCTTGTCTCGTGGGTATTGGTCTGAATGTCTCGGACATCGGTTTACCCGGCTGGAGTCATGCGACAGTTGGCTTGCTAGGCCGCGCGGCTTTGCCGCTTGGGCTGGTAGCCGTAGGCGTTGCACTACGCCCAGCGGCGCTGCTACGTATTGACCGTGGCGTGCTGGCCATTAACAGCGTTAAGCTGTTATTAATGCCGGCATTCGTGCTGATATTAACCTGGATATTACAGCTAGACCCTGTCAGCCGGGACGTGGCGCTACTGTTTGCAGCGCTGCCGACCGCCACGTCCGCGTATATTCTAGCGCGTCAGCTGGGAGGCGATGCCGAGCTGATGGCGGCCATCATCACGGGGCAAACATTATTAGCAATGCTCACACTGCCGCTATGGCTGAAGCTGGTAAGCTAATTAAGAAACTAAATAAAAAATATTCGTATTTGTATTGACGGCTTGAATGAGAATGATTACAGTGTGTTTGTGGCGTTTGATGAGACGCCACGACCAAGACAGATACTTCGCAAAGATCAGCGTCAGTTGACTGTCATGGTTTCTCCCTCTCATTGCTAGTCACGGTCTTTTGCCACTCCTTTGGAGTGGCTTTCTTTTTTCTACCTCTCGCTAATAACCTCTCCTTGCTAATGCTCTGCGCAAATTAGCGTTACTCGTTTTGTGCTCGTCGCCTATGCTGTCGTTATCACCGCTTATTTCTTAATGCATTTGTGAATAGATTTTTTGTGGGAGCACTGGGTCATGCGCATTGCCGTTTTTAGTTCTAAACCCTATGACCGGATATTTCTGACCCGCGCCAATACGGCTGGCAAGCATACATTGAGCTTTTTCGATACGCGCCTCACGGCTGACACGGCGTTTATGGCTAAGGGTTTTGACGGAGTATGCGCCTTCGTCAACGATTGCCTTGATGCCGCGGTATTAGAAATGCTCTATAAAAGCGGTTCAAGGCTGGTAGCGTTGCGCTCAGCTGGTTTTAATCATGTGGATCTAGCGGCAGCGGCTAGATTAGGCATGACGATTGTACGCGTTCCCGCCTATTCGCCGCATGCGGTCGCTGAGCATGCTGTGGCGCTTCTGCTCAGCCTGAATCGAATGACCTATCGCGCCTATAACCGCGTGCGTGAGGGAAATTTTTCTCTGGATGGCCTGCTGGGTTTTGATCTCAATGGCAAAACGGTCGGCGTTGTTGGCACGGGACAAATCGGGCTGATTTTTGCCGATATCATGCATGGCTTTGGCTGCCAGATGTTGGCTTATGACCCTTTTCCCAACTCGGATGCAAAACCATTTATAAAGTACGTGCCGCTACCAACACTGTTCTCTAAAGCCGATATTATTTCCCTGCACTGCCCTCTAACGCCTGACACTCATCATTTGATTAATAGCGATGCCATCGCGCAAATGAAAGCTGGGGTCATGATTCTAAACACGGGTCGCGGTCGCGTGGTTGATACCCAGGCCGTCATCGCCGGCCTGAAAAGCGGCAAAATCGGCCGCCTTGGCTTGGATGTCTATGAAGAGGAGGAGCAGCTATTCTTTGAAGACTTATCCGAACAAGTGATTAGCGATGATCAGTTTATGCGTCTGACAACCTTTCACAATGTGCTGATCACCGGCCATCAGGCCTTCTTCACCACAGAGGCCTTAACGAATATTGCTGAGACCACCCTAGCCAATATCGACGCCTTTGAAAGTGGTGAAGGGGCGATGCATCAGGTGTTGAACGCTAAATGCGCCCCCCAAGATGCTGACGGCGCGCGCACTGCGTTTGAATAGGCAGCACTAAAAATAGCTTAATCTTGACGCTGGTAAATCAAATCCCATACGCCGTGGCCGAGCTTTTCGCCGCGTGCTTCAAACTTGGTCAGCGGGCGAAACGTGGGGCGGGGTACATAGGGGGCCGTTTCCTGGGTGGCCGTGTTGGCATAGCCGGGGGCTATTTCCATCACCTCGGCCATCCACTCGGCGTAGGCTTCCCAGTCAGTTGCTAAGTGAAAGGTGCCGCCGGGCATCAGGCGCGTACGAATTAGCTCGACGAACGCTGGTTGCACGATGCGTCGCTTATGATGTTTTTTCTTCGGCCATGGGTCGGGGAAGAACAGCTGCAGCGTGGTCAGCGAACCTTCGGGAAGGCACTGCTCAAGCACTGCTAGAGCGTCTTCCCGATAAACGCGCAGGTTACTAAGGCCGCGCTTGTCGACTTCATCAAGTAGTTTGCCAACGCCGGGGGCATGGACTTCAATGCCAATAAAGTCAGTCTCTGGGTGAGTCTGGGCCTGTTCGATAAGCGAGTTACCCATGCCAAAGCCGATTTCCACTACGCGTGGCGCCTGGCGTCCAAAGAGTGCGTCTAGGTCTTGACGGCCTTGCGCGATGGTCAAGCCAAAGCGCGGCCATACATCGTCTAATCCGCGGTTCTGTGCCGGGGTCATTCGGCCCGCGCGAATCACATAGCTTTTAATGCCGCGGCGGTGCAACGGAGCATCTTGGCTTTCTGGGCCGGTGTTGTTCTCAAGGGAGCTGTCTTGAGAATCGCTATTTTCAGGGCTGTTTTCAGAGCTAGATTCAGTCATGGGGTCTCGAATCAATTAACCGTTAATACGGCCTGCGAAAGGTGAGGAAGGGTCGGCGGATTGCCGACGTGGCATGCGGCCGGCTAAAAATGCATCGCGTCCGGCCTCAACGGCCAGCTTCATGGCGTTGGCCATGCGTAGCGGCTCGCGGGCGTGAGCAATGGCCGTATTCAGCAACACGCCGTCGCAGCCTAGCTCCATGGCCATGGCCGCGTCTGACGCAGTGCCAATACCTGCATCCACCAGCACCGGCACGCTGCTGCGCTCAACAATGAGGCGTACGTTGTGCGGGTTCTGAATGCCGTGGCCAGAGCCAATCAGCGAGCCCAGCGGCATGATGGCGCAGCAACCCATCGCTTCTAATTCGAGAGCCACAATAGGGTCGTCGCTGGTGTACACCATCACATCAAAACCGTCGGCAAGCAGTGTTTCGGCTGCTTTTAGCGTTTCTACCACGTTGGGATAAAGCGTGGTTTCGTCACCGAGTACTTCCAGCTTGACCAGGTTATGGCCATCAAGCAGCTCGCGGGCTAAGCGGCAGGTGCGCACCGCGTCTTTAGCGGTATAGCAGCCAGCGGTGTTAGGTAGCAGGGTGTAGCGCTGGGGCGAGATAACGTCCAACAGATTGGGCGCACCGGCATCCTGGCCTAAGTTAGTACGGCGGACGGCAAACGTGACGATTTCAGCGCCGCTCTGGGCAATGGCGGCGCCGGTTTCTGTAAAATTTTTGTACTTGCCGGTGCCAACCAGCAGGCGCGAGTGAAAATCGCGCCCGGCAATGGTTAGCGGGGCATCGGCTAGCGGTGCAGAGGTAGGTTGCGTCATAGTATTTCCTTTAGCCGCCGCCAATGGCATGCACGACTTCCACGTGGTCACCATCGGCCAGGCAGGTATTGGCGTGCTGGCTGCGGGGGACAATCTCTTCGTTAATTTCAACGGCGATACGACGACCGCTAAGGCCTAGCTGTTCCACTAGGTCGGCGGCGGTAAGGCCAGCCGCCAGCGTATGTGGCTCACCGTTTAGCTCTATTTGTATGGGCATAGCTTGTGTAGACATGAATAGGAGTGTCTCATTCGTCGTGGCAATGCGTTGCCTATTGTAGCGGTTTCGAGCCGTTCAAGGTACGCCATGAGTGCAATCAGCGCGTAGGGCGCAATCAAACGGGAGGCAATAGAGCAACGTGCAGCGAACAGATAAAGTGTGGTGGTGTGTCGTGGCGCTCTCGGGCGTATTAATGGTGATGCTGGGTGCCTATGCAGCGCATGGCATGCAGGCACGGACGACCCAAGCAATGGTCAGCGCTGTTGAAACCGGCGTACGTTATCAAGCATGGCACACGCTTGCCATGATGATAGTGCTGGTATGGAAGCGGGTACAGCCGCTAAGTGGCCAGCGCTGGATATTAGCCTGCTGGGCGCTGGGTGTTGCTGGCTTTTCGGGGTCACTCTACTTAATGGCGCTGGCGGGGCTTAGCGTCGGCATCGTCACGCCGATAGGTGGCCTGTTGCTGATGTTAGGCTGGGTAATGCTGGCAATTACGGTCGTGAAAGCCTCGTAAACCGCCCGTAGCGCTTTTTTATGGGGCTTGTTCTGTGCGCCTGCTATCGAGATTCGCTATGTCTTCTGGCGCGTCGATATCGATAAGCGTGCCGTCATCCTGCACGTCATATTCTCGATACTGGGATAAATGGCGACGAATAACCGGCTGAGCGCCACTAGTGCCACCTAGCATTTCAAGCGCTGGCCAGAATTCTCGTCCAAAAATCACCGGATGGCCTGGTCGTCCTTCATAGCAGGGCCGCAGGATGGTGTCGCGGGTGGCTAATCGCTGCAGCGTTAGCAGCGTCTTGCGTTCAATGCAGGGCATGTCGCCCAATAAAATCGCGACCGCCTGAACGTGATCCAGACGCGGGTCATGACTCAGCGCGGCTACCGCTTCGGCGAGGCTTGATCCCAGGCCCAAGTGCGCTGTTTGCAGCTGAATTAGCGCCATGGTGTCGGCCAGGCCGAGTAAGCTTGGCGTGTCGTCTTCACGAATCGCCACGCGTAGCAGCGTAAAGGAATACTCAGCATGGGCGACGGACGTTGCCAGCAGCGACTGCCCGCTGGCTAGCATCGCGCTGCGCTTGTCGTGCTGGCCAAAGCGCCGGGAGTAGCCGGCGGCCATCACTAAGGCGACAACGTGGCTAGAGCTCATTAATGGCGCGCCCATGCTGCACTCGCACAATGTCTGCCATGACGGCGAGAGCGATTTCCGCCGGGGTCTTGCTGCCTAACGCTAAGCCAATCGGCATATGCAGTCGGTTGACTTCTTTTTCGCTTAGCCCGCCGGAGCGCAGCAGCCGCCCGGCGCGGGCAGCTGATGTGCGTCTTGAGCCCATTACACCAATATAAAAAGCCGGCGTGCGCACCGCTTCTATCATGGCCAAATCATCAATGCGCGGGTCGTGGGTGAGCGCTACAACTGCGGTGGCGCTATGGCAAGCACCGGCAGCGATATAAACGGAAGGCAGTAACGCTTTAACCGCTACGCCGGGTACTGAAAAGTCCTCGCAGGCTGCCTCATCGGGGTCACAGACAATGACTTCAAACCCCAGGGTGACAGCGAAGGCAGCGCACGGGGCTGAAATCGGTGAAATGCCGGCAATAATGAGCCTTCTGGCGGGGGCGAGGCGCATCTGAACAATGCCTGATTCAGCATCGTGTATTACCCGCGGGCCTAGGCCGGGCTCATCGGTAAAGTAACGCTCCCCGCTGGATAAATGCACGTTACGTAGCACGCGGCGGTGGCCTTGCAGGGCGGCCAGCAAGGTCGTTAGGTGTTCAAGTGTCTCGGGTTCGGCGGGTAGACGTTCGATCAACACGTCTAGAATGCCCCCGCAGGGCAGCGCGAGGTGAGCGCCTTGCGCGTCGTTAGGGTCGCCATAGCGCATGACGGTGATCGGCTGATCAAACTCACCCGCGCCCAGGCGCTGTATAAAGTCCTCTTCTACGCAGCCCCCTGATAGTGAGCCGATAAACTGTCCCGTTTGGCTGACCACCATCCATGACCCGGGGGCGCGTGGCGATGAGCCAAACGTTGCCAGTACGGTGCACAGCCAAAGCGTTTCACTTTTCTGTGCCCACGCGATGGCTTGCTCGATCACCTGTCGATCTAAATGCTGCATTTCAAACGCATCCCCTTGTTAGCAAACGGCTTCCATTGCCCGTGTTGGCGTGGGCCGTCATCTCACGACATGTTTTTTTAAGCAATTTCGGCTCAGGAGACAGGTTGCTTACAACAATTATGGCTATGCTAAAGCGGTTATGTCATTCATTAAACGACCGCAGTGAGCAAGGAAGGCATCATTTATGAACCCACCTAGTAGCGTTCAAAGGCGTGACGACACCTTACGCAGTGGCGCTGAGAGCTCAAGCGTCTCTTTCGTGGTCAATGGAGCAAGACACGACGTTGAGCTGGATAACCGCACGACATTGCTGGACGCATTGCGTGAGCGTTTAAAGCTGACGGGCACAAAAAAGGGCTGCGACCATGGGCAGTGCGGCGCCTGCACGGTGTCGGTTAATGGCGAGCGGATTAACGCCTGCCTGACGCTGGCCGTTATGCACGACGGTGATGATATTTTGACCATCGAGGGGCGAGCAGCAGCCGACCAGCTCGACCCCATGCAGCAAGCGTTTATCGATCATGATGCGTTTCAGTGCGGTTACTGCACCCCAGGACAAATCTGTTCGGCCAGCGCAGTGCTGGAAGAAATGCAGGCAGGCTTTCCCAGCCATGTAACCAATGATTTAACCGCACCGATCGAAATAACCGATGCCGAAATTCGTGAGCGGATGTCGGGCAATCTGTGCCGCTGCGGTGCTTACTCCAATATTTTAAAAGCGATTACTCAGGTCGCTAAGGAGCGCGCATGAGAGCCTTCTCTTATGAACGAGTGAGCGACCCGGCCCAAGCGGCCGCGCGGGCTGCAGAGGTGCCCGGCGCTAAATTCATCGCCGGAGGCACCAATCTACTTGATTTGATGAAGCACGAGATTGAAATCCCGCAGCACTTGATCGATGTGACGGGAACCGGGCTCAATGATATTACGCCCACCAGCGGCGGCGGTTTGCGCGTGGGGGCAATGGTACGCAATAGCGGGCTTGCGGCCGACCCACGCATTCGCCGAGATTATGGCGTATTAAGCCGGGCGCTGGTGTCGGGCGCCTCGGGCCAGCTGCGTAATAAAGCCACTACGGGCGGCAACCTTTTACAGCGCACCCGCTGTCCCTACTTTTATGATACGGCGATGCCTTGCAATAAGCGTGCGCCTGGCGCGGGCTGTGCGGCACTGGGTGATGGCGCGACGTCGCGCCAACTGGGAATTATCGGCACGTCTGATCGGTGTATCGCCACCCACCCTTCGGATATGGCCGTTGCGCTCAGGGTATTGGACGCTGACATAGAGACCGTCATGCCCAGCGGCAAAACTCGGCGCCTCACGCTTGATGAGTTTTACCGCCTGCCTGGCGACACACCCGAGGTGGAAAATGCGCTGGAACCAGGCGAAATGATTACCGCCGTGGTTCTACCAGCGCCTGTCGAAGGGCGTCACGCCTATTATAAAGTGCGCGACCGCGCCTCTTACGCCTTTGCACTGGTATCCGTTGCGCTAATCAAGACCCCTGACGGCAGCGGGCGTGTGGCGCTGGGCGGCGTTGCCCCCAAGCCGTGGCGGCGCGAGGAAGCTGATGCGGCGTTGCCGAAGGGGGCAACTGCGCTAATGGAGCGCTTGCTCAACGGCGCCCGCCCCACGCAAGAGAACGCCTTCAAGCTTACCCTGGCAGAGCGAACGCTTGCCGCGCTGCTGGCTCAGGAGTGACCCCATGGATTTCAATCAACCCACCGAAGACAACCTGTTTGATCGCGCCCGTATTATCGGCAAGCCCCATGCGCGGATTGACGGCATCCTAAAAGTCACGGGCCGTGCACCTTACGCCTACGAGCGTCATGACGTGGTGGCGAATCAAAAGGTCGGCTACCCATTGTGCGCCACCATTGCCAATGGGCGAGTTACCCACATGGATGCGTCGGCTGCGCGTGGCGCGCCGGGCGTCGTCAGCGTGGTGACAACGCTAGAGATTGAGCCATTGGGCCGCGCCAAAAGTAACGACGCACGGCTGTTTGGGGGCGACGTTATCGAGCATTACCATCAGGCGATTGCGGTGGTGGTGGCCGACACCCTTGAGCAGGCGCGCAGCGCTACCGCGCTGATCAAGGTGAGTTACGAGGAAGCGCCGGGGGTCTTTGACCTTGAGGCAGCCTGGGAGCGCCTGCAGGGCACCGGCGAGCCGCTAGCCGATGTGGGCGACGTGGACGCTGCGTTTGCAGCTGCGCCTGTCACGGTGGATGAGGTTTATCGCACCGCTTCCCAAAGCCACGCCATGATGGAGCCGCATGCCTCAATCGTCGACTGGTCAGATGGCCAGCAGATGACGGTATGGACCTCGAATCAAATGATTGCCTGGACGCATAAGGCCCTGGCGACCACGTTTAATATCGAGCCAGACACTATCCGCTTAGAAAGCCCCTACGTTGGCGGTGGCTTTGGCGGCAAGCTTTGGCTGCGTGCCGATGCGGTGCTGGCAGCGCTTGGCTCACGTGCTTGCGGGCATCCGGTCAAGCTGGCCATGCCGCGCCCCATGGTGTTCAACAATACCACCCACCGTTCCGGCACTATTCAGCGCCTGCGCATCGCCGCCAACGCTCAGGGCAAGATAACCGCCTTCGACCATTCGGCGGTATCGCATACGCTGCCCGGCGGCAGCGGCGAGAATCCGGTCAATCAGACTCGTACGTTTTATGCCGCAGAGAATCGTCGCGTGTCCCACCAGCCGATCGACATGAATCTTCCTGAGTCAGCGGATATGCGTGCGCCAGGAGAGGCGTCGGGGCTTGCTGCGCTAGAAATTGCCATGGATGAAATGGCGGAAAAGCTGGGCATGGATCCCGTTGAGTTTAGAATTCTCAACGATACGCAGGTGGACCCCGAGGATGCCTCCAAGCCGTTTAGCGAACGCCACTTTGTTGAATGCTTACGCCAAGGTGCAGAGGCCTTTGGCTGGAAGGCGCGTAACCGCACGCCAGGGGCAACGCGAGAAGGGCAGTGGCTGATTGGCCATGGCATGGCCGGCGCTTATCGCGGGGCGCTTACGCTGAACTCCGGCGCGCGCGTTCGCCTGCAAGGCGGGCGGTTGATCGTTGAGACGGATATGACCGATATCGGTACCGGCTCTTACACCATTATTGCCCAGACGGCCGCCGAAACAATGGGACTTGAGCTAGCCGACGTCGAGGTCAGGTTGGGCAACAGCGATTATCCTGTCTCCTCCGGTTCGGGCGGCCAGTTCGGCGCCGCTAGCGCCACTGCAGGCGTGTATGCCGCTTGCTTGGCGCTTCAAGCGCTGATCGCCAAGCGTTTAAATATCGACACGCCGCGCTTTGAAAACCGCCGCGTGGTGGCCGGCGCAACCGACCTCGCACTTGCCGATATCCTCGACGGTGAAGAGCTGGTCGCCGAAGATACGATGCACTTTGGTGATTTTAAAGACCGCATGCAGATGGGCACCTTTGCAGCGCACTTTGTTGAAGTGGCCGTGCATGCGCATACGGGAGAAACCCGTGTTCGGCGCATGTTGGCGGCATGTGATGCGGGGCGCATTCTGAACCCGATAACGGCGCGTAGCCAGGTGCTAGGCGGTATGACAATGGGTGTCGGTGCCGCCTTGATGGAGGGGCTCACCGCCGATCTTGAGCGCGGCTTCTTCGTCAATCACGATCTCGCCAGTTATGAGGTGGCGGTGCATGCCGACATTCCTCAACAGGAGATTATTTTCCTGGACACGGCGGATGCGGCCTCAACGCCTCTCAAGGCAAAAGGAGTTGGTGAGCTGGGTATTTGTGGCGTGGCGGCCGCCGTTGCCAACGCGATCTATAATGCGACCGGCGTTCGGCTACGTGAGTACCCGATGACGCTTGATCGAATGATCGACCGGCTCCCTGAAGTAAGCTAGCGCAATCAGGTGGTGGGCAGCGCATAGCTGGCGGTGACATGCACGACAGGTCGTATGTCATCGCTGGCTGAGTATATTTGCACTTCCCCAACGCCTAAGCGGCGGCCGAGTTTAATCAATTTGGCATGGGCGATAATGTCGTGATCACCAGAGGCCGCGCGTAGGAAGTGGCAGTTGAAATCGCTGGTCACGGCCATGGGTTCCGGGCCAATCTGCGCCAAAATAGCCACATACAGTGCGACGTCCGCAAAGCCCATCATGGTGGGGCCGGAAACACGCGGGCCGGGGCGCAGGTGCTCGTGGCCAATTTTTAGCCGCATGGTGGCACGCATCTCGCCGACGCTCTCAATCCTACCCATTCGCTGGGGAAAGACGTCATCCAGAAAGCGTTCAATCTGCTCGGCGTTCATCACGGTCATTGTTGTTTTCCTTTTATAAAAAAAGCCCCGAGACATAAGCCTCGAGGCTGATTACACCATAAAACCAATTTACTAGGTCTTATGAACCTGGGCTTTATGCACCTGGCGCCACGCGTGAAGTAGCGGCTCGGTGTAGCCAGAAGGCTGTTCGCGACCTTTGAAGACCAGGTCTGAAGCCGCTTTAAAGGCGGTTGAACCCTCAAAGTCAGCGCTCATGGCGGTATAGGTCGGGTCGCCTGCGTTCTGCTCGTCGACGACTTTCGCCATACGTTTGAGTGTTTCCTCCACCCGCGGCGCATCAACGATGCCATGATGCAGCCAGTTGGCAATGTGCTGGCTGGAAATGCGCAGCGTTGCGCGGTCTTCCATCAGGCCTACGTTGTGAATATCCGGCACTTTCGAGCAGCCCACGCCATGCTCTACCCAGCGCACGACGTAGCCCAGAATGCCCTGGCAGTTATTATCCAGCTCCTGCTGCTTTTCCTCATCGGACCAGTTGGTGTTTTCGGCCACCGGCACCGTGAGCAGGTCGTCTAAGTAGTCAGGTTCGCCCAGGGCTTCCAGCTCGCGCTGAACGTCGGTGACATTGACCTGATGATAATGCAGCGCGTGCAGCGCAGCCGCGGTCGGCGAAGGCACCCAGGCGGTGTTAGCACCGGCTTTCGGGTGGCCGATCTTCTGCTCTAGCATGTTGTGCATCAGGTCAGGCATGGCCCACATGCCTTTACCAATTTGCGCGCGGCCACGCAGGCCACAGGCAAGGCCGACTTGCACGTTGCTCTTCTCATACGCGGTGATCCATTCGGCGCTTTTCATGTCGCCTTTGCGAACCATGGGGCCTGCTTCCATCGCGGTATGCATTTCATCACCGGTACGATCCAGGAAGCCGGTGTTGATAAATGCCACGCGCGAAGCCGCTTCAGCAATGCACGCCTTGAGGTTAACGGTGGTACGGCGCTCTTCGTCCATGATGCCCATTTTCAGGGTGTCGCGGCTCATGCCCAAAATGTCTTCAACGCGACCAAACAGCTCGTTAGCGAAGGCCACTTCTGCCGGGCCGTGCATTTTCGGCTTGACGATATACACAGAGCCGGTGCGTGAGTTACGCGGCTGATCGGCGTCTTTGTTTAGGTCGTGCAACGCCAGCAGCGAGGTCACTACCGCATCCAGAATACCTTCCGGAAGCTCGTTGCCATCTTCGTCCAGAATTGCCGGTGTGTTCATCAAGTGACCGACATTGCGCACGAACATCAGCGAACGGCCAGGCAATGTAACGCTGCCGCCATCGGTGGTTTGCCAAGTGCGGTCAGCGTTGAGCTTGCGCGTAAAGGTCTTGCCGCCTTTATCGATATTCTCTTCGAGATCGCCCTTCATCAGGCCAAGCCAGTTGCTGTAAACACCAACCTTGTCTTCTGAGTCGACCGCGGCGATGGAGTCTTCGCAGTCCATAATGGCGGTCAGAGCCGCTTCAACCACCACATCTTTCACGCCAGCCGGATCGGTTTTGCCGATTGAATCGGTTGGATCAATCTGGATTTCCAGATGCAGGCCGTTATTCGCGAGCAGTATGGATTCAGGCTTTGCGGCATCACCGGTAAAACCGATCAGTTTGCCCGAGTCTTTCAGGCCGGTGTCACGCCCGCCTTCCAGAGTGACAACCAAGTGTTCGTCACGAATGGCGTATTTGATCGCATCACGGTGCGAGCCAGTGGCGAGCGGCGCCGCGCGGTCCAGTACACCACGGGCGTAGGCAATGACCTTGGCACCGCGTTTTGGATTGAAGCTGGCGCCTTTTTCAGCGCCATCTTCTTCTGAAATAGCGTCAGTGCCGTACAGCGCATCGTAAAGGCTACCCCAGCGCGCGTTAGCGGCGTTCAGCGCATAGCGTGCATTGTTAACCGGCACAACCAGCTGCGGGCCGGCTTGAACGGCAACTTCACGGTCAACGTTCGCAGTGGTGGCCGCCACGTTGGCTGGAGTGTCCGCTAAATAGCCAATCTCTTTCAAAAAGCGGCGATACGCAGGCATATCGTTAACGCGGCCAGGGTTTTCCCGATGCCAAGCATCCAGTTTTTCCTGCAGCGTGTCGCGTTCTTCCAGCAATTGACGATTTTTGGGTGTCAAATCGTGAAACAGGGCATCAACACCGGCCCAAAAGGCCTTTTCATCAACGCCTGTTCCCGGTAGCGCCTGTTCATTGATAAAACGATCTAGATCGGTTGCCACCTGTAAACGGTGACGCGTGATACGCTCGCTCATGGGGTTTCTCCTGTAAGAGTGCTTGTGGGTAATGTGTTGGCCGCAAGCAGAGTAAAATGTATTTATGGAAAATAATTCCATATCTGGTTGGGCATGTAAACAGCGTAGACCCTAAAGTGGTAAAATGCTCGACCAAATGATTAGGTGCTAGGCGTTAGGCGCGCAACTCATCAGTTGCGTTAAGGCCAACGGAAAATGGCGCTATGGAGAAACAACCATGCATGATTTCCAACATCTGGAAGGCTTGTTTCGCCATGCTGCGGGCGAGACTGCCCTTAGCCGCCTGTTGCCAGGGGAAATGCTGGCAGATGCGATGCAGGACTACTTCCACCATTATGGCCTGGAGGCGTTGCTACCCGATGCCAGTGAAGTGCATGCAGGCTTTATCGATACGGGCCGCTTTACGCTGTGGTGCCAAGTGTGGAGTCCTCCTCAGCCGATAGGCACCGCGTTTGTGGTTCACGGCTACTTTGACCATATGGGGCTGTATCGCCATTTGCTTAAACGCCTGCTCGCCAAGGGCTGGCGAGTGGTGCTATGGGATCTACCGGGTCACGGGCTTTCCAGCGGCGCGCGCGCGGAAATAGAAGATTTCGAGGATTATCAACACAGCCTGACCTACGTGCAGACGATTTTAAAAACCCAGGGCATGGCGCCTTCACCCTGGCTGGGCGTGGGGCAAAGCACCGGCGCGGCCATTTTGGCGACCGATGCGCTTACCCGCCGTGAGGCAGCCGGCTGGTCAGCCCTGGTGCTGCTGGCGCCGCTGGTGCGGCCTTGGGGCTGGAGCCAGACGAGCTGGGTGCATTTAATCGCCAGCCCATTTTTAAAGGAGCTGCCGCGTAAATACCGACCCAATTCAACGGATGAGCAGTTCACCGCGTTTCTGCGCGATGGCGACCCGCTGCAGCCTGAGCGCTTAAGCGTGGCATGGGTAAGCGCGATGCGTCGCTGGATGCCTCGCTTGTTGGCGTTAGAGCCGCTGGCGCTGCCCACCCTTATTCTTCAGGGCGAGCAAGACTTAACGGTTGATTGGGAA
This sequence comes from Halomonas sp. AOP25-F1-15, assembly GCF_052378675.1. Lineage (NCBI taxonomy): Bacteria > Pseudomonadati > Pseudomonadota > Gammaproteobacteria > Oceanospirillales > Halomonadaceae > Halomonas > Halomonas sp. AOP25-F1-15. Next base: position 230,855 of record NZ_JBQSXV010000006.1, read on the forward strand.
TGGAATTTAGCCATTTTGGCGGAGAAGTTTCCTAGCAACGAGATTCATCGCCACCCAGACGCCCGTCACCATCTTGTCAACGAGGCCGATGTCATCCGTGAAGTGTTGTTTGAAGCACTCGATGGTTTTTTAGATCAGCTTAACGATAGCCAGCAGCAAGCCGTGCCTGCGGCTACGCCCCCCTTAACATTCGATCCAACTGCCGGTAGCCAATCGCCTCAATAAGGTGCGGCTGAGTGGGCTTTTCGACGCCTTGAAGGTCAGCAAGCGTTAGCGCGACGCGCAGCACGCGGTGATAGGCGCGAGCGGAAAGCCTGAGTTTTTCGAGCACTTCCGCTAGCCAGGCACGCTCTTCATCATTGAGCGCGCAGGCGGCTTCCAGCGCTTTGCCGCTCAGTTGGCTGTTTAGCGCGCCGCGTTGCATTTGGCGTTCACGCGCCGCCATTACACGTTCGCGTACCGCTGCGGAGGGTTCTCCCTGGGTCTGGGCGGTGAGCTGCTCCGGCGGCAGTGCCGGTACTTCAACTTGAAGGTCAATGCGGTCTAGTAACGGCCCAGAAAGCCGCGCTTGATAGCGCTGAATTTGGCTGGCCGTGCACTGGCAGCGATTTCTAGGATCGCCTAAATGTCCACAGGGGCAGGGGTTCATGGCGGCTACCAGCTGAAAGCGAGCGGGGTAGCGGCGCTCATGGCTAGCGCGGGCTAAATGAATACTTCCCGTTTCTAGCGGCTGGCGCAAAACCTCTAATACATTGCGCGAAAACTCGGGCAGCTCGTCTAAAAACAGCACGCCGTGATGGGCGAGCGAAATTTCACCGGGCTTAGGTTTTGAACCACTGTGAATTCCACTAAAAACAGCTACTAATGCTATACTGGAACAATATCTTACGTTATTTTCGACAAGTAAATACGCTACTAATTGACACCAATATAAGCGACTGGGTGTTAAAATCACAAATATATAGGCGACTGAATATGAATCGGCCTGTTAGAGTTATTGGAACTAACCGAAGGAGCCTTACTGGGCAGGTTTCTTTCTTACGAGGAAGCACTTGCAATTTTGAGTCATCATTAGAGCGCGATTTCCTGATGATCCTCGATTTTGATCCGTTGGTCGCTACGGTTTGTGAGCAGCCGCTAACCCTTAAGTATCAAGATGATGATCGAAAAAGGCGTCAGTACACGCCCGATATGCTCGTGACTTACTCGGATGAAGCGGCGCCGATTCTGTATGAGGTTAAGTATCGCGAAGATTTGAGAGAAAATTGGCACATTATGAAGCCTAAATTTCAGGCAGCTATACGCTATTGCAAGCAGCAAGGTTGGGGCTTTCGCATTGTGACTGAGCGAGAGATTAGAGGCACTGGCCTATTGAACAATGCACGATTTCTAAGGGCCTATAGGGACTTGGCAGAGGACTCGGCTACCGCTACTCACTTGGCTAGAACCCTTGCCGTGCTCGGTGAAACAACACCTGAAATTCTACTTACAGCTGCTTATGCGAATGAGGAAAAGCGTATGTGTGCGCTTAGTTGTTTATGGCAAATGATCGCTATAGGCCGTGTTCATGCTGACCTCATACGCCCATTAAACATGTCCAGCCCCATATGGATTACTAACGGAGAAGGTTTCTTATGGCTACAGAGCCCGCTTTTCTATCGGTAACTACTGGGTCTGTGATAACAGCCAATGGTCGTACCTATAGAGTTTCGCACTTGTTGGATACAGCAACCCTCCTTGCTAAAGATACCGACACTGGAGAGGTGCACCGTCTGTCTGCGCATCAGCTTCGTCCCGTAACGGATATAGAGCTTGGAGAAGGTGGTGTTGCTGAAGGAAAGGATTTATCCGAGATCGAAGACGAAGACTGGCAAGTTGCTCAGCAGCGGTTTGCAGCAATCCGTCCTCTACTTGACGATCCATTTCGTACTCGTGCAAAGGCAGAGCAGTTAGCAGAAGAAGCCGGTGTTCACGTTGCCACTTTATACCAATGGGTTAAGGACTATCACGAGGCTGGCCATATTTCAGCATTGATACCAGCCCCGCGAGGCCGCAAGCCAGGTACGAAAAAGCTCGATAAGAAAGTCGAGGCAATAATCGAAGGGGCGATCAATGACTTATATCTAAGTCGTCAACGATATAAGCCCAGTGACGTAATTATCACTGTCAAAGCTCATTGCAAACAGGCCGGTTTACTTCCTCCTCACTCCAATACAATCCGTAACCGCATAAAACAGATTTCGACACGTGAAACGATGAGACGCCGCGGGCTACGAGATAAGGCGCGTGACACCTTTGCTCCTATCAGGGGAGAGTTTCCAAATGCGGATTTCCCTCTTGCTGTTGTTCAAATAGATCATACGCCTGCTGACGTCATCTTAGTTGATGAAGAGCATCGTCTGGCGCTTGGCCGACCGTGGATAACTCTGGCTATTGATGTCTTTTCACGAATGGTGGTGGGGATTGCGGTTAGCATGGAAAAGCCCAGTGCTATCTCAGTGGGTTTGTGTGTCTCCAATGCCATGTTGCCTAAGCATGAATATCTTGCAAACCTGGGGGTGGGGCAAGAGTGGCCAGTCTGGGGGAAAATGCGTGTTCTGCATGCTGATAACGCGAAAGAATTCCGGGGGAAAATGCTGCGCCGGGCTTGTGAACAATACGGTATCGACCTGCAATTACGTCCGGTAAAGCTTCCCCACTACGGCGGACATATAGAGCGTTATATGGGTACTGCTGCAAATGAGATACACACCTTACCTGGCACAACATTTTCCAACGTTGAGCAACGGAAAGGATATGACTCAGAAAAAGAATCAGCGCTCACCCTTCGTGAGTTTGAGCAGCATTTAGTTGAATTTATTGTTGGGGTGTATCACCGTCGCAAGCATTCTGAATTGAACATGCCACCAATGCGCAAGTGGCAACTCGGTATATTAGGAGACTCAACACAGCCGGGCTTGGGGATGCCGCCTATACCAACTGACCCCACGCGTTTGAAGTTAGACTTCCTTCCTCTTTATTCACGCACTGTGCAGCGCTACGGCGTCCAGCTGGATGAAATTAATTACTACCATGAAGTGTTGAACCCTTGGATTGGTTCAAAAGACCCCGAAAATCAAACGAAGGCTCGTTCATTTACTATCCGTCGTGATCCACGCGATATCAGTAAAGTCTATTTCTACGACCCTGAAAGTGAGATCTATTACATGGTTCCTTATCGGAATCCTACTCGACCAGCGATTAGTGTGTGGGAGTTACGGGAAGCAACTCGCCGCATTCGAGAGGAAGGACTGCGGCATGTTGATGAGGATGTGATTTTTGAGACCATTCTCAAGATGCGTCATCGTGTTGAACAGGCCGTCACGAAAACGAAGCAAGCAAGACGTCAGATGGCTCGTATCAATACGACGAAGAAACTCGCCAAGAAAACGGAATCTGTTGAAACACAAGCGCCTGCTAAGAGTGTTTTTCCTGCTCCACCTCAAACAGAGGTGCAAAGTGAGATTGATATATTCGCACTGCCTATAGAACCATTCGATGACGATGCCTAGGGAATGAATATGGCCCATTTTGATCACCTCAAGCCAGAGATTGCTGAGACACTCACCTGGACGACGGAAGACCGCATTTATTTCGCTCAGCAAAACCATTGGATTTCCTATCCTAGGGCCAAAGAAATCATGACCCGGCTTGAGGATCAATTAGCACATCCCCGTGTACAGCGGATGCCCAACACGTTGCTGGTCGGAGAAAGCGGGAATGGAAAAAGTACATTAATCGACCGTTTCAGAGAAAAGCATCCTGTGAAGATTCTTCCCTCTGGAGAGCCATTAGCACCTGTCATTGTTATGGAAATGCCCTCCGAACCAAATGAGGGGCGTTTTTGGACTGAGTTACTTCTGTCATTAAAGATAGCCCACAGAGATACGGATCCCGTGCAGCGTAAGGAGAACCAAGCTATTTCGGTATTAACTTACGTACAAGCCAGGATGCTCATTATTGATGAAATCCACAATGTGCTACATGGAAGTGCAAGACAACAGAGGCATTTTCTAGGAATGCTTAAAAGATTGAGCAATAAGCTACAGCTTCCGCTTGTAGCCGTCGGTACGCGTGACTCCATTCTCGCGCTGCACACCGATACTCAACTCTCAAGTCGCTTTGAGCCGCTGGCACTACCTCGATGGCAGTTAGATGTTAGCTTCTTGCGCCTCTTGGCCAGCTTTGAACGCTTACTGCCATTAGCTGAGCCCTCTCAGCTGTCTAGTCAGGATATCGCGATAAAGCTACATAGTATGAGTGGGGGCACCATCGGCGGCGTAGCGACCGTGCTTAAAAGAGCGACCGTTAAAGCGATCCGAGATGGTAAAGAGCATATAGACGCTAAGCTTCTTGATAACATCGGCTGGGTTAAACTCTCTGATTATGGCAAGGAGGCGCTTAAACTGTGATCAGAGGAAGCTGGGCGATCATGCTATCACCAGCTAAGAATGAGCTGTTTACTTCGTGGTTGATGCGTAGCGCCTTTGCTCACGGCCTGACCCCCTATCGGTTTGCTAATTACTGGGCTCCATCTATTCCTATCTGGAGCCGTGACATTGATCGTAGTGCCAGTGATGAGCTGCTCTATACCGTGTCGCGCCACTCAGGTTTTGATGTTGCGTCAGTCGAAAGGATGACATTACGTTCAATTGAGCAGAGTTTGGTAAAAATTCATCGTCAGGGAAATGTCCCCTTTCTTCTGTCAGCGGGGATATCTAACAAGGTACGTACCCAGCACGGCCTCCAATATTGTTCCGAATGCTTCAAGGATTATGGGGCCATCTATTATCGTGACTGGCGTTTAGGGTTTATGGTTGTTTGTCCTTACCATGGCGCCATGATGAGCGATGCTTGCCCACGTTGTGATGCGCCATTGATGCCACATCTAAGTACCGTGCAAAGAATGGATCGCTGTACGGTATGTGGGGTGTCGCTTCTTTCTCGCAAGTTACCAACCTTGTGCTGTTCTCCATTAGTGTTAGCTCTTCAATCCCAGCTACTGAAATTAGCGAATGGAACTCCGACTAACTTGCTCCCACAAGCGTCCACCAGTCCGGAAGCTCTGAGTGTCATTCGGGTAATGGCAGGCGTGCTCGCTAATTCGCTACAGCATGATCGACTGAGGCATCATTACGACTTGAAACCCTTCCATCGTCCTTCAAATCAGCGTTGCTTGTATGAGCATCAGCGTGTTGCCTATAGGACTGCAATTTTGGAAACCTTGGCATATTGGCTTCTTGATTGGCCATCGTCATTCCAAGAAGGTTCAAGTGTGCTTGGTCTAACTCAGAGGACATTCATAAAATCTATAATGCCTGCTTTTTTTGCTGAGCAGTTGTCATATCTGCCTGTGGGGGTACGAAGAACGCGCAGCACGAATCAGCAGCCAAAAGGCCCTTGTCTAAATCGGTGCCGACGAACTGAGCTTGTACAGTTCCGCCAGGAAAGAGCTCGACATATATTAAGTTTTTTAGGATACCCATTTTTGTGAGTCATAAGCCCCACTTGCAGTGTGATGACTGTGGTCGATCCATGCTTAAGGCGCAAAGGCGCTACAAAGGGAGCGCTTACTGCTCGACATGTTATGCCCGTGAGTTTAAGAAGAAGACTTGCACTAAATGCGGCGAGTCAGTGCGAGCCCATAAGTATGAAGAGAACCCGGTCTGCGGTGAGTGCCTCAGGCTGCACCGTGTCTGCGCGCGCTGCGATAAGCCGCTGCCGAGAGCCGGTTATCTTATTGGTCACGCTGCGTTTTGCAAAAGCTGCGCTCCGCATGGGCGAGAGGAACATACCTGTTCCCGTTGTGGATGTCTTTCTAGCAGATATTCACGCATCACTAATGGTGAACTTTCAGAGATTATCTGCCAGGCATGCGAAAGGAAGGCCTGCGCATTTGTAACCTGCTCGGTTTGTCGGAAATATCGTCAGCTCCATCAATATGATGTTGAAGGACGAGCTGTTTGTAGAGATTGCAGCGGGCCATATCCAAAAACTCACTCATGTCCTGACTGTGGAGCAGATACTCCCGGTGGTGGCAACGCCCCTTGCCAAGACTGTTCTTTAAAACGCCGTTTAGACCGACGAATAATGCTGAACCTTGAGTTATTTGAAGCTTCTTGGTGTAGAGCGCTATTTCTTGAGTTTTGCTCTTGGGAAAGGCTTCCTAGGCAAGCGGGAAATATGACGACGCGAATAGATAGTTATGCGCGTTTTTTGGTCATACTCGAACGGAATACTTTGTCCGTCAGAGATATTGATCAGCAACACTTATTCAATTTATTTGGAGCTGAAAAGCTTCGCCGTTCTTTTCATGTGGTGAATTTCTTAGTAGAAAAACTAGGCATAGAGTGGGATAACGAAGAGAAAGAGCAAGCGATTGAAAATAAGAGGATTAATGATATTTTGCAATGTTATGAGAAGCAGCCTTGGCATCGTGAGGTCGTCGACTATGCAAAAGAATTGAGTGAGAGAGTTACTTACAAAGAGACACCAATCAAACCTTTGACTGTTAGGAACTATCTGCGAGCAGCTATAGAGCTATTGATGTCAGCCAAGGTATCTTCCATTCAGGAACTTCCCGAAGAAGCTATCGTATCTCATGCTAAGAAAAAGCCAGGGCATTGTGCTTCCTTAGCTGTTTTCAGAACCTTTGCCAAAGATAAATACGCCGTTAATCTCGTGTTACCTGAGAAAAAAAATAAAGGGATAAGCAATAAGCAACACGTTAAAAAAATTAAGGCAGTAATGGAAAAGCTTGTTTCAACACCGAACGAGCGCGAAGCTAAAGCTTTAATGCCTGCAGCAATTTCAATGCTTTATCAGTTGCCATTAAAAAAGGTACTTATGCTTCGCTGTGCACACGTTGTGCAATCCAGCCGAAAGGTGTTCATTACTGTGGATGATGAGCGCTACGAGCTCCTCGGGCCGCTGCCTCATTTAATGAAGGTAGATCAGTTGGGAATCGACCCTGAGGCTTTTATCTTTGCTGGCAGAAGCCGTATGCAGCCTATGAGCACGGGAACTGTGCGGTACCATGTAAAAAAGCTTGAAGCGCAAATAGGAATGTAAGGTGTAGAGCTTGGCCAATGTGAGCCCTATGATAATTCGCATGATAACCATTTGTTATCGCTGACAGGCTGCCACACCTTTGCCATTTTTTTATTCGCATCAAATTGGCTATTCGCTCTAGTGGTCAATACTGATGCCTGTGATTGTTAAATCCGACCTCGCGCTCCACCACCTGAGGAACCGGGACCTTCTACATATTCGAGGTTCAGATCAACTTCAATCCGAACAGGAGGAATACCATAAACCTCATCTTCCAATCTCGACTTTGCATAGTTATTAAGTGCAAATCGCTCGCACAGGTGTCCACCTTCTCGCCATTCTGATTTTGAAAGTCCAAGTACAGTGACTAATCCCAAGCCAGCATGGTAGATTTTGTAAGGCATTGAATTTTGGCTTTCCCTTGTGCCATGAATTATCGGCTCTTGCCAAAAAAGCTCCAAAAAATTTCGCTGCGGTTCAGTAAGATTAGAAATCGTTTGATTCACCATCCCCTTAAAACGATTTTTTTCGAACTCAATAAAAAGTGGACGTACTACAGGGCTCAGCTGGAAAAAAAACTCAGCAGCGGGTGCTTGATGTATTTTTGTGATCCAACCCGATTTGCTCAGCCAGCTAACTTCCTTTTCCCGGATATCCATGCGCTGCTCTGATTCAACCAATTCCCGAAGAACTCTGAGTTCTTTGGGATTGAGGTGTGGCAGGGTCATTCTCACCTTTTTTTTAAAGTTGGCCAGATCTCTCTCTTTTCTTAAACTAGCCTTTCGATCATTCTGCAAACTTAAGATCTTGAGACATCCAATTTCAAGCAACCTGACTACAAGGTATGAAACGGAGAACGCTCCAACTGTCAGGAAAAGAATTATGTAATCATCGGGAAAGCCAATATTAGAGAATAGTTTTGAGGCTGGCCTCCAGAGCAATAGAACAAGCAAAACCGTACCTAGTGCTCTAGCTGCTGATGTTACAGATGAGATCGAATCAAAGAATCTAATAGCCCATTCAGGCACAAAACCCCCTAAATTTAACGGTTTATGAGTGCGCATGCGTGCCTTTCTGGCAACAAGCACCTAACTATCTATCTGTAATGCTTCGTTAACTTAGGTGTCCAACATATCCCATTCGTCACCTAGAACCCAACGCAGCGCTGATAACTTCCCGTTGATTATTCCCCACTCAAAGTCACTCCATGGGCCTGTATCTTCATATTTCTCTTCAATGCGTTCAGCTGATTTAATAGCACCTTGGAGGATATGATCATGAATTACATCTGAGCCATAGCGCTCAGTTCCTTCAGGAACGATTTCAATTTCACCGTTTTCGATGAGCCATATACGGTTTTGATGACGGTTGTACCAGACCTTATCGACAAGCTCATCCATGGAGTCTAATATTTCTCTCAACCCTCTGGTTTCTTCTGAAAAATCATGTTCAAACTCGACTTCGGCAAGCAAATCAGGATCAATGTGGTCAATAGCTGGAGTTAGATTATTGAAATATAAAGAATTAGAAAATGAAAATATCTCGTCAAAATCCGAGTGCGGTTTTCGATGATCTTTCGAGGAAAAGTCGTTATGGTTATGGGTAACAAAAATACAAGTATCACAGCTACGATTTAGGCTACTCATAAACTCAAAAAACTGCTCAATGATAACAGCATCTGCGACAGAGTTTTTGTTTATATGAAAAGGCGCTCTTTTTTCTAGTCCACGTTGAATGGCAGCGATTTTTGAACGCTCACTAACTGGAGTTACCACTGCCGATTCAATTAGTCTTTCAACTCTATGGATAGTTGCGTAATTTGCCTCGGTTAAAAGGGGCAGTCTTGCATTGATATCATTCAGAACGTCTATGGTCGCTCCTTGCTTTTCACCAGCAAACTCATTTACCACAGCCTTGACCTGCTTAAATTCTTGAGACAGTCGTTGCGCAGTTTTCTTCGCCACACTCTCCTTATTTCGCTCATACTCATCAATAACCAGGTCAGCCAAGACTAATTTTACGCTGTTCGAACTCACCAGCTCCTCTAGTGCAGACACAAGAGGGAGATCACTTCTTTTCGTAGAAACATCTAGCAAAACACATGTATCGAGAAAGATGTAATTCATATGATCCTTATTCTCCCTTGTCATTGGTTCTGGCTCAAGTTAACGCCCGCATAAAGCGCGCGGGGTACGAGCGTCGGCTTCGATGCATTTTTTAGCCAATTTGATTCTCGGAATTCCAAAACCCATTCCATCCCCGGCTGGGACAAACCAAAGGAGTTAGCACCATGTTCTATGTCATGAGCGTAACCGAGACGGTCGTAACCCACGCCCGCACCCCGAAGACCTACCAATCCGCCGAGGTGGTGTCCGGCCACAAGGCTGATCATGCCGCTACCGACGCAGCGCACCGCTTGAATCGTCAGGCCGAGACGCTGGAGGCGTTCGTGGTGGTCGAGAACGAGAACAAGCTAGATAAGGGCGAGCGTTACCCGCAAGTTCTGGCGGCTGCCCTGGAGCAACGCCAGGAGTCGGAAGCTGTGGCGCTGCTGGTAGCGATCTGGGAGCCGGGACTGTACAACCCCGAGCGCGCAGCTCATGCCGAGGCTCAGGGCGACCGGGTAGAGCGTCACGCTGGGCGCCTAGCGGCGCTGGGCTTGTCCTTCGATGAGCTGGTGGAGCGCTATGGTGCCCAGGCCCGATCCGAGATCGAGCGTGTCGAGGCCGAGCGCCAAGAGCGCGCCGAAGCGGCGGCTCGCCGGGAGGCAGCGGCCAGCGAAATCACCGAGGCCGCCCAGGAACACACCTACTCGTTCCCGGCCGTGCGCGGCATCCAGGCGGGCAAGGAATACTACATAGCCCAAATTCCCTATGGGGTTCTGGTCAAGCTGTTCGTCTTCGATGAAGAGGACGTGCCGCCCGAGCTGCGCGCCCAGCGCAGCCTCAACGAGAAGCGTGCCCGCGACATTGGCCAGTACCTTTTTTGGCGTTTTCCTGGTGATGATTTTAGGTATCTATTTTGGTGCCTTTACGCCGACGGAAGGCGCTAGCGTTGGGGCATTCGCTACGCTGCTCTACGCCTTAGCGAAAGGCATGCGCGGCGCGCAGCTATGGCATAGCGTACAAGAGACATTGGCGCTCTCCGCGGTAGTGTTCTTTATGCTGGTAGGGGCCGAAACGCTGGGTTACTTCATTTCGGTGTCGCGCATTTCGTTCTCCATCACTGACCTACTCTACGGTATGGATCTAACGCCCATCGTCGTCGTGCTGTGCATCCTGGCGCTCTACTTCGTGCTGGGCATGTTCATGGACTCCATCGCGATGCTGGTGATCACCGTGCCGGTGGTTTACCCGATTATTCAGGCGATGGGCATCGACCCGGTGTGGTTCGGTATTTTGACCGTACTGACCGTTGAGCTGGGACTAATGACCCCGCCGGTGGGGATGAACGTGTTTGTGATTAAAGCGATGGCGCCACATGTCGGGCTAGGGGAGATATTTAAAGGGGTGGCGCCTTTTGTGGTTTCTGACTTAATACGACTAGCGCTATTAATCGCCTTCCCCATTTTGAGCACGCTGTTTCTGCTCTAGTTGGTGAGTACGCTTGCCTGTACCCAAGCCAGCGCTATGTCTCTGTGGTGTGCGGTAATACCTTCATCATGAAGGTTTCCGGGCAGTACCCGGCTGTGCACCATCTAATTGCCCACCCCGACATGCGGCGGATCAATTTCACCAGCTCCACCGGCGTTGCGCTTGATTTTTGAGGCTATCGAGATTTAAACCCCGAAGGTCGAACTGGGAGTTCAACTTTCGGGGTGCTGTGTAGACCTGTATTAATGGGCTCTGTGAAACTTAGAAATCGTATCGAACCCCTAAAGCCCACCAATCCTTATCAATCGCATTGATCTCCCTATCTGTACTGCTAGCATATTCTAAATATACAAACATTGGATCACTAAGCCGGTAGCTGCCACCCGCAACGTATTGGACGTCACTCAAATTCATGTCACTATTTTCCATATAGCTGACGTTCCCGTATATTTTGCCTTCTGAGTAACTAAAAACGGGTGCTATACCATAATGACGAATATCTCCCTGCTCTTCAAATAACGCACCGACACTTAGCTGTGGAGATATTTTGTAGGTTACGCTTGCCCCGAGTAGAGCATCATCATCACCTTCTGCTTCATCATAGCCAGCGGCAAAACGTACCGGGCCTGTTTCATAGGCTACATATCCCATTAGGTTAAGTGTTTCTTCTTCACCTGCATCTTCATCTTCTGGATCGAGCTTTCCAGCGACACCCAGGCTGAAGCCATCGAAACTTTGGGATTCAAAAGAGATAGAGTTTCCACGGGCGCGGGCACCACCTTTTGCCAAGGCTCGCCAATCCACAGTATTTCTTACATTGATAACCTTGGATATGTTCTGATAATAGATGGAGTCAAAGTTACCAACCTTTACGGCTCCGACGTCTTCAAATCGTAGCCCTACATATGTGTTCCTTATATCATCAATGACGTTAGGCCGTGCCTCGTCACGATCATTAGCGGTGAATCTAAACTCGGCTCTTATAAAACCCTCTAGCTTAGGATTTATCCTATGTCCAGCTTTAAAGCCAAGGCGTGAACCTTCTTCACTAATATAGTCGTTACCGTCATCGTTGTTTAACGTCAAGTGTATACGGCCATATAGGTCAAAGTAAGTTTCTCCGTCTTCATACACATTGAATGCCTGTGTGGTTCCTGAAAACCCTAAACCTGCTACTAGTGCCAATGTAGAAATGCCATGGCATTTTTTGTTGTTCAACAACATGTTTACTCCCTGATTTATCTTTTTGAGTTTTTTTTTACACTGCCGTGAGATTTTTTTTCTTTTTGGCCCTCCTCTTTTTTATTAAATGTTGTATGGCGTAGGCATTAATAAGCCGCTCACTCAGCCAAAGCGGGAGACTTTTTCATTGAATTTCCTTTGCGAGAAATTCTACTTTAAAGCACTACGGTTTGGTGGGGGGATTACCAGTGTGACTGAGGTATCGGCATGAACGAAGTTTAGGCAACCTACACTCAACGCAGATCCCAATAAAATTTTTTTCATTATGAGTACTTTTCCAGGTTAAATTAAATGTAGACGGTTTAACCGTCTAAAGAGATTGACTGATCCACCCAACTGGCACTCGTATGACTGGTGTAAATAACCAGTTTCTGAGCGGCTTTAGCCTGTAATAAAAGCGTGCTCACCTGATGACTACGCTCTGGATCCAATCCTGTACAGGGCTCATCTAAAAGTAAGATTGGAGGAGAAGAAAAATAAGCGTGAAGCAACATAAAACGCTGTAGTTCACCACCAGAGACATCACAGGCATAGCGAGAGAGTAAGCTAGGAGAGAGGTCCAGCAGTCTTAGTCCGTCGAGTACTGTCTTTGTGGGGACTAGAGCAAACCAATCCACAAGTTTTTCGCGAGGTAGTACGGTAGGATGTTGCCCTACGTACGACATTAATCGTGAGCGTAGAAATGCAAAGTGGGCGGGTGTCATTGTGCTTGGTGTGAACTGCTGATCGTGGGTTCGTATGCACAAGTGTGCCGTTCCTAAGCTTCGACTTCCCCAAATTCGTGAGAGCAAAGTCGATTTTCCTGAGCCTGACGCTCCCCAGATCTGTACGATCTGCCCTGTTTGTGCCGTTATGCGAAGTGGCCCATGATGTATGCCATTGCCTTCATACTGCAAAATCACAGTTGGTTTATTCATTAAATCATTGCCTTAACAAGAGCTTGGGCGATGAGATGCTCAGGCTCAGTAAGCAAACGATCCATAATGGATTCGCTGACGATGCGGCCTTGATCCATCACGATGGCCCGATCAGCAATGAGTCGAGCTAGACGTAAGTCATGAGTCACAAACACCATGGCAGTCTGTGTTTGGTTTCTCAAATTAGAGAGCACATCTAAAAAATCTGCTTGAGCGACTGAGTCGAGACCAGCAGTGGGTTCATCTAAAAATAAAATGCTCGGCTGATGGATCATGGCCGCAGCGATTTGTACGCGTTGGCGCATCCCTCCCGAAAAGTTCTTCACTGGCTCATGTAATCGTTCTGGACATAAACCAAGTCGCTGGCCCCATTTTTGTGCTTGTTTGAGTGCATCAACCGCACGGTTGTCACCTAAATCAAAAAGACGACGTACGATATTAGTGGCGGCACTTTGTCTCAGGTTTAGGGTTGTGCTGGCATCCTGAGCCACATAGCCACACGCCCGCCGACGTAAAAGGTTAGTTTGATAAAGACTGGTACGTAGTAAATCCTGGCCTAAAAGGGAAAGAGCCTGACAGTTGTTAGATAGCTGTCGTCCAGCAAGTATATTCAGAAGACTTGATTTTCCAGCACCTGAGGGGCCGACTAAAGCGAGAACCTCGGAAGGATAAAGCTTGAGGTGACAATCCGACAAAATACGGTGCCCAGCTATTTCAAGTGAGATAGCCTGTGCTGTCAGCACGGGATCTGGCAAGCTAAACATGAGCGCGCTCCTTGCATGCTTCGGAGTCGGAACATACCCAATGGGGGGTGTTTGACGTACCAATATTATCCAAATAATGAATAGATGAGCCGCAGATACAACATGCTGTATCGACTTTTTTCAGGCTAGCAGGCAGGTCAACAAAAGCTAAGTTTGCTAAGGGTGTATAGGCAGGCAATGCATAAATTCGTCGCTCGCGTGCGGCGCCAAAAATCTGAATAGCAGGCATCATCGCCATGCGGGGGTTATCCATAGCAGGAATAGGCGACGGTGACATTAAGACCCCATCATTAACAATCACAGGGTGGTCGTATCCTAAGCACGCCTCATCTTGTTGCAACCATGTTTCAAATAGAGCGCTTAACACGACACCGTAATCATGATGTGCGTGCCGTGTCAGTGCTTCGGCCGCATCATTAATAAATCCACGTAGAGGGTCAGGTCGAGGAACTTGGTACACCACAATTTGCTCTTCCCGCAACGGGCTTTCAGGGACTCGCTGACGCGTTTGAATGAGAGTAGCCTTTGAGCTTGTTGTCGTAATTGATATGTTTGCCGTTTTAGTAAAAAAATCCGCGATATTCAGGGCATTAACGGTATCATCCGAACCATGATCGACTACCTTTAACGTGTCATTCGGTTCTAATAAGGCAGCGGTAATAGCCATGCCTCCTACCCCCCAACCATAGGCAATGGGTAGCTCAGGAGCTGAGAAAGGTATTTGACGTCCAGGTAGACAGAGTGCTTTTAGGGTTTTACGACGTATTTCTTGTTTGGACGGTAGATCAAGGTAGGCATAATTCATATTTCCTCCTTAGCCTGAACTCGGCGTAAACGCGCTAAATCAGCATCAAAGTCAGAGTAATGAGGTAATTTCAAATGGCTGACATAGCCGGATGCAGCGACTCCGTCGGTATGCATGAGTGCATCACTGGTAGCACCCTCAATTTTAAAGTGCTGATCTACGATTGCCATGGCGACGGCTTTACGCTCGTTAGCTCCAAAAGCAATACCAAAACCCGCTTCTAAATGTGGAGATGAGCTAAAATTTGGAGCCACAGTAGTGCAGGCAGTTAACTCAACCTCACCAATGGATACGGTTAAATTGAGGTCTTCCAGCTCTACGAATATTTCAACGCTCCCTCTCATTAATTGCGCTACATAGGGATGACTCGTTGAGGCTTTACGCAAACTCTCGTAAGCTAATCCAGTTAAGTAGCCTTCTTCGCCACGAGCGAGATGAGCGAGACGCTCGCAAGGATCAGGTAAAGAAGGCAAAACAGTTCGCGTAATGTCTATCGGAGCTTTAGATATTTCGGTGCGGATAAGATCTGCGTACAGTGGCTCAGAGCTAGAGGGCGATGAGGGAGCTGTTATCACTGATTTAGGTAACTCGCACTGAGGGCGAGAGTGTTCTAAATCCATATTCAGTAAGCGGTGGGTGTAGTCGTAAGTGGCGCCTAAAATTTGCCCTCCAGCCAACTCTTTTTGCGTGGCGGAAATGTGGCGACTGTAATGCATTGTTTTTAGATCTATGTTTTGGCTTGAGCCAAAATTGGCTAATTGCGCGCGATGAGCACGTACGAGAAATACCGCTTCGGCAATGTCTCCCTGAGCTTGCTTAAAGGCAATAGCAGCAAAACGTCGATCGTATAAGCCCCCCTCACTCATGATCCGATCAAGAGCTAACGACATTTGTGCCATGATTTGATTAATTTCAATCTCGGGGATTGTGTCGTCGCCTCGGCGACTCCGTTCTACGGCTATACGGGAAGCAGCAATTGCTTGTTCACCACCCTTTACTGGTACGTACATTAAATGATCTCCAAAGTTAAGTGACGTGGTAATACAACCAGCTGCGTGTCAGCGCATAGTAGTAGGTCCACTCCACGCGGGTAATCGGCACGAAAAGCAATATGATCAATGACTACATTTTGATGTAACCCTGAAAAATATAAAGTGTGTGGTTTGTTGAGTCCTGCACCGGTGGCTCGTATAGCAAGCCCCCCGTTTGTAGGTGATATGGCGGCTATTTCCATGACAAGGGTTGCCCCACTTTCAGGCGCCTCACGGCTTCCTGCTGGAATATGTTGTAAGTGATGCCGTTGAGAACCTGCAAAAACCCATTCGGGAGTTTGGCTCAAGGTTGCGCCTGTATTCAAAATACGGCTTGTTAATTCCTTATTTTCCACCTCAATAGCTACCGTCGTTTGGCTGTCTAGAAGGCAGTCAACGATGCAATGAATAGCACGCTCTTCTAGTTGCTGTATGCGCATTGGGTAACCAAAGGCATGCAGTAGTCGCCGATAAGTACGCGTCTGCCGATGTAACTCATCGTCATGTCTGTGCTCAGATCGTAAAGGTATTTTCATGATTCTAAGTTTTTTGTGTGGTGTAGAAACGTACAGAAGTAGCAGCCGTCAGCTGCTCCCTCTCAGCCTTTTTTAGCTCTAACTGTTGGCGTATAGGGTGCAGCACCAGCTCACGTTGGTGGGAGGGGGCCGTTTGTAGAAAGGCGTCTAGATAGGCCGCTAACTCCGCTTTGCGTAGATCGGAGCCCAAATGTACTGCGTAACCTTGAATTTTCCCAATAGCGATTACGCAGCGAGTACAAGAAGCCTCACCAAACTGAAATGACACTGAGGCCTTACAAGCTTGTGTATTGAGCTGCACCAACCCCGTTTCAGGGCCAGCGAGTTTTTGTATAGGCACACCCGGATTGTAAGTAGCCCAGATATTTTCCAGATAATCTCGGTTAGCTCGGGCAAGTAGCCCGAGCCAAGTTTGACGTTCTTGACTCATGGCTATGACTTATTACGATAATACGGTAGCGTTGTAAATATCTTCTGCGGGCTGGACTAACAAGCGTTCTCCCATTTCGAGCTTCATTTCAGCCAAAATGATCTCTTCTTCTGGTGAGCGGTCTTTCTTGCGTGCTAACTGAATGAACTCGGGGCGTACGTGTCCGGGACGGATGGTGATTTCAACAGCGGTGCCACGGTACTCGAAACGGAAGTAATAACGACCACCGGGGGACTCTTCTTCTTCGAGCCCTACTGAGTTATCAACAATGTAGCGACCCTCAGTAAGACCGCGGGTAACAAACTCAATCGCATCTCTACCCCCTGGGCCTCCAAAGGCTGTGACACAGCGAATTTCACGTCGTTCAGGCAAACGACCATTATCTAGCAAGGGCCAGGCTCGCTGCATAACTTTTAGCCCGTGGGCTACACCACCCGGATAACCGGCACCGTGGTATTTTAATAACTCATCAAAGTGGACTGTAAATTCATGTCCATTTTCCAGATAGGAGATTGTATCGTTACTCATTGTATTTACCTTTGTTTAGAGGATAAGAAATGGGCATATCTTGATCCGGTTCACGTATTCCAAAAACCGGGCAGATTGTGCTTTGAAAATGTTCTCCCGTTTGCACCATTAGACGGCGTAGTCTGACGTTGTATAAACGGGATAACTCAGACTCGGTTAACAGCTCATCAGCTGGACCAAATTTAATCTGATCGTTGGTGTGCATCAGCAGTACTTTGTCTGCGAGATGCAGAGCGTGTTGCGGATGGTGAGTGGTAAAAACGACCGAATGGCTACGTACTCGGCGTAACTCGAATAAGACGTTAAGCAATAAGTCCTGATTAGCTAAATCTAAAGCTGAAGCCGGCTCATCAAGTATGAGTACCTCAGCACCAGTAGCTAAAGCACGAGCAAGCAACACTAATTGGCGCTCGCCGCCGGATAGAGAGCCATATAAACGATAAGCAAAATGCCCTCCGCCTACTTTTTCCAATGCTTCAAGAGCTAGCTTACGATCCCGCTGTGAAGGAAGGCTGAACATGGGAAGCAAGGCGGCTCGTGCCATGAGTACCACATCGAGGCAACAATGGTTTTCACTACCGTATTGGTATTGAGGTACATAGCCGATGAGGTGGGGTACCTGCCGTTGTCCTTGATCTAAACGTTGTGAGCCTAATAGAGCTTTTAGCAACGTAGTCTTACCGCGTCCGTTTGGGCCCAAAATGGCCAACGTTTCGCCCTTTTGTACGTTAAAACTTAAATCCTGAAAAATCACACGTTCACTAAAACGTACGCACGCTCCAGTTAAACTGAGATGAGAGGTAAAGACGGTTTGCATGATTAAGCCCTTTCACGTCGACGAGTGCATAGTAAGTACACAAAGACGGGGGCGCCAACTAGAGCTGTGAGTACGCCTAAAGGAATCTCTGCAGCAGTTAAACTACGAGCCAACGTATCAGTCAAAATCATGAAAGTGGCACCCAGCATAAGACTCGTGAAATAGAGCCGGCGGTGATCTTCGCCTACTAACATACGAGCAAAGTGTGGGATTACGAGTCCTACCCACCCCACTACGCCCGATGCGGTTACGCAGGCGCCGATAATGATAGAAATCAACGCGAAGACGATCATCCGGGAGCGTGCAACATGGATGCCAAACGACTTAGCTTCGTCGTCACCCATAGCGAGTACAGCAATGCGATAGCGCATTCTATTCAGTAGGTAAATGCTGGCAATGAGTATAGGAGCAGTTTGTGCAAATTTTTCCCAACTCGCCGTTGCAAAGCTTCCCATCAGCCAAAAGACGATGGCAGGTAAACTCGTTTCTGGATCCGCGGCATATTGAACTAACGAAATACCTGCTGCAAATAAAGCATCAATAACAATTCCAGCAAGCACAATAGTCATCAAAGTACGACCCGCCATATTTGAAATCAGCACTACTAAAAACAGAGCAGCAAATGCTGATACAAACGTAGCCCCCATCAGTAGCGGCCCCCCTACTCCAGCCAAAATTGCCAGTGATCCTCCTAATGCTGAACCTGAGGATAAACCTAGCACTTTAGGTGAAACGAGAGGGTTACGAAATAAGGTTTGTAAGGCTACCCCGCAGATGGCAAGCCCAGCCCCACATACTCCTGCCAATAATATGCGCGGCAAGCGTACATTCAAGATCACCAACGCATCCATATGCTGTGAGTTATCACCTCGTAAGGCTGCATATAGGATGGCTACAATCTCATCTAGCGCTACGCTGTATCGACCTACTGATAGCCCGATTAGCACAGTCGCTATAAGCAGTAGGGACAAAAGAGGCCAATGACTAGCACGCCAAGTGCTCAGGGTAACTGGCTCAACCATTTCTGAGGACGAGTGAATCGATCGCGTATATGTGTTCATTGTTTACGAAACACTTGATAACCGTGACTGTCGCCGTTCATAGCAATACGCAGAATTCGATCTATCTGCTCATCCGATAGGTCAAAGTTATAAAGTAATTTGAAGCCTTCTTTTAATTCGTGACGTAGGTCAAAAGAGAAAATATCGGGATGAGTAAGATTGGCCAGCCACATCCATGTGTAGGGGCTTTCATGGGAAGCACTATCCCAGATATATCCACCTTGAGGTGTCTTATAAACGCGTTTTTGTACGGCGGCATTTAAGCGAGAAAGTAATGGGTCGTCGTATATCGCTTCTAATCCAGCATCCGTCTCTGCTGCGGAAAGTAAGATAATATCTGGGTTCCATTCAAGAATCTGTTCCACGCTAACAGTGCTTTGTACGCCAGCTCCTTGAGCTACATTTTTAGCGCCAACCAGCTCGATGAAGGTTTGTTGATAACTTTTCTCACCAGTAGCAGTCAACTTGGATTTGGCAGAGCGCAAATGCAAAATGCTTGGTGTTGCATGAAAGCCTACTTGTTTTAAACCAGTAGTAATTTCACTTTGTACACGGTCACGCCAATCAATAAGCTTTGACAGTTTTTCAGTATTACCCGTGATATCAGCCACCATTTTCATATTGGCTCGGGCCAGCTCTTCTGTACCCGCATTGCCACCGCCTACCATTAGAGCAACGGGCAAACCTGCATTGCGAAGTGGAGCTACGATATCATCGCCGCGCTCACCCCACTGGATGACTAAATCCGGTTTAAGTTCTGCGATGGCCTCTACGTTGGGCATCCAACCACCGTTTTCCGACAAAATGTCACTGGAGATATCAACAGCTTCAGGAAACATAACGCTCATCATACCGCTCTCAAAGGCTCGTTTAGAGCCCTCATTCATACCCACTAACAGCTCGGTAGAACCATCTATTGCGATGAAGGTAGCTGCAGCTGGATTGGGCAGAGTAATGATACGTCTAGGAGGGGCTTCTAACTTAATTTCCTGTCCGGTTACATCAGTAAAGTTAAATTCTTGCGCTGACAAGTTACCTGATAACAAAGTTGTCGCTACTAGCACGGCAAAGCAACGGGGTATTGAGGTCATAACCTCTCCAATTAAGAATGAGATTGACTATCATTTTGATTAAAAATATTATAGCCAGTGTTTCATCAATTGGAATCGAAATGTTTATGACGGTGCGTGAAGTAATTTCGAACAAGCTAGCAGCAGTGTCTGTGCGTGACTTGCTTTTAGTTGAGGCCGTCGCAATGAAACGTAGTTTTCGTTATGCGGCCATAGACATGGGTATTTCGACCTCGGGCTTGTCTTATCAAGTAAAAAAAGTAGAGGAAATTCTCGGACAGCCCATTTTTGAAAGGGGGAGTAAAATAACACCCACTGCCTTTGGAAAGGAAGTTTTAGACTTAATCGCCGTAATTTTAGAAGGCGTGACTCGGCTTGAGGGGTTACGTGATGATGGCTTAGCTCTTCCCTTTGGGCAAACCTTACGTATTGGAGTGATTTCCTCACTGGCACCGGATAACTTGTTACGGATTATCCAGATTTGTGCTCACCGTTCAGGTAAAACTAAAGTCGAGTTGGTTAGTGGCAAGCATCAAGGTCTGTTACGGCGTTTACAGAACCGTGAAATTGATTTGCTAATTAGTGCAGCACAGTCGGTTCCTGAGGGGATGGCATATACAAGCTTATTCAAGGAACACTTTGTCTTACTAGTGCGAGCCGATAAACTTCAGCCTGAACTCCATCCTCTTATGCTCTGTGAGCCTGGATTACTACCACTTAGCGAGGATGATTTTGTTCCATCGCTAATTACTGAAGGCTTAAGTAAATTATTAAGCTCCGGCTTGACTCGTACATATGGCCTTGGTGTTGAGCATCGAATGGCTTTAGTTGCCGCAGGTTATGGTCATGCATTATTGCCGTATGGCTGGGTAAGAGATGTACATTTACCGGATCATTTAGCAGTGATGGAGCTTCCTCCCGCTTTATCGGCAGAGCGTGAATTAGGTTGCTTTTGGCGTCACTCATACATGATGGGGAGTCAAATTTCTCAGGCTTTTAGTGAAGCATGGATTACCTCTGCTATCAGGTAGTCGCGCCCATTATTCCTATGCTTTTGAGGCGAAATGGCTGATGCTGACATGAGTAGCCTCGCAAATAATGGTTATTAAACCCACGTGAGCATATTCAGACTAACATCAACGCCGGTAAAGGCATGGCCCTATGGGGGTATAGCGGGCGACCCATTGCACATGACATAGCCCCTTTCCACGGATAGCTCTTCATAATAACTTAAGTCACCTTTAGGGGGAGCTCTGATTATCTTTTTTGCTCGTTTGAAGCGTGTCGATTGTTATTGCCACTACCCCATATTGGTCTACTCACTATCCATGTGTGACTCCTCGCACCTCATCTAGAGCGGCATCAATAACGAGATCAGGGTCTGTAGCTATCAGATCCTGGGGCCTTAGCCCGCCAAGATAGCTGTTTATCGACTGAAACCAAAAGGCCATTCCCCATCCGTCTTTATCCTCTTTGAAGATGTCGATGATTTTCGACATGACGCGATACGGTCGGTAGCCAGCATCCTTCTCAAGCCCAAACGCTGGGTAGTAATCGGTGCCGTGGTCATTGATAGTAAAAATATCACCTTGTTGTTTCCACTGAGCAGGATGAACACTATCACCACGTGAGCGGACGCCTGGCAACTGCAATATCTCATCGACAGTTAACCAATCGCCGCTTTCCATCACGGCTCGACGCGCTCTTGCTTCCATCTCAGCTTCGCGCAAACTAGTTGGCGTGGTCATAATCTTAGGCACCCTTATTTTGGGTATGTACTCTGGTCCATTATCCTGGGGGCTATACTAATAAGTTAGCCGTCGCGGAAGTGATCGTCGTGGTACTTGAGGCTAGCCATGCATAAGCGGCCGATGATGGATAACGTCTAACCACCTTACGGTGTTCAACCTACCAGTGAGATAGCTTTGTTGGCTCCTCACTTTGAATTTGTTCTTCCTTCCTATGGCTACAACCTAGCGGATAGATAAAAGCGCTGGAAAACTATCAATCTCAAGATCAGAAACG
>NZ_JBQSXV010000007.1:0-219556 GCF_052378675.1 Halomonas sp. AOP25-F1-15
TAAGCACAAAAAGTTCACACAAGCGTCACACGGGCGTAACGCTTCTTGCCCGCCTGGATCACATAGCTGCTTCCCGTGGCCAGCATTGCGTCTTTAGCAACGACGTTGCCATCGACTTTAACGCGCCCGTTACCCAGCATATCTTTAGCCTGGGCGCTGTTATTGGCCAGCCCTGCTCTGTTTAGGATCGCGCCTATTGGTGCATGCTCATTGCCTTCAAAATCCACCGTCACTTCTGGCAGATCGTCTGGCAGCTCACCATCCGCCAACTGATTACCCGCTGATTTGTGAGCATTGGCCGCAGCTTCCTCACCGTGATAGCGGGCAATTAACTCACGCGCCAGCTCCATTTTCACATCACGGGGGTTGGCGCCCTGCTCAACGGCGTCTTTCAGCGCCTGAATTTCTTGGTTAGATTTTAACGAAAGAAGTTCAAAGTAGCGCCAGATCAAACTATCTGGCATGGAAACCAGCTTATTGAACATAGAACCAGGCGCTTCATCGACACCAATGTAGTTGCCCAGCGACTTCGACATCTTCTGCACGCCGTCTAAACCCTCAAGCAGCGGCATGGTGATGACCACCTGAGGCTCCTGGCCGAAATGCTTTTGTATCTCACGACCCATCAGCAGGTTAAACTTCTGATCGGTACCGCCAAGCTCAATATCGGCCTCAAGCGCCACTGAGTCATAGCCCTGTACCAACGGGTAAAGGAACTCGTGAATAGCAATCGGCTGATTGGCCTTGTAGCGCTTCTCAAAGTCATCACGCTCAAGCATGCGCGCAACGGTGCTCTGAGCGGCAAGCTCAATCATTTTGGCGGCGGTCAGCTCGCCAAACCACTCGGCGTTAAAGCGCACCTCCGTTTTTTCGGGATCAAGGATTTTAAACACCTGCGCCTTATACGTTTCAGCGTTGGCTTTAACGTCCTCTTCGGTAAGCGGCTTACGGGTAACGTTCTTCCCAGTGGGATCACCGATACGCCCGGTGAAGTCACCAATCAGAAAGATGACCGTATGTCCTAAGTCCTGAAACTGGCGCATTTTGGTCAGCAGAACGCTGTGCCCCAAGTGCAGGTCAGGGGCCGTGGGATCAAAACCCGCTTTAATACGCAATTTGCGGCCTGAGGCTAACTTCTGTTTTAACTCGTCCTCTACCAGGATTTCTTGCGTACCGCGCGACAGCAGCGCTAAAGCCTGATCCACCTCACTCATTGCCTCTCTCCACTATAAAAAAACCGCCCTTGCCGGGCTCAGGTGATAAATAGCCGACGATGTTACCATGCTCGCTCGCCTTGGTTGAGCCTTGGCTGAGACTTCGCCCTGCTTTGCACGAGTTAGCTTATGAAAACGCCTACTGCTTCGTCGCCGCTTTATTATATTGGCCTGATGTCCGGCACCAGCCTGGATGGGGTTGATGCCGCACTGATCGCTATCGAAGGTGATTCACCACCACACTTAGTGGCAACGCATGCCGAACCCATGCCTGACGCGCTGCATCATCTGCTGCTCTCGCTTTGTCATGCCAAGCAGGTCAGCTTTGCACAGCTTGCAGCCGCTGAGCATGCGTTCTGCCAGTCACAGGCCCAAGCCGTTCAACGTTTGTTGGCGCCACTCTCGATAAGCCATGCGCAGATCAGTGCTATTGGCAGCCACGGCCAAACCATTGAGCATGCGCCTCTAGGTCACAACGGCGGCCCGGCGTACACCCTCCAGATGGATAATCCGAGCCTGCTGGCTGAACTTACCGGCTGCACCGTTGTTGCTGACTTTCGGCGCCGCGACTTAGCCGCCGGTGGCCAGGCTGCCCCGCTAGCCCCCGCCTTCCATCAGGCTCTATTTGGCAGAGCCAGCGCACATCAGCTGGTGCTTAACCTAGGCGGCTTTGCCAATCTAACGTGGCTATCCAGCCAGCCGACAGACCCGGTGATTGGCTTTGATACCGGCCCTGCCAACGCATTGCTGGACGGCTGGTTTGCGCGGCACCAAGGCGGGCGCTTTGATCAGGACGGCTCCTGGGCCGCAAGTGGAACAATAGATAACGCGCTGTTGGTTCGGCTGCTCTCAGAACCCTTTTTCCAGCAGCCGCCGCCGCGCAGCACGGGGCGCGAGCTATTTCATATGGCGTGGTTAGAAAAACATCTCAGCGGCCAGGAAGCCGCCGAAGATGTACAGGCGACATTGGCCGAGCTCACTGCGGTTAGCGTTGCCCAGGGCATTACCCACTTAAAAATCCATGACGGCCCGCTCACGCTTATCACCGCTGGCGGCGGCGCTCATAACACCTACTTGATGCAGCGTCTTGCCTATCATCTACCGGGGGCAACGTTCACATCGCCCGCAGCACACGGCTGGCCTGAGGATTGGATCGAAGCAGGCGCCTTTGCTTGGCTGGCTCACCAGCGGTTACACCATTTGCCGGGCAACTTGCCATCGGTCACCGGTGCAGCAGGCCCACGGGTACTCGGCGGCATTTACGCAGGCTGATTCCCGCCACACGTAAACACCGTGACGAAAGTGCGCGCACTGTTGCGCTATGACACCTGCAGAGCGTGCGCTCCTTTGGCCTGCAATTGCGCCTCTTCTGCGCTCACTAAGCCTTTTTTTACTAGCTGAGCGAGCGCAAAGTCTAGCGTTTGCATACCCAGACTTCCGCCGGTTTGAATAGCCGAATAGATTTGCGCCGTTTTGTCTTCCCGAATTAAGTTGCGCACTGCCGA
Source organism: Halomonas sp. AOP25-F1-15 (assembly GCF_052378675.1). Lineage (NCBI taxonomy): Bacteria > Pseudomonadati > Pseudomonadota > Gammaproteobacteria > Oceanospirillales > Halomonadaceae > Halomonas > Halomonas sp. AOP25-F1-15. Next base: position 2,720 of record NZ_JBQSXV010000007.1, read on the forward strand.
CGTGGCGACGAGCACTTCGTGAGCCGCTACGCGCCCGCCGCCCTGACGCTTAAGCAACGTTTGCGACACTACCGCTTGGAGCGATTCAGAAAGCATCGAACGCACCATGGTTTTTTCGTCGCCAGGAAAAACATCGATAATGCGGTCAACGGCTTTAGCCGCCGAGGTGGTATGCAGCGTACCCAGCACCAGATGCCCCGTTTCTGCCGCGGTCAGCGCTAGGCGAATAGTCTCTAAATCGCGCAACTCACCGACCAGGATCACATCTGGGTCCTCGCGTAGCGCGCTGCGCAGCGCATCTGCAAAACTATGCGCATCGCGGTGCACTTCGCGCTGATTAACCAAACAGCGCTTGCTTGAATGCTCAAATTCAACCGGATCTTCAATGGTCAGGATGTGCCCATATCGATGGTCATTAATGTGATCAATCATCGCCGCAAGCGTCGTACTTTTACCCGACCCGGTCGGCCCGGTGACTAATACCAGCCCGCGCGGCAGCATGGCTAAGCGCTCAAACATCTCACCCAGCCCCAGAGCCTGCATAGAAAGCACCTGGCTTGGGATAATACGAAACACGGCTCCCGCGCCGCGGGCTTGAGTGAACGCATTAACGCGAAAGCGTGCGATGCCCGGCATTTCAAACGAAAAATCAGTTTCCAGCCTTTCAGCGTAGTCGCGCCGCTGGCGATCATTCATGATGTCGTCAATCAACTTGCGCACACCGTTATTATCGATAGCGGGCACATTGAGCCGACGAATGTCGCCATCAACACGTATCATGGGCGGCAAACCTGCCGAAAGATGCACGTCAGAGGCATTCTGCTTTGCCGAGAATGCTAGCAGTTCGGTAATATCCATCTCTCCTCCCAGCTGCGGTAAGGTGCTTGAGTATGTCAGACATCGCGCTTAACGAGTCGCTCGCCCATTCATATGAACAAGCGTGTGAACGCCTGCGCAAAGCGCTAGAGGACGCAGAGCGGGCTCCGAACGCTGCAGCGCTATTGGCCGTCACCAAAACGAAACCGGCAGCGATGATTCGTCAGGCCTGGCAGCTTGGCCAGCGTGAATTTGGTGAAAACTACCTGCAAGAAGCCCTAGAAAAACAGGCCGAGCTGGCGGACCTTGAAGGCCTTGTATGGCATTTTATTGGGCCACTGCAATCCAACAAAACCCGCGCCGTCGCCGAGCATTTTGACTGGGTGCACAGCGTCGACCGATTAAAAATTGCCCAGCGCCTTAACAAACAGCGCCCGGCGCACCTTGCACCCCTCAATATTTGCCTACAGGTTAATATTAGCCACGAAGATAGCAAAGCGGGTGTACTGCCGGAAGAACTGGAAGCGCTAGCACGCGAGGTTGCCACGCTGCCAAACCTGCGCCTGCGCGGTTTAATGGCGATTCCTGCCCCGGCGGAAACGCTAGCCGCCCAGCGCCAGCCATTGGCCGCGCTGCGTGAGGCGTTAACGGCTCTACAGAGCCAACTCCCCGAGACGCCCCTTGATACGCTTTCGATGGGCATGAGCGACGATTTAGAAGCGGCAGTACTGGAGGGCGCTACGCTGGTGCGTTTAGGCACCTCCATTTTTGGCGCCCGCCAGAGGGCTTAGGCGAACCACAACTATCCGGCTGCCTGCTGCAGCCCACTCTTTCACTGAGCCAACGTTTATTAAAGGACACCTAGAATGGCGAGTAAGATTACCTTTATTGGAGCCGGCAATATGGCGAGTGCCATTATCGGCGGACTAATCGACAGCGGCGCGGCGCCCTCTACCATCACCGCCACTGCACCTCATGAAAAAGAGCTGGCAACGCTGGCAAAGCGTCTGGGCATACACACAACGACAGATAACAATGCGGCAGTCGCCGATGCAGACGTCGTGGTATTAGCGGTAAAGCCTCAAATTATGCGCAGCGTATGCGAAAATTTGCGCGACAGCGTTCAGCGTCAGCAGCCGCTCGTTATCTCGATTGCAGCCGGCCTTGATGCAGGCACTATCGACCGCTGGCTAGGCGATCACAATGCCATGGTACGCTGCATGCCCAATACGCCATCGCTGGTGGGCTACGGCGCCAGCGGTCTTTATGCCAATGCCAAGGTAAGCGACGCGCAGCGCGACGTGGCTACTCAGCTTATGGAAGCGGTAGGAATTGTGGAATGGGTTGAAGAAGAAGTGCTGCTGGATGCCGTCACCGCCGTTTCGGGCAGTGCACCGGCCTACTTCTTTTTGATGTTCGAGGCCATGGAAGAGGCGGCGGTTAAGCTCGGCCTACCCGCCGCCACCGCGCGCCGGCTCGCTATTCAAACAGCGCTGGGTGCCGCCACCATGGCACAGCAGAGTGACAAAGACCCGGCGACATTGAAGAACAATGTCATGTCGCCCGGCGGCACCACCGAGCGTGCCATTGCGCACATGGAAGCGGCACAATTGCGCACCACCATTGCCGATGCTATGCAGGCCTGCGCTGACCGTGCTCAGGCTATGGCCAAAGAACTTAGCGGCGACTAAAGAACCGCTCAGCAACGAATCACCAAGGAGACATCATAATGGGCAACGGATTAGGCAGTGCAGGGTTAATGTTGGTCAACACACTGATCAATATTTATCTGTTCTTACTCATGCTGCGCTTTCTGCTGCAGGCGTCACGGGCGGATTACTACAACCCGCTAAGTCAGTCGGTGGTTAAGATCACTCAGCCGCTGGTCGGCTTATTTCAGAGCTTTTTAGGCCCCGTGGCCGGTCGCTTTGATCTTGCAACGCTCGCCGCTGGCTTCGTGTTAAAAGTAGTCAGCATCATCGCTATTTTCATGGTCATCGGTATCGGCATGCCGCCTATTCCAGGGCTATTAATAGCGGGTATCGCCGCCTTGGCGAATGCGATTTTAAAAATCTACTTCTTCGCCATGATTGTGATGATTATCTTGAGCTGGGTAGCTCCCAATGCCAGCCACCCGGGTGCTCTATTGGTAATGCAGTTGGTAGAACCGATTATGGCACCGGTGCGCAAAGTCGTTCCTGCGCTTGGCATGATCGACCTCTCGCCTATCGTCGTGTTTATTGCCATTAACCTAATCGATAGCTTGATCGTTGGTTCGATGATTCGTGCTGCCGGCATTTCCGGCGCGCTAGTCGGGCTGTGATAGCGGCCCAACCCATTTTCATCATGGATTCGATCAGCAGGGTCTATTCAGCCGCACTCTTAATTAGCAGGACTCGCGCCTTCAATGCCTGATTCAGATACGCTTGCGTTTGCAGACCGGCCGACGGGCTCCGTCGGCCTTGTTACTCCGCACGTGGCACGCTTCGACACGCCGCTCGCCCTGGCTTGCGGCAAAGTACTGCCTGCTTACGAGCTGATTTACGAAACCTACGGCACGCTGAACGCTGAGCGCAGTAACGCAGTATTGATTTGCCACGCGCTCTCCGGCCACCACCACGCGGCGGGCTACCATAGCGAGGAAGATCGTAAACCCGGCTGGTGGGATGCCCATATCGGCCCCGGCAAGGCGATCGATACCAACCGTTTTTTTGTTGTATCGCTCAACAACTTAGGCGGCTGCCATGGTAGCACCGGTCCCGTGAGCCACAACCCCGAAACCGGCCGCCAGTGGGGGCCGGAATTTCCCATGGTGACCGTTAGCGATTGGGTCGCCAGCCAGGCGCAGCTTGCCGATCATCTGGGCATTGAGCGCTGGGCGGCAGCGGTGGGCGGCAGCCTTGGCGGGATGCAGGTAATGCAGTGGACCATGACCTACCCAGAGCGCGTCGCCAACGCGGTGGTGATTGCCGCAACGCCCCGACTCTCGGCGCAAAATATTGCCTTTAACGAAGTGGCTCGCCAGGCGATTCGCTCTGATCCTGAGTTCTTCGACGGCTGGTACGCTGAGCATGACACGGTGCCTAAGCGTGGTCTGAAGCTGGCACGCATGGTGGGCCATATTACCTACTTGTCAGAAGACGCCATGGGCAGCAAGTTTGGGCGCGACCTGCGTAGTGATGATCTCAACTTCGGTTTTGACGTTGAGTTCCAGGTGGAGTCCTACTTGCGCTATCAAGGCGATACATTCTCCACCGCCTTTGACGCCAACACCTATCTGCTGATGACGAAAGCACTCGACTACTTTGACCCTGCCGCCACCCAAGGGGGCGACTTTGCCAAAGCATTAGCACCCGTTCAGTGCCCGTTTTTGATTGTTAGCTTTACCACCGACTGGCGCTTTCCGCCGTCGCGCTCGCGCGAGCTGGTGGATGCGCTTACTCGGGCGGGTAAATCAGTCAGCTATGCCAATATCGACTCGCCCCATGGCCACGATGCTTTCTTACTCTCAGAGCCACGTTACGACGCCATTTTAAGCGCCTTCATGAGCCGCGCTGCCGGCGAGCTTCATCTCAACGAGCTGGGCATCAATGTGCTGGGCAAAGAGGAGACGCCATAATGCGCGCCGATCTTGAACTGATTTACGACTGGGTGCCCGAAGGATCACACGTGCTTGATCTTGCCTGTGGCAACGGCGATTTGCTCGAGAGCCTAGCGCGCAATAAGGGCGTCACCGGCTATGGGTTAGAGATTGATCATGACGGCATCAACGCCTGCGTGGCGCGCGGCGTTAGCGTCATAGAGCACAACCTAGACGATGGCTTAAGCAGCTTCTGCGATAACAGCTACGATCAAGTAATCATGACTCAAGCGCTGCAGGCGCTGCGTCGCCCAGACAAGATGCTGGATGAAATGCTGCGGGTCGCCGAAGAAGGGATTATTACGTTTCCCAACTTTGCCTATTGGCGCCACCGCATCCATTTAGGCCTGCGCGGCTACATGCCGGTGTCGAAGTCTCTGCCTCACGCCTGGTACGACACGCCCAACATCCACCTCTCGACGTTCAATGACTTTGAGCATCTATGTCGCGAGAAAGGCTTGGTCATTGTTGATCGCGCCGTGGGCGTGGGGGACCATCAGGGGCACTGGAAATCACGGCTATGGCCCAATCTGTTTGGTGAAATAGCCATTTTCCGCGTTCGGCGCCGCTAGGCGCTCAATCCGCACGGGCAGATCACGGCTTAACCGTACCCCGCTGGGGCAGCCCTGTGCCCGTATCACGTCAATACCATAGGCCAGCACCTCCACTCCGCTGGCCGAGGCCTGCGCCAGTGCCGCTGCATAGGTCGCATCAATATGCGCAGCGGCGGCCACGTCAGCAATACCTTCGTGAGCCACGCAAAATAGCAGCACTGCTCGCTCGCCCTGCTCAGCGATCGCCCGCAAGGTATGCAGATGCTTGGTGCCGCGCACGCTCACCGAGTCAGGAAAGTAGCCGTGGCCGTCCGGCTCTTTGAGAGTGACCTGCTTAACTTCGATATACACCCGCCCCCGCTCAGGATCCTCAAGCATAAAATCAAGCCGTGCATCGGCCACTTTCACCTCACGACGCAGCGTGGCGTAGCCCGCCAAGGGCACTAAACCCCCAGCGTTTAGTGCCACCTCCACTATTCGGTTAGCACGGCCGGTATGCACAGAAGCAAGCGCCACCTGCCCATCGGCTTGCGGTAGCTCAATAAACTCCCAGGTCCAGGCAAGCTTACGCTTAGGGTTATCGCTGGGTGAAAGCCACACGCGGCAGCCCGGCACGCTCACCGCTTTCATCGACCCCGTATTAGGGCAGTGCGCCACGACCTCACGACCATCATCTAAACGAACATCGGCAAGAAATCGCTTGTAGCGCTTGAGTAGCATGCCCGGCACAAGCGCGGGATAGTTAAGCGTCATAGTCGGCTCACAAAACGCGCGATGCGCGCTATGGCTTCTTCAAGACGGGCAACGTCATTAGTGAAGGCAATGCGCACATGGTGTTCGCCACCCCGCACGGCAAAATCAATGCCGGGGGTGATGGCCACATTCTCTTCCTGCAACAGGCGCTCGCAGAACGCCTGGCTATCTCGGCTGTAGCGGGAAATATCCAGCCATACATAGAAGGCCCCTTGGGGTGGCAGATCCGGCGCCAACCCCAATCTTGCTAAGCCCTCTAACAACACTTTTCGGCGCTGCTTCAAGGTTGCTCGGCGTTGTTCAAGAATACCCCGGCACTCGGGGGTAAAAGCTGCCAACGCCGCATGCTGGGCAGGCGTTGAGGCGGCAAGAAACATATTCTGCGCCAAGCGGGTGAGCGGCTCTATGGCATGTTCGGGCGCCACCAGCCAGCCTAAGCGCCAGCCGGTCATCCCAAAATATTTTGAGAAGCTGTTCACCACAAAAGCATTTGCTGAAAGCGAGGTCGCCGACAGCGGCGCATCGTCATAGTTGAGGCCTTGATAAATTTCATCAACAATCACCTCACCTTCACGCTCGGCGACCGCGGCCAGCACGGCACAAAGCTGCTCAGCGCTCAGGGTGTGGCCAGTCGGGTTAGAAGGCGAGGCCAGCATCGCTAGGCTCGTCTCCTTGCGCCAGTGCTCGGCAACCAGCGCGGCGTTTAGCTGCCAGCCACTCGCGCGCCCCACCGATACCGCATCAATCTCAGCGCCCGCTAACGCCATAAAGTGGCGGTTACAGGGATAGTTAGGGTCGGCCATCAGCACTCGCGAGCCGGTTTCAACTAATAGCTGACTGGCTAACAGTAGCGCCCCCGATGCGCCGGGCGTTACCAATATGCGCGCAGGGTCAACCGCGGCATTGAAATGCTCAGCGTAATGCTCCGCAATCGCTTGACGCAGGGCGGGCAGCCCAGCCGCCGGCGTGTAGCGGGTTTGGCCATTGGCAAGCGCTTGCTGCCCGGCGGCCACAATCGGCTCCGGAGTAGCGAAATCTGGCTCGCCAACTTCCAGATGAATCACATCGTGGCCAGCGGCTTCTCGCGCCTGAGCCATTTCCAGCAAATGCATGACCCGAAAAGGGGCAACGTGATCGACACGTGAATTCCAGGCCATAACGGCTCCTTCACCAAGCTATTATTAACGTCACTTAAAACATGGCACTCGCCACACTCTATGCAAGACCATGGTCGCAAAATCACTATTATGCTTGCAACGTCGCCATTTTTCAGATAAACAAGCATCCCTTTGGCGTGAGATCGTGACATAGGCTCATGGTCGATCAGTAGTCACATATGTAAGGGGCAGTCCCATGCCAGTAGCAGAAAAGAAACCGGAAGCGTCCAAGTCCTTCACTCCGTATGAGCCAGCACCGGGTGAAGAGTATATGAACGAGCAGCAGCTAGCGCACTTCCGACAGCTGCTGCTGGATTGGAAACAGGATCTCATGGAAGAGGTGGATCGCACAGTACGCCACCTGCAAGAAGATGCTAACAATTACGCCGACCCCGCGGACCGCGCGACTCAGGAAGAAGGCTTTAGCCTGGAACTGCGCACTCGGGATCGCGAGCGTAAGTTGCTCAAAAAAATTAACGAGACTCTGGATAATATTGACGACGACGATTATGGCTTCTGCGAAGCCTGCGGCGTTGAAATTGGTATTCGCCGTCTTGAAGCCCGCCCCACTGCCACGCTTTGCGTGGATTGCAAAACGTTGGCGGAACTCAAAGAGAAGCAGCTCGGCGGCTGATCTCTAGAGCGGTGTTTTAAAGAATGCTCTACGTGAACGCGGGCACCTTCGGGTGCCCGTTTTTGTTAACGACGAGGCGCTTGCCTGTACCCCCTAGGACAATGCTGATATGCCCTCCTCTGCTCGCTACCGTGGCCGCTTTGCCCCAACGCCTTCAGGCCCGCTGCACTTTGGATCACTCGTCGCCGCCGTAGGCAGCTACTTAGACGCCCGTGCGGCTCACGGACAGTGGCTGGTGCGCATTGAAGATATCGATCCTCCCCGCTGCCCCCAGGGCGCAGCGAGTACTATTTTGCGCCAACTAGAAACGTTCGGCCTGGCGTGGGATGAAGCGGTCATGTGGCAGCACGCCCGTGGCGAGGCGTATCAACATGGGCTAGAGCAGCTTCTCAAGCTAGGCCAGGCCTATCCCTGCAGCTGTTCTCGCAAGCAGTGGCAAGGGCACGACATCTACCCCGGCTGGTGTCGCAACGGCGTATGCGCCCCCACCAAGCCAGCGGCCTGGCGGCTGCGTAGCGACCGCGGCGAACGCCCTATCCGCTGGCATGACCGGCTATTTGGTGAACAGCAGCTTGACCCAATCACGCTAGGCGATGTGGTATTAAAGCGCAAAGATGGCCTGTGGGCGTATCAGCTTGCCGTTATCGTCGATGACGCCGAGCAACAAATTACTGACATTGTACGGGGAGTAGATCTTCTGGATAACACTCCTTGGCAATGCCAGCTGCAAATCGCCCTTCAGCTACCGCGGCCTCGCTATTTGCACTTGCCGCTAATCGTGACCGCTGAAGGCCAAAAGCTTTCAAAACAAAACTTAGCCCCCGCGCTGGCAACGGATGACCACGGTGTCCGCCTGCAGCTCTTTCAGGCGCTACAAGCACTTGACCAAGCACCACCTAAGGCGCTTAGCGATGAACCACCGTCGACTCAGTTACACTGGGCAGTAGCAAACTGGTCACCGGCGCAGCTGCGCCCCACGGCTCATCGCCGAACGCCAGCTTAATATCCTTGTGACTATCTTTTCCAATACCCACAGGAGAGTGACATGTACGTCTATCGCATCATGCTGTTTTTGGTGTTTGGCGGTTATTTACTCTCTCCGCTGCTTATGAATGGCTGGAGCGACCCAGAGGCCGCCTGGTACCGGCCGTTTGCAATTTGGGGCGGGCTAATTGCCTTGACGCTCTGGCTAGAGCAAAAGAGAAAGCTTGATGAACGCTGAGTTAATCGGAGTATTAGCGCTCGGCCTGGGCTACTTGGCCCTGCTGTTCGGCTGCGGTTTTGCCGTTGAGCGCGGCTGGGTGCCGGTGCGCATTACCCGCCATCCCGTTGTTTACACGCTTGCGCTAGGCGTTTATGCCAGCGCCTGGGCAATTTACGGCAGCCTGGAAATGGCGGCCAGTGCGGGGTTTGGCTTTCTTGCTTACTACCTAGGCGCCGCTGGCGCCTTCCTGCTCGCGCCCGTGCTGCTGGTGCCCATCCAGCGCATTACGCGTACCTATCAGTTAACGTCACTAGCTGACCTATTTGCTTTTCGCTTTCGCTCTCGGTGGGCGGGCACGCTGGTCACGGTCGTCAGTCTGCTGGCGGTATTGCCGCTGCTGGGTATTCAAGTACAAACGCTGAGCAATGCCATTAATATTATGACGGCCAGCCAGGCAGGGAGTAGCGTTGCGCTGCTTTTTTGCGCGCTCATTGCCGCTTTTGCGGTAATTTTCGGCGCACGTCATAGTCAAGCGCATGACCGCCACGATAGCCTGCTCAGCGCCATCGCGTTTGAATCCATCGTCAAACTGCTGGCCATGCTGGGGTTAGGGGCAGTGGCGCTATGGATGGTCTTCGACGGCCCTGGCGATCTGCAGCTGTGGCTGGAAGGGCCCGGCGCGATACTTCAACAGCAAACCCCACAGCTTGATCCTGCGCAGTGGCGCACCCTGCTGCTGCTGTTCTTTGCCGCGGCGTTTATGATGCCGCATCTTTTCCATATCAGCTTCTCAGAAAGCTTATCGCGGCACACCCTGCTACAAGCCAGCTGGGCGTTACCGCTGTTTCTATTGCTCATGGCGCTACCCGTACCGGTAATTTGGTGGGCCGCACAGTCGGTCAATCCCGACATCCCCATAACGGCCTATGCCGCCTATTTGATGACGGAACACTGGTGGGTCGGCGCGCTTGCATTTATCGGCGGGCTAGCTGCCGCCTCCGGCACGATGATGATGATCGCGCTGGCGCTCTCCGGCATGGTGCTCAACCACATTGTATTAGTGGCAAGACCCCCTGAAGCACGCAGTGATCTTTACGGCTGGCTACTATGGCTGCGGCGTGGCCTGGTGGTCGCGGTGATTATCAGTGGCTGGCTGTTCTATCAGTGGATAGGCCGCCACCACGGCTTAATTGGGCTGGGGTTAGCTGCGTTTGTGGGCATGGCCCAGTGCTTGCCAGGCATGCTGGCACTACTTTATTGGCCGGGCGCTAATCGTAAAGGCATGATTGTAGGGCTGGTCGCTGGCGTCAGCGTATGGCTTTGGGGCCTTTGGCTACCTCTCATTCTTTCACTGCCCTTACCACCGCTGCCTTCAACGCCCCTCACGACTGCTGATTCGCCGCTGTGGTATAACGTTACGCTGCTTTCTTTAGCCGTTAATATTCTGCTGCTAATCGTCATATCACTCTTTACACGTATCTCTGAAGGCGAGCGCTCTGCCGCCGAAGCATGTTCGGTCGATGCGGTTATCCGCTCTAAGCGCTCTCCATTAGAAGCCGCCACGGCTAACGACTTTGCCACCCATTTGGCGCAGGCGATCGGCGACGAAGCGGCGCAGCGCGAAGTTGCCCGTGCTTTAAAGGCACTCAACTTTACGCCTCAAGAGCGTCGACCCTACGCGCTGCGCCGCTTACGCGATCGCATTCAAGCGAATCTCTCAGGCCTCATGGGGCCATCAGTCGCGCGAGACATCGTTGATCGCTACCTGCCTTATCGCCATGACGACGCCCCAGAAACCGACGACATTCATTTTGTCGAAAGCCGCCTGGAGGCTTATCGCTCGCGGCTAACGGGGCTAGCCCGCGAGCTCGACGGCCTGCGCCGCCACCATCGTCAAACGTTGGCCTACTTGCCCGTTGGGCTTTGTGTGCTGGGCGATGACGACGAGCTGCTAATGTGGAATCAGGCGCTTTCACAGCTCTCAGGCATTAGCGGTGAAAGCGTGATAGGTTCGCGCCGCGATAGTCTCCCAGCCCCCTGGCCAAGCCTGCTGGGCAGCGTGCTCGACGCAACGCCAGGCCCACTCTACAAACAGTCCGTCACGCTGCACGAAAAAGACTACTTTTTAACCCTGCATAAAGCCGTTCTCAGCGGCCACGATAGCCGTGGTGGCAGCGTTATTTTGATAGAAGATCATACTGAAATGAAGTGGCTGGAAGATGAGCTGGTACATGCGGCACGCCTGGCCTCGATCGGCCAGCTAGCCGCCGGCGTCGCCCATGAAATCGGCAATCCGATTACCGGCATTTCATCATTGGCGCAGAATCTTCGCTACGACACCAACGACCCGGCGCTGCTGGAAACGGCGGACCAAATCCAACAGCTAACCCAGCGAGTGACTAAAATCGTCAATTCCCTGGTTGGCTTTGCCCACGGCGGGCGCCAAGCAACACCGCCCCCCGCTTCACCGGTGACGCTGTCATCGATTAGCGAAGATGCATTGCACTTGATCCACCTCGCCCGCTCGGGAGAGGATGTCACCTTGTCTAATGATACGCCCGAGAACGTAGTGGTCCGTGGTGATGCGCAGCGCTTGACGCAGGTGATGGTCAACCTGCTCAGCAATGCTCGAGATGCCTGCGACCAAGGCGGGCAGGTCCATATTGATGCAGGCGCCCATCAACAGCTTGCCTGGTGGCGAATAACCGATAACGGCCAGGGTATCGACCCCAGGGTACGCGACCACTTATTTGAACCGTTTACGACCACCAAGCCAGCAGGTGAAGGCACCGGCTTGGGCCTGTCACTGGCGTATCAAATTATCAATGAACACCAGGGTAAAATAGACGTGGCCTCGCCACCGCCCGGACAGCCTCGCGGCACTGCCATTACGTTATGGTTGCCGCTTTACCAACAGGATGATCAGCCAGCCCATGCCCAGGATTCTGATTGTTGAAGATGAAGCGATTATTCGCAGCGCGTTGAAGCGGTTGCTAGAACGCAACGACTATACGGTCAGCGAAGCAGGCAGCGCTGAGGAAGCCTGCAAGCTTGAGCTCACAGGGTTCGATCTCATCATCAGCGACCTGCGTCTGCCCGGCGAACAAGGCATCACTCTGATTGCCAAAGCGGCGCCTGTGCCGGTATTGATTATGACCAGTTACGCAAGCATGCGCTCAGCGGTAGAGTCGCTGAAACTGGGTGCCATCGACTACGTCGCTAAGCCATTTGACCACGCTGAGCTACTCGAAACCGTCGAGCGCATCCTCCACCAGCAGGCGATGCAGCAGAGCCCGCCACCCGACATCACTGACGCAGGCGGCGGTCGACAAACCATGATTGGCAACTGCATTGCCATGCAGCAGGTGTATACCCGCATTCGAAAAACCGCACCCGCCGATGTCACCGTGCTGATTCTAGGCGAGTCAGGCACTGGTAAAGAGCTGGTAGCGCGGGCCATTCATCAGCAAAGCAAACGTGCCAAAGCACCGCTGATCAGCGTTAACTGTGCAGCGATTCCAGAAACGCTGATCGAATCTGAGCTATTCGGGCATGAAAAAGGTGCCTTTACCGGCGCCAGCGCTGCGCGCACCGGCCTAGTAGAAGCTGCCGACGGCGGGACCCTGTTTCTGGATGAGATTGGTGAGCTGCCGCTAGACGCCCAGGCACGTTTACTTCGCGTGCTTCAAGAGGGTGAAATCCGCAAAATTGGCTCGGTGGAAACCCGTCACGTTAACGTCCGTTTGATCGCCGCCACTCACCGCGACCTACGGGAGCTGTCGAAAACCGGCGAGTTTCGCCTCGACCTTTACTACCGATTGAATGTCATGCAGATAGAGCTGCCGCCGCTGCGCGAGCGAGAAGATGATGTCCTCGAAATCGCCGACATCCTGCTCGACAAGGCATGTAAACGCCATGAGCGCACGGGCCTGCGGCTGTCCCGCGCTGCCCGACAAGATCTGCGCGACTATCCATGGCCCGGCAACGTGCGCGAGCTAGAAAATGCGCTTGAACGCGGCGTTATTCTCGCTGAAGGGCACCTTATTCATCCTGATGATCTTGGGCTAGCGCCTACCTCCGCACGCGTCCATGCACCATCCGCTATTGCCTCAGCGGCCAACGGTGAGGTAGATAAAAGCGTTGAAGAGAATGAAGACGATCTCTCTTTAGAGGACTATTTTCAGCACTTTGTGCTAGAGCACCAGGACCAAATGAGCGAAACCGAGCTGGCGCAAAAACTTGGCATTAGCCGGAAAAACCTTTGGGAGCGGCGCCAAAGGCTTGGCATTCCGCGCAAAAAGACCGCTCGTCGCCCAGGCTAACCACCTGGGCATTGGCTTGACGCCAGCCTCCTTACGACCATTGTCTAATATTCTGATTTAAATAAGAAATATCTAACTTTATACGCTGCTAACACTGTTACCTTCCCACACAACGTCGCCCACAAACGGGAGCAAAAGGGGTAACACTTCTTGCTAGAAAAAGTTCCTCAACAATTTAAAAAATGCCAACCTTCTGAAACTTATCATTTATCTTAGAGGTGGCACAGCGACTGCAATATTACTGGGTAAGAAAAACAAACTGGGCATAGCGGTAGGTCACCAACAAAAACAACATGACCTTGCCACCACCTGAGCCATAACAAATACAACAGGGCCAGGTAGAGATAACGGCACTAATAACAACAACAGGCTTGAATCTCATCACTTGCTAGCGCAGGCAAGACAGGCGCTGAGAACAATAATAAACACAGTAAGTAGCCCGAAAGGACGCGACGTACACAGCAGCTTGCATACTAACAATAACAATAGCAGTCAGGTGTACACCCCGGCGCCAACAATAATTCCCCGGGGTAAGAAAAAGTTCGCGGTTGGATTATTGTTTTGAATACGAGGCGGTCGGAACTAACGTGATCCTTACGCCTACCGACTGCGGTGCGTATTCAGAGCGATGTGCCATCATGAATAAAAACAGCAGCATGGACGCTGATTCACTGCTTTATAGGGGAGGCTCTCTTAGCCTCCCCTTTCCGTATTTGAGGATTGAGTTAGCACACGCTAGCGTCAAGTGCTTTGCAAGCTCAAAGGGGTCGGCTACACTCATCCACTAACTGTTTTTATTGAGTACTTATTTGAAGTGCTTTGTAGCAACTATTGACGACCATTTCTTCGTACCCTGCGAGTTGAAATCATCGCATGTTTAAAGGATTTACCCGTTTCCTACACAGTCCGGGGGAGCAATTGAAAACGTTGCTCGATCCCCAAGAGAGTTCTACCACTGCCCTCTCTCCACGCCATATTCCTCGGTCCGAGCATCCTGTTTCTCGCCAGCAAATTAGCGATGCCGCACTAAAAGTGCTTTATCGGCTGAGCGGCGCAGGTTATGACGCCTATCTGGTAGGCGGATGCATTCGCGATGCGCTGCTGGGCAAGATGCCCAAAGACTTCGATGTGGCCACCAACGCTACACCCGAACAGGTACGTGATCTGTTTCGTAACTCGCGCCTGATCGGCCGCCGTTTTCGGATTGTCCATGTGCGCTTTGGCCGCGAGGTCATTGAAGTCACCACCTTCCGTGGCAAACCCCAAGACGAGCATAGCGACCATATTGCCCATCAGTCCGATGAGGGCTTACTGCTGCGCGACAACGTATGGGGCAATATCGAAGAGGATGCGGTGCGCCGCGACCTCACCGTGAACGCGCTCTACTACAACATCGCTGACTTCAGTATCACCGATTTTGCCAACGGCGTGCGTGACATTGAAACCCGCACCCTGCGCCTGATTGGCGACCCGGCTACACGCTATCGTGAAGACCCGGTGCGGATGCTGCGCGCGGTACGGTTTGCGGCCAAGCTGGACTTCACGATAGACCCAGCCACTGAAGCCCCGATGTATGAACAGGCATCGCTGCTGCTACAGATTCCTCCCGCACGCTTGTTCGATGAAGTACTCAAGCTGTTTATGTCGGGCTACGGCTTAGTCGCGTTTCGTCTGCTCAGTCATTACGGCCTGTTCGGCATGCTGTTCCCCGAAGCCGAAGAAGCGATGGTCGATGCTGCCTGGGCAGAAGAGCTGATTGAGCAAGCGCTCACCAATACCGACAAGCGGATTGCTGAAGAGCGCCCGGTTACGCCTGCATTTCTGCTGGCGGCCTTCCTTTGGGCGCCGGTTAAGCATCGTATGGAAGAGCTAGAGCAAGAGGGCATGGCGGCCATTCCCGCACTACAGGCGGCCGCTCAACAGGTGGTATCTCGCCAGTTAGAGCACACCTCGATTCCCAAGCGCTTCGGCATCCCCATGCGCGAAATTTGGGAGCTACAGCAACGCCTACCCCAACGACGCGGCAAGAAAGCCTTCCAGACCCGCGAGCATCCGCGCTTTAGGGCGGGTTACGACCTACTATTGCTACGTGAACAGGCTGGCGAAATACCGCGTGGCTTAGGCGACTGGTGGACTGCCTTCCAGCGCGGCGATGAACATGAACAGCGCCGCTTGCTGCAAAAAGTGGGTGGCGATCCGGCCAGCCAGGGTGATCGTCGCCGTAAAAAACGGCGGAAACCGCGCAGCCAAGATCCAGAGTAGCCAGCAATGCCGATCCAACTCGCCTATATTGGCCTAGGCAGCAATCTAGCGTCACCCGTTGAACAGGTTCGCCAAGCGCTGAACGGGCTCGCTGGGCTGCCATTGAGCCGGTTAGTGATAGCTTCATCGCTCTACGCCAGCCGCCCCGTTGGACCGCAAGATCAACCGGACTTTATCAACGCCGTGGCGGCGCTGGAAACCAGCCTCTCGCCACTGGCGCTGCTTGATCAGCTCCAAGCGCTAGAACAGCAGCACCGACGCCGTCGCCAGCGTCATTGGGGCCCACGCACGCTGGATCTTGATCTGCTCGTCTACGGCGATCAGCACATCGAAACCCCGCGCCTATGCGTTCCACATCTACAGATGACCCAGCGAGCGTTTGTGCTGGCACCGCTGGCAGAAATTGCGCCTGCACTCCTACTGCATCATAAGCCGCTCACTGCGTGGCTTGGCCAGATATCCAACCCCGGCATTCAGCGGTTAGTTGAAGACGCGCCCTCGTAAACTGTTACTTTTTTACCCAAATCTCGACAGCGCGCGCGCAATCAGGTAACAATCACGGTATCGCAGCACGCAACTATTTAAGACTGCGCTAATAATGGTCGGTCGCCTATGCAGCGCTGGCCTCACGCACACGATGAGAGCATGCCATGAAAACCGTTACCCTAAGCACGCTGCAAGCCTATAAGCAGGCGGGTGAAACGTTTAGCTGCCTGACTGCTTACGATGCCTCCTTTGCCCATGCGGCAAGCCAAGCCGGTATTGACGTGCTTTTGGTCGGCGATTCGCTAGGCATGGTGCTACAAGGCCACAACAGCACCTTGCCTGTCACCATGGAAGACATCATTTATCACACGCGCTGTGCCGCTCGCGGTAAAGGCCATAGCCTGCTGATGGTTGACCTGCCCTTTATGAGCAACATTTCAACCGAGCGCCTATTGGTAGATGCCGGTGCGCTGATGCGCGCTGGAGCCGAACTTGTGAAGCTTGAAGGCGAAGCGTGGATGGCCGAAGGCATTCGTGAACTCACACGCCGCGGCGTGCCGGTATGCGCGCACCTTGGCCTAACACCGCAAACCGTTCACCAGCTCGGCGGCTATAAAGTACAGGGGCGCGACGCCGCTAACGCTGAGCGAATCATCAATGATGCCAAGGTGCTTGCCGATGCGGGCGCTGCGGTCATTTTGCTTGAGTGCGTGCCCGCCAGCCTAGGCAAAGCAGTAACAGAAGCACTGGATGTGCCGGTAATTGGCATCGGTGCAGGACCGGACACCGATGGCCAGATTCTCGTCATGCACGATGTGCTTGGCGTAACTCATGGCCGTACGCCACGCTTTGTGAAGAACTTTATGGCAGAGGCCGATAGCATCCAAACGGCTTTCCAGCACTATCATGAGGCCGTTAAAAACCGCACCTTCCCAGCGCCAGAGCATTGCTTTTAAAACATTTTTTTAAAAGAACATTTTTAGAAGCCGGCTCGATTAGCCCGCCATCTCTTTTATTTTGTTAATAACGCGAAACGACTATGCGCACTTTGCGAGATATTGATCAGTTACGTAGCATCCTGCGAGAGCATCGCCTACGCGGCCAGCGCATCGCCCTGGTACCCACAATGGGTAATCTTCATGCCGGCCACCTAGCGCTGATCGCCTGTGCCCGAAAGCACGCCGACATTGTGGTTGCGAGCCTATTTGTGAACCCGATGCAGTTTGGCCCAGGTGAGGATTTAGACGGCTACCCGCGGACCTTCAGCGCTGACCAAACGCAGCTGAGCGATGCAGGCTGCGACGTCCTGTTTTCCCCGACCGTCAGCGCGCTGTACCCAAACGGGTTAGATGCCCAGACGCGTGTCCATGTGCCCGTAGTGGGCGAAGGGCTGTGTGGCGGCTCGCGTCCCGGGCATTTTGACGGCGTTTCCACCGTCGTCAGCATGCTGTTTAATCTCGTACAGCCCGACATTGCCTGCTTTGGAGAGAAAGATTACCAGCAGCTCGCGGTGATCCGTAAAATGGTGCGCGATCTTCACATGCCGATCGACATCATCGGTGTGCCGATTGTGCGTGCTGATGATGGCTTAGCGCTCTCCTCGCGCAATGGCTACTTGAGTAAGCAAGAGCGCGCCGCAGCACCGGCGCTTTATCGCACTCTGTGTTCGCTGCGCGATGCCCTGGAGCGCGGCGCCCCGGTAGAGGCCGCCTTGCAGCAAGGCACAGCCGCGCTCAGCGACGCTGGTTTTACGCCGGACTATCTTGAACTACGTGAGCTCATGCTCGGCCCGATCAGCGGTGCTACTCATCACTCGGTGCTGCTGGCGGCAGCCAAGCTCGGCCCGGCACGTTTAATCGACAATCTCCGCGTTGAGCTACCGGCTAGCGCCATCAACACCGCTACAAAATAAAAATATACAGGGAAATAAAGGAGCTCACATGCATACCATTATGCTCAAAGCCAAGCTGCACATGGCCCGCGTCACCCACGCGGTACTTAATTACGAAGGCTCCTGCGCCATCGACGGCGACCTGCTGGATCTGGCCGGCATTCGTGAAAATGAACAGATTCAGATTTATAACGTCGAAAATGGCGAGCGCTTCACGACCTACGCCATTCGCGGAGAGGAAGGCTCCAAACTAATCTCGATCAACGGTGCGGCTGCCCACCTGGCGGCTCCCGGTCATCGCATCATTATCTGCAGCTATGCTCACTACTCACAAGCCGAACTGGCCTGCCATCAGCCCGCGCTGGTCTACCTACAAGAAGGTAATGACGTTAGCCACACCAGCAACATTATTCCAGTGCAGTTAGCCTAAGTAGAAGGCGCTAGACAGATTAAGCAGCGGGCCCTGACGTGGCCCGCTTTTATTTGCTTATAAATGCGTATTGCCGCAACGCATACCCTTCCTCTATCCTGAAAGGACGGCTGAGAGTGTCGGCTGACAGAGTACGCCTACCGGGCATCTGGCATCAGCCTGTCTGTTATTTACTCCAGGAGTCATTTTATGCAAGACGTAGTCATTGTTGCGGCACGCCGCACCGCCGTGGGCGCATTCGGAGGCTCTCTCGCGGGCATTCCAGCCAGCGACCTTGGTGCGCTGGTGATCAAAGATATCCTTGCATCTACCGGCGTTGCCCCTGATCAAGTTGACGAAGTGCTGCTAGGCCAAGTGCTCACCGCTGGCGTAGGCCAGAATCCGGCTCGCCAAGCGGCGATTAAAGGAGGCCTGCCAGACTCGGTACCGGCCATGACCATCAATAAAGTCTGCGGCTCAGGTCTTAAAGCGCTTCATCTGGCGGCTCAGGCCATTCGCTGTGGCGACGCTGACATCATTCTGGCAGGTGGCCAGGAGAACATGTCCGCATCACCTCACGTGCTACCCAACTCACGCACCGGACAACGCATGGGTGACTGGAAAGCCATTGATTCCATGGTCCACGATGGCCTGTGGGATGCATTCAATGACTATCACATGGGTATTACCGCCGAGAATTTAGCTGAGAAATACAGCATCACCCGCGAAGCGATGGATGAATTCGCGGCGTCTTCCCAGCAGAAAGCCGCAGCAGCGATCAAAGAAGGTAAGTTTAAGGGCCAGATCGTGCCGGTGGAAATTCCCCAGCGTAAAGGCGATCCGCTGGTCTTTGATACCGATGAAAATCCGCGAGAAGTCACGGCCGATAAACTCAGCGGCATGCGCCCTGCGTTTAAGAAAGACGGTACGATCACCGCCGGTAACGCGTCGGGGCTGAACGACGGCGCGGCGGTGGTTATGCTCTGCTCCGCTGAAAAAGCCAAGCAGTTAGGCCTTGAGCCGCTGGCGCGCATTGCAGGCTATGCCAACGCTGGGGTAGACCCTGCGATTATGGGCATCGGCCCGGCACCGGCCACCCGCCGCTGTTTAGAAAAAGCTGGCTGGAGCCTAGATGACCTTGATCTTATCGAGGCCAACGAAGCCTTCGCTGCCCAAGCCCTGTCTGTTAATAAAGAGCTAGGCTGGGATGTCAGCAAGGTAAACGTTAACGGTGGCGCCATTGCTATCGGGCACCCTATCGGTGCCTCAGGCTGTCGCGTATTGGTCACACTGCTACACGAAATGATCGCCCGAGACGTCAAGAAAGGCCTAGCGACGCTATGTATCGGCGGCGGTCAGGGTGTAGCGCTTGCCATTGAGCGTCCTTAACGGCCTCGCCTGCGTTATTTAGCTAGCCTCAAGCCCTCATCAGTAGATGAGGGCTTTTTTAATGCCATGCCTTCAGCGAGTCTTTACACCCACCACCCTAGGTGGCGTCCTCAACACCAGCAACGCGCCCATCAGAAAGAATATCGATGCAGCCCACATGGCAATGGGCAAGCTAGTGCCATCGACGATTCGCCCGCCCAGCATCGCTCCCAGGCCGATCGACATATTAAACGCAAAGGCCATCAAGGCCGTGGCGGCTTCCGTATTCGGCGCGGTGCGTAGAATCCAGGTCTGAATACTCACCGATACACTGCCGAAAACCGCCCCCCAAATCATCAGCAAGATAACGCCGCTTTGCGGTTGAATGCCCAGCAATGGGAAGGCCGCGACAACCAGTAGTAGCAAACTAGGAATGGCCAGCACGGCACGGTACGGGTGGCGCCCGGCAAATACGCCTGCCGCTATATTGCCCAAAA
Source organism: Halomonas sp. AOP25-F1-15 (assembly GCF_052378675.1). Classification (NCBI taxonomy): domain Bacteria; kingdom Pseudomonadati; phylum Pseudomonadota; class Gammaproteobacteria; order Oceanospirillales; family Halomonadaceae; genus Halomonas; species Halomonas sp. AOP25-F1-15. Next base: position 22,713 of record NZ_JBQSXV010000007.1, read on the forward strand.
TACCAGCTGCGCCGTAAAGCAGCAGCAGGCTGCCCACATGGCGCTGAGAAATACCGCTTATTTCCTGCAGAATAGGGCTAATAAAGGTATAGGCCGCGAAGTGCCCCACCACCACAAACCCCGTTGTGAGCACGGCCACCCGCACGCCACGATTACTTAGCTGCTGCGCTAGCACGCGTAAACGCACCGGCTCTCTCGGCGGTAAAGGGGGTAGCCAGCACCATAGCGCGATGGCCGTTAGCAGGCTGAACCCGCCTAGCGCACCAAAGGCGACTCGCCAGTTGCTAAGATCTCCCAGCAGCGTGCCAAGCGGTACACCCAGTACTGACGCCGCCGCTACGCCACCAAAAATAAGCGTCATCGCCTTCGGCACCTTAGCTTCTGGCACTAGGCGTGGCGCAATACTTCCAGCTACCGCCCAAAATCCACCAATACTCAACCCGACCAGCACGCGCGCGGCAAGCAGCAGTGCAAAGCTGCTTGCCAGCGCCGTCAACACACTGCCCAGCACCATCACCATCATCAGCAGCGTGAGCATGATGCGCCGATCCAAGCGCCCCACGGCTACCGGCAAAAGCGGGGCTGAAAAAGCCGCAATGACGCCGGGTACGGTCACCATTAACCCCGCCGTGCCTGGCGTCACGCCCATCGCCGAGGCCACTTGAGACAATAACCCGATAGGCAACTGCTCAGCGGTCACCAATAAAAAAATGCCGATCATCACGGCCACCACCGCTCTCCACCGCGGCGCTTGTTCCTGCTCCATAGCGACTCTCTCTTACTGCTGCTGACAATATAAGCGTGCCTATCAAACAACACCGCCCTCGTAACCAGGGGCTACGAGGGCGGTATCAGAAACCGAATTACGATTTAACGACCTGCATGTTAAATCGTGGTGTCGGTTTCCGCTTCTTGCGCTGCGAAAGCAGTCTTTTCTTCTTCGGTGATCTCTTTCATCGACAGCTTCACGCGATTGCGGTTGTCAATATCGAGCACTTTCACGATCACGTCATCGCCTTCGTTCAAGAAGTCGCGCACGTTATTAACACGCTCGGCAACGATCTGCGAGATGTGCACCAGACCATCGGTACCCGGCATGATGTTCACAAAGGCGCCGAAGTCAGCAATACGTACGACCTTACCGTTGTACAGCTTGCCAATTTCCGCTTCAGCGGTAATCGCCAATACGGTATCAATGGCTCGCTTCGCGGCGGCTTTGTCTTCCGCGTAAATACGTACGGTGCCATCATCGTCAAGATCGATCGAGGCGCCGGTATCTTCGCAAATTTTGCGAATCGTCGCACCACCTTTACCAATGACATCACGGATTTTGTCAGGATCGATTTTGATCGTCGCCATGGACGGTGCGTTGTCAGAGACATCGGTGCGGCTCTGGCTGATCACGACATTCATTTGCTCAAGAATACTCAGTCGCGCAGCCAGTGCTTGCTGCAGTGCGAGCTCCATAATCTCTTCGTTGATGCCTTCGATCTTAATGTCCATCTGCAGGGCGGTAATGCCCTCTTCAGAACCGGCGACTTTAAAATCCATGTCGCCGAGGTGATCTTCGTCACCCAGGATATCGGTCAATACCGCAAAGCCGTCAGCATCTTTCACTAGGCCCATGGCGATACCGGCTACCGGCGCTTTCAGCGGTACGCCTGCATCCATCAGGGCCAATGAAGAGCCACAGACTGAAGCCATTGAGCTTGAGCCGTTAGACTCGGTGATTTCAGATACTACGCGAATGGTATACGGGAAAACGTCAGCGGAAGGCAGCATTGCCTGAACGCCACGGCGCGCTAAGCGGCCGTGACCGATTTCGCGACGCTTCGGACCACCCATGAAGCCAGCTTCACCAACGGAATAAGGAGGGAAGTTGTAGTGCAGCATAAAACGGTCTTTACGCTCGCCTTCTAAAGACTCAATCAGCTGAGAGTCACGCAGCGTGCCCAGCGTGGCAATGGCAATAGCCTGCGTTTCACCGCGAGTAAACACGGCCGACCCATGAGTCTTCGGCAGCACACCCACTTCGATGGCTAGCGGGCGCACTGTTTGGTTATCACGGCCGTCAATACGCGGCTCGCCCTTGACCACACGTGAACGCACGACGCGTTTTTCAAGACCCGCGAAAGCACCTTTCACTTCATCTTTAGTAAACTTATCGTTAACGGGCTCGCCTTCAACGGCGACTAGTTGCTCAACCGCCTGATCTTTCAGCGCCGCCAGCGCATCCTGACGCTGCATTTTATCGGTAATGCGGTAAGCATCTCCTACCTTGGCTTCAAAAGCATCGCTCATGGCAGCTTTTAATTCCGCATTTTCTTCAGCGGCCTTCCACTCCCAGCGTGGCTTGCCTGCTTCGGCGACCAGTTCATTGATCGCCGTAATCGCGACCTGCATTTCCTGGTGGCCAAACAACACCGCGCCGAGCATTTCATCTTCAAGCAGTTCTTTGGCTTCAGACTCAACCATCAATACGGCTTTTTCAGTACCGGCAACGACCATGTCGAGCTCAGAGGTCGCCAGCTCTTCAACCGTCGGGTTGAGGAAGTAGCCCTGCTCTTCATTAAAGCCAACGCGCGCAGCACCAATCGGGCCTTTAAAAGGCACGCCAGAGATGCTCAGCGCCGCAGAGGTACCCAGCAGTGCAGCAATATCCGGATCGTGGTTGCGATCGGTGGAAAGAACGGTACAGACGACCTGCACTTCGTTCATAAAGCCTTTAGGGAACAGCGGGCGAATAGGGCGATCAATCAGACGCGAGGTCAGCGTCTCTTTTTCAGTGGGTCGACCTTCACGCTTGAAGAAGCCGCCAGGAATTTTACCCACCGCGTAGGTCTTCTCTTGGTAATGTACCGAGAGGGGGAAAAAGGGCTGGCTCGGGTTAGCTTCTTTTCTGGCGACCACGGTACACAGCACGACAGTGTCGTCCATGGTAACCATGACAGCGCCGCTAGCCTGGCGAGCAATACGCCCGGTTTCGAGCGTGACGGTGCTACGACCGTACTGGAACGTTTTCTTTACCGGATTCACAGCGACTTCCTTCAGCATTATCAATATCTACTTGTCTATTCGTTTAGGTCGTTTTGACTCGATACCATTCTAGGCGCTGGAACGCGATAGGGCTACCAGTTCCCTCTTTGGGCAAGCCAAAACATAAAAAAACGGGCAGCTCACAAGGAGCTGCCCGTTGTCACACGGATAAAACTGAGTGCCAGACACTGCCCTTCACAACATCTAAAGCGATCTTATTAGAACACTAACTGCAATCGAGCGGAGAGCGTATCACCATCATCTGGCCCCCTGAAGGAGACAGAGCGATTATGGGTGTCCCAGAGCGTGTAATTAAGCATCACCCGCGCCCAGTCGTTCGGATACCAGTTCAGACCAAGTGTCGTTGCGTTCCCCTCGCCACCGAGATAATTGGGCTCATCGAAAAAATCCAACTCCTGATAGCGGACGGCAAACTGAAATGCCCCCATTCCCCCCGACGAAACCGGGCTCTTGATATTCGGGCTCCGCCAGAGGCCTGATTTACGAGAGTAGCCATGCTGCTCACCCGTTAAAAAATAGCTGGCCTGAACAGCCCAAGCGTCATAGCTCAGGCTCTGACCTCCAGCAACTTCACGCTGATCAACGGTGCGCTGGCCATATTCTGCGGCCGCCGCAAATGAACCCAGCGATGTAGCCAATTCAAGCCCATAAGCAGTGCTCGACTCAGGATCGGTGACAGCACGACTACGAATAGTAACGTTGTCATTGAAATCATCGGCGGCATTGATGTTGTTGGTCACATTACCTGAACTACTATCAAAATCTTCATAGAATCCCCAGCCACCTAAGTGGACCATATCACCACCGCTATGCCAGGGATTCCAGTGGGCTCGGCTCATGTAGGTGGTCGTATCAGAGCGATCGGTGTCACCGCCGAGCCTGCCATTGGTCACTGCTAAGGATGCATGCCAGTCACGGTTGTTGCCGAACACTTTGCCTTTCACCCCCAGTCCGTATGAGCCACGGTCTGGAGCAACTGCTTCATTAACGAAGTTTCGCTCCATGAACCAAGTATTGTTGGATGAAGTAGCACCATCCATCGTGCGGTCGTCATATTTATTGCCGACATACAGCTCTGCATCTCTTCCGCCCCAGTTAAATAGGCTAGATATATAGGCATCACGCATGCTGACAGAGTTGTTTGACAGGTCGTAGCCCAGCTTGTAACCAACGCGTTCAGATAGCTGACCAGCAAGATCCAATTGCAAGCGCCTTGCCGTTGAGCCGCTGATATTACGATCTTCAAAATCAGAGCCACGCGTGGCCGAGGTATCAAACTGTAGCCGCCCCCCTATCTCCAGACGACGGCTGCCGTCGGCGCTGATAAATTCGGGCCCACCACCCGACCAGTCAATACGCGACTGGTCAACCTGGGATGCCTCTAGCAATGCGACCTGGCTTTGTAGCTCTGCAATGGCCACACTATCTCCCGATGCTGTCACCTCAGCGCTGGGTTGTGTAGACGCCGTGGTTGGGTTCTGCGCTGATGCTACGAGAACTGTATCCCGAGAAGACTCCAGCTGTCCTAAACGGGCCTGCATAGCCTCCAATTGCTGCGCCTGACGAGCCAGCAGCTCAGACTGGCGCGCAATCAGTTCAGCAAGTTCGGCAGGTGTCGCCTCACTGGCCAACGCACTACCACTAAAGACAGGTAAAACAAATAACCCGAGGGTGGCCGCAGATAGCAGGACACTGCGGCCTGAATTAGTTTTATTTAGCATGATTGTCCCATGACCCTTGAGGATCGGATTCTGATTGTTGTTGTGCAAATCGCTCGACTAGCGTGCTCGCGATGCAATATAGCGAGCCGCAAAGGGCGTCATCTGACTGGGGCTGTGTGTCACGCCGGGTAAAACCCAATGCCGCCAATTGAATGTGGTGTTCAAAGACCGGGCTTGGCGTTCACCAAATTCAAAATAGTGGCGAGTTCGTTCCACGCGAGTCTCGCCCTGCGCATTGGTCTCAGGCGTCTGGCGCATAACAGTGTGAAGTGTGGCCGTATCCGCTCCACCTGCCAGCAACAGCATCGGCTGAGAAAAAAAAGCTTCTATCGCGGTGGCATTCAGCATCGGTACACCACCGGTCCCATACGGCCACGCAATCGTCTCATCAGGCATCGTGTACCAGCCTGCTGCACCGACGATAATTTCCTCTACATTAGACTCGGGCATGAACATTGCGAAGCGATGGGCTACCTGTGCACCGGCACCGTGGCCATACAGATAATAGGTTTCACGATTACTATGGCTGCGGTGCGTTCTGAAGTCAGCAAACACTCTCTCAACAAGAGTGAAGACCCACTGATCTGGCGGGTTCATCTCCTCTAACTGAGTAAAACCACGCGCTTGCTCTGCTGACCCGGCCTTGAATACGTTACCCAAGTTGAAACCATTTCCGCCTGGATAGGCCTGCGCGCTAAACCGAGGCACCAAGACCATCAGCCCCTCACGCTCAGCAAGTTCGGCCCAGTTGTCACGATACTCCTTCGCGTTGCGTCGCAGCCCGTGCAGAATGAGAACTATCGGCGTATCCGACGTATAGTTGCTCGGCTGATAGTAATAGACCCCCACCTCCTGGCGTGTAGAGGGGTCTTCAAATACATAGCGCCCAGCACCGGCCTCCAGGCTTGCCACGCGCTCATTAGCGGCGACCGTCGACAATGGCAGGCACAGCACCATTAATGCGAACCATAGGATTCTCATTTTTGCTCTCTTATTTTATTAATTCAGATGTGGATAGCCTTGCTCAGAACCTTCTACCTGGCGTGTACAAATCACGGTTACACGCGCGCCTAGCAGCGCAGGCCGACAGTCGAACTGCGCTGGCAGTAGACAACTCACTTAACCAGACTTGGGTCTTAGCGCGTTAGCGGCGGTTGTACTCGGCTACCGTGTCTTCGGCGACCTGCTGCAAAAAAGCCGCCGTATCTTCATCGATACGGCCGTAATAGGTGTACGGATTACCGACGACCGATTTGTCGTAGAGTGTGGCAAACACGGTGGCGGCGGCTAGATAGGTGCCTTCTGGAGAGGGGTGGCTGCCATCGTAATCAACATGCAAGGCCAACTCTGGGCGTTGCTCGTAGGAATTTTGAAAAGCAAGACCAACGGGAATCACCGGGGCGCCGATCTCATTACCCACAGAGGTATATAGCTCTTCGATCTTATCGATCATGCCAGCATCGTAACTATCATGATCTTCACTGTAGGCAGGCGTCATGTAAAGGACGGTCTCTGCCCCCGTCGCCTCAATGGCATTATGATGCCGCAGAACAGCATCACGAAATTCCTGCTGCTGCTCGTCGCTCAATGCAGCCGCGCTGTGCCCCTGAAGGACAACAACATCAAACGGGTTAGGAAATCCCAAGGCCCCTGGGAACAGATAGTTTTTGACTTCGTGCTGCGATAAAGAAGCGCCTGAAATGGTCACAGACTTGCTCTTGAGCTGATCGGCAGTGTCCGGGTAGGCGGCTTCCGCCATACGCTTAACGTAGTTGTGCAGGCTATTGTTGTAGTACTGATAACTATTGCCTACATAGAGGATTTGCTGCGGGTTTGGTGAGCCAAGGGCATTGGACTGGGTTTCGGTTTCGGCTTCGGCCATGGCTGAAACTGGGAGTAGCGCGGTTATGGCGAGAATGCCAATGCTGGCGAGGGATGTTTTCATTGGTGTTAGTTCCATCCAAGGAGTCGTTTGTAAAATCTAAGGCGTATTAAGTCCAGACACCTCAGTACCTCCCAAATACTTGTGCAAACTACATTCCGCTCACTGCTTTACTTCTTTATTTCAAACAGTTGAAAATTTCACACGCGACAAACGTCGAAAGGCCCACACCTGCCGATGGATGGAAATCCGCACGATTAAAATCGACGTTTGTGCAGATTTCCGCTCACTAACACTTGTACTTCATGGCCTATCCACCAACGCAAAACGGGCAGCTCACAAGGAGCTGCCCGTTTCTCAATCTTTGCCAGTAATACTTAGCGGCGAAGACCTAAACGCTGAATCAGAGACTGATAGCGTTCGAAATCTTTACGCTTTAGGTAGTCCAGCAGCTTACGACGCTGGTTAACCATGCGGATCAGACCACGACGTGAGTGGTGATCCTGCTTGTTGGTCTTGAAGTGATCCTGCAGGCCATTGATGTTGGCGCTCAGCAGTGCAACCTGCACTTCAGGGGAACCCGTATCGTTATCGCCGCGGCCGTATTCGGTGACGATCTCGGCCTTCTTCTCAGCGGTTAAAGCCATCTGTATCTCCAGTAAGCAATATGCCTAAAAATGAATGGGTGAGACCACGCATATTTGCAGTCTCAATCTGCTATTTGCGACTTACAATTTACGAATTGCAATGCTCGCCTGACGTTCTTGCTCGTACTATTTTCGTCTTACTATTTTCGTCTTACTATCTTCGTCTTACCATTTTTACGTAGACGGCGGCATCCTTGCAACGCTGTTTACGAGATAGCGACGGTACTTAACAGTCGCTTAGGCGCCACTTCCTGGGCGCCTTTCACTACACCAAGGCCGATAAACGTCTCGGCATAATAAAGTCTGGCTACGTCGTCCGGCCCTAAGGCGCCGGTTTCGAGCGTAACGGGCTGGCCATAGGCCAAACGCGAATGCGCGATGTCATCGACCGTTAATAACGGCAGGTGATTGACCAACACATCCACCGGCATTAGCTCAGCTTCTAAAGCGGCTTGATCGGCCAACGCTTCTAGCGCCTCTAGTGTCCACATTGCATCGGCTAAAAAAGGCCCTGTTTTAAGCCTTCTTAACTGACTAATGTGCGCACCACAGCCCAGTGCCTGGCCAATATCTTCGGCTAACGTGCGGATGTAAGTGCCTTTACTGCAGCTTACTTCCAGCTCAAAAGCGGTGCCGTCAAACGATAATAGGCGCGCATCATACACGCTTACTCGCCGCGCTGCACGCTCTACGTGCTTGCCTTCGCGGGCCAGCTCATAAAGCTTTTTGCCCTGATGCTTGAGAGCAGAATACATGGGCGGCACTTGGTCAATCTCACCACGAAATCGTGTTAGCACTGCTTCCACGTCATCAATGGTTAAACTGGGTACGTCATGCTGCGCAATAATCCTGCCTTCTGCATCGCCGGTATCGGTCATCACACCCAGCTCTACACGAGTGCGATATACCTTATCGGCTTCCAGCAAGTGCGATGAAAACTTGGTGGCTTCGCCTAAGCAAATCGGCAACAAGCCGGTTGCCATCGGATCTAACGTGCCCGTATGACCGGCTTTTTGGGCCTGAAACAAACGGCGAACACGCTGCAGCGCATGATTGCTGGAAAGCCCTTTGGGCTTATCCAGCAGCAGTACGCCGTTAACCGGCAAGCCGCGACGTTGACGTGCCACTAGCGAGTTTCCTCACTTTGCTCGGCGTCTGGGTCACTGTCCTGATAATCGCCATCGCTATCGTCTTGATAGCGCGCGCGGTCAGTCGTCACCGCCTCATCAATTAATGAAGAGAGATGCTGACCCCGAACCACGCTTTCATCGAAATGAAAGCGTAGCTCCGGGACATGACGCAGCTTGATACGCTTAGCAATTTGGCTTCTTAGAAAACCAGCGGCACGTTTAAGCACCTGGAGATTCTCTTTAATACGCTCAGGCTCCTGCTCACCCAGCAGGGTGACATACACATCGGAGTAGCCAAGGTCGCGGCTAACGGTGACACCGCTTACCGTGACCATGCCTAAGCGCGGGTCTTTCACTTCGCGTTGAATAAGTACCGCCAGCTCCTTTTGGAGCTGGTCGGCTACCCGGTCGGTACGCTTAAATTCGCGCATGGTTAGCTCCTCGTAACCTTACAGGCTACGCTCGACCTTCACTTGGTCGAAGACTTCAATCTTGTCACCGACTTGAACATCGTTGTAGTTCTTCACGCCGATGCCACACTCCATACCGTTGCGCACTTCTTGTACATCATCTTTGAAGCGACGCAGCGATTCGAGTTCACCTTCGTAAATAACGACGTCATCACGCAGTACGCGAATCTTCTTATTACGATGTACGCTGCCTTCAATAACCATACAGCCAGCAATCGCGCCAATCTTCGGTGCACGGAATACATCGCGCACTTCAGCAATACCCACGATTTCTTCTTTCCACTCAGGTGCGAGCATACCGCTCATCGCCTGTTTGACCTCATCGATCAAGTGGTAGATGACGCTGTAGTAGCGCAGATCCAAGCCTTCACGCTCGATAATCTCGCGGGCAGCGGCGTCAGCACGGACGTTAAAGCCAACAACGATGGCTTCAGATGCTAGCGCCAAGTTGGCATCGGTACCGGTGATACCACCAACACCCGAGGACACCACGGCCACTTCAACTTCTTCCGTCGAGAGCTCTTCCAAGGCACCTTTGATCGCTTCCAGTGAACCTTGAACGTCGGCTTTGAGGACGATGTTGACCTTGGCCACTTCGTCTTGGCCCATCTGGCTGAACATGTTCTCCAGCTTGGCCTTCTGCTGACGCGCTAGGCGCACTTCGCGGTATTTGCCTTGACGGAAGTTAGCGACTTCACGCGCTTTCTTCTCGTCCGCGACAACCATAAAGTCGTCACCGGCATCCGGCGTACCGCCCAAGCCTTGAATCTCGACCGGCATGGCCGGGCCAACCGCATCAACTTGCTGGGCAAGTTCGTTGGTCAGTGCACGCACTCGGCCGTAGTGCAGGCCAGCAAGAACGATATCGCCCTTTTTAAGCGTGCCGTTCTGAACCAGTACAGTAGCGACCGGGCCACGACCTTTATCAAGGCGTGACTCAACGACAACACCTTTACCCGGTGCGGAAGGCACGGCTTTTAGCTCAAGCACTTCGGAGGCCAGCTGAATCGCTTCCAGCAGCTCTTCCATACCTTCACCGGTCTTGGCAGACACGTGAATAAACTGCGTGTCACCGCCCCACTCTTCAGAGATAACGCCGTGCTGGGAAAGCTCATTCTTAATGCGATCCAGATCGATGCCTTGCTTATCAATCTTATTGACCGCGACGACCATCGGTACGCCAGCAGCTTTGGAGTGCTCAATCGCCTCAACGGTTTGCGGCATAACGCCGTCGTCCGCTGCGACCACGAGAATCACGACGTCCGTTGCCTTGGCACCACGGGCACGCATAGCGGTAAACGCTGCGTGGCCAGGAGTATCCAGGAAGGTCACACCGCCGTGGTTATCTTCCACATGGTAGGCACCGATGTGCTGCGTAATACCACCCGCTTCACCGGTTGCGACCTTCGCTTTACGGATATAATCCAGCAGCGAGGTTTTACCGTGGTCAACGTGACCCATAACGGTAACGACGGGCGAACGCGTAATCTCTTCGCCTTCATAGGAGATGCCTTCCAGCATTTCCGTTTCCAGCGCATCATCTTTGACTAGCTTCGGCGTATGGCCCATCTCTTCTACCACGATCGCTGCTGTATCTTGATCAATGGTTTGGTTGATGGTGACCGCCGCGCCCATGTTAAACATGGCCTTGATGACTTCGTTGGCCTTGATCGACATTTTGTCGGCCAATTCCGCCACGCTGATAGACTCAGGGATCGATACTTCACGCACGATCGGCTGGGTCGGCTTTTGGAAAGCGTGCTTGCCATTGCCGGTCTGGTTGCCACCACGGCGACCACCGCGACGCTGCTCGGCACGTTTTACTTTCTTGCCCGCGCCACCGCGTTTACGCTCTTCTCGATCACCACGATCTTCATCGTCACGACGACCTTTCTTAGCTGCCGCTTTCTTAGGCGGAGCAGTGCGACGGTCAGTGCGGCCTTCTTTCGGCGGCGCTGGCGGCATATCTTCACCCGACGGTGCATCGTCGATTTCAAGATTAGGCACTTCGATATCAGGCGTCGCCGGCGCTTTCGCTGCAGCAGGTGCTTTCGGCTTAGCGTCAGCAGCCTTCTTACTAGCAGCTTCTTCGGTGGCTTTAGCTGCCTGGGCTTTCTCTTCAGCTTGGCGAGCGTCCAACACTTTACGCTCAGCTTCGGCTTCAGCCATATCGCCTACCAGCTGGCGCGGGCCCGTGTAGCTTGGCTCGGCAGCTTTCGGCTTTTCATTTTCAGCGCTTTTTACGTAAGTTTTCTTTTTACGTACCTGCACTTCGATGGTTTTACCGCGCTCGCCGGTATTGATGCGGCTGCGTGTTTTACGCGTCAGCGTGATGCGGTTTTTACCTGCCTCGGCCGTATCGCTACCGCCATGGCTTTTCTGCAAAAAACTCAACAGCTTTTGCTTATCTTCTTCAGATACAGCATCGCTTTCAGAAGCGTGCTTCAAACCCGCTTCTTTCATTTGCTCTAATAGGCGGGGCGCATCACGGCCCACCTTTACTGCGAAATCTTTAACTGTCATATCTGACATAGTGACCCTCCTCAGCCCGAGACCTGTTTACTGTGTGTTCGAATCCGATGCGTCATCGACTTCAAACCAGGGCGCACGGGCAGTCATGATCAATGCCGCTGCGCGCGCTTCGTCCAACTCCTCGATATCGACCAGATCGTCGACAGACTGCTCGGCGAGATCTTCCATGGTAACAATGCCGCGACTGGCCAGAATGAAGGCCAGATGGCGCTCCATGCCATCCATTTCCAGCAGATCGGCCGCTGGTTGGGCACCGTCTAGCGCTTCTTCCGAGGCAATCGCCATCGTCAGCAGCTCGTCTTTCGCACGTGCACGAAGTTCCTCGACCAAATCCTCATCAAACTCTTCGATTTCGAGCATTTCTTCCAGCGGCACGTAGGCGACTTCTTCTAGGGTTGTGAACCCTTCTTCCACCAACAGGCGGGCAACGTCTTCATCCACTTCAAGGTGCTGGACAAAAGAGTCGACCAGGCTATCAATTTCTTGATCGCGCTTGGTCTCAGCTTCTTCTTCGGTCATGACATTGATACGCCAGCCGGTTAGCTCTGAGGCCAAACGCACGTTCTGACCACTACGGCCAATGGCCTGGGCAAGATTATCTTGCGCCACCGCCACATCCATCGCGTGGGCGTCTTCATCCACCAGGATCGACCCAACGTCAGCCGGCGCCATGGCGTTGATCACCAATTGAGCGGGGTTGTCGTCCCAAAGCACGATATCGACACGCTCATTTTGCAGTTCAGATGAAACGGCTTGAACGCGTGAACCGCGCATGCCGACACAGGCACCCACGGGATCAATACGGCGATCATTCGTTTTTACCGCAATTTTAGCGCGTGAACCGGGATCGCGCGCAGCCCCTTTGATCTCAATTAGCTGCTCAGCGATCTCAGGCACTTCAATTTTGAACAGTTCAATAATGAACTCAGGACATGTGCGTGACAGCTGAAGCTGTGCACCGCGAGCCTCAGGATCCACTTTAACTAACAGCGCACGCACCCGCTCGTTCATGCGGTAGCGTTCGCCGTGAATCATTTCATTGCGCGGTAAAAATGCTTCAGCATTTTCGCCCAAATCAATGATTAGGCCATCACGAGTGGTCTTTTTAACAATACCGGCAACCAGCTCGCCCTCACGATCAGCGTACTGACGCACCACTTCTGCACGCTCAGCCTCGCGCACTTTTTGCACGATCACTTGCTTGGCGGTTTGCGCAGCAATACGGCCAAAAGACGCGCTTTCAATGCTTTTCTCAACCACGTCGCCTAGCTTAAGCGGCGGGTCACGCTGCTCGGCGATGGTCTCTTTGATTTCGTAATCAGGCGTTTCGAATTCGTCATCTTCCACGACTGTCCAGAAACGGAAGGTTTCGTATTCGCCGGTGCGGCGGTCAATATGCACGCGCACATTGGCTTCTTCTTTATCAAAACGCTTGCGTGACGCGCTCGCAAGAGCGGCTTCTACCGCTGCGAAGATGACATCACGCGGGACGCCCTTCTCATTGGAGATCGCGTCAACGACCATTAAAATTTCTTTACTCATGCGTATGCCTCGCCAGAAAACCTATCCTTATGTGCATCACCCCGGCAGCCTGCCGGCAGCGCCGCCACTCGGTCAATTGTCGAACTGCGGTACAATGTGAGCAGAATCAATACTTTCAATTGGAAAGCAGTACTCTTCGCTATCCAGCTGTAGCAGCACCTCATCTCCCTCAACACCCACCAGCAGCCCTTGATACTTGCGCCGCCCATCAAAGGCAGTGCGCAGTTTCAGCGCGACGTGGTGACCTTGAAAGCGGGTAAACTGATCCAGGGAATACAAGGGACGTGCCATGCCTGGCGAGGAAACTTCCAGCCGATACTCACCGGCAATGGGGTCTTCTACATCCATGACGGCACTGACCTGGCGGCTAATATCTGCGCAATTTTCCACGCTGACGCCATTCTCGCTTTCGATATAAATCACCAGCCGCGAGTTTTTGCCCTGGGAAAGATGGTCAATACCCCATAGCTCAAAGCCCATGGCGGCAACGACAGGTTCGATCAGCGCATGAAGCGCAGCGTGTTTAGTGGCCACAGACAAAGCTCCTATAGCCGTTGAGTCAGACACCTGGCCAGGAGTTATAAGAAAAGCGAGGTGACTGATTGGCGTTACTCGGAAATGTGCCTCCGGCAACCCGGGCGGCATCCGCTTTAAAGCACTCTTGTTCACAAAAGCGCCGGCTAACCAAAAGCTACTAACAAAAAGCCCCTTCACTGGAAGGGGCTTTTTAAAAGAAACCTTGGGTACCATCTTAACAACATGCGGCGGGTTAAACCTGCCAAGTCTGACTGCATTCAAATAACAACATGAGAAAACAATCTATCCTATTTACATGCTACTAGAAAATGGTAGCGGGGACCGGATTTGAACCGATGACCTTCGGGTTATGAGCCCGACGAGCTACCAGACTGCTCCACCCCGCATCAATCTAGGTCGACGATAATAGACACTTAATCTACTTACGTCAAGAACTACTTGTTCCAAGAACCACTTACTTGAAACTGCCTTTTCCGACTCAGGCACCAAACTGTGCACTGTGAGAACAAAACAGACATTCTGGGAAGCTGATAAATCAGCCTAACAGATGGTGCCGAAGGCGGGACTTGAACCCGCACGACCATACGGTCACTACCCCCTCAAGATAGCGTGTCTACCAATTCCACCACTTCGGCATCAGGGGAGGCTAAAGAAACGTTTGCTGCTAAGTCATCAACCACTTAGTCGCTGCTTTCCTCTAGCACTGGCGCGGTATTATCCACACCTGCAGGCCTATCGTCAAGCGTTGGCACGCTTTGCTGCTGCTCGATCAAACGCGAGTCTGGGATGCCTGCTTCCGGTGCTTGGCCAGCCTGGGTAGCAAAGTAAGCTAACGCCATTGAGGTGACGAAAAACCCGGCAGCAAGCAGCCCCGTCGTACGCGACAAAAAGTTGCCGCTACCGCGCGAGCCGAAGACCGTTTGCGACGCACCGCCTCCGAAGGCAGCACCGGCTTCGGCACCTTTACCCTGCTGAAGCAGAATGAGTACCACTAGGGCGATCGCAATCACCACATGGATCATAAGTATTGCAACTTGCATGGCGTTATCCTGCTGACTGACAAATGGCATAAAAATCATCGATCTTAAGTGAGGCTCCGCCCACTAGACCGCCGTCTATATCCGGCTGAGCAAGCAGCTCCGCCGCATTACTTGCATTCATACTGCCGCCGTATAACAGCCGCAGCTGCTCGGCGAGCGTTTTATCAAAACCGGCCTGGTAGGCGCGAATGCCCGCCATCACCTCTTGTGCCTGCTCAGGCGACGCCGTGCGCCCCGTACCAATTGCCCAAACGGGCTCGTAGGCAATGACTACCTGCTGGCGCTGATCGGGCTCTAAACGCGACATCACATGCCCGACCTGACGAAGCACGACATCCATCGTACGCCCTGCATCGCGCTCTTCAAGAGACTCACCCACGCAGAGAATCGGCGTAAGCTCGACACTTAAGGCTGCCAGCAGGCGGGCAAAAATCTGCTCGTCGCTTTCTTTATAGAGCTGGCGGCGCTCCGAATGTCCTACCAACACATAGGACACCGCAAACTCTTTGAGCATACGACCACTGACTTCACCGGTATGTGCCCCTGAGTGAAGAGGGTTCAATGTTTGCGCGCCCAGTGCCAGCACTGTCCCTTCGAACGCATGACGCGCCGCATCCAAATAAGGAAACGGCGGAATAATAACGACATCTACATTCGCTGGCGACACGGCGGCGGAGAAGGCTTGACCGAACTCATTGATCAACGCCACGGAACCGTTCATTTTCCAGTTACCGGCAATTAAAGGCGTACGCATCGACTGTCCTCACTCAAGGTGGAGCGAAATGGTATAGGAGCGGCCTTATCAAGACAACCGCTGTTACAAGCACAGACTCAGTTTACGGCATCATTAATCCAGTAAAGCCTTCACCTGAGCGGCCAGGTCGTTCGCCAATCGATCCACATCCAGATGGGCACGACCCTCTACCATCACGCGAATTAAAGGCTCTGTACCGGAAGGCCGGAGCAATACGCGACCCTCATCACCCAACGCCTGCTCCAATGCAGCAACCGCTTGCTGAAGCGGCGCCGATGCCATCACTTCTTTGGCATTGGTATCAGCGGGCAGGCGCACGTTGACGAGCGCTTGCGGGACTTTTTCTAGCTCTCTTAACAGCGTTGGCAGGCTCTTTTGCTCTCGCATCATCAGCGCCAACACTTGCAGCGCCGATACGATACCGTCGCCGGTCGTTTGCACATGGCCGCAGACAATATGCCCCGAAGACTCGCCGCCCAGCTCCCAGCCGTTCGTGGCCATGCGCTCCATCACAAAGCGATCACCGACGTTAGCACGCTCAAAGGGTATGCCTAGCTTATCTAGCGCCATGGCTAATCCAAAATTGGACATCAGAGTGCCAACAACACCCCCTTCGAGCAAACCGCGCTCGTGGCGGTCTCGGGCAATAAGATAAAGAATATCATCGCCATCAATTTCACGACCGTCAGCGTCGACCAACAGCAAGCGGTCGCCGTCGCCATCAAACGCAATGCCCAAATCAGCACTCTGCTGAATGACCGCCGCACGCAGCGCAGCAGGATGCGTTGAACCCACCAGCTGATTAATGTTTAGCCCGTTAGGCGAGGCGCCAATCGTCGAGACGTCAGCTCCTAACTCACGGAAAACATTGGGTGCGATATGATAAGTAGCGCCGTGAGCACAGTCCAACACGACTTTCAGGCCATGCAGGCTCAGCCGGTCGGGAAGCGTCGATTTGCAAAATTCAATATAGCGGCCCGCCGCGTCATCAATACGCGTTGCCTTACCCAGCTGAGCGGCCTCCGCCGTGGTTAATGGCGCCTCTAGCATCGCCTCAATACGATCTTCCGTTTCATCAGGCAGCTTTTTGCCTTCTGCTGAGAAGAACTTGATGCCGTTGTCATCAAAAGGATTATGCGATGCTGAAATAACAATTCCCGCATCCGCACGAAACGTGCGGGTTAGGTAGGCAATACCCGGCGTTGGCATGGGCCCCAGCAGAGACACATCGACTCCCGCGGCAGAAAGCCCTGCCTCAAGCGCGGACTCAAACATATAGCCAGAGATGCGCGTATCTTTACCGATGAGCACGCGCGTTCGGCCCTTATCACGACGCAGCACCTGACCGGCGGCCCACCCCAGCTTGAGCATAAAATCAGCGGTAATGGGGGCTTTTCCCACGGTGCCGCGAATACCATCCGTACCAAAATAGCGCCTTGTCATGCACCAAACTCCTTAATCATCGACAGCTCAAACGGCGGCTCGCAGCCTTCTTGCAGTACCGCCCAGGTCATATTGACCGCATCAACCGTTGCAGCGACATCATGCACGCGAAGAATATTCGCACCCCGCTCCACCGCCATCGCCGCCAGCGCCACGCCACCAAACAGGCGTTCTTCTACCGGGCGGCCCAATACCTTGCCAATCATGCTTTTGCGTGACATACCCACCAACAGCGGAAGCCCCAGTGCCTGAAGAGACGCCATGCACTTCAGCAAGCGCAAGTTGTGCTCAACGGTCTTTCCAAAACCAAAGCCCGGGTCGATTAACAGCCTATTCCGACGCAGACCGGCCGCTTCACACTCGGCCACTCGCCGCGCCAAATACTCGGCCACTTCGACCTCAACAGGCTGCTGATAATTCGGCGCCTGCTGCATATCCTGAGGCTCGCCCTGGCGATGCATCAAACACACCGGCAAGCCACTGCCCACCGCCGCCAACAGCGCTCCTTCGCGCTCTAACGCACGTACGTCGTTAATCATTCCGGCGCCCAGCCCACTTGCCTCCCGCATCACGGCCGGGCAGCTGGTATCCACAGAGACCAGCGCATCCAGCTCGCGCACCAAGCGCTCTACCACTGGAGCCACTCGATCCAACTCCTCTTGGGAGCCAATCGCTAGAGCGCCGGGGCGTGTCGATTCGCCACCGACATCAATGATCGCCGCCCCTTCTGCCAGCATCTGCTCGGCATGCCGTAACGCGTCATCTAGCGCCACGTGCTGCCCGCCATCGGAAAAAGAGTCCGGCGTCACATTTAGTATACCCATCACACGCGGGAAGGATAAATCCAGCAGATGACGCCCACAGCGCAGCTGTAAATCACTGCCAGCGACGCGCTGAGGATATGTGTCCAAAGTTGATTTCATGCTGCAGCCTAGTCAAGAAGAAAAACGTGGCAGTCGTATGTGAAAAGCATAACAAAAAAGGCGCCCCTTGACGGGGCGCCTTTTGGCTCATTCAACGCTGTCACTATGGCCCTGCCGGACCGCCCAGCGGGTCTGAGGGGCGACGGCGCGGCGTATCGTCGTCATCCTCTTCAGCATCGCTGTCAGGCGGGCCAGAAGCAACGTTATCTCCGGCCTGAACGTTAGACTTTTCACCACCGGCAGGCGTGCCGCCGCCCGGCGAGTCGCCATCATTCCAACCTTCCGGCGGACGCGGATCGCGGCCTTCCATGATGTCCTTCAACTGAGAGGCATCAATAGTTTCATACTTCATCAGCGCCTCAGCCATCGCATCAAGCTTATCGCGATTATCGGCCAAGATTTGACGTGCCTGCTCATAGCAGTCATCAATAATTTTGCGCACTTCCTTATCAAGACGCGTGGTGGTATCGCCAGACTTCATCTTGCCACCACCCTGACCTGGGCCACCAAGGAACTGATGCGACTCGTCCTCGTCATACATGATCGGCCCCATGGCGTCCGACAAACCCCACTTAGCGACCATATTATGCGCCAGCTCGGTAGCACGCTTGATGTCGTTAGAGGCACCGGTAGTCACACCGTTCGGGCCTAGCGTCATCTCTTCAGCAATACGACCACCAAACAGCGAGCAAATCTGGCCCAAAATTTGTTGGCGTGAAAGGCTATAGCGATCTTCCTCAGGCAAGAACATCGTCACGCCCAGCGCTCGGCCACGGGGGATAATCGTCACCTTGTAAACCGGGTCATGAGACGGCACGACCAAACCAATAATGGCGTGACCGGCTTCATGGTAAGCCGTATTGAGCTTTTCTTTATCGGTCATAACCATCGATTTGCGCTCAGCGCCCATCATGATCTTGTCCTTGGCCAGCTCAAGCTCTTCCATGCTGACAACACGCTTGTTACGGCGCGCAGCAAACAGTGCAGACTCGTTGACCAGGTTAGCTAAATCGGCCCCGGAGAAACCCGGCGTACCGCGAGCAATCAGCTGTGGCTTAACATCATCGGCAAGCGGCACTTTGCGCAGGTGAACACCCAAAATATGCTCACGACCACGAATATCTGGCAAGCCCACGGTTACCTGACGGTCAAAGCGGCCTGGACGCATCAGTGCGGGGTCAAGCACGTCTGGACGGTTGGTGGCCGCAATCACGATGATGCCTTCGTTAGCTTCAAAGCCATCCATCTCGACCAGCAGCTGGTTCAACGTCTGCTCACGCTCGTCGTTACCACCGCCCATACCGGTACCACGCGAGCGGCCCACGGCATCGATTTCATCGATAAAGATAATGCACGGCGCCTGCTTCTTAGCCTGCTCGAACATGTCGCGTACTCGAGACGCACCCACGCCGACGAACATTTCAACAAAGTCAGAGCCTGAGATAGAGAAGAAAGGCACTTTGGCTTCGCCTGCAATCGACTTTGCCAGCAGCGTTTTACCGGTACCCGGCGGCCCCACCATCAGCACGCCGCGCGGAATCATACCGCCTAGGCGCTGAAACTTAGTCGGATCACGCAGAAAGTCGACCAGCTCTTCCACTTCTTCTTTGGCTTCATCACAACCCGCCACATCGGCAAAGGTCGTTTTAATCTGATCCTGAGAGAGCAGCTTAGCCTTTGATTTACCAAAGCTCATTGGGCCGCCTTTACCACCGCCGGCCCCACCCTGCATTTGGCGCATAAAGAACATGAAGATGCCCAAAATCAGCAGAATCGGGAAGCTAGCGATCAGCAGGCGCGTCCAGATGCTTTGCTGCTCTGGCGCCTTACCCACAACCGTGACGTTATTGCTTAGCAGGTCGTCCATCAGCTTAGGGTCTTCCGCCGAAGGGCGAATCGTCTGAAACTCAGAGCCGTCCGTACGCTCACCGCTGATGGTGTAACCATCAATCGTCACGCTACGCACCTGCTGGTTTTGCACCTGCTGCACAAATTGGGAATAATTTGTGCTTTGCGGTGCGCTTTCCGTACTGAAATTATTGAACACTGTCAGTAAGACGGCCGCGATGACCAACCACAGAATCAGGTTCTTCGCCATATCATTCAAGGGGCTACCCTCATTACAAGAATCCGTCAGTTAAACCCTGATGCCAAATAAACGCTGCCGTTAAGACCGCATATCAGCATCAAGTACTCAACCATTGCCAAAGCGTGTTCTGCCTCGGGCCATCTGTGTCACGCGCATTGGCTGCGTCTAATGTGACACGCATTGCATTTGCCTGTCTGGCAATTGCGCTAATAAATCTTGGCTATGAACCACGCGGTTATTTGCCCCTGTCATAAGAACGCTCACAAGGTCAGCTACCCGCGAAAACCTTCTGCCAGGAAATACACCTCACGAGAGCGCGCCCGCGACGCATCTGGCTTTCTAGTCACCACTTTGCTGAAGCTACCGCGCAGCTCCTTCAAGTAGGCGTCAAACCCCTCACCTTGGAATACCTTCGCTAAAAACCGACCACCGGGTGACAGCGTTTCGCGCGCCAGCTCTAATGCCAGCTCCACTAAATATATCCCCTGGGGCTGATCTATCGCAGCCATCCCACTCATATTGGGGGCCATGTCTGACATCACAAGGTCTACACGACGATTATCGAGGCGTTTTAGTATCGCTTCAAGCACCGCCTCTTCTGTGAAATCGCCCTGGATAAAGTCTACACCGGCCAAGGCGTCCATCTCCAGAATATCGGAGGCGATAACAATACCCTCAGGCCCTACTTTCTCCGCAGCAATCTGGCTCCAGCCTCCGGGCGCAGCGCCCAAATCGATCACCGTCATACCGGGACGCAGTAGCTTATCCTTTTCATCCAACTCAAGCAGCTTGTAGCTAGCGCGAGAACGATACCCATCCTGCCAGCTCTGCTTGACGTACTGGTCGTCAAAATGCTCCTTCTTCCAGTTATTACTAGTCTTGCTTACTGAATGCTTACGACTTGGGGGCTTTTGCTGCATGTGAAAATCTAACACTAGAATAAGAGAGGGGCGCGTTTACGCGATCGCTTTCACTCGATGGCGTTTCACCGTAAGATGGTGCGTTAAGCGCTAACCGGGATACCGCAAGATACCATGAGCTTGTCACAGGCACAAAAGAAAGCATTTCGTAGCATTGGCCACCACCTTAACCCTGTGGTCACCGTTTCTGAGAACGGCGTCTCCGAAAATTTGCTAGCAGAACTTAACCGCGCGCTCACCGATCACGAACTGATCAAAGTGAAGCTCGCCCTTCCTGAACGTGATGAACGTGCTGCCATGGTAGCCGAACTGATCACCAACAGCCGTGCTGACCTTGTGCAAACCATTGGTAAAATGGCCCTGCTTTATCGCAGGAATCCACAGGTAAATCCGAAGCTGTCTAATGTCACCCGCTTTGAGAACCACCACGGCCGCTATTAATCACGAAACGGGCAGCGCGTTAAATTGACGCGCCGCTGGCTATGTTTGAAAAAATATAGTTCGTAAAGACACATCAAACGCCCCTCAGCGCACTCGTTCGCTGAGGGGCGTTTTTTTATTAAATATATACGACGCTACCTATTTCGTACTCGACATCGCCGCCCGGTGTTTTCACCACCACAATATCACCCTCTTCCTTGCCGATTAAGGCGCGAGCAATAGGGGATGTCACCGAAATGCGCCCAGACTTAATGTCGGCCTCGTCTTCGCCAACGATCCGGTAAGTGACTTCGGCATCGGTGTCTAGATTCTGCATCGACACGGTGACGCCAAAAATCACTTTGCCCGTGTTTGGCAATTTAGCGACATCAATCACTTGGGCGACGGAGAGCTTGCCCTCAATCTCTTGGATTCGCCCTTCGATAAATCCTTGCTGCTCGCGAGCGGCATGGTACTCGGCGTTCTCTTTCAGATCACCGTGTTCACGCGCTTCAGCGATGGCCGCGATCACCTGAGGGCGAGCTTCGCTTTTCAGATGATCAAGCTCTTCACGAAGGCTTCTTTCCCCCGCAACTGTCATCGGGACCTTGTTCATTTATTTGCTCCTGCATGCAGATCCTGAAGGCGCCGCACCGTAATTTCCCTACCGTACTCAAGCGCCATGCAAACAGCATTAGCGCCCGCCAAGGTGGTCGCATAGGGCACCTTGCGCGAGAGAGCAGTACGGCGAATGACCGAAGAGTCGTTAATCGCCTGACGACCTTCAGTAGTGTTCACAATGTAGGCAATTTCGTCGTTCTTGAGCAGATCGACGATATGGGGACGACCTTCGTAGACTTTGTTGACGTGCTCCACGGCAAGCCCAGCAGCTTCCAAAGCAGCCGCTGTTCCTCGTGTTGCGCATAGCGTAAAACCTAATGCTAACAGAGAACGCCCTACTTCGATAATCCCCGCCTTGTCCGGTTCACGCACGGAAAGGAATGCTTTACGCGAACCATCAAGCGTAGGAATCGCCTCACCCGCCCCTAACTGCGCTTTAAAGAAAGCCTCAGCAAAGGTATCGCCAGAGCCCATGACCTCACCGGTTGATTTCATTTCCGGCGATAAAATCGGATCCACGCCCTGAAACTTATTGAACGGGAAGACGGCCTCTTTCACGCTATGAAAATGCGGGATAATTTCGCGCTCAAAGCCCTGCTCCGCTAGCGTTTTACCCGCCATACAACGAGCGGCAATTTGGGCCAGCGAAATACCGATGCACTTAGACACAAAAGGCACGGTACGTGAGGCGCGCGGATTCACTTCAATTACATAAATCTCGCCATCCTGCCAAGCCAGCTGCACGTTCATTAAGCCCTTAACGCCCAGCTCGACGGCCATTTGCTTCACCTGCTCGCGCATTTTGTCCTGCACATCGGCAGGTAGCGAGTAAGGCGGCAGAGCACAGGCCGAATCGCCGGAGTGAACGCCCGCTTGCTCGACGTGCTGCATAATGCCGCCAATCACAACCTGCTGGCCAT
The DNA here is from genome assembly GCF_052378675.1 of Halomonas sp. AOP25-F1-15. NCBI lineage: Bacteria > Pseudomonadati > Pseudomonadota > Gammaproteobacteria > Oceanospirillales > Halomonadaceae > Halomonas > Halomonas sp. AOP25-F1-15. The sequence goes on from NZ_JBQSXV010000007.1 coordinate 45,361, forward strand.
CTGACACCGCATCGATATCGATCTCGATCGCCGCGCTCAGAAAGTGATCCAGCAATACCGGAGAGTCGTTGGAGACTTTCACCGCGTGAGTCATGTAGTTTTCAAGCTCAGAGGCGTCGTAAACGATTTCCATAGCACGGCCGCCAAGTACGTAGCTTGGGCGCACCACTAGCGGATAACCAATCACCTCGGCTTTATCAAACGCTTCTGCAAAGCTACGCGCTGTCGCATTAGGCGGCTGCTTCAGGCCAAGCTTATCGATCATCACCTGGAAGCGCTCGCGGTCTTCTGCACGGTCAATAGCATCCGGCGTGGTACCGATGATCGGTACGCCAGCGGCTTCCAGCTCACGCGCGAGCTTCAGCGGCGTCTGGCCGCCAAACTGCACGATAACGCCGACCGGCTTCTCTTTATCAGCAATTTCGAGCACGTCTTCCAGCGTCACCGGCTCAAAATAGAGACGATCAGAGGTGTCGTAATCGGTAGACACTGTTTCTGGGTTGCAGTTGACCATGATGGTTTCATAACCGTCGTCACGCATCGCGATAGCGGCATGTACACAGCAGTAATCAAACTCAATGCCTTGGCCGATACGGTTGGGGCCACCGCCCAGCACCATAATTTTCTGACGATCAGATACATCTGCCTCGCACTCCTCTTCGTACGTGGAGTACATATAGGCGGTGTCCGACGCGAACTCAGCGGCACAGGTGTCAACGCGCTTGTAGACAGGGCGAATACCGGCGGCCTGACGCGTTTGACGGAAGTCTTTTTCGCTCACGCTCAGCAGCGTTGCCAGACGCGCATCGCCAAAGCCTTTGCGCTTAAGCTGGTAAAGCTCACGGGCAGAAAGATCGGGCAGCGAGCGCTTAGCAACAGCGGCTTCGGTCAGCACCAAATCTTCAAGTTGAACTAAGAACCAAGGGTCGATATTGGTCAGTGCAAAGACTTCATCAACGCTCATGCCAGCGCGCATCGCGTCTGCCACGTAGAAAATACGCTCGGCGCCGGCGGCCTGAAGCTCGCCCTGAATAATCGCCATGTTTTCCGGCGTGAAATCGGTGATGATCGGGTCTAGGCCATCGTTACCGGTTTCCAGGCCGCGCAATGCTTTTTGCAGCGACTCCTGGAAGGTGCGGCCAATCGCCATTACCTCACCCACTGACTTCATCTGCGTGGTTAAACGGTCATTGGCCTGTGGGAATTTTTCAAAGGTGAAGCGCGGAATTTTAGTAACCACGTAGTCGATCGACGGCTCAAACGACGCCGGCGTACGACCACCTGTAATATCGTTTTGCAGCTCGTCCAGCGTGTAGCCAATCGCCAACTTAGCGGCGATTTTCGCGATCGGGAATCCGGTCGCCTTAGAGGCCAACGCCGAGGAACGCGAGACCCGTGGGTTCATCTCGATAACGACCAGGCGACCAGTCTTCGGGTCCATGCCGAACTGCACGTTGGAGCCACCGGTTTCCACACCAATCTCGCGCAGTACGGCCAGGCTGGCGTCACGCATGATCTGATATTCTTTATCGGTCAGCGTTTGCGCTGGTGCTACAGTGATGGAATCTCCGGTGTGCACGCCCATCGGGTCGAAGTTTTCAATCGCGCAGACGATGATGCAGTTGTCGTTTTTATCGCGCACCACTTCCATTTCATACTCTTTCCAACCCAGCAGCGACTCATCAATGAGCAGCTCATGGTTGTTAGAAAGCTCAAAGCCGCGCGTACAAATCTCTTCAAACTCTTCTTTATTGTACGCCACACCGCCGCCGGAGCCACCCATGGTATAGGAGGGGCGAATAATACTTGGAAAGCCCAGCTCAGCCTGAATCTCCCAGGCCTCACTCATGCTGTGCGCGACTTTGGCCTTGGGGCACTCTAGACCGATGCGCTTCATGGCCTGATCAAACAGATCGCGATCCTCGGCCATATTGATCGCATCGGCGTTGGCACCGATCATCTCAACGCCGTATTTTGCGAGCACGCCATGGTGGTCCAATTCCAGCGCGCAGTTAAGCGCCGTTTGACCACCCATGGTGGGCAAAATAGCCTGCGGACGCTCGGCTTCGATGATTTTTTCCACCGCCTGCCAGGTAATCGGCTCAATGTAGGTGGCGTCGGCCATCGCCGGGTCGGTCATGATGGTCGCGGGATTGGAGTTAACCAAAATAACGCGGTAACCCTCCTCGCGCAGCGCTTTACACGCCTGAGCGCCGGAGTAGTCAAATTCGCAGGCCTGGCCGATCACAATCGGTCCAGCGCCAATGATTAAAATACTGCTGATATCGGTACGCTTAGGCATAACGGTTCCCACAAAAAATAATGACGATGAGCGACAAAAGACGGCGATAAAGTGATGCAGCGGTGCTAGGCGAAAGCTTTCAGCAGCAACCCGCTGCCTTAGCGACGCGCCTGCATCATGGCCACAAAGCGATCAAACAGCGGTGCTACGTCTCGCGGACCGGGGCTCGCCTCTGGGTGACCTTGAAAGCTGAACGCTGAGCGGTCAGTGCGCTCAATACCTTGCAAGGTGCCGTCGAACAGCGAACGATGCGTTGCCCGCAGATTGGCAGGTAGGCTCGCTTCATCTGCCGCAAAACCGTGGTTTTGGCTGGTAATCATCACCTTGCCAGTGTCTAGATCTTGCACCGGATGGTTAGCGCCGTGATGGCCATGGCTCATCTTGAGCGTTTTCGCACCAGAGGCGAGCGCCAGCAACTGATGGCCCAGGCAAATTCCAAACAGCGGAATATCGGCTTCCAACACGTCCTGAATGGCTTTAATGGCGTAATCACAGGGCTCTGGGTCGCCCGGGCCATTGGCCAAAAAGACCCCATCAGGGTTCATGGCCAGCACGTCAGCAGCGGGCGTTTGCGCCGGCACCACGGTAAGCCGGCAGCCGCGCGCAGCCAACATGCGCAGGATGTTGAATTTAACGCCGTAATCAAACGCCACCACGTGGTAAGGGCGCTCGCTTTGCGTGGTATCCGCGTAGCCTTGGCCCAGCGTCCACTCGCCTTCTGTCCATTCGTAAGGGGCCTTGCACGACACTTCTTTAGCCAGATCCATTCCCTTCAGGCCAGGAAATGCCTTGGCGGCGTCTAGCGCCCGCGCTACCGCGTCATCGCCTTCGGCATCAGCACCCGCCAAAATCGCCCCGTTCTGGGCACCTTTATCGCGCAGAATGCGCGTTAGGCGGCGAGTATCAATATCGGCAATGCCCAGCACGTTCTGACTTTTCAGATAATCCGATAGCGATTGCTCAGAGCGAAAGCTGCTGGCCATTAACGGCAAATCGCGAATCACCAAGCCCGCCGCCGCAATCGACCCAGACTCGATGTCTTCGGCATTAATGCCGGTATTGCCGATATGAGGATAGGTGAGCGTAACGATTTGGCGAGTGTAGGAAGGGTCAGTGAGGATTTCTTGGTAGCCGGTCATGGCCGTATTGAACACCACCTCACCGCTTGTTAGTCCATCCGCGCCAATGGCGATTCCATGGAAAACGCTACCATCTTCCAGAGCCAATATTGCGGGTTTGCTCAATGCGGTGTTATTCAAAACAAGATCCTCCCATGCTGGTGGGAGCCTGTTGGGCGCAGGCTCAGCAATTTCTGCATTAAAACTTCTTTGAAATAAGGGCCGTAAAAAAGCGGGACGAAGCCGATAAAAAGAATCGGTTTCATCCCGCTTGTTGTTCGATGCCCTTTCAGAGCCGCTCACTTAACATCAATATGAAAGCGGACTCGGGCAGGCTTTGGGCTGGCCAACGCAACAAGCGCGCCGTTTGAGTCTTCTTAGCCACCCGGCCAAAATTTTTGAAATGTTACAGGAATTTTAGACCTAAGACTACCCCTTAATCATAGAGCGATCCTACATAGAACCATTCTACATAGAACTATCCTAGCGAAGGGTCTCTACTAAAATAGCGGCAACGCCTTAAGCCAGCCCCAGCACATCCTGCATATCGTAATGGCCGTTGTCTTTATCCGCGACCCATCGAGCGGCGCGTACGGCACCTTTGGCAAACGTCATGCGGCTGGAGGCCTTGTGGGTAATTTCAATACGTTCACCTTCGGTCGCGAACATCACCGTGTGCTCGCCGACAATATCGCCTGCGCGCACGGTGGCGAAGCCGATCTCTTTGTCGGTGCGCGGGCCGCACTGGCCAACTCGTTCGAACACGCCGTGCTCTTTCAAGTTACGCCCCAGGCTTGCGGCGATGACTTCGCCCATTTTGATCGCAGTGCCTGATGGGGCATCGACCTTATGGCGATGATGCGACTCAATCACTTCAATATCATAGCCTTCATCGCCCAGCGCCCTAGCAGCGGTCTCCAGCAGCTTCAGGGTAAGATTGACGCCAACGCTCATATTGGGCGCAAACACCATGGGCACGCGATCGCGATAGCTATCCAGCGTTGCTAGCTCGTCATCACTCATCCCCGTGGTGCCAATCACAATGCGCTTGCCATGTTCGGCGCAGAATGCCAGGTTGGCCAGCGTGACCTGAGGCGACGTGAAGTCAATTAGCACATCAAAGTCATCGACAATCGATTCAAGCGAATCGACCGCGACAACGCCGCGCTTACTCACACCGGCAAGTTCACCAATATCAGCCCCCGCCAAGGAACTGCCTTGCGCTACAACGCCGCCCGCCAGCGTCGCCTCAGCCTCTAGCTCTATCGCATTTACCAACGTGCGGCCCATTCGACCAGCCACGCCTACAATGGCAATTCGAGTCATGCAAACTCCTGTGCTACGACTTGATAGGTAAAAGAAAGTGCTCACTAATTGGCCGCGATTATAGCAGATGCACAAAAGCTCTCTTTACTCGCTCAGTTCTCCCACACCACGACTATCTCTTCATCGCCAGCCATACGGATTAGATGGCGCTCAACCACACCTTCAAGCTCATCCAGGTGCTCCTCTTCCAGCGCCTCAATAGCGATCAATAATGTACCGGACTCAGCGCGCATTAAGCAGGTGCCCGTCGCAAACGTGATCTTGCCTTGCTGGTCGTCCTGTTCAACTTCTAGCTTATGCGCCCAGTGTTTACATAAACGGTTGATCAATCGCTCAGCCGACGTGGTTTCAATCTTTGCACGAGATAAAGGCATAGTACTGCTCCATTTTATAAGTACTCACACGCGTCAAGCCGCTCTAACATTAGCATTATGGATGAAAAAACACCGTGCCTTCACGGCAATTTGCGTGGCTAAGCCATGACAACCACGCTGAAATAGACAAAAATCACGCCCTCACAAAAAACAATGAGAATCAGTTATAATACAGATTGCATCTTTAGTTCGATCAGATCACGATAACGCGCCAGAAAAGTCCTTTCATTGCTTATCTGTCGCGTGCAACTTCCCAACATCGATTCGTCAATCAACCTCGATTTTTTATCAACACCGACCTCCGAGAAAAAAATGCTCAGCTTTAAGCACTTAAAACGCCTGCTTGGCACTCTCATAGCATCTGGCTTCTGCGCCACTGCAATAGCTGATGACATCACCATTACCGATATCGCTGGCCGCCAAGTCACGCTAGACGGACCTGCAGAGCGCGTTATCTTAGGGGAAGGGCGGCAAATTTACCTACTGGGGCTACTCGAGCCAGAAGCCCCCTTTGCCCATGTAGTGGGTTGGCGCGAAGATTTTTCTCAGGCGGACCCTGATAACTATGCCCGCTATCTCGAGCGCTTCCCAGAGATTGAAGCGATTCCTACCTTTGGCGGCTTTAAAGACGGCACCTTCGATGTGGAGCAGGCAGCCTCTCTTAATCCCGACGTAGTACTGATGAATATCGAAGCTAAAGCGGCCACAGAGGACGCTGCCTACGATGAAAAACTGGCACAGCTGGGCATTCCTATTATCTATGTAGACTTTCGTGAAGATCCGCTGGCAAACACTATTGCGTCCATGCGGATTATCGGCCAAATCATGAACGATGAAGCCGCGGCCGAAGCCTTCATCGAGTTTGCAGAGAGCCAGCTGGCACGCGTCACTGATGTGATTACCGAGGCAAACCCTGATCGCCCAAGCGTATTTATCGACCGCGCCGGCGGCTACTCCGATGAGTGCTGCATGAGCTTTGGCCCTGCCAACTTTGGCGAATATGTAACCCTCGCTGGCGGCACCAATATTGCCGAGGGCATTATTCCCGCTAGCTTCGGCAATCTGAACCCGGAGCAAATCATTGCCGCCAACCCTGACCATGTCGTTGTTACCGGCGGCAACTGGGATGCCTACGTACCCGGCGGCGACTGGGTTGGCGTGGGGCCTGGCTCAGATATGCAACAGGCTCACGCCAAGCTGGAAGCGCTGACCGAGCGCACCGCGATGACCGGCATTAAGGCCGTTGAATCTGGCAACTTCCACGCTATTTGGCACCAGTTTTACAACAGCCCTTACTACTTCGTGGCGGTACAGCAATTAGCCAAGTGGCTACACCCCGAGCTATTTGAAGACCTGGACCCGGAAGCCACCATGGAAGAACTGCACGAACGCTTCCTGCCCATCGACTATGAACCCGGCTACTGGATATCGCTCCATGACGACTGATACGAGGATAACGGAAACGGAGGTAACAGAGCGCCTTTCACAGGGGCGCGCCTTTTACCATAGCCAGGTGTTCCGCCGCCAACTGATATTGGTTGCACTGGTGTTAGCGCTGTTTTTTAGCCTCTGCGTTGACCTGGCCCTCGGCCCCGCCCGCTACAGCCTGGGCGAAGTCATCGCGGCACTATTCACGCCGGGCAGCGTTAGCCAGCAGGCGCGGGTAATTGTCTGGGAAATCCGCATGCCGGTGGCACTGATGGCATTGGTGGTGGGCGCCAGCCTGTCAGTTGCCGGGGCGCAGATGCAGACCATTCTGAGCAACCCGCTCGCTAGCCCGTTTACCCTGGGAATTTCCGCCGGGGCTAGTTTTGGAGCCGCGCTGGGCCTCGCTTTTGGGGTGGCTATTGTGCCCGCCGCCATTGAGTTTGTGGTGCCTATCAACGCCTTCGTGATGGCCATGTTTACCGCGTTTTTAATTCATGCCTTAAGCCTAAAGCGCGGCGTGACGGTGGAGACGATTGTGCTGCTCGGCATCGCCATGGTGTTTATCTTTAACTCTTTGATGGCACTGATTCAGTTCTTTGCCAGCCAGGAGGCGGTATCCGCGGTGGTATTCTGGACCATGGGCAGCTTGACCAAAGCCACCTGGCCCAAGTTCTGGATCGCCCTCAGCATTCTCGCTTTGTCGATGCCGCTGCTTGCCCGGCACGGCTGGGCACTGACCGCTATGCGCCTGGGCGATGCCAAAGCCGAGAGCATGGGCGTCAACCCCCGCGCGCTGCGCTTGGAAGTGCTGGTGCTGGTGTCGCTACTCGCTGCTATCGCGGTAGCGTTTGTCGGCACCATCGGGTTTATTGGCTTGGTGGGCCCGCATATTGCGCGCATTTTGCTGGGTGAAGATCAGCGCTTCTTCCTGCCCGGTTCGGCGCTGTGCGGCGCGCTCATCCTTTCGGTGGGCTCGGTTATCTCCAAGATCATTATCCCCGGCACCATCATCCCCATTGGCATTATCACTTCGCTGGTGGGCATTCCCTTCTTTCTATTTCTAGTGCTTAACCACAAGAAGGCCTCATGGTAACGCTACAACTGAGCCGCGTATCCGCCCGCTATGGGCGACGCCCTATTCTGCAAGAGATCACCACGCCCTGCTTTCAAGGCGGGCAAGTCGTCGCGCTGCTGGGCCCCAATGCGGCGGGCAAATCGACGCTTTTTAGGCGTATTTTAGGGCTCTTGAAAGGCGAAGGCGAGGTGACAATTAGCGGCACCAGCGCCGAGCGGCCAGTGGGTTATATGCCCCAAGACACGGGCGCTAAAGCGGTACTCACGGTATACGAATCAGTGCTTTTGGCGCGCATGCAGGGGCGTGGATTAAAAGTGCAGCCTGAGGATTTAGCCCAGGTGGATCGCGCATTGGACGAGCTGGCGATTACGGTCCTTGGCGAGCGCGATATTGGCGACCTCAGCGGCGGCCAGCGCCAGTTGGTCAGCGCCGCCCAAGCGCTGGTGCAAGAGCCGGAGATTCTGATGCTGGATGAGCCCACTTCGGCACTCGACCTTAACCGGCAAATTAGTCTGTTGACGGTGCTGCGCCGGCTGGCCGATGAGCGCCAGATGCTGATTCTGGTGGCACTCCACGACCTGGGGCATGCGCTACGCTTCGCCGACGCCGCTATGCTGCTGGAAAATGGCCGCCTGATTGCCTGCGGCCCCACCGCTGAAGTGATTACGCCAGCGCTGTTGCAGCAAGTATATAAAGTCACGGCCCGAATTGAACCGTGCTCGAAAGGCCAGCCGCAGCTTATCGTCGAAGCAGCCATTTAGCCGTTAACCTAAGCCGCCGCCCTTCCATCGCCGCTAGCGCTACCCCGCTTAACATCAGCGGTAGCGCTAGCAGGAAGCCGCTGGAGACCGGTATGCCAAACAGCACCCAGTCGGCGAGCACAGGCCACACCAGGGCAATATATTCAAAAGGCGCCAACCGCGACGCCTCGGCATAACGCAGCGCTAATGTCATCGCGATATGGGCAGCGCCGCCAAACAGGCCCGACAGCACTAACAGCACAAATTCCACCCGCGTCAATGCGGCCCACCCCAACGGAAGCGTGGCAAGCCCAGCCAGCGTCGCGACCACAATAAAGTAGAATGCAATCGAAGCCGCACTTTCGGTTCGCGAAATTCGCCGGACGGTTAATAGCGCTCCCGCCGTTAACAGCGCACCGAGCGCGCCTAGCGCATACCCGGTCGCTTGCCCACTGGCGGCACTCGCATTTAACCCAGGCAATATCAGCACCGCCACCCCAGCAAGCGCTAGCGCCACGCCCCCCATACGGTAGCGCGAGAACCGTTCACCCAGTAGCAGCACGCCACCCAACGCCATAAACACCGGCGTAAGCTGGGCCAGCAGCGTCGCCTCCGCCACCGGCAGTAACGCAACGGCTGCGAAAGAGGCAAACATTGCCGCCGCTCCCAACCCTGAACGCAGCGCATGCCCTACCGGGCGGCGAGTGGCCAGTCCGCGCGGAAATTCTCGCCGCAGCATGAGAAAAATCACCACGGGGAGTAATGCAAACAGCGAGCGAAAAAAGACCGACTGCCCGACCGGCACGTCATCACTCACGGCTTTAATGCACACCAGCATTCCCGTGAACAGCATCCCTGAGAGAATCCTCAGCCAGATGCCCAGAGACACTTTTTCTTGAAGATTATCCATGGCGCGTAGCATTTCCTAAACAGCAAAAACCCCCGGACGAACCGAGGGTTTTTGAACCAGATATCTAGCGTAGATCCATCATCTCAGATTAGGGCTTCATATCTTCGAAGAAGCTTTTCACGCTATCGAAGAAGCCACTTTTCTTAGGCGAATGGCTATGGCTGTTGCTGCCGTCAAAACTCTCCTGAAGCTGGCGCAGTAAATCACGCTGCTCGTCGTTGAGTTTCACCGGCGTTTCCACGACCACTTTGCACAGTAGGTCGCCAGCGACGCCGCCACGTACCGGCTTAACGCCTTTACCACGTAAGCGGAAAAGCTTGCCGGTTTGAGTTTCCGGCGGAATCTTCAGCTTCACACGGCCATTGAGCGTCGGCACCTCAAGCTCACCACCTAGCGCAGCATCCACAAAGTTGATCGGCACTTCGCACTGCAGATGCTTACCGTCACGCTGGAAGATGTGGTGCGGTTTGATCGATACCTGAACGTAAAGATCGCCTGCCGGACCACCGTTGACGCCGCTTTCGCCTTCGCTGTTTAAACGAATGCGGTCACCGGTATCCACGCCGGGCGGAATCTTAACGGAGAGTGTCCGCGTTTCGCGCACGCGCCCTTCGCTATTACACTTATGGCATGGCACCTTGATGTGCTGACCAGACCCGTGACACGTCGGGCACGTTTGCTGCACGGCAAAGAAGCCTTGCTGCATGCGCACCTGGCCGTGGCCATGGCAGGTAGGGCACGTATCTTTAGAGGAACCAGGTTCAGCGCCACCGCCGTCACAGCGATCGCATTCAATATGACGCGGCACACGAATATCGACCGTGGTGCCAGCCACCGCGCTTTCCAGGTCCAGCTCTAGGTTGTAGCGTAGGTCTGAACCACGAGCGGGTGCGTTAGGGCCACGACGACGACCACCGCCGCCACCAAAGATATCGCCAAACACATCGCCAAAGATATCGCTGAAATCACCTGCGCCGGCACCCGCGCCGCCGAAACCGCCGCCCTGACCGTCAACGCCCGCATGGCCAAACTGGTCATAAGCAGCGCGCTTTTCGCCATCGCTAAGCACTTCATAGGCTTCAGACACCTCGCGGAATTTCTCTGCTGAGGTGTTATCGTCCGGGTTTCTATCAGGGTGGAATTTTTGCGCCAGACGGCGATAGGCCTGCTTGATCTGTTTCTGATCGGCCCCTTTTTCAACACCCAGGACTTCGTAATAATCGCGTTTGGACATAGGCCCTACGCCTCCTGGTTAGCTGCGCATTTCACTGCGCCTTTTAACACACATTTAACGACGCGCGTCTTGGCTGCGGAAACAGCAACGCGGGAGTAGGCTCCCGCGTCACCGCACTGCTTGTCAGAAAGACGTTACTTACGGCTTTTTCTGATCGTCGTTAACTTCTTCATACTCGGCATCAACGACATCATCTTCCGGCTTGGTGCTTGCATTTTCATCGCCTTCACCGCCCTCTTGCTGAGCCGCTTCTGCCTGCTCGGCGTACATCTTCTGGGCTAGCTGGCCAGAAGCTTCGGTCAGCGCATCCAGCTTCTTCTGGATGTTATCGACATCGTCGCCTTTCACGGCCTCTTCCAGCTCAGTGATAGCGGTCTCGATAGCCTGTTTCTCGTCATCAGTCGCTTTATCACCAGCTTCTTCCAACGTTTTGCGCGTGGCGTGAATCATGCCATCAGCCTGGTTGCGCAGCTGTACCAGCGTTTCGAACTTTTTGTCCTCTTCCGCGTGTGCTTCAGCGTCGCGCACCATCTGCTCGACTTCTTCATCCGACAAGCCGCTAGACGCCTTGATGATGATGGACTGCTCTTTACCCGTTGCCTTGTCTTTCGCCGACACGTTAAGGATACCGTTAGCATCCAAGTCAAAAGCGACTTCGATCTGCGGCACGCCGCGCGGTGCAGGCGGGATGTCGGCAAGGTCAAAACGACCCAGCGATTTGTTTTGCGAGACCTGTTTACGCTCACCCTGCACGGCGTGAATGGTGACCGCCGTTTGGTTGTCGTCCGCGGTCGAGAAGGTTTGCGTCTTCTTGGTCGGGATAGTGGTGTTCTTATCTATCAGCGGCGTCATTACGCCGCCCAGGGTTTCGATACCCAGGGTCAGCGGCGTCACGTCAAGCAGCAGCACGTCTTTAACGTCACCGCCCAATACACCGCCCTGAATCGCTGCACCTACAGCAACCGCTTCGTCAGGGTTAACGTCTTTGCGGGCTTCTTTACCAAAGAAGTCAGCGGCTTTCTTCTGCACCATCGGCATACGTGTCTGACCACCGACCAAGATGACTTCGTCGATTTCAGAAGCGGACAAACCGGCGTCTTTCAGCGCCATTTTGCACGGCTCAAGCGAACGCTGAACCAGGTCTTCTACCAGTGATTCAAGCTTAGCGCGTGTCACTTTAACGTTAAGGTGTTTCGGACCGGTGTTATCAGCCGTGATGTACGGCAGGTTGACGTCGGTATGTTGCGCGCTAGACAGCTCAATTTTAGCTTTCTCAGCCGCTTCTTTCAGGCGCTGCATAGCCAGGTTGTCGCCGGAAAGATTAATACCGCTATCCGCTTTGAACTGGTCAACCAGGTAGTTAATCAGCGCCAAATCGAAATCTTCACCGCCCAGGAAGGTGTCGCCATTGGTGGCCAGCACTTCAAACTGAGTTTCGCCGTCAACGTCAGCAATTTCGATGATAGAAATATCGAAAGTACCGCCACCCAAGTCATAAACCGCGATGGTTTTGTCGCCGCGCGACTTGTCCATACCGTAAGCCAGTGCGGCAGCGGTCGGCTCGTTGATAATGCGCTTAACGTCTAGACCCGCGATGCGGCCGGCATCTTTAGTCGCCTGACGCTGGCTGTCGTTAAAGTAGGCCGGCACAGTAATAACCGCTTCGGTCACCGCTTCGCCCAAGTAGTCTTCGGCGGTCTTTTTCATTTTCTTCAGCACTTCCGCACTAACCTGCGGGGGTGCCATTTTTTTGCCTTTTACTTCAACCCACGCATCACCATTGTCTGCTTCGGCAATTTTGTAAGGCACCATCTTGATGTCTTTCTGGACAACGTCGTCTTTAAAACGACGGCCAATTAGGCGCTTGATGGCATACAGCGTATTTTCTGGGTTGGTGACCGCTTGACGCTTGGCGGCCTGGCCGACCAGCGTTTCACCATCGTCGGTATAGGCGATGATGGAAGGCGTGGTACGACCACCTTCGGCATTTTCAATAACTTTAGCACTGTCACCATCAAGCACGGCCACACAAGAGTTAGTGGTGCCCAGGTCGATACCAATAATACGTCCCATAGCAATAACCTCGAATTTGGTAGTTATAAACAAAAAATTTAAAACATAACTGCGGGTTTCCCCGCGGGGTTGCCCTATATCTGGGGGCCGCCGCTAGCTTTTCAAGGGTTTTTTCACACCTTGTGTCACCAATTGCTTAATTGGCTTTCTGGCTCACGATGACCATCGCCGGGCGCACAAGGCGTCCGTTAAGCAAATAACCTTTCTGCATGACATCCATCACGGTATTAGGATCAAGCTCCGGATTGGGTACCATGGCCATCGCCTCATGCACTTGAGGGTCGAAAGGCTCGCCATGGGGCTCGATACTCTCAACGCCAAATTTGTTGAGCGCATCCAGCTGCATTCTTAACGTCATGGAAACACCTTCACGGTGCACATCGGAAGCATCTTCTTCCATGTTTTCCAGCGCTTTCTCAAGGCTATCCACCACCGGCAGCAGCTCTTTGACAAACTTTTCGAGCGCGAACTTGCGGGCTTTGTCGGCTTCTTGCTCGGCACGACGGCGCACATTTTGTGCTTCGGCAGCGGCGCGCAGCGCTTGGTCTTTCGCTTCGGCTAAGCTTTGCTCTAGTTCATCAACCTTGGCGGCTAGCATTTCAGCTTCTGGGTTATCAAGACCGCCGTCTAACGGCTCGTCGTCGTTAATTAGCCCTTCCAGCTCGCCTTCCAGCAAACGCTCTTCGGCGGCTTTTTCAGCCGCCTGTTCAGCGCCGTCTGCTTCATGCTCGTGGCGGTTCAGTTCGTCATCCAACGGAGTTTGCGGTTCTTTCGCCATGTTGTGCTCCTAGAAAGTAAGGCGCTTCTACACCGAGTTGCGCGCAAAGAGACAAGTTCATAATTAGCTATGCACGCTATATGGGGGCCATAAACGCCATCTCAAGAGGTGCATTGAAGTGAGTTATTAACTACTGTATAAATCAACAACTATTGGATAAGTATCCAGCTTCTGCGCCGTACCGCCTCAGGAGGCGTCATGCTCACTCAGCTAGCTATTCAAGATTTCGCCATTGTCGATCACTTAGAGCTCGACTTAACCGGTGGCATGACCGCCATTACCGGGGAAACCGGGGCGGGTAAATCGATTCTCTTAGGCGCCCTCGGGCTGTGTCTGGGCGAACGTGCCGATGCCGGCTGCGTGCGCCACGGACGCGAACGCACCGACCTCTCTGCACGCTTCGACATTCAGCACCTGCCCGCCGCCATTGAGTGGCTAACCGCACGCGACCTGCCTTCTGAAGAATGCTTGCTGCGTCGCGTCGTGACCGCCAGCGGCCGCTCCAAAGCATGGATCAATGGTCATCCCGCCACTATCTCGGATCTAAAATCGCTCGGCGAACAGCTTATTCAGATCCACGGACAGCACGCTCACCATGCGCTAATGCGCGAAGAGACGCACCTTGCCTTACTGGATGATTATGCCGGTCTCAATAGCGCAACCTCTCAATTAGCGGAGACGTTTCGTGAGTGGCGCAACGCGCGCCGCCAGCTTAAAAAACTCAGCGAAGAAGGCAGTGAAGTAGAGGCCAAACGCCAGCTACTGCGCTACCAAGTTGAAGAACTTGACCAGCTGGCGTTAGCGGAAGGTGAGCTGGCAACATTAGAAGAAGAGCAGCACACGCTCGCCCATGCTGAAGAGACCCTGCGTGAAACGCAATTTGCCGCCGACTGCTGCGCCGGTGATGAAAGCGGCGCGCTGTCGTTATTAAATCAAGCCTTCGCGCACTTAAGCGCGCTGCCAGGCAGCGACAAAGGCACCTTGGCCAATACGCTCGCCATGCTCAGCGATGCGCGCATTCAGGTAGAAGAAGCGTCTAGCGAGCTAAACCGCCTCGCCAGCACCACCGAGCTAGACCCTGAACGGCTCGCCTGGGTTGAGGAAAGAATGACCGATGTCCATCGGATTGCCCGTAAACATCATGTTGCCCCTGAAGAGCTCTGCGCCCTGCATACCGATTTACAGCAAGAAGTTGCGCAGCTCAATGGAGGGGGCAATGATCTTGAAGCCTTAAGCGCTCAAGTCGTCGAATATCGTGAGCGCTATCGTCAAGAAGCCAAAAAAATTAGTGATAGCCGTCACAAAGCCGCGCTTCGCCTGAGCAAAGAGGTCCAGCAGCAGTTGGGCTACTTAGCCATGGGCAAAGCACGCTTTGAAGTAGGCGTCATTGCGAAAGATGCGCCTAGCCCAGAAGGACTGGACCGCGTGCAGTTTTTGATCAGCGCCAACCCTGGGCAGCCCGCGAGACCGCTCACCAAGGTGGCCTCCGGTGGCGAGCTATCGCGGATCAGCTTGGCGATTCAAGTGGTTGCCGCGACGCACTCAACCGTCCCCAGCCTAGTGTTTGATGAGGTAGACGTAGGCATTTCGGGCGCCACCGCAGAAATTGTTGGCCAACTGCTGCGCAAGCTAGGCCAAAACGGCCAGGTAATGACCGTTACGCACCTGCCCCAGGTGGCGGCACAGGCGCATCAACACTTACATATCGAAAAGCAGGCAAAACGCGACACCACTCTCACTCAAATGGCACTGCTCGATGAACGCGGCCGTATCAGCGAGCTAGCGCGCATGCTTGGCGGTGTCACGCTCTCTGATCAAACGCTCGCACACGCCCGTGAGATGCTTCACGCCAGCCAACGTCCGACGCACTAATTGCTTTAAACGCACGCATTTTTCAACATTAGCGCGGCGCTTCACACAAACAATCTACGCAAACAATCTACACAAACAAGAAAGCGCCCTGCCTACTTGGCGAATTCCATGCTTAGGGAATTCGACCAAATAGGCAGGGCGCTTATGCTTTCTCTTCACAAACAGATCCGACCTACGAATATTACTTCCTATTCGTCGGGCCACTGTCCTGGCGCGTTACGTCAGACCCGCGCGGGCGAACATAAAGCACCAGCGCATGGTCTACTAACTCGTAGCCATGCTCTTCGGCAATCTCTTGCTGACGGCGCTCAATGATTTCATCTACAAATTCAATGATTTCGCCGCTTTCAAGGCACACCATATGATCATGGTGATCCTCTTGAGTCATCTCAAATACCGCGTGGCCTCCGTCAAAATTATGACGAATAACCAGACCCGCTGACTCAAATTGAGTCAATACGCGGTACACGGTTGCCAAGCCAACATCTTCGCCCGCGTCAATCAGTGTTTTGTACACTTCTTCAGCGCTGAGATGGTGTTGGCCCGAAACATTTTCGAGAATTTGAAGTATCTTGACGCGCGGCAGGGTCACTTTCAGACCGGCTTTGCGCAATTCATGGTTCTGATCGGCCATGGTCGCTCTTCGCAGTAACAGGTTAGGTCGGGTATGATCAACCGAAACCACGATAGTGAAGAACAGGCCCAAATGCAAAAATTGACTCGAATCATCACACTTTCCGTCGCCCTTACCGTTGTGAGTGGCTGCAGCTACGTCGGCGTGTACAAACGCGACATCCCCCAAGGTAATCTGGTAACCCAAGAGATGGTGAGCCAGCTTCAGCCGGGCATGACCCAAGAACAGGTGGTTTATGTGATGGGCAGACCTTTGCTGGAAGCGCCCTTCGACGCTAGCCAGTGGGACTATGTATTCCGCGTAGACAAAGCCTATGGCGGTGTCGAGCAGCGCCGCGTCACCCTTGCTTTCGACCCCCAGGGCCGTTTAGCCAATATTGAGCAAGAAGGCGATTTGTCCCAAGAGCTGCCCATAGATGTGGACAGTAACATGGGGCCCGCAACCGAAGGGTCTAACCCAATGCTTATGCAGCCTGATGAAAGCACGCAAAACGTCGCGCCCATAAGCACACAGCCCGCCTCACAGCTTTGATGCGGCGCTAGCGCCCCTGGTCGCTCGCTTGGCGCTTTGCGCGCTCTAGGCGAGCTGCCTTGGGGTCGATGGCCAGCGGCCGATATACCTCGACTCGATCGCCCTCACGCAGGGCCTGGGTGTCGGGGCTACGTAGCGCTTTACCGAAAATACCCAGCGGCGCTTGTGCGAACGTGCCGCTGGGCAATTCCGGAAACAGCACGGGCAAATCGGCACGCTCAACGGCTTGGCGCGCCGTGGTGCCTTCAGGCACGCGTAGAGCCACCAGGCGCTGTTTGTGCGGCAAGGCATAGGCAACTTCAACCGCAAGCGTTTCAGCGGCCATATAGCTCGTTAGCGCGCTTGGTGAAGGCATCAACGAGCTGCCCCGCTATTTGTTGAAAGATCTTTCCAAAGGCCATGCCTAAAAACCGGTTGGTAAATTCGAATTCCATTTCCAGGCTGACTTTACAGGCGCCCTCCCCCATAGGAGTAAACATCCAACGACCTTTGAGCTGCTTAAACGGTCCTTTTACTAGCGACATATCTATCCGCTCAGGCTCGAAAAGATCATTACGGGTAGTAATCGTTTGTTCAACACCGGCGCGACCAAGGGTCATTTCGCCGATGAGATGCACATCATCATGCTCTACCAGACGCGCTTGACGACACCCAGGCAAAAACTCAGGGTAGCGCTCAAAGTCGTTGACCAGGTCGAACATTTTCTGGGGGGTGTGCCGCACTAGGGCGGAACGATTGACGGTTGGCATTGACCTCTCCGCTGACTTCACAGTGCCCAAAGCGTATCATGGGAAACATTTTTCAGACCCTAAATGGTATCACGCCTCCCCCAATAACGAAGGGGATGCCACTGACAGATTAAATATGAGGTTCCATGGCCACTAAGAAAGGTAAAAGCAAAGTATCTGGCAGCGGCGTTATCGCCCAGAACAAGAAGGCGCGGTTTGAATACCATATCGACGAGACCTTTGAGGCAGGATTAGTGCTTGCTGGCTGGGAAGTCAAAAGCCTGCGCGCAGGAAAAGCCCAGCTCACCGACACCTATATCTTGGTTCGTAACGGCGAAGCGTTTCTACTGGGTAGCCATTTCATGCCGCTCAATACCACCAGCACTCACGAAATTGCTGACCCAACGCGTACCCGCAAACTGCTGCTACATCGCAAAGAGATTGCCAAAATCTTTTCGATCACTCAGGACAAAGGACACACCTGCGTGCCCTTAAAACTTTACTGGACACGTAACAAGGTGAAGTGCGAACTGGCGCTCGTGACCGGTAAACAGCTGCACGACAAACGTGCCACGGAAAAAGATCGCGACTGGAATCGTCAAAAAGGGCGAATCATGCGGGAACATACCAAGGCATAACTGGTCAATTGGAAGTGAGCACGTTAGAATGCTCACCTGTAATAAGGGGGCGACATGGTTTCGACGCCGGTGACAACCCTTGCGGTGCATGCCGAGAGCGTGATGTATCTCGTAAATCCCACATCACGAAAAAATAGTCGCAAATGACGAAAACTACGCTCAAGGCGCGCTAGCAGCTTAAACTGTTAGCTTCTTGTCTGGCCCCAAGGTGATGTGCCTATTCATCTCTGCGGGGATATGAGCCAAAGCTGATAGGACCGCGGTTGGTGGTGTCTTCTCGCCAATCGTTAAACTTTAGAAGGCTCGCGTTGCTGAATCCTGACCGTCGGAGTCAGTCGCGCTAAACTAAATGACGGAATCTAAGCATGTAGAGCCAATAGGCGCGTGCTGGCGGACGCGGGTTCAATTCCCGCCGCCTCCACCAGACACTCCTTCGACAAAAGCACCCTCGGGTGCTTTTGTCGTTTCTGAGAGTCATCGTACGCAACGCTGAAGCACCACTCAGCGCGAGCAGCTTAGATCCCCTTCCTCGCAACTAGCATACTCTTGCAGCCTTTCTGCACGTGCCGCGGTCACCTTTTCAAGGCATCCATTGCGCACCATAGGCTGGGCACTACCGCCCTCAACGGCGCTGCTTTCAAATGTACACTCAGCGTCGCGGAACCCAATCCATGCCCGCTGCGCCGACCTCAGCTTTTCTAACGCAGGCGCATTACCTTTCAGTTGGCTAACAAGCTCTTGGTAGGACTCATTCAGCTCCGTATCGGCTGCTTCATAGGCTTGAGCCGAGCACTCGGTCATTTCCAGCTGAGTGGTAGGGCTCTCGCACCCTTCACTGGCCATAGTGAAACCGCTTGCGATCAATAAGCCCATACCAAGAAAGAGTGGCGATAGACGCATAGTGATACCCCTTATGTCTGATAAAAATAAAATGCCAGCTAAGCCAAGGCATCGACCCCAGCACTTTATCAATTCTAATCTTAGAGGAGTGGCATTGCTAAGTGGGGAGAAAATTATTTTCTGACAGCACAAACGCATCGGGCCCCACCGAAGTGGGGCCCGATTATCGAATCTAAACGATTCGAACACTTACATAATCACTAGCTAGCTAGGATTAAGAAAGCAGCTTGATGTTTGAAGCTTGAAGGCCTTTCTGACCCTGGGTAACGTCAAAAGAAACGTTAGCGCCTTCTGGAAGGGTTTTGAAGCCATCAGACTGAATTTCAGAAAAATGAGCAAAAACGTCGTCACTGCCGTCAGACGGTGCAATGAAACCAAAACCTTTAGAATCGTTGAACCACTTAACTGTGCCAGTTGCCATGTTATAAATCCTTTTCGCAATTTGCGAATTGTAAAAATCCTGGTATTACCCAGATAAATAGTGAGTAGAACAAGGAATACAATTACAGACTACCGAAAGAATTCGAATGTTTCTGGAACTATGCTGCTTGCTAACTTACTGCGCACACCTTGCCACGGATACCCAACTAGGTCAAAGCCTTTCACCTTTTTCTTTCTGACAACCGCAGTAAAAAAGAGCAAAGACATAAAAATAGCCGTAATCTTGCCAGTGAGCTGGGCACTATTAATCCGATCGCCTAGCGCGCTTAACCGACCCGACAAACCCCGCGTCACTCGCGGTCGGGGAGGTACTCAGGAAGAGGTCTTGAACATGCTATACGGACTTAGTTTGTTAGCAGGCATTGTACTACTCACCCTAGGAGGGGAATCACTTATTCGCGGCGCAGTAGCGGGCGCTAGAAGAGTGGGTGTCTCGCCCTTGCTGACAGGGCTTGTCGTGGTCGGCTTTGGCACCTCGGCGCCCGAGCTGGTCGTTTCTATCCATGCCGCTATGAACCAGCAGCCGGACATTGCTATTGGCAATATAGTGGGCAGCAACATTGGCAATATTTTATTGATCTTGGGAATGTGCGCGGTTATCTGCCCAATGGTCGTACAGCCTTTAGCACTGCGCCGTGATGGGCTGGTCGTCGTTTTGGCCAGCCTGCTGTTTATAGCACTTTCGTTTAGCGGGGCATTAGGACGCGTTGATGCCGGGATTTTTCTTACCGGCCTAGTCTGCTATCTCGTTTGGGCCTACGTAAGCGAAAGCCGCCAGCATGTTCCGGCGACCGAGATGCACACCTCAGAAGCGGAGGAAATGACCAAGCTACCCACCACAGGCTGGATGATGACCTTAGCGCTGATTGCCGGCCTAGGCATGCTGATTGGTGGCTCGCAGTTACTCCTTTATGGCGCCATTGGCCTGGCCCAGGCCATGGGGATTTCCGAGACGGTTATCGGCTTAACCATCGTCGCCGTGGGTACTTCGCTACCTGAAATGGCGGTATCAGTGATTGCAGCGCTAAGGCGTCATGCCGATGTTGCCGTCGGGAACATTCTTGGCAGTAATATTTTCAACCTGCTTGGCATCTTAGGTATCTCAGCGTTCTTACAGCCGCTTCCGCTGGCACCGCGAGTGGCGATGTTTGATCAGTGGGTCATGTTGGGCGCGGCAGGCCTGCTGGTACTGTTTTTATATACTGGCATGCGCCTAGCACGCTGGGAAGGTGCTGCGCTGCTGGCAGGCTATGCCGCTTACTTAGTGCTAAGCTTTACTATCTTCTAAGCGCATCTGCTCGCTGATTGCATTGAGCCAAAAGCACCCTGCGCTTTTGGCTTATTCATTTAAGCCACTTTTTACAGAGAAGAATTATCGTGCAAATCGCGACGCTAGGGCCGAGTGGTAACAATCACGAACTGATTGCCAAACGCTATCTTAAAATGCGCTGCTCAGACGTGGGAAGCGTGGTGCTTTTCACGCAGTTTGAAGACGCATTCCAAGCGCTTATGAGGGGGCAGGTAAGCCACGTACTGCAATGCACTGCCCATGCCTCGCACAGCGATTGCGTCGGCCGCTATATGCACCGAGCCTATCCCGTGGACACCTTTATTGCTGGTAGCAAACCCCTGGCGCTGCTCGCACAGCGCGCTATTGCTCAGCCCGCTCACGTCGCGCTGCAGCCAGCAACGCGCTATTACGCAGATATAAGCCGCTATCCAGCCATCATTGAGGCCCCTACCACCGTGGCGGTAGCCGAAGGTTTGTTAGACGGCCGCTTTGAAGCGGGCATCTGTGCTGAAGAAGTACTAGCGCTGGCGCCTGAGCAACTGCGTATGGTGCAGTCGCTTGGCCCTGCGCTAGATACCTGGGTGATGTTTGCTAATAGTCCCCTGCCCGCCTCTTCACCGCTGCGGCTAAATCACAAAGATGATGATGATGCCCGCTGCGACTAACGCCACGCGATGCCATAGGGCTTTGCGTGCAATAACGCCAAATGAAATGGCCGTTAACCCAACCGCCACTTTCAACGCGTAAAGCAGAGCGCCCGAAGGATTAAAAGCTAGCTGGATTATCTCAGGGTTGGCAACCATCGCCAACGGAATGATATACAGCCCAATACCCAGCGCCATCGCCTTAAACGCCACTTTGAGCCAGTTCTCGCCAACCATGCCCGCTGCAATAAACACACCCCCGCACACCGGCGGCGTAATGGTTGAGAGCAGCGCATACCAAAACACGAAAAGATGCGCCAAGAGCGGCTCTAAACCTAAAGAGGTTAATGCGGGCCCGGCAACCGAAACACAAATTACGTAGGCAGCCGTGGTCGGCACCTCCATGCCGAGAATCAAACACGCCAACGCCGTCAAGAGCAGCGCCGGCCACAGGGCGTCGTTGGAAAGCGACAAAATACCCGAGGTAATTTTAACGCCTAACCCCGTCAGCGACAGCACCCCAACCACCAGAGAAGCACACAAAATAATGGCGCCAATCACCGCGATCTGGCGTCCGGCGGTCACCGCCGCTTCCGCTAAGCGATGCGCAAAATCAGGCAGCGAGAAGCGTAGTTTGACATTGAACAACAGCAGCGCAATGCCTGCAAAAATCGCGATACTGGCCGCGTATTGCGGGGTATAGCCACCGTGAAAAATGCGCTCTAACAGCAGTACGAACGGTATCGCGAAAAATAGTGAGGTAATCAGCACCTCCTTCGCATGGGGCCGCTCACTCTCAGCGACTGGCTGTAAATCATGCCGCGTCGCATACGCATTAATGCCTACCCAAACGGTCAGAAAATACAGCACCGCCGGCAGCATAGCGGCAGCCATAATCTGCGTGTAGGGCGTTCCCGTAAGCTCAACCATCACGAACGCGCCCGCG
Source organism: Halomonas sp. AOP25-F1-15 (assembly GCF_052378675.1). Taxonomy (NCBI): domain Bacteria; kingdom Pseudomonadati; phylum Pseudomonadota; class Gammaproteobacteria; order Oceanospirillales; family Halomonadaceae; genus Halomonas; species Halomonas sp. AOP25-F1-15. Next base: position 67,344 of record NZ_JBQSXV010000007.1, read on the forward strand.
CCCATCAGCGGCGGCATAATCTGCCCACCGGAAGAAGCAACCGCCTCCACCGCACCGGCCAACGAACGCGGATAACGCAAACGCACCATCGAAGGAATGGTGATCGCCCCGGTTGAGGCCACGTTGGCCGAGGCTGAACCAGAGATGGATCCCATCAATGCCGATGAAATCACCGCCACTTTGGCAGCCCCGCCCGTCAGGCGGCCCGCCACAGCGCTGGCTAAATTCATAAAGCCCTGTCCAGCTTCGCCGGCATTGAGCACTGCGCCAAAAATCACAAAAATAGCGACAACGCTCACGCTCACGCCGGTCAATGATCCCCACAGGCCGCCTTCGGCAATGGTCAGCGTACCGACCATGCTCTGCAGCGGCAGACCTGGGTGCCCAAAGGCACCGGGCACATACTGGCCAAAGGCACCGTACATCAGTGCCAATAAGGCTACTAGCGGCAGCGGCCAGCCAATCGCTCGGCGGGCAGCCTCAAGCGCCAGCGCAATTAAAAACACGCCAATCGCCATCTGTAGATGCGTATCGATAAAGCCATACTGATTGGCCAACGCCGCTTCGTTAAAGGCGATATAGCTGCACGCCGCAATGCCCAGCAGCGTTAAAAGCCAACCGCTTATGCGCTGAGCCGGCGTTTTCGCCATAAAGATCAATACCCACGGCAACAGCAGCGCCATGTGCAGCGGCCGACTCACCAGCGCAGGCGTTAAGCCGTAAAAAATCAGCCCAAGGTGGAATACAACACTGACTGCCCCAAGCGCTATCCAGCCAGGCGCTATCGCGTTGTCCGCTGCGGAGGGCGTCGCTGCTTGCGACGAAAAGGAAAAACGCATGCCAAGTTGCCTATTGATACAGCACTGCCACGGCACAAGCGCCGTGGCAGTGGGAAGAGGAACGAAAGAAGCTATCGAAAAGGGCTATCGCACAGGACTATCGCACAGGACTATCGAACAGCGTTAGCGCAGGGCATCCGGTATATCGATACCCGCTTCATCGTAGTAACGCAGTGCACCGGGGTGAAGCGTACCCAACATATTTTCAAGCATTTCCGGCGTAATACTGCCCCACCAGGCGGCCTCTTCGGCCATGGCATCGCGACGCTCCCAGAACGTCTTCGTCAGCAGGTAAGCGGTGTCGTCATCCATCTGCGTAGTGGTGTAGGCAATGACCGGCAGTGACGTCGTTTCAACATCTTTCTCCACACCTGGGTAAGTGCCGCCAGGAATGGTTTGACGCGGCGCACCCGTCTGTTCGATTTGCTCATCGGTCAGGCTTACCATAGAGACAGGCATGCTGGCAGCCGTCTCAATCACGTTAGGTGACGGGAACGAGCTGGCGGTCACAAAACCGTCAATCTGGCCATTTTTAAGCGCATCAGGGCCACTACCAATAGCAGCATCGGCAATTTGAACGTCGTCTGCCAGGCCGAACAGCTCTAGATAGCGAGCCGCTTCACGGGCACCAAACGTGCCTTTACCAATCAACAGGTGCTTACCTTCCAAGGCGGAAATATCGGTCACGCCTTCATCGCCCGCAAGCGCGAAGTGCATGGTAATAGAAGGGATTGGGAATAAGCCGCGTATCTCTTGAAAGCGAGGGCTCTGCCGCTCAGCAAAGGGGCCTTCGCCCGCCATCGCCTGTTCGACTAGCGCGGGAGGTGTCGTGAAAACGTAGTTACCCTGACGGGCCATGACTTCCATTACATTTTGTACGGAGCCTTGGCTTTCTTCCAGCGTAAGAATAATGTCGTCGCCCGTGCCCTGGCGAATCGCCTCAGAAAGCTCTACGCCCATCTGGTAATAGGCGGTTCCTGCAGAAGCCGATTTATAGGTCACACGCGTTTCGGCATGGGCGGAAAACGCGGCACTGGCTAGGGCTAACGTCGCTACTGACATGCCAAGCGTGCGGTTTAGGGAGCGAAATGGGTTGCGCATTCTTTTATTCCTCAACGTGTCCAGTAGCCGCTTTCTAGCCGGCCTCATTTTTATCTTACCAAGCCGTGAGCGTGGCGCGCCTCAAAATAGCACGACTGTGCTTAATCGGGCACTCCCCTGTTGAATGTACTCTAACGCCACCGGCCATCAAACCACTTCATCCATTTCTGCACGCTGCATTTTAAAAACGACACTAGCGACGTTAACAAAAGCATCTAAAAATAAAATTTAATCAGCTTCACTATTAACACTTAGTATCATATTGATAAGATAATGAATTAACTTCCAGAATCATTATTTCTAAAGTTGCCATTACCTAAAAGATTAATTTACTAAAAAAAGATCTGATTCTTTTAATAACGACGATCTTCATTCGTTTTTATAACGTATTGCGCCGCAACACAGGCTGATAACATGGAATCCCTTTTAAACAATTTCTAATAACTTAACCATGGGACAGACCTCACATGTCTACGTTGAGCAAACACTCTTGCCAGCCACGATTACATCGTCGCTGGCTTTTTTTATTAGCAGCCTTACTGTTATTCATCAGTCCTAGCGTTTTTGCCGTCACCGGCGAATTAAATTTAACCACCTCACTCGTGGGCTTTTTTGCCGTCGCTATTTTTGTCTTGGCCTATGCGTTAGTCATGGCAGAAGAAAAGATTCATATGCGCAAGTCAAAACCCGTACTAGTAGCCGCCGGCATTATTTGGGGGCTTATCGGCTGGGTGTATGTCCAAAATGGCATGTCTGAGGCATCAGAATACGCGTTTAGAATGACGTTGTTAGAGTTCACCGAGCTGATGCTATTCTTACTGGTTGCGATGACTTATATCAATGCGATGGAAGAGCGTCACGTGTTCGACGCGCTGCGGTCATGGATGCTGCGCAAAGGCTTCAACTACCGCACACTTTTTTGGCTAACGGGCGGCCTTGCCTTCGTGCTATCTCCCGTTGCCGATAACCTTACCACCGCTTTACTCATGTGCGCCGTCGTGACGAAAGTTGCCGAAGGAGATCAGCGCTTTATTAACATGGCATGTATCAATATTGTGATTGCCGCCAACGCAGGCGGCGCCTTTAGCCCTTTTGGCGATATAACCACGCTAATGGTGTGGCAGGCAGGCATGGTCGCGTTTCAAGATTTCTTCATTCTCTTTATTCCGGCGTTGGTCAACTTCTTGATCCCCGCCACCATCATGAGTCTATTTATCAAGGATGAGAAGCCCGCCAGCGTTCATGAAGACGTCTGGATGAAGCGCGGTGCGCGACGCATCGTGGCGCTGTTTTTATTGACCATTATCACCGCGGTACTCTGCCATGTAGTGCTTCACCTGCCGCCCGTACTGGGCATGATGACAGGCCTGGGCTATTTGCAATTCTTTGGCTATTACCTGCGCCGTAGCTTGCCTCGTTCACTAAAGCGCAAACGTGAGATTTACAGCCGGGAAGGCGATAACCGTAAGTTGGCGCAGTTGGGTAGCGTGGTTCCCTTCGATGTTTTTAATCGCGTGGCGCGCGCCGAGTGGGACACGCTCCTATTCTTCTATGGGGTCGTCATGTGCGTGGGCGGGCTAGGCTTTATGGGCTATCTCGGCCTGCTGTCAGAAGCGCTATATACCGGCTGGAATCCTACCGCGGCAAACATTACGCTAGGCGTTGTCTCCGCGGTGATCGACAACATTCCGGTAATGTTTGCCGTGCTGACCATGGATCCCGACATGTCCCACGGCCAATGGCTGCTCATCACCTTAACCGCGGGGGTTGGCGGCAGCCTGCTGTCGATTGGCTCAGCGGCCGGCGTGGCAGTGATGGGGCAGGCACGTGGGTCATATACGTTTATGGGGCATTTACGCTGGTCGCCGGTGATTCTGCTCGGCTATATCGCTAGCATCCTGGTCCACATGTGGATCAATGCTGATAGCTTTGCGCTTTTCAATTAACTCAGGCTAGCGGCCCAAGCGACATTAAGCCCATGACGGCGAATCACTGGCCCGGCATCGTGAGCGGGCCGGCTCGCGCTACCACCCGCTGCCACGCAGCGTCTTGTTCAATACGCGACACAAAGGCGGCAATGGCCGGATATTTATCCAGCGACTGAACGGCAGCAACTGCCTGCAGCGGGAAGCTCATTTGAATATCGGCACCGCTCGGCCACGGCCCGGCAAAATTACCGTGCGCAGATAAGTGTTCGTTAATAACGCTGAGATGCTGCTTAATTTGAGGCGCTAAGAAGCGCTTACTCACCGTATCGCTAATGCCTTTCGCTAGCGGCTTTATCAGCCACGGCGACTGTTTAGGTATCTGTCCAAACACAAGCTGCATCACCAGCAGCGGCATCAGCGAGCCTTCGGCATAATGCAGCCAGTACCGATAATCTACCCACGCATGCATATCTTCCTGGGCAGGCTGTAGCCGGCCTTGCCCATAGCGCTGCAGCAGATAATCAATGATAGCCCCCGACTCGGCCACGGTCAGATCACCATCCGTAATCACCGGCGACTTGCCCAGCGGATGAATTTTTTTCAGCGATGCTGGCGCCTGCTGCGTTTTCTCATCACGCTGGTAAACAACCAGTTCGTAGTCCAGTTCAAGGGCTTCGAGTAGCCACAGAATGCGATGAGAACGCGATTTTTCCAGATGATGAACATGAATCATAAAAGCTCCTTGGGACTGAGTTAGCCGCACGCATTGCACCAGCGACAGCGATCCTTTTCTGCCAGTACATTTCTACTAGTACATTGCGCCTATTGCTTGAAACCACGATTATCAAGGTCAGCTTACATAGAACCTATGGGCCAAGACTAGCATCATCTCAGTGCTGCCAAGCATGATTATGATCGAGACGTTTGGCGCCAGCGCGCCAGCATATCAAGCGGTGACCATTTACCCTGCAGCCAGGGCGCTAATAGGCGCATAGAGAGTGGAATAAACACAAAAACCATGACAGGCGTTAGCATTAAGGTGCTCACTACTACCCTCGGCACTAGTGCCCACTCGGCTAATACGCCGCCAAATAACCACTGAAACAGCAGTGAGATAGGGAAAAACGCCAGCCAGACGGCCACCGCCTGTTTCCAGCGCGGTGGAATGCTGCTAACGCTAGTTTGAAACCAAGTATCCAGCCCCGTGGCGCGATGTTCATGGGGCGCCTCATAGAGCCCTGCCCCGCGTTCGAGCCACGCATGGCGTGAAGCGGAATGCTCCCAGGCTGCTAAGGTCTCACTACTGCTAAAGCGAAATATGATCTGATATTCATCATCGTCAACAGGTGGCGCCAATACGCCAGAGCCGAGATAACCAGCAAAATCAGCCGCTAGCTCCCGCCCCTCGTTAAGCCAACGATTAAAATCGAAATAGCGGCCGTGCTCAACGCGCCGAGCCACCATCAATGTGACAGGTGAGGCAGACATGGTATATCTCCTGATGTGCTGACAGCGCAGGCCGGGTAGGCAGGCTGTTTGCTTTCAAGCGGATAAGCCTGAAAGTCCAATGGACACATTATACAAGCAATGTTGATGCCATGTTATGCCAGAAACGCAAAAACCTACTGCGGATGAGAAAGGTATGCCCCGCACGAATGGGCTTCCCTTGGAGCGCTCACCTATGAGACGCTGCAAAGCAATATATCGGTAGAGAGCACGGTTACTTAAGGGGCAGGGCTGGCGGCACCTAAAAAGCGCGCCTGCCAGTAATCGATTTCTAACGGCACGCTCACCACGCGACGACCATTACCGGGCGCATGAATCATTTGGCCGTTGCCACGATAGATACCGACATGGGTCGCTTTGCGGCGCTCACCAAAGAAAAGCAGGTCGCCGGGGCGCGGGGCATCGGCCTTTGGCAAGGCTTGAAACTGTTCATTGGCGGTGCGCGGTACACGAATGCCCGCCGCTCGATAGGTCATTTCCACCAGCCCCGAGCAGTCTAGACCTTCTGGCGTATTGCCTCCGAAGCGGTACGGCGTGCCAATGGCTTGCTGGGCATGGGAAAGAATGAGCGCACGCTCCATAGAAATACCGGCGCGGTCGGGTAGTGCATCTATCGGCGTCAGCTCGCGGCTGGCACAGCCCGCCAACACAAGCATGAATAGGCAGGGCAGCCACCATCCGCTGCGCGATATAACCGCATAAGGTAAAGACGACAGGCGAACCAATGACATGGACAGGCGCTCCGGTAAGCTAACTGTCCTCATAATGGCGTAAAGCATGCCTAGCCGCCAACAATGCTTAACGCCCTATCCACTCAATAAAGCTGGTGTCGCCAAGCGCATGGCGTTCATGGCGCACTCGGCTCATCGCCGCATAGGGCAGATCCATCGCCAGCACTCGTGAAAGCGGCTGTTCAAGAACCTGGCGCAGCAGGCCGTTGCAGACAAACAGATGGGCCACGACCAGCACATGCTGACCGGGCGGCTGGAGAAGTAGCCGCTGCCATACCTCAGCGAGCCGGGCATCAAATGCTTGCAGCGTCTCGCCATCAGGGGGCGCGACCTCGGCCGGATTATGCCAAAACGCACTCATTCGTGCGGTGCCTTCTACGGCGGTTACCTCTGCATAAGTTCTACCTTCCCACTGCCCCAGGTGTAGCTCGGCGAGGTCGTCTTCCACCTGCACAGGGAGATCAAACTCTTCGCCTAGCCACAGGGCAAACTCACGGCAGCGCATCAGCGGCGAAGTGACAATCGCATCGTAAGGTAAATGGCCCTCGACCGTATGGCGCATGACCGCATCCTTCACCTGCTGCCATCCTGCGTCACTCAGAGGATGGTCAGTTGAGCCCCGCAGCATACGCCCACCCACCGGCTCACCATGACGTAACAAATCAATGGTGGTAGCGGTTGCATCAGAAAAACGCATTTTAGGCCCCTGGTTTTTTAACGCATCAGCGCGCTTAAATGTAGTCAGCAGATAGCGGTATCCTGCTCCCTTCAGATGACAACAGCGGGGCACTTCTATGACGACTTAATGACGCTTTAGCAAACGGGTGGCGCCATCGCGGCAAGACCCACTCACCAACGATTAACGCCCGCCTTTTTGCTTGAGGCGCTCGGGCGGCGGGAACACCACATCGCTACCGTTCACATCGAGCTGGCGGATATCCGTTGGGTAGCCTTTCTCGTCGAGTGTGACTAAACCAATGCCGCTGGCGTTCCAAAGCCGCTCCCCGGCACTCGCCCGGTCAGGGTCACGGGGATGAACGCTGAGTTTGCGGCGCTTCGTAAACCAGTTAAGCGGCGACCACGGGGCATACATCCAGCGGTTCAGTCGATCAAAGGTATTGAGAAGATTCTTGGGAAAAGTGTTTTTGATCCCGCTTGAAGTAATCTGCCACAGGTGAGGAGCGCGCCGCTGATGGCGCACGACAATGTCGTAGACAAACGAGTAGTGCACATCGCCAGAAAGAATCACGTAATTGCCCGGCGTTTTAGAGTGCTGCCAAATTTGCAGCAGCGCGTTAGCAGCGCCTCGGTGCGCCATCCAGTTCTCAGCATCCACCACTAACGGCTTACCCACGGCGGTAAATAGCTTTTGAATACTTTCAATTAATTTGACGCCAAACATCGGCGCAGGCGAAATAATCACTGCGCTTTTAGCGCCCATGAGTGCCTGCTGCATTTCCATCAGCGCTTCCCAATCCATGAGGCCAGAAGGCCGCTTGGGGCTGCGCTCACTGCGCCAACGGCGGGTGCGGGTGTCGAGCACAATAAGCGCAGGCGTACCGGGGATTTGAAACTCCCAGCCCTGAAAACGCAGCAACCGCTCAATGAATCCATCTTGCTCAGCACGCGCGAGCACCTCGCGGCCATCGCCCAGCAGCGTAGCGGCATGGTGAATTAATGGATTGAGCTTATCCGGATCATTACCCCATGCTTGGCAGAGCGAATACGCGACCAGGGCATTACCGATAATGCGCTTAGAGAACGGATGGCCGTAGGCGGTTTGCTCCCAGTCAGCGGTAAGGTTCCAGTCATCGGTTACGTCGTGATCATCAAAGATCATCAGGCTCGGCAAGTGCGCCATCAGCCGCGCACACTGGGGCAAGCCCTCAACAAAGGTATCGATCACCTTCTGCTCTTGGCGATAAAGCTCGGCATCTTTTTCATCTAATGCGGGCGGCGTGGGAGCAATCACTTGCCAGGCCACCGGCGACCACACCAAACAGTACATGGCGAGCATTTCCGCCAGCGTCATTAAATGGTTGTGGGCATTGGCTGACGTAAACACCGGCTTTTTGACACCGCCGAAAAAGCGCTCGCGCAGCGCGGCGTTACTGGTGAAATCCGGCAGCAGCGCTGCGCGGCAATAATAGCTGTCAGGCGAGTCGTACAGCGCTTGGCTATCGTCTACCGTGGCGCCTTCTAACTGTTCGTCGACTAATCCTACGCGTTCAATCAACGCATGTACGGCGCGCAGCATCGGCCCAGCAACGTCATCGGCGTAGACTTGATCACCGGTCATCAGTAGCCAGGCAGGCCACTCGGTAGGCGCTGCCTGCTGATCGGCAAGCCAGCTGTCGGCACGCACCAAACCATCGGGGCTATCGTGATGTGGCTTACGGCAAGAGCCATGCATCAGCCGATGATGGCGCGAGGCAATTACAAAGGCAGGGTAATCGGCGCCTTCATAGCGCAGCCAGGGCGCCCACTCAGGCAACGACTGCACGCTACCCTGCATCGTTTCAATCTGCAGGTCGTATTCGATACGCTCGTCGCAAGGCAGCGGCGTATCAAGTTCAATATCAATCAGATGGATAAAAGCGCGCTTACCGATGGCAACGCACTGATGGTGGTGCGCCAAACCAATGGACTCGGCGTTATGCTGGCCAGGCCGTAGCACCAGCGTCATGGTCAGTGGCCGAGTGGCGACAATCCACATTACTAGCCGGGTCGTGCTGATGCGCCGTAATAAAGGACCCACTAAAATATCGGGCAGCGTATCCGTGCCATGCATCCAATGAAATCTCCGTTATCCATTCGCCACCACGGGCAGCCCAACTTCTACATTTAAGCCGCCTTCGCTGGCGCGGGAAAGCTGCATATGGCCGTTGTACAAAGCGACAAGGTCGGTGACGATAGCCAGCCCCAAACCACTGCCAGAGCGCTGCTCATCCAGACGCTTTCCTCGCTGCACCGCCTGCTGGCACTGCGCGTCAGACATGCCGGGGCCATTATCACTCACGATAATAGTGAGCTGTTGTTCGTTAACCTGGACCTGCAGCTGAACATCGCTGTGCGCCCAGCGCAGCGCATTATCCATTAAGTTACCTACCAGCTCCTGAATATCTTGCCCATCCATATGCACGTTCACGTCACGCTGCCATGTTTGGCGCAGCGTAATGCCGCGACGCTGGCCAAGCTTGGCCAGCCCGGTTAGCAGCGGCGCTAACGTGGCATGCAGATCAATGGGGGCAAAGCGAGCGCCCTCGCCCGCCGCCGATGCACGCGCTAAATGATGGCGTACCGCGCTGTCTAAGCGCGTTAACTCCACGTCCCAGGCAGCACGGCTGTCTTCCGGCAGCTGGCGAAGCTGTAGACGCATCACACTCAGCGGTGTTTTCAGCGCGTGGGCCAGATTACCGGCCGTGTGACGCCCGCGCTCAATTAAGCGTTGGTCCCGCGCCAGCACCGCATTCATTGAGGCGGCCAGGGTCGCCAGCTCGTCGGGCAAGCGGGTGTCCAGCTGCTCTGCATGCCCCTGCTCTACCTCATGCAGGTTGGCACGCATACGCCGCAGCGGCGCTAACCCCCAGCGAACTTGCAGCGCCAAAACGCCTAATAGCAAAATGCCTAGGCCCGCCAAACCGCCCCAAAGAAGACGTTGGAATTCGCGAATATCCGCAGCTAATACATCGTCCCGCGCGGCAACGCTGATATGCAGGGGTCTTTCCAAAGGCGCTAAATAGATATCACGCTCAACAACGCGCAGCGATTGCCCGCGCGGGCCTGACAATGAGCGCGCGCTGAGAGTGTCATTGGCAATAACCGGCAGGCGTTGATCCCACAGCGAGCGGGAAGCCAACGTATGCTGGCCAGCATCGGTTATTTGCCAGTACCAGCCGGAGTAAACGTTATCAAACCGTGGGTCACCCAGCGCCCGATCGTGGACAAGCTGCTGGGTGGTGCGGTCATAGGTGACGCCGGCAATGATCACATTGAGCGTGGCTTCCAGGCGCTCATAAAAGGCCTGGGTCGCTGATAAATGGTAATGATGAGAAAGCAGCGTACCGGCAACAGGAAGGGCCAGCCCCACCATCAGCAGCACCGCCAATAGTAGCCGCACGCCGATGGAACGCCCGGCCCAACGCTTTTTCCATTGATTACGCCACGCAGAACGGGGGTGACTCATTCGCTGGCGGGCTCTTCTTCCAAGAGCCGATACCCCTGCCCCCGCAGCGTGGCAATGCGCCAGCTGCCCAACTTACGGCGCAGGCGGCTGACCTGCACGTCGATCACGTTAGAGTCCGGCTCATGGTCACGGTCGTATACGTGCTCTGAAAGCTCGGTACGACTCACCACGCGCGGTGCGGCATGCATTAAGTAGCCGAGCAGGCGCGTCTCTTGGGCGGTTAAGCCCACCGGACGCCCCGCCAACGCGACGTGCTGCGTATGCGTATCTAAGCTGAGCTCGCCGGCTTTCAATATCGGGTGTGCATGCCCGTGGCTGCGGCGAACCAGGGCGCGCAGGCGAAAAAGCACTTCCGCCGGTTCAAAAGGCTTAGTGACATAGTCATCGGCACCTGCGGTAAAGCCTGCCGCTTTATCGGCCCAGCGCTCACGGGCGGTAAGAATGAGCACGGGCAGGTCAATACCATCTTCGCGCCAAGCCGCTAGCCAGCGAGTACCGTCACCGTCGGGCAAGCCTACATCCAAAATGAGCGTGTCATAAGCTTCCGTGCGCACCAAGAAATCGGCATCTTGGCCCGTGGCCGCATGCTCTACAAGCCAGTCGCCGTCGCGCAGCGCCTGACTTAGCTCGCGGGCGAGCGCGTGGTCGTCTTCTACCAGCAAACACTTCATGACTGACTACCCTTTTCTTATATAAAAAAGCTAACGGCGCATATCGTTAATGCGCACACCTTCAATAGACATTAGCTCACCGCTTTGGCCGTCAAATTCAAATTCAACGATCTGGCCTTGGGGTCCGAGCAGCTTAATTTCATACTCTACAAACCCGCGCTCACGCTCCACCTCAACTTCGAGCACCTCACCAATATAGTGAGCTTCAAGCCAATCTAAAATAGTGTCCAGCGGCACCACTTCACCACGATTCACCTCGCCATGCAGAGATTCCCAGGGCTGATCGCCCACTGCACTACTGACCAGTAATAGCGCTAAGGCTAAACTGGCAACACTGCGGCAAGCGCTTTTTTGGAAGCGGCCTAGTGGCGTTATAAGGTGACGTACGACATTACTCATAGTGCCAGAATGCCTAAGACAACATGAACGTTAGATGAACGGTTTTGTCAGCTTAAGGAAAGTATCCCAGTGGTATAAATTCCCTGTCGCATTGGCTGAGTGCCATTGATTCACGTAAATGATTCGTCACGTAAAGAAGGAATTTGCTATGAACACCATGAAAAAAATGCTGCTGATCCCGACCTCTGCCCTACTACTTGCCGCTGCGGCTGGCAGTGCTCAGGCTGATTCACTGCCAATGGATCGTATTGATGACGTATTGACCCACGCAAGCGACTACGGTTTCACCCATTACGAAGAAATTAGCATTAAAAACCGTGGCCGTGTGGAAGTAGAAGGCTGGTTGGACGATGAGTGGTATGCCGATATTGATTTCTCACTAGATGACGGCGAAACGCTGCAAGAGCAACGCGAGCGCCTAGTCACCGGTGCCTGGGGTATGAGCGAAGACGATATTCGCCAAGCGCTGAATGTTGCCAGCCAGGAAGGCATGGTGGAGTTTGAAGACCTCGACATGGATAAAAGCGGCATGATCGATGTTGAAGGCCGTGACGAAAATGGCCGTGAGCTGGAAATCAGCGTACGCCAAGGCGCTGATCAAGTCAGCGAGATTGATCGCGACTAATCTATCGCATCATCTCTACTAGCGGTGTTTTAAGCCGCCCTGCGGGCTCCCTTCAAGGGAGCCCGCTGCGTTATAGCCCCAGCAATAGCCAAGCGTCATAATGGCCTCAGCAGGAAGCGAATATAGCCGCAGACTGAGGAGAACGCCGTGCAAAATGACGACATTGATGGCCAAGCCCCCGGCGACACGCTACCCACCGCGGCGCTGCGTGATTTAGCCTGGCTAGCCGCCACGCCGGACCTTATTGAGATGGCGCCACCGATTCCCTGCGCAGGACGCCCGACGCTTAAAGAACTAGGGCTGGAAAACTCGCTGTTGCCCTGGCTGCGTCAACTCCCAACACCTTCGCTAACAGCTTTAACGGGGTCGCGGGCCAATCGCATGGGGCATTATCACGAACGCCTTTGGCACACGTTGCTCGATCACTCCCCCAACACACGCATGCTAGCGCACAACGTACGCATTACGCGTCAGCGCATTACGCTGGGTGAGCTGGATATGCTTTATCGCACTCGCGACAACCCGGCACCGATACATTTGGAGGTGGCGATTAAGTTCTATCTGGGTTTGCCGGAAGGGCCTGGGGAGTTGCGTAGCCAAAGCCGCTGGATTGGCCCTGGCGGAGCAGATAGCCTAGCGCTTAAGTGTGCCCATTTACAGCGCCACCAGTTGCCGCTTTCCACAACGCTACCTGCGTTGGCAACCCTGAATCATTGGCTGGCACCGCGTGACCTGGGCGCCTCTAAACTAACGCTGGGTGAGCAGTTAACGCAACGGCTAGCCATACCGGGCGTTCTGTACTACCCCTGGAAAACGCCCTGGCACACAGAGATGCCTCCACCAGAGGGCGCCACGCTGGATCACCGCCGTGGCCGCTGGTGCTATTGTCGCGACTGGCCTGCGTTTGTCGCCAGCTCAGCTGCAGTACCCACGATAGCCTGGCTGGAAAAACCGCACTGGCTGGCACCACCGCTACCCAGCGTTTTTCGCCCCATTGATGAAGTGCTGCCCGGCGTCATCGGTAGAGTACAAGCTTGGCGCTCACCCCAGCAGGTCATGCTGTATTACCAGAATGAACGGCGCTATGAGCGCGTTTTTTTGGTGCCTGACGACTGGCCGCACCAAGTGCCTTTACCGCCGCCAGCTCGCTTATAAGACCACAAGATTATCGCGGTGAATCAACTCGTGGGCTTCCACATAGCCAAGGATTGCTTCAATTTGATGGCTGGGCTGCCCCGCTAGCTGGTGCGCCTCATCAGCGCCGTAGTTCACTAAGCCTTTGGCCACTGACGCGCCCTGCTCGTCCACGCATATCACCATATCGCCACGCTTAAAGCTGCCCTGCACATTGCGCACCCCAACGGCTAATAGGCTAGAGCCTTTATCGCGCAGCACTTTCACCGCGCCGGCATCCAGCACCAGCGTGCCGCGCACCTGCAGCTGCCCCGCCAGCCAACGCTTACGCGCCGCGATCGGCACCTGATCAGGTCGCAGCAGCGTGCCCAGCGACTCACCCGCCATTATCCGATTGATAACGTCAGGCTGACGCCCGCTCGCAATCACCGTGACCGCTCCGGAGCGCGCCGCCAGCTGCGCCGCACGCACTTTAGTACTCATGCCACCACGCCCTAGCGCACCGCCGCTGCCTGCAACAGCCGCTAAACGAGGGTCGTCGGCGCGCCCTTCGGCTATCATCTGAGCATTCGGATTATGCCGCGGGTCGGCATCAAACAGACCTTCCTGATCGGTCAACAGCAGCAGCGCATCGGCTTCCAACAGATTTGCAACCAGCGCTCCGAGCGTATCGTTATCGCCAAAACGAATTTCATCGGTGACCACGGTATCGTTTTCATTGATCACCGGCACCACGCGCATTTCCACCAACGTGCGCAGCGCCGACAGCGCATTGAGGTAGCGCTTGCGGTTAGAAAGATCGTCGTGGGTGAGCAGCACCTGCGCCGTGAGCATATTGTGGCGCGCAAAATGCTGCTCATAGCACTGGGTGAGTCCGTTTTGACCCACCGCCGCAGCGGCCTGAAGCTCATGCACCGCGCTGGGCCGCACCTGCCAGCCAAGGCGCACCATGCCAGCAGCCACGGCGCCAGAGGAAACCAGCACCACCTCAACACCGCGCTGATGCAAGGCTGCTATTTGATTCACCCAGCCGCCGATGGCCGGTTCGTCCAGGCCGCGACCATCGTTAGTCAGTAGCGCACTGCCGATCTTTACCACGACTCGACGCGCCCGACTCAATGCGCTGCGTCCGAGAATTTGCTCGTTACTTTCCATCCGCCCCACCTTTATCAGACACAATAAGGGCCGCGCGAACGCAGCCCTTATTAGCTTACTATCTTACACCCTTAGCTAGGTCACGCTATTTTGCCAAGCTATGGGGCGTATTCAACTTCAACATCATAATCATCGTCGTCGAAATCTTCGTCGTCTTCATCGTCACGCTTACGCCGACGACCCAGACGCGCTTCAGTACGCGCGACCGATTCTTCTTCCATGCGACGGCGCATTTCTTGCTCACGAATCAGCGCTTCTTCATCTTCGTGCTCAAGGCGACGCTGTTCGGTCAGCCAGCGATACGCCGCCTGAACCAGCTTATCGGTGCCATCGCTACTGATGGCCGAGATACGGAACACCGGGCCTTCCCAGTTAAGCGCCTGAATAATCGCCTGGGCGCGCTCTTCGCGCTCGTCTTCCGGCAGCAGGTCAAACTTATTCAAGACCAGCCAGCGCGGACGCTCAGAAAGCGCCGGTGAGAACTGCCCCAGCTCGCGCACAATCGCCTTCGATGCCGCGACCGGATCAGACTCATCAAACGGCGCTACGTCGACGACGTGAAACAGCAGCCGCGTACGCGTCAGGTGCTTCAAGAAGCGCAGCCCTAAGCCGGCACCGTCAGAAGCCCCTTCGATCAGACCCGGCACATCGGCCATTACAAAGTGTTCGTGCATGCCCAGCTTCACCACGCCTAAATTGGGCACTAGCGTAGTGAACGGATAGTTAGCGACCTTGGGCTTGGCGGCAGACACGGAGCGAATCAGCGTGGACTTGCCCGCATTAGGCATACCCAGCAGACCCACATCGGCCATTACCTTCATTTCCAAACGCAGGTTACGGCGATCACCGTCGGTACCGGTTGTGGTACGACGCGGCGCGCGGTTGGTCGAAGACTTAAAGTGGATGTTACCCAATCCACGCCGACCGCCTTCACCCACCAATACCACCTGGCCGATCTCGGTCACATCCGCGATGACTTCCAAGGTATCTTCGTCAATTACCGTGGTGCCGACCGGCACTTTTACGTGCAGGTCTTCGCCGGCCTTGCCGCTCATTTGACGGCCCATGCCGCCTTGGCCGTTTTGCGCTTTATAAAAACGCTGGAATTTGAAGTCGATCAAGGTGTTAAGCGCATCGTCACCAATCAGGTAAACGCTACCACCGTGGCCGCCATCGCCCCCATCGGGGCCGCCCCTGGGCACATATTTTTCGCGGCGAAAGCTCAGACAGCCATTGCCGCCTTTGCCCGCCTCAACAATAATCGAGGCTTCATCGACGAACTGCATTGGATTCTCCCGGCCGCTTCCGCCGCCCTAATATGCAATACTTTTTTTCACCGGCGCTTTTATCCACCATCGTGGTAGCAAAGCGTATGCGAAAAGAGTTTTAACCGACAAAAAAGCCCCGCCATAGCGGGGCTTTTTTACGCAGCATCTATCTAGCGCTGCGTTTTTCGTTTATGCAGAAACGATGCTAACGAATTTACGGTTTTTGGGACCTTTGGTCTCAAATTTCACAAAACCGTCGCTCAGCGCGAACAGCGTGTGATCGCGGCCTAGGCCAACGCCTGTGCCAGCGTGGAAGCGCGTGCCGCGCTGACGCACGATGATGTTACCCGCAGTCGCCGATTGGCCACCGAACAGTTTCACACCTAAGCGTTTAGACTCGGAATCGCGACCGTTACGCGTGGAGCCAGCTGCCTTCTTATGAGCCATTGCAAAAACCTCCTAAAGGGACAAACCGCTTACGCGGAAATTCCGGTAATTTTGACTTCAGTGAACCACTGACGGTGGCCCTGACGCTTCATGCTGTGCTTACGGCGACGGAACTTGATGATCGTCACTTTATCGCCACGGCCGTGGGAAACCACTTCGGCAGAGACTTTAGCGCCGCCAATCATTGGCGCGCCAATGTTGAAGTCATCGCCGTCTGCAACCATCAGCACTTCATCAAACTCAATCGTTTCGCCGGTAGCGACTTCGATTTTTTCGAGCTTGAGGGTCTGACCTTCTTGAACGCGGTACTGTTTGCCACCGCTTTTAATAATTGCGTACATGTCACTCTCCGGACTTGTCGTTAATGCCAATTACGCCCCGCGTAACCAGCGCTCATCGCCTTCCGCTCTTATCGACCTGCTGCGAGTGGCGCCCCTTCTGGAGCCATCTGACAGGGAGCATGATGAGTGGGTCGCGGATTATAACGACTATCTCCTCTTACCACAAGACTACCTGTACTCGTCAATGGTTGGGAGAAGCCATCACGGCTGAGCGCGCCTTGACGCCCAACAGGCAGCGCCATAGCATGAGCCCAACGCATCACCCTAACGAATGACATAACTACGGGCGGCACTTACCGCCTCCACTTGCCGCGATGAACGGATCCAATGACCGCTAACGTCTCCTCAGCCCAACCCGTCAGCCCAACGCCTTCACCGCTGCACGCCGTGGTGGCCGATGACTTCGCAGCCGTCAATCGGACAATTATTGAGCAGCTCACGTCTAAAGTGCCGCTGGTCGAAACCATCGGCCAGTACATCATTGAAAGTGGCGGTAAGCGCCTACGCCCTCTATTGGCGCTTTTAGCCGCGCGCGCGCTCAACTACACCGGCGAAAAACATATCCCGTTGGCAACGCTGATTGAGTTTATGCATACCTCGACGCTGCTGCACGATGACGTGGTTGATGAATCACACATGCGCCGGGGCAAGAAAACCGCTAACGATGCCTGGGGCAATGCGCCGTCGGTGTTGGTGGGTGACTTTCTCTATGCCCGCTCCTTTCAGATGATGGTCGACGTGGGCTCCATGCGCATCATGGCGATTCTCTCCGGCGCCACCTGCATCATCGCCGAAGGAGAAGTGCTGCAGCTCACCAACATTGGCAATCCCAGCATTTCTGAGGCGGACTACTTCGAGACCATTTTGGGTAAAACCGCCATGCTGTTTGAGGCGGCTTCCCACAGTGGTGCCGTGCTGGCCCAAGCTACTCCCGAACAAGAGCACGCGCTTCAGTATTATGGCCGCTATCTGGGCCTCGCGTTTCAGCTGATTGATGACCTGCTGGATTATCAGGGCGACGCTGACGCCATGGGCAAGAACGTTGGCGACGACCTGGCCGAAGGCAAGCCGACGCTGCCGCTGATTCACGCCATGGAGCAAGGCACCCCGGAGCAGGCCAAACTCATTCGCCAGGTGATTCGCCAAGGCGGGCTTGAGCAGCTAGACGCCGTACTGGAAATTGTTCATGCCACCGGCGCACTCGACTACACCCGCCAGCGCGCCGAAGAAATGGCCGACAAAGCCCTTGAGCAACTGGACGCTCTACCGCCCAGTGCTTATCGCGACAGCATGGCGCAGCTAGCCCGTTTAGCCGTTGATCGTAAAGCATAAAAACTGCTCGATCACGCTATCAAGGGCTTGAAAAAATGACCTTGAATAAGTATTATCCACTCCCGCTGTTGAGCAGTGCTCGGCAGCTTTCGGAATATAGCTCAGCTTGGTAGAGCGCTGCCTTCGGGAGGCAGAGGTCGTAGGTTCGAATCCTGCTATTCCGACCATAGAATTACTAAAAACGGCCATTTCGCTTATCAAGCGATGGCCGTTTTTTTTGGATAATCGTTGGGCCTCCAGACATAACGGCTAGCCTTTAGGCCTTGATGCCGGGCTCACCCCAGGTGATAACTAGCCTGCTAATAAACATGTTAAGATTGTAGCCTTCGCTCTAAACACTTCTCCCTCTCTCTTGATGTGGAAACCGACTATTAGCTCATTAACGCATATTAAAGCCGTGCTGCTGTTTGCCAGCACCATGACGGTGATGTCGGGCGCAATCATTGCGCCGGCGCTACCGGGTATCAGCCGGCATTTTCCTGACCAGCCTCAGGTGTTGATCCAGCTAATTCTGACTATTCCTGCGCTGATGATTACACTGTTTAGCCCGCTCATGGGCTATCTGGCCGATCGGTTTGGGCGCAAGAAACTGCTGCTGATGATGCTGTTTATCTATGGTTTTGCAGGGGTGGCGGGCTTTTTTATCGATCGCGTGGATTTACTCTTAAGCTCACGGGCCTTAATGGGCATAGCGGTGGCAGGCATTCTCAGTATCAGCACCACGCTGGTGGGCGATTATTTCGATGGCCACGAGCGCATGCGCTTTCTGGGGCTGCAAAGTAGCTGTATGGCGCTGGGCGGAGTAGTTTTCATTAATCTGGGGGGAATACTTTCCGATTGGAGCTGGCGCGGACCGTTTTTACTTTATCTAACCGGCGTTCTGCTGCTGCCGTACGCATTGGCAGTACTTCAGGAGCCCAAAAACACTGGCATCACCAGCAGTGGCGTAAGCGATGCGCCTGTTACCGTGGACTATTGGCGTACCGGGCTGGCTTATTTTATCGCCATGATAAGTATGATGATGTTTTACATGTTTCCCGCGCAACTTCCCTTTTTGCTTTCTCAGTCAGGCGAAATCAGCGGTTTGCTGATCGGTATTGCGCTTTCCATGGCCGCTCTTACGGCCAGTATCGTTGCCTTTGGTTATGGTTACTACAAGCCCTTCCTATCGGTCATGACGATTTATATCTTAGGTTTCTTGCTGGCAGCCGCCGGATTTTTGGTGGTGGGATTAACCACAAGCTATGCCATGGCGATCGTCGGTGCGGCTATTTCCGGCCTGGGGCTGGGCGCTTTTATGCCCAACACCACCACCTGGCTAATGCGCATTACGCCTCAACGGGTGCGCGGCCGAGTGTTTGGCGGCTTTACCTCGACCTTCTTTTTCGGGCAGTTTGTGTCGCCGGTCGTGGTCGCCCCCGCGTTGATTTGGCTCGACTCCTTGCGCAATGTTTACACCGCAATGGCGGTGCTTTGCTGCCTATTAGCAGCCGCGCTGCTGATACTGAGCAACACCTATTTACGCGCCGACAGCCAGCTTTAGGCTGCGGCGCTTTAGCCCACGTTACGCTGGCGGATGAACCAGCCCCACCACGCTAACCAGCAGTAATACCCCACCCAGAATGCGAAAGAATAGGCCCGTATCCGCTTTAAGCATATAGCGGTGGGCCTTCTCGCCCAGAAGATGGCCAAGAAAAGCGCAGGGCAGCAGCCATAGTTGATGGATTAGCTGAAGATCTACGCCTGCAATCAGGAACGAGACCATCTTGATGACTACCAGGATAAACCACAGCACAAACATGGTATCCCGCAGTTGCTCTTTGGCCACATGCGTGGCGAACACCGCCACAATCAGCGGTGCACCAATCAACGAGGTGCCGCTGACGTACCCTCCGAGCGCCAACAGTACGTAATCAACGTATTTATTTTTACTCTTGAACGGTCTATTGAGTACGTAGCCAATGGCATAAATGAAAACAATGCCAAAAATAATACTGGTCATGACCTGAGCGGGCAGCGTCAGCAGCCCTATCACGCCAATAAGCTTAGGGATGATCATGATTTTCAAGGCTTTGAAAAGATAGCCCCAGTCAATATTGCTCTCTGCAATTGGAGCCCCCAGCCCTTCTTTTTGCAGTTGGCGATGCCCGCTCCATGCAATCCAGCTGGAAAAAATCATCAGATGAATAGCGATAATCGGCAGAAAGACGAGTGGCTCGTTCACCACTAACAGCAAAAATGGTAGCGCCAGCACCGCACCGCCAAAACCCAGGCTGGTTCTCACAAAGCCGCTCCAGGCGAAAATCAACCCGATAAGAAGATACTGGTACCAGAATAAATCGGTCATTGGCTCGCTTACTGGTCTTTATAAGTGAAAGTAATCGCCCAGCGCACGCAAAAAGAGTGGCTTTCCAGCGTTGTCCAAGAGGCCTTGCCTGTACCTTCTCAGGTCATAAAGCAGTTCAATCCTCAGCCCTTTAAAGATTAAAGAAAACAAAACAAAAATAACAACTCTTATCGTCACATCCTTTGCTATCTTGAAAATGTATGAGGGCGTCAATACGACCAACCACGAATACGGCTTATTTCAACGGACGACAGGTCGCTGCCCACCAGTGCCGACTTGCTGAAGGGCACCTTAGTAAGTGCTCGATAAAAGGAGTAGACCATGCCAGAGACCACTATTGGATCGTTTCGCGAGTCAATCGACCGCGTGTCATGGGGAAGCGTCATTGCTGGTGTTGTGACAGTCCTCGCCCTTTCTGCTCTGCTATCACTTCTTGGGACGGCGATCGGCTCTAGCGTGATTGACCCGATGTCCGACAACCCCTTTGATGGGCTGGGTACTGCCTTTGGCATTTCTTCTGCCATTTTCTTGATTGTAAGCTTTGCCGCAGGTGGTTTTGTGGCTGGCCGCTTGGCCAATAGTAACGGCTTCATACACGGATTTTTGAGCTGGGCAACCGCAACCATCCTGTCTTTAGCGCTGATTGGCTTCGCTGCTGGTCAAGTAGCATCGAGTGGCGCTAGCGCTATTGGCTCGATTTTATCAGGCGCCGGGCAGGTGACGGGGAGCGTTGCGCAAGGCATCGGCAGTGCAACATCGTCACTTGGCGAACAGCTGAGCGAGAATTTCGACTTCTACCCAGGCACTGACTCACCGTTGGATGACCAGAACATTCGTAATCAGGTTAACCAGATACTGCGCGACACCGGCGCTGAGTCACTGCAGCCAGAGCACCTACGTAACCAAGCGCAAGATGCCGTCGGCGATATTCAAACAGCCGTTAGAAGCCTTGCCAATAACCCTATGGAGTACGAAGCCATCCTCAATGAGCTGCTTGAAAAAGAGCGCGCTCGGCTTGAAAATATCCAGCAGGACGTAGATCGCGATGCACTGGTCAATGCCCTAACAAGCAACACGGATATGACCGAGCCCGAAGCTGAAAACTTCGTCGATGAGTCCATGGCGCGTCTTGATTCAGGTATTAATGAGCTTGAGCGTCAAATCGACCGCTTAGAATCCCGCATTCAGCAGGCTCAAGAAGAACTTGCGCAGGCAGAGCAATCGCTGCGTGAAACTGCCGAAAATGCCACCGAGAGCATCCGCAACTCTGCTCTGATGATCTTCATTGCCATGATTATCGCGGCACTGATCAGCAGCGCTGCCGGTTTTGCGGGTAGCAAAACGCAAACTAAGCGCCGCATCGCTTAAGCTAAGCAAAACGCCCGGCGATTGGGGTTAGCTCCAATCGCCGGGCGCTTCAATGTCATCCCGCCTGCTGCTAGTGCTTAGTCGTTCAATACGAGTGTTTGGAAAGCTTTATAGGCCGCCACTACCGTTGCCATTTGGGCGGTATGCGCTTGCACAAATGCATCGCCGGTTACGGTCTCGTCAGGATATTCGGTAATCAGCATTAATGGTGTTAGCTGATCAGCATCTTCCGACATGAGATAAGGAAAGCCATTCAGCACCGGAAACGTGAGCGCGCCCGCATGGGTTTCAAACAGCGCGATTTGCGTGGCATTAAGCTCGACAAGCCCCGGCACTTGCGCAAGCGCCTGAGTAACGGCTTCGACTAATTGCATCGCCGCCACTTCCCACTCTGGCTGGTGGCGAAGAATCAAAAAGAATCCCTTAGGAATCGTCCACATTTCAAAGCCACGGGGCACGTAGCCCGTTAATGGTCGCGTCCATTCATGAGCAGGATAGCCATGCAGATTAACATGCAGCCCGGCACCGCTGGCCGCAAAAGCCTGTTCGCGAATAGCGTGTTCGAAAGGTTGGCCTAGCGGCTGACTCTGCAGATCATTACCAAAAGCGGTATAGCGAGCGGCATGATGCATATGACGCGGCTGCGTGGCGATGAGCCGATTCTGCAGAGCGTAGCCGTCGGGATTCTCTAAAGGAGAAATAACAAAGTGTGCGTGCGGTTGCGCGCCAAGCTGCTCAGCCGCACGCAGTGCCCCGACAACACCCGATGTTTCGTTGGCGTGCTGCCCAGCGCTGATCATCACAGCACGGTCACTGCCGACGACATAGCGCGCTTCTACCGCTCTGCCCGCACGAGTACTTGCATACAGCGCTTGGCCGCTCAGCGCGGCCAACGTCTGCTTGACCTGCTCAGCACCAATAGCCTGCGAAGCAGTACCTAGCGCCACGGCGGCACGTGGCGACGGCGATGAGTCCAAGGGCCGTAAGCTCACTCGCAAGTAGGCAGTTTCACCCTGGGTCGACACTTCCGGCACAATCTGGCCAGGCTGAATCGAACGATCTCCCAATGCTAGGCCCGCTTGACGCTGAAAATACTCCAGAGTAGAAAAATACAGCTCTTCGTGGAGCGCTTCGCTGAGGCTAATATGCTCATCGTCCCACGCCAAGCGGCGGTCGCTGCTGGGCAAATGCACCGTGAAATTGAGTTCTTCGAAGTACGGCGATGCGCTCTGCCACCGCGCTGACACTAACGTCGACATCGCCGCCTGATAGAGCGCTTCGTAGTCTGTCTCAATCACCGATTCACTCATTTCGCCCTCAGGCGAGGTTAGCCACAGCCAACCGCAGGGTGAATACTGGTCCTCGCCAACATGATCTTGATGATACCGGTTGGGCGCGGCGACACGATACGTTTCCTGATTACCTGAGCTGCGTTCCACCTTAACGCTGTAGTGGGTCGCCGATGTCTCAACGCCCTCCCAGCGTAACGTAACGTCTTTTGGAAGCAGTGCGGCAAGCGGATAAGCTTCTAGAAGAAACCGACGCGACGAAGGCTCCAACACCGGATACTCAATCACCAGTGACGTCAGTGACACCCAACTAAGCTCTTCCAAAAAGAAATGCACTAGCGGCTTGTAGGCACTGCGTAGGCAAGCGCTGACCCCGGCCGCTTTGAAAGCAGCCTGCGTACGTTGACGCTCGGCTTCGTCATCAAACACCCAGGCCTCTAGGCGATATCCTTGATAGGCGGGCGTGGCGTATGTTTCCAGCAAGGCACGCGTGGTGCGGGGGAAAGAGCGCTCAAGCAGCGTCTTGACCTGGGTGCTATTGGGCCTATTCATAGCGAGGTACGTCCGGTGGGATCAAGCGCATCGCGCAGCCAGTCGCCGAGCAAGTTAAGCCCTAGCACGGTTAACAAAATAGCTAGGCCAGGAAACACGCTAACCCACCACGCCGTTTGCAGATAAGTGCGCCCTTCCGCCAACATGCCGCCCCAGCTAGGAATGACTGGGTCTACGCCTAGCCCTAAAAAGGTCAGGCTGCTTTCCAACAAAATGTTATTCGCCACGTTAAGGGTCATCAGCACGATGACGGGGCCAATCAAATTGGGCAGCAGATGTTGGAAGAGAATGCGGATATCTTTTACCCCGATCGCTTTGGCCGCCAGGATAAACTCGCGATCTCGTAGCGAAAGCACCGACCCCCGAACTAGGCGCGCGTACTGCACCCACTGGGAAATAATCAGCAAGATGATCATGTTGGTCAGGCCACCACCAATCACCGCAATAAAGGTAATCGCCAATAGAATGAAAGGCAGCGCGAGCTGTACATCGGCAAAGCGCATGACAATCATGTCTACAAATCCGCCGTAGTAGCCGGATATTAAGCCCATAATAATGCCGATAACTACCGCACCAAGTGCAGAGTACACCCCGACTTTCAGCGAGATTTCTCCGCCGATAATGACCCGAGCCAGTACATCCCGACCTAGCGGGTCCGTGCCGAAGGGAAAGCCAGCTTCTGTTAACGGCGGCGTTAAGCGATAGGCTAAATTTAACTCCGAGCCGCCGCCCGGAAACAACCAGCCAGAGAAAATAACCGCCAGGCCAATACCACCAAATAGCAGCACACCGAGAATAAACTCTAGGTTTTTAAAACGTTTTAATTTATCGGTTTTGAGAGCAGCCATCATGGTTATTCCTTACGTACCCTAGGGTCGACCAAGCCATAAGCGATATCAACGATCAGATTGATAGAGATGATCATTAACGAGAGCACCGTAATTACGCCCTGTAAGACGGGATAGTCACGCGACGACACCGCTTCGAAAGCTAGCGTGCCCAGCCCCGGCCAGTTAAAGACTCGCTCGACCACGACAATACCGCCCAGCAGCCCGCCAAACTGCAAACCGAAATAAGTAATCAGCGGGATAGAGCAGTTGCGTAGCGCATGCTTGTAGAGCACCACGTTATTAGAAAGCCCTTTGGCACGCGCCACCATAATGTATTGTGAGCGCAGCGTATCCAGCATGGTCGTTCGCACTAGGCGTACGTTAGTAGCGGTCAAAATGATCGCCATTGTGGCAGCGGGCATAATAAAGCTAGCGATCCCCTCCATACCGCTGGGCGGCAATAGATTGAAGGTAATCGAGAAGAGCAGCACAAGCATGATAGCTAGCCAAAAGTTAGGAAAAGAGAGCCCTATCAGGGAAAAAATCCTAATCATTTGATCCGGCCACTTGCCTCGCGATACTGCCGCTTTAATGCCTAACGGAATAGAGATCACAATAGACAACAGCAATGAAACGAAGGCTAACGCGAGGGTCGCAGGTAAAGCACGCCCGATGAGGTCACTTACCGGGGTGCCACCCATAAAGCTGCGGCCAAAATCGCCCACTAATAAGCCACGCAAGAACTCCAGATACTGCGCCAGGAATGATTGATTCAAGCCTAACGCTTCACGAATTTTTACCAGGTCTGCCTCGGTAATACTGCCCGCGCCCTGCGCTAGCATCACCGCTGGGTCGCCGGTAAGCCGAATCGCAAAAGACACGATTAGCGTAACGGCAATCACCACGAAAATAGCCTGCAGTATTCGATATAAAAGAAACTTTGCCACTATGACCCCTTTGCTCTTAAGCGCGTATCGCCGTTAGATGAAGTGCCTGCTGTCACGTATCCGGCCGCTCTTTCAAGCGGCCAGGTTGCATCACGTTTCAGTCAGCGACATCGACATCGGTCAGGCGCATACGGTTATCCGGAGCAGGCTCAAAGTTCTCGACGCGATCGTTCACACCGTACAAGGCATTAATACTGTAAAGCGGCATTTCCAGCGCGCGATCTTGGGTATAGCGTGCAATCGCCTGAAGCAGCTCTTCACGCTCATCCTTGTCTGAAATACTGCGCTGTGCTTCTAGCATTTCATCTAATTCAGGGTCGCTGTCGTAAGGATTCCAGCGCTCGCCGCTGTGGTACATCAGGTAGGCCGTATTATCGAAATCGAACGTCCAACCACCCCACTTTTGTTGGAACATCTCGCCCGTACGCCCTGCGGGAATAATGTCATTCAGCAGCACATTGGTTTCATAAGGCTGGATTGAGGCGGTCACGCCTACGGCCTGCAGGTAGGAAGCGACGACTTGAGCCACCTCGCCAAAGGTCGCGTCGTTACCTCGCACATCAATCTGCACGGTAGCGCCAGGCTCGATGCCGGCATCATCCAACAGCTGGCGAGCCTGCTGTGGATCATAGGGCAGCGGTTCCATTTCAGGATCATGACCAAACGACTGAGCGCCCTGGAAGCTGGCAATCATCTCGCCTTCACCCGCTAAAATTGCGTCAATAATAGCCTGGCGGTCGACGGCCATGATTAATGCTTTACGCACGCGCTCATCGGCGGTAATACCTGACTGGGTGTTAAAACGAATCGCTTCCACGGTCGGTGAAGGTACGCTGACAATGCTCACACCGTCGTGATTTTGGATCGTATCAATCATACCGATTGGAATAGTCGGTGGGATGACGATATCAACACGCCCTGCCTGCAGCTCAGCAACAGCGGTGGAGGGTTCAGAAATAAAGCGATAGGTTACATTTTCCAGCTTCGGCGCCCCGCCCCAATGGTCGGCAAAGGCTTCCAGCTGGATATCCTCACGAGGATTGTACGCCACCACCTTGAAGGGCCCAGTGCCAACGGGATGAGTATTGAAATACTCGTCGTCATGCTCTTCCAGGTAAGCCGGAGGTACGATCATTGCACCGTAACCAGCAAGCTTGGTCAATAACACCGGATCCAGCTCATTGAGATGGAAGTCAACGGTGTAATCATCAATGATTTCTACGCTTTCAATCGCGGTGTAGTTAGAACGCTGCGGCCCTCGCGAACCTTCCTCGCCCAGTAAACGATCAAAAGTGAACTTTACCGCTTGGGCATTGAAGGGTTCGCCGTTATGGAAGGTGACGCCTTCGCGTAGCGTGAAACGAATACGGGTGCCGTCATCCAGCTCCTCCCACTCGGTAGCCAGGCCGGGCACCAGCTCCAAATCAGGCCCGCGATACGTTAAGCCATCGAAAATATTGGTGGCAACCGACGCCCAATTGACTAGAAAAGTATCGATAGGATCCCAGGTACCAGGGTCCTGGGGTGATGCGATAGTTAACGAACCCGCTTGTGCCGATGCTGAAAAGGCAACGCTTAAGGCCAGGCTCGCGATCACGCTATTGAGCACCGTTTTAGTTTTTAGCATGTTAGGTTTTTGCATGAGGTTCACTCCTGTTTTTTGTCACTAACCTTGCTAGAAAATAACGAGCAAGGTGTTTTTTTAGAGCACTATCTGCCGGGCGGTCGCTCAACAGGCAACTAAGATGCCAAACGCGCGTCAGTGTCGGTTTCCTGAGCAACGAAATGACCGGTGCTCACCTGCACTAACGGCACATGCTCAGGCTCATCACCGACCTTGCGAATGGGGCTGAGGATATCGCCTTGTAGCAACACTCGCTCTCGCCGATGGCCAGGGTCCGCCACTGGCACAGCGTTCAAGAGCTTGCGGGTGTAAGAGTGCTGAGGTGTATCGAATACCGCTTGACGCTCACCCAGCTCGACAACTTGGCCTAAGTGCAGCACTGCAACGCGATGGCTCATTTTTTCCACCACCGCCATGTCATGGCTAATGAATAGATAGGCCAAGCCTTCGTCTTGCTGCAACTCCATGAGCAGATGAATAATCTGCGCCTGAATTGACACATCTAGTGCAGACAGCGCTTCGTCCGCAATAATCAGCTTAGGCTTGGATGCCAGCGCACGCGCGATGCAGACTCGCTGCCGCTGGCCGCCCGAGAACTCGTGAGGATAGCGATCAGCCTGCTCTGCGCTTAGCCCAACGCGTTCCAACAGTTGATCAACCCGCTGGCGTATCGCTTTTGTACCGTGCAACAAACCATGGGTGCGGATCGGCTCAGCAATCGAAAAGCCCACCGTTTTGCGTGGATCTAAGGAGGCGAACGGGTCTTGGAAGATGTACTGCACCTCCTGGCGCAGGCGCATTTTTTCGGCGCGCGACATGTCTGCTACCGCCTGGCCGTTAAAGCGTATCGTGCCGCTGGTACTTTCTTGCAATTGCTGAATAGTGCGTCCGATAGTCGATTTTCCAGAGCCTGACTCACCGACTAGCGCCAAGGTTTCACCAGGGAAAATAGTGAAGCTGACATTTTCTACCGCATGCACTCGATGGCTAATGCCGCCAAAGAAACCCTTACGAATATCAAAGCGAGTCACTAGGTTTTCCACCTCTACCACCGGAGTGGCATCGGTTTTAGCGGTATCCTGCGTTTTGCTTTCACCCCGCGTAACCGCTGCATTCGCCTTAAATTCAACCAAAGGGTCCATTCGTGGCAGCGGCTCGCCTCGCATACTCCCCAGCGTTGGCACTGCGGCGAGCAAGGCTTGAGTGTAGGGATGCTGCGGATTGGCAAATATCTCCTCCACTGTGGCTTCCTCTACCTTCTCGCCATGGCGCATGACCACTACTTGATCGGCCATCTCTGCCACTACGCCCATGTCATGCGTAATAAAGATAACCGCCATCCCCAGCTCCTGCTGAAGGTCGCGCATGATGGTAAGAATCTGGGCCTGAATCGTCACGTCCAGTGCCGTGGTAGGCTCATCGGCTACCAGCACCTTGGGTCGGCAAGCTAACGCCATGGCGATCATTACCCGCTGGCGCATGCCGCCCGATAGCTGGTGAGGGTAGCGCTTCAGCAGTGCTTCTGCATCGGCCAAGCGCACCAACTTAAGCAATTTGACCGCCTCAGCTTGTGCCGTGGCCTTGGTATGTTTTTCATGCAGGACGAGTACTTCGGTAATTTGGTCACCGATAGTGTAAACCGGGTTCAGCGACGTCATCGGCTCTTGAAAGATCATGGCAATTTCCTTGCCACGTATCTTGCGCATCGCCTTATCGGAAAGCTGCGCGAGGTCTTGCGTTTGCCCACCCTCGGCATCGCGACAAAAATGTATCGAGCCTTGGGTAATCTCAGCGTTCATGTATTCAACTAAACGCATGATGGCAAGTGACGTCACCGACTTTCCTGAACCTGACTCACCGACGATGGCGGTTGTCTTGCCAGGATAAACATCAAAACTTAGATTATTAACAACGCAGTTAGAACCAAAATTCACGCTCAAGGAGCGAACCGATAGCGCGGGTGTCGTTATCACAAGATGCCATGCTCCCTGCTCGTGGGCAGCGCTGTCTTTTGATCAGCGTCAATGTAGGCTGCCCAGAGCGTTCGTAAACCATTAGTCGTATGTAGTAATTACTTCAAACTACTTATATTGTTAAACTTTTGTCAATTTATAATCGTATAACACCCGCGAATTCATCCCGCCGTTAACACCTGAAAATTTCAGTACACGCACAAAAAACTCCCATTTCGGGAGTTTGAAAGCTGCGTACCTATACGCTTTGCATGCACACGAAATTATCCCACCCGGTGCTGCTTGAGAACGGTAAGGCTGCGTTCTTCTTCATTTTGGGGCTGGGAAGGTGCCTGGCGGGTGCCGACCAGCACGTACCATTCCGCTTCGGAAAGGTACGTTTCGCACCAGCGCCCCAGGATAAAAGCACTCTCTTCGCGGGTGCGCTGGCCACTGCGGTAATCATGGGCTAACAGTAATAAATTCTGCCGGGCAGTGCGTGCGCGGGCATTACCACCGTGTACTTTTGCCAGCGGACAGCGTCGATCATACGCTGCGTTGGTCAACGCGTTGAGCCAACGTTCCAATTCATGTGCCTGAATGCCGCCATACACTGCCACGCTTAAGCTCCCTGCCCCGTTTAAAGGGCGTCAGCCTGCCCGATTTACTGGCCGCTGTCACTGGTTAAACTTTGTCCGTTGTTGAATATTAGTGAAGACCTTGTTCAAAACCTTGTAACACATTGACTACATTGACACCAATTGCATCCACCGCATAGCCCCCTTCCATCAGAAACACGCTAGGCAGGCCTGCCTCCGCGAGGCGTTTACCTAGCGCGACAAAATCGGCGCTCGCAAAGGTGAAGGCACTAATCGGATCGCCCTCAAAGATATCGACCCCCAATGACACAATTAGGCAATCGCATTCAGCGGCCTTAATCTGCGCCAATGCCGTTTCCAAGGTCGCCATCCAGGTAGCGACGCTGGTGCCTGGAGGCATGGGGTAATTGACGTTATAGCCTTTGCCATTACCTTCGCCTTGTTCATCAGCGTAGCCCAAGTAATAGGGAAAGGTGACCTCGGGATCGCCATGCAGCGATATAAACAGCACATCGTCACGGCTATAGAAGATCTGCTGGGTGCCGTTGCCGTGGTGAAAATCCACGTCCAGAATTGCAACGCGGCGCTTGCCTGCATCCAACGCTCGCTGGGCAGCAACCGCGGCATTATTGAAAAAGCAGTAGCCGCCGAACTGATCATAAGCGGCGTGGTGGCCGGGCGGTCGGCATAGTCCGAAGCTTGGTTCACCGGTTTGTAGAGTGTGCTCCACCGCGCCAAGTGCCACATCTTTACTCGCCATGGCGGCTTCAAAGGTGCCTTCAGAAATCGACGTTTCCGCCGCCAGAGCGTAGTAACCTAGCTGACCACTAATAGAGCGCGGAATGCGGTCACCACGCATGCTCCGCGCCGGCCAGATGTTGGGAATCGCCTCACCTTCGTGCCCTGCCGCTCCCCACTCTTTCCAACAGTTAGCTAAAAACGTGACGTAGTGCTCGTCATGCACCGCCAGTACCGGTGCCAGGCCATAATCGTTGGGCGTACAAATATCGCCAAGGCCAGATTGACGGATTTTTTTAAGCACCAGATCAAGGCGTTCAGGGCACTCAAATGGTGTGACCAACGCGCCATCATGTAACTCGGTACGCGCTTGGCGCAAACGGCTTTTTTCTGAGTAAAACGTCAGCATGCAGGTTCCTTAATCGGCATCTAATTGATACGGCCACTGTTTGGCCCAGCGGCGTTTCTGGCTCGCTGTTTGCTGCTTTAACTGGTATTCAGCACGGCTAGCGGCGGCGCGATCTTCAAACGGCTCGGCGCCTAATAGCGCAACGGGAGGGTTCGCCCGCGTGTAACGCGCCCCTTTACCAAGGCAATGCGCCTGATAACGCTTCGCTAGGTTATTGGTAATCCCGGTATAGGTGCCGCGCTGGCACTCAAGTAAGTACAGATACCATTGAGTACCGGCTTGCTGAGGCTCAACGATGCCACTATTCACCGCAACAAACCTTTAATTTACGCCCGCTACCACATAGGCACGGATCATTACGGCGCGGCTTTAAACGCGTTAGCGTGGGCGTGCCGTCCACATACCACCAGCGCTGTTCTTCGTGCGTAAAGCGAGACACTTCATCAAGCACATGCCAACGGCCATGCTCTCGTTTTCGTTCACAAAAAAAGGCGCGAAAATGTACGTAACCGACATTCGCAAGCGGCGGCTCGGCGGCCACGATAGTGAGCCCTTTCCACTCGGTATCGGGGTCAGGCGGCAGGCTGCTTGGCCGCGTTGAGGTGTGCCATGTCGCGAGTAAGTAGTCGCTAAGACCTAGCGCAAAGGCGGCATAGCGAGAACGCATCAGTGCTTCAGGTGTAGGCGCCACCTCACCGTGATGATAGCGACCACAGCAGCTATCCAGCGTTAAATCGCTACCACAGGGGCACGTTTTAGGGGTCGTTAAGGTCATAACAGGTGCTCTTTCACAACATCGCTCATAGCCTAACCGAAAGGTGCTATGCGCGTCGCCCGGCATGTATACGTTTTGTGTCGATATTTCCGCTGGGTTGGGTATATAGTGGTAACGCAAAATATTTAAACGACGGAGTACGAATAACGACCAATCATTCTTTCCAAAATTTTGGAGGTTCTCCCTATGAAGGTTTACAAACCGGAATGGCAGTGCACGTTTAGCGTAAACGAAGGCGCGGAAGAATCAGCCACTTGGAAAGAGAGAGTCGCATGGCGGCTCAGGGGTGTTGCGGATCGACTGGAAGGCGGCGGGCGCACGGTAAAAATTGACTACCGCGTGACGCCAATGGTTAGCCCCCAAGAAGTAGACACGTGTTTAGGTAAAGGCTTTGAAGTCACTCAGCGTCTGCTAACGCAGTTAGCCCAGCAGCAGGCGTGCGAAGACGTGATGCGTCATGCCAAAGCCGAGCTTTATGAGCAACACTCTCAGCACTGATGCGCTATAAACATCTTATTTAATGTGTGCTTGAAAACAATCCCACCCCTTTAACAGGGTGGGATTTTTGTTATCAGGCAGCGCGCTTGTTAAGCCGGCTGCTCCAGCGCTTTACCCATCTTAGCTAGAAAATCATCGCAGGCTTGCAGCTGTTCTATCTCGACATACTCATCGGGCTGGTGCGCCTGGGCGATGCTGCCAGGGCCGAGAATAATGGTTTGCAAGCCTTGGCCTTGAAACTGCCCGGCCTCGGTGGCGTAAGCCACTGCGTGGTTGCAGCAGGCAGCTGGCAAATGATCTTTGGCTAAACGTAGTACGTAGTCATTATCACGATCAGCCAGCCCCGGCACTGTCGGGCTAAGGGGCGTAGTGGTGATCTCAACGTGCTTGCCTTTCGCCTGTAGTTCAGCGGTTAACTGTGCACAAAATGCATCGAAACGCGCATAGACCGACTCAAACGTTTCGGTGGGCAGGTGGCGGATTTCCCAATCAAACTGACACTCTCGCGCCATAATATTGATCGCCGTACCGCCTTTAATTTTTCCTACATGCAGGCTGGTATGCGGCACGTTAAAGGTCTCATCCACACGTCCTTCTTCGACTAAGGCTGCCATTGTGTCTTCAATAACGGTTACTAGCCGCGCCGCCACATGAATCGCTGACGTACCCTGGTTGACCTGACTGCTGTGCGCTTCACGACCAATCACCGTGGTACGCAGGTTCGTTGCGCCCTTTTGCGCTACCACCGGCTGCATGCTGGTTGGCTCACCCACAATGACGTTGGCCGTTTGTGAGTAGTGTTCACAGAAGAAACGGATAAGGTCCGGCGCGCCGACACAGCCAATTTCTTCATCGTACGAGAAGCCTAGATAAATCGGCTGCTGCAACGGTGCTTTCACCCAGGTAGGCACCCTGGCCAACACGCAGGCAATAAAGCCTTTCATATCGCAAGTGCCACGCCCATACAAACGCCCATCGCCACCATCGCGCAGCGTAAACGGGTCACTCGACCACGGCTGTCCGGCCACCGGCACCACGTCAGTGTGCCCAGAAAGCATGACGCCACCCGGTGCATCAGGGCCAATTCTGGCGACTAGGTTAGCTTTGGTGCCACAAGGACTCATCACACGGTCAGCGCTAACGCCATGCCCAGCTAAGTAACCTTCAACGTACTCAATCAGCGCTAAATTAGATTCGCTAGAGGTGGTGTCAAAGGCGACCAGTTTTTCCAAAAGCGCGATGGTGTCAGACATGATCTTCTCTTTCTCAAGTGATATGGCGCTAACCCTACCACTCCCACCTTATGAAACCTACTCTGCTTACCTAATGCTGAATTTCATTTCGTATTCACCTCGCATTCATCAAAACGTCACCTACACTCTCTATTGTTCAGTGCATTCAAAAATCTTAAAAAACGTACTGCACTGCCTGATGAAATTCAGGCTCACAAGGAGCTGTTATGTCTCGTTTTACGTTGCACGCCCTCTCAGTAGGTATCGCAGCGGCAAGCCTTAGCTTGTCGGCTCACGCAGCGACCGAAATAACTTGGTGGCACTCCATGGGCGGCGAGCTGGGCGATCGTTTGAGCGCGCTGGCCGAGGACTTCAACGCCACCCAGGATGAGTACCGTGTCACGCCCTCCTACCGGGGCGAATACGAACAGACCATGGTCAACACCATTGCCGCCTTCCGCGCAGGCGAGCAGCCACACCTCGTACAGATTTATGAGGTGGGCACCGGCACCATGATGGCCGCCCAGGGCGCCATATACCCGGTTTACGAGCTGATGGAAGAGCACGGCAACACCTTTGACGCGGACGACTACCTGCCCGTAGTGACGGGTTACTACACCGACACCAACGGCAACATGCTCTCCCTGCCGTTCAACTCGTCCACGCCGATTCTTTACTACAACAAAGCCATTTTTGAAGCCGCTGGCCTCGACCCGGAAACGCCACCGACCACTTGGCAAGAAATGGGCGAGATGGGCCAGCAAATCGTCGACGAGGGCGCAGCCTCCTGTGGCTTCACCATGGCCTATGCCGCCAACTGGGTGGGCCTTGAGAACTTCTCAGCGCTGCACAATCAGCCCATCGGCACCCAGGAAAACGGCTTCGGCGGACTGGATACCGAGTTCGTCTTCAACGGTGAGGTGCAAGCGCGCTTTTGGGATCAGTTGAAGGAGTGGTCGGATAGCGGCGTTTACAGCTACGCAGGCCCGGCGAACGGCCCGGACGCGGCGCCCTCGTTCTACTCAAGCGACTGCGCGATGTACATGAACTCGTCAGCGTCGCGGGCCGACGTTCTGGCCAACTCCGACTTCGACGTGGGCTTTGGCATGCTGCCTTACTATGATGACGTGGACGGCGCACCGCAGAACTCCATCATTGGCGGCGCGACCCTGTGGGTGCTTTCCGGCCACGAAGAAAGCGAGTACGCAGGCGTTGCCGAATTCCTCGAGTATCTCTCCTTACCCGAAGTTCAGGCCGAATGGCACCAGGGCACCGGCTACCTGCCGATTACCGCCGCCGCTTATGAGCTGAGCCAGGAGCAGGGTTACTACGACGAGAACCCGGGCGCAGATATCGCCATCGAGCAGATCAACTTAAACGAGCCTACGGAAAACTCCAAGGGCCTGCGCTTTGGCAACTACCCACAGGTGCGCATGGTTCTGGACGAAGAGTTCCAGGCCGTACTGGCTGGCAACAAGAGCGGCCAGCAAGCGCTGGATGATGCGGCTCGTCGCGGCAATCAGATCCTGCGCGACTTCGAGGCTGCCAATAACTAAGCCCTTCTCGTTACTGGTAAAAAGGCCCCGGCTTTTATAGCCGGGGTTTGTTATAGGAGCCATCCCATACGCCCTGATCACCGGAGCCTATGGGATGGCTTACTTCCTGGCAGCTGTCCACAGCGGCCAGCCGCACCAACGATAGTAAGACAGGATGTGCCATGCAGACCAAACGCTCCACCTATCAAAATCGGTGGCTCCCTTTTTTACTCTTGGCGCCGCAATTAGCGATCACGCTGGTGTTTTTTATCTGGCCGGCAAGCCAGGCGGTCAAATCGAGTTTCGAGCGTACCGATGCGTTTGGCTTCAAGACGACGTTCATCGGCCTTGAGAACTATGCACGTATTCTGGCCGACCCCAGCTACCTGAATGCACTAGGGCGCACCGCGATTTTTTCCCTCTCGGTGACGGTTCTTTCGATGAGTCTGGCGCTTTTACTCGCCGTTTGTGTCAACCGCGTACTGAAGAGCGCCAAGTTCTACACCACGCTGCTGGTCTGGCCTTACGCCGTCGCTCCGGTGGTTGCCGGGGTGCTGTGGTGGTTTCTGTTCAATCCCACCATCGGCCTTTTACCGCATCTGCTTGATTGGTTCGGCATCAGCTGGAACCACCGCGTTTCGGGCACTCAGGCGATGATTTTGATCACCATTGCAGCCGCCTGGAAGCAGATTTCCTACAACTTTCTGTTTTTCCTGGCCGGGCTGCAATCGGTGCCACAGTCGCTGATGGAGGCGACAGCCATTGATGGCGCGGGGCCCTTCAAGCGTTTCTGGACCATCGTGCTGCCGCTTTTATCGCCCACTACCTTCTTTTTGCTGATCATCAACATCAACTATGTGATGTTCGACACCTTCGGGGTGATTGATGCCACCACTGCCGGCGGGCCAGGCCAGGCGACCATGACGCTGGTCTACAAGGTCTACACCGATGGTGTGGCGGGGCTGAATATTGGTTCCTCATCCGCGCAGTCGGTGCTGCTGATGGGCATTGTGATCATTCTGACGTTTATCCAGTTCCGATATGTGGAGCGTCGGGTCAACTACTAGCGCGTTAAGGCTATTCACTTATTTGAGTATCGACATGGTTGAAAATAGACCCTATCTGAACCTCCTGACCCACCTGGTGCTGATCGCTGGCGTGCTGGTCGTGGCGTTTCCGGTATACGTGGCGTTTATCGCCTCGACTCACGAATCCAGCGCCTTCGTGCGCGGCGTGCTGCCGCTAGTGCCCGGCGAAAATATGTGGGCCTCCTATAAACAGATGCTGGGCTCCGGCTGGCAGGTGGGCGGCACGCCGCCGGTGTTGCTGATGCTGGGCAACTCGCTGATCATGGCGCTGACCATTGCCATCGGCAAGATCGCCATTTCGATTCTATCCGCCTTTGCGATTGTCTATTTCCGCTTTCCGTTTCGCATGCTGGCATTCTGGATCATTTTCATCACCCTAATGCTACCGGTCGAAGTTCGTATCATCCCCACCTATGCGGTCGTTGCCGACCTGGGCATGCTCAACTCCTACGCGGGGTTGACGCTGCCATTGATTGCCTCAGCTACTGCGACCTTCCTATTCCGTCAGTTCTTCATGACGGTGCCTGAAGAGCTGATGGAAGCGAGCCGGGTGGACGGCGCCGGGCCGATGAAGTTCTTTAAGGACATTCTGCTTCCGGTATCGATCACCAATATCGCCGCGCTTTTCGTAATCATGTTCATCTACGGCTGGGTGCAGTACCTGTGGCCACTGCTGGTCACCACCGACGAAGACTTCTATACCATCGTGCTGGGCATCAAGCGGCTGATGGCATCATCCGACCGCGTACCCGCCTGGAACCTGATTATGGCGACCGTGATGCTTGCCATGCTGCCACCAGTATTAGTGGTGCTGTTCATGCAAAAAATGTTTGTGAAAGGCCTGACCGAGACGGAGAAATAACATGGCCAGTATTACCTTGGAAGGGCTTGAGAAAACCTACGCGGGCGATGTGCATGCGGTAAAGGGCATTGATCTAGCGATTAAAGACGGCGAGTTTGTGGTGCTGGTAGGCCCTTCAGGCTGCGGAAAGTCGACGCTTTTGCGCATGGTCGCAGGGCTGGAAACGATTACTCAGGGCACGCTTAAGATCGGTGATCGCGTGGTCAATAAACTCGAACCCGCCGAACGCGATATTGCCATGGTGTTTCAGAACTATGCGCTTTATCCACACATGACGGTGTACAACAATCTCGCTTACGGATTAAAGAACCGTGGCTTCAAAAAGCCCGAGATCGAAGTGCGCGTGCGTAAAGCGGCCAAAATGCTCGAAATAGAGGAGTTCCTAGAACGCAAACCGCGCAAGCTCTCCGGCGGCCAGCGCCAGCGCGTTGCGATGGGACGGGCGCTGGTCCGCGACCCCGCCGCGTTTTTGTTCGACGAGCCGCTGTCTAATCTGGATGCCAAACTGCGCGTGCAAATGCGTGTCGAAATTAAGCAGCTCCAACGGCGCTTGAAAACGACCAGCCTGTACGTCACCCACGACCAGCTAGAAGCCATGACGCTAGGTGACCGTTTAGTCGTTTTAAATGCCGGGCGGATTGAGCAAGTCGGCACGCCAATGGAAATTTATGCGAGACCGGCAACCCTATTCGTTGCGGGATTTATCGGCTCCCCCGCCATGAACATGCTGCCGGTGAACTATCTAATGGAAAAAGGCGCCAGCGGCCTGCTGGATGACTTGCCAGAAGGCACCG
The DNA here is from genome assembly GCF_052378675.1 of Halomonas sp. AOP25-F1-15. NCBI lineage: Bacteria > Pseudomonadati > Pseudomonadota > Gammaproteobacteria > Oceanospirillales > Halomonadaceae > Halomonas > Halomonas sp. AOP25-F1-15. Next base: position 104,446 of record NZ_JBQSXV010000007.1, read on the forward strand.
ATATCGTCGGCATTCGTCCTGATGACATGCACTTAATACCCCCTGCCGCGCCCCACTTAATCGTCGAATCAACCCTTGCGCTATTTGAAGCCGCCGGTGCCGAAAGCCATCTGTACGTGACGCTTGCCGAAAGCGACCAGCCCATCGTCATTCGCGTTTCAGGCCAGCCGCCGGTCGCCGAAGGTGAAACACTGCGATTTTTTGTAACCCGCGACGCCCTGCATCCTTTCAACAGCACAACTGGGCAACGCATGGGGGATTAGTCCATAAGTTAACGCCGCAAGTAGTCTTAAGACTCGCTGGCAGCAAGGTCGATAATCCGGCCTTCAACGTGATAGTCCACTTCGCCAACCGTCACCATATAGTCACGCAGCATCTCCCAATCGGTGTTACCCACGATGGTGCTGCGTTCGTCATCATAGGCGGCCTTAAGCGCAGCATGGCTGTCGCCGCCGGCAGCGGTGAAGTTATTGGTGGCGATTGTGTAGGTACGCGCAGGGTCAACGTCCTGCAGCTCACCGTTCTGCGTTACTTTCAGGCTTATCACGCGCTCGCCTGCGAGTTCGCGGCTGTCATATTCCACCTGGGTGCCGCGAGATACCTGCAGGAAGGCGCCGCTCTCTTCCGGCGCGCCCGCCAGTGCAATCTCGAAGGTTTCTAGAAGCTCGGCGCCGGTCACGTCCATCAGCGTCAACCGGTTACCGAAGGGCTGCACCGCGATCAGCTCGCCAACGGTGATATCGCCCTCGGCAATCGGCTCGCGAATGCCGCCACCGTTTTGTAGCGCCAGCACGGTGTCCGGGTTCACCCGGCGGGCGGCCGCAAGCTGACCATCGGCAATCAGGTTACCCAGCGCGGTTTCATCGGCACGCACACTTTGTTCATCGCCATTGCCATGACGCGGGTTGGGAAGCGATGTATTCAGGTGAGCGCCCACTTGGGTATCGCGTACTTCTTCGATTCGAGCGGTGTACGGCTCGAGCATCTCAAGCGCTTGAGCATCAGGCTTGAAATCCTCTGCCGCCAGCAGTTCGCCCCTGGCATGGAGCACCAAGCCGCCGTCATCGAAGGTGACTTGCATCACGCCCAGGTACTTGCCGTACTCGTTCGCTTGGCCGATCACCGTCGATGCTTTGGGCTCGCCTAGGTCGCTCTCGTCCACCGTAACGGGTGATTCAAGGCGCGTATGGCTGTGCCCACCGATGATCACGTCCACCCCTTCCACGTGCTGGGCCAACAGCAGGTCATTGCCCACGCTTGGGTCGCTGTCGTAACCCAAATGAGTCAGCGCAATAATCTTGTTCACGCCTCGATCTTCAAAGCTTGTCACCATGTCCTCAGCAGCTTGTTGATAATCACTGATAGCGACTTGGCCGGGGCTTGAAATTGTCTCGCTATCTTGAGTACTTAGCCCAAAGATGCCGATTCGCTCACCGCGATGTTCGATAATAATACCGTCATAAAGCTTGCCCGCTTGCGCGTCTGCGCTAAGCGACTCGCCCAGCGAGTCAGCAAATTCATGTGCTGCGGAGAAATCTAGATTGGCGCCGAGAATAGGAAAGTCGGCACCCGCAAAAAACGCCGCTAGCGCCTGATGCCCTTCTTCCGGGTCACCCAAATCAAACTCATGATTACCGGGAACCAAGGCGTCGTAACCCATGAGATTCATAAACTCCAGCGCATCCTGGCCCTGAAACTCATTGAAATACAGCGTGCCAGAAAAGATGTCACCAGCATCGAGTAATAGCCCTTCGCCATACTGCTCACGCGCGTGATTCAGCGCGGTCATCAAATAGGGATACTGATCGGTCCGCCCGTGGAGATCGTTGGTATGAAAAATCGTCAGCGTGTAGCTATCGGCCAACACAGGGGAGGCGGTAATGAACAGTGCTGTCCCTAGCGCAAGACTATATCGATTAAAATGCATTTTAACGGCTCCTTTTATATCGAGTTTATAATATTATCAAAAAAATACCCCATCACTTAAATAACTTTTCGGACACACTAAAAACCGGTGTGGAAGCATCCACACCGGTAAAGATCGAAACATGCGAGCTAACTAAGAGCAAAGAACTAAAATAACGCCACTGCTAAAAACATTCTGTTAATTAAAAGTGGTAGCGAGCGCCTAATGCGAAGTACATATCTTCTTCGTAATCGTTAACAGCATCTAGATTACGATCATTAAGCTCAAGGAACATATCGAAATTGCTAGACAGCTTGTACATTGACCCTAACGCCCAAGCGTTGCGATCACTGCTAGCACCGTCCACCTCGATGTTGTAGTAATCGGCAAAGAACTTCCATGAATCAATCGCGAAAGTAGCACCAACACCGATTTTATCGAAACCGCCGCCGTAGACATCATCATCGCCGCGGGTTTCATAACCAACACGAGCAGAGACACCATCGGTAATGGCAAACTCGCCTGTAGCACCATATCGCATGTCACCGTTACCGCCGCCACGCACAGTGTCTTCAACGTAGCCTAGCGCTAAACGAGCCGGCCCCGTTTCATAAACCACGCCACCTTGCGTTGCGATAGCGCTACCTTCACCGTTCTGTTCAACGTCGGTTAAGCCGCGTTCAGAAAAGTGTTTCGCAGACAGCATAGCTTGAAAGCCATTGATTTTAGGTGATTTGTAGCCAACAGAGTCACCACGTGACTGCAAGCCACCGCCAGCGAATTCATAGCCACGCTCAACGTAAACGTCGAACGGTGCCATCACGTAGTTATCGTAGAAGCTATTGTAGCTACCGGCCATAAAGGTACCGAACTGCTTACTTTCTAAACCAAGGTAGCTGTTGCGGACTTCATCAAAACCAGGGCTGCTTCGCTCATCGGCTCTAAAGCGCCACTCAACGCGAGCAAAAGCGCGCAGATCGCGAGAGACCTGGTGGCCAGCGGTAATCCGTAGGCGTGAGCCAAAGTTACGGAACTCCTCACCGTTGTCTACACCGTTCTTAACACCACCGCCTTCAAAACCCATCGCGATACGACCATAGATCTCCAGATCAGTACCATCTTGATCATAAACGGTGGCTGCTTGTGCTGCAGTGGCTCCTAATAAGCTGCTAACGGCTAGGGCCAGAGTCATTTTTTTAAACATGCGTGTTCCCATTGAAGTAGTCAATACTTGAGCATTGCTAGTCACGGCGAAGAACAAATAACGCCTTAGCGCCGGGAACCTTAAAGCAGTTATATTTCATTAATTTTAACGTTTTAATTTTTCTGGACTTAATTTTATTTATAATGAAAAAATAAAAACGCCATAAAACGTTAACATATAGATGTTAACTAATATTCAGATTAACGTTATTTAAATATAAGCCCATTCCACATCTTTCTCGGTCTGACCACCCTGCATTCTTCGGGCTAATGCCCACGTGTCATCGCTTATTCATCGGTTTAACTCAGCAGTGTCATTCTCCTCTCCCACACTGCGTATAAACGTGATGAAGGGATGAATCGCTCATGCGGCTCTGTATCGTTAGTGAAACATGGTCACCGGACATCAACGGCGTTGCCCATACGCTGAGCCGGCTAAGCTGTGAGCTCAATCGGCAAGGAGTGCCGGCTGGCACACCAATTTCGACCACTACTGCAAAGATTACGGCGTCACATGGCTGGCGTCGACGGCCCTGAACTTGAGACCGCCGAATCTCGATCAAGGGTTGACGTCGCCAAGAGCGCGATGGCCAACGCCCTAAAGCAACGCCCATGACACCCGATCAGCTCAATATTCGCGCGCTTAAAAGCGCATCCGTGATATTGAGATGGAAAAAGACATCCTAAAAAAGCTACCGCTCTCTTGATGTCGGACTCCCTGAACACTTTTCGCTAATCGAGAAACTCAAGACGAGCTATCCAGTGAAAAAGCTGTTTGGCGTGTTTGGCGTACATAGCAGCTGCTTTAAATACTGGGTACAACGTTCAAAAAGGCCTACATATGTCACAACGGCAAAGGAAATAGCCAAGGTCAAAGAGCTCTTTCGCGAGAGCGAAGGATCTGCGGGTACGCGCAGTATCGCCGAGATGGCGAAAAAGCACAGGGTTAATTATAAATCGCAGGCTGTTTTTACTTGACCATTGAAAAGATATGCAATAGTAGAAGATTATGCGTTCCTCTATACGTAGTACTACGTATAGAGGAACGTAGTGCGTGCTGATAATCTCTAATGAACCAACATTGGATTGAAGCGCGTAACTAAAAACAAGTCACGCTATCAAATGACTAGATGATGCCGCCCATGAGCTCTGTGCTTAGTGATGAAGTTGAGAACCTAGTTTTTGAATATGCTCCTGTTGCCCTTGTGCTGACTGAGCGTAGATCAATAAAAATTTGTAATGCAGAATTTTGCGAGTTGTTTGGGTATGAAAAGGAGGAGCTTTTAGGAGAATTGATTTTGAAGCTTTATCCCTCCGTTGCCGACTTCAACAAGATTGGTGAGAAAAGTTATTCAGAACTGATGGAGTCTGCCTCTTATGTAGATGAGAGGTTTATGCAAACCAAGGGGGGCAAGATCTTTTGGGCTAGAGCTTCGGGTAGAACATTAACTCCACAAGATCCTTTCAAGCTGGCAGTTTGGAGCTTTTCTGAAGCTGAAGATTTCTCTGGGCCAAGTAAGATCCTATCAGCTAGGGAAAGAGAGGTTTCAGGATATATTGCTAACGGGATGACGTGTAAAGAAATAGCTAAAGAGCTTGGTATATCCTACAGGACAGTTGAAGCGCATAGATCTAAGGTTATGAAAAAGCTTGGCTGTCGAAATATGGCGGAGATGATATCAAAAATTATCAGGCTTCAATAATAATTTTAAGGAGGGGATATGATTAGTTCTTTTTCAAATTATGAAGATATTGTAAGCAATTTCTCTTGGCCGAGTTGTCGAGATTTTAACATCGCGGATGTTTGTTGTGATAAATGGGCTAACAAAGATAATTCACGAGTTGCGCTGATAGAGGTCGACGGCCAAGGGGGGAGTAAAGAGATAACCTACAAAGAGTTGCAGGAAAAGTCAAATAGGTTAGCAAATAGTTTGGCTGCAAAGGGGGTGGTGTCTGGAGATAGAATTGGCATTTACCTGCCACAGTGTTCTGAAACGGCCGTTTCTCATTTTGCTTGTTATAAATTAGGCGCTATTGCTGTTCCTTTGTTTAGCTTGTTTGGTCCGGATGCTGTTTTTCATAGAATGAATGATTGCTCCATGCGTGTGGTTATAACGGATGCTAGGGGAGGCGAGAATTTATTACCCATTATCAATGATCTTAATAGCATTAAGATAATTTATTCTATAGAACCCTGTAAGTCAGATATTAGTTCTATTGATTTTCATAAAGATATATCTCTGTTTGATGAGCATTTTTCAGCGAAGAAAACGTCAGCAGATGACCCGGCCATGATAATTTACACATCAGGTACTACAGGGAGCTCGAAAGGTGCTGTTCTTTCTCATAAGGTGCTGATTGGCCATATCCCCGGTGTTCAAATTTCACATGATGGGTTTCCACAAACCGGAGATGTGATGTGGACACCTGCGGACTGGGCATGGATTGGCGGCCTATTAGATGTCTTATTGCCATCGCTGTATTTTGGTGTCCCTGTAATTGCTAGGCGAATGTTAAAATTTAATGCTGAAGAAGCATTCTCTCTCATTGAAAGTTTTGGGGTAAGAAATATATTTCTTCCCCCAACAGCACTTAAGATTATGCGGCAAGAGAAGAGCCCTAAGAATAAGTGGGATCTGAATGTTAGAAGTATTGCAAGTGGCGGAGAGTCACTAGGGGAAGAACTTCTTGACTGGGGGCGCAAAATTTTTGATGTAACAATAAATGAATTTTATGGGCAGACTGAATGCAATATTGTGGTTTCATCTAGCGCACAGATGGGCGTTCATAAGCCAGGGCATATAGGTAAGTCTGTACCAGGTCATAAAGTTGCAGTTATAGATAACAAGGGAAATATTCTTAAAAGTGGTGAGTTAGGAAGTATAGCTATCAAATCCCCTGACCCTGTTATGTTTATTGGATACTGGAACAACCCCAAGGCCACTAAAGAAAAATTTATTGGCGATTGGTTGGTAACCGGTGATTTGGGTGTGCAAGATGAAGATGGCTTCTTTAAGTTTGTTGGAAGAGATGACGACGTCATAACTAGTGCGGGTTATCGAATTGGCCCCGCACCAATTGAAAATTGTTTACTTAAACACCCATCTGTACGACTTGCTGCTGTAGTAGGAAAGCCTGACGCACTGAGGACTGAAATAGTAAAGGCATTTATTGTGTTGGCGGAAGGGTATGAGCCAACCGAGGAACTTTCGGAAGAGCTTAAAAGTCATGTTAAAAAGCGTTTAGCAGCACATGAATATCCGCGTGAAATAACATTCATCGATGAGCTTCCGCAGACAGCTACTGGAAAAATTATACGTGGGAAGCTTAAAAGAATGTAACAAAAAATTATATGGAACTGCATTGCTTATCTAGTATTTACGAACAATTCCAACATAAATATCATTGCTCATGGCACTGATTTGAAGAGGACCAAAACGACGATGAATTTTAATCCATCTGGAGACTTTATTGCAACTTAAGAAAATTAATTAGCTCCTATCATGTTGAAAAACTACCCAAAAGACGATGTTTTATAACAACTGGAGATGGCCATGAAAAAAACAAATTTAATTAAAACGATCATTTCAACAGTTTTGCTGAGCTTATCGGCAACAGCAAATGCTCAAGATACATGGACTATGACATCGACTTGGCCAGAGAGCTTGGGGTTAATTGAGATCGATCGACACTGGGTCGAGACTGTAAATAAGCTTACGGATGGCGAGTTGTCTATTGAATTTCGTGCTGGCGGAACCCTTATGCCAAGCACAGAAGTCTTCGATGCCACAGAAACAGGAAGCATCGAAGCTTCTGGTGACTGGCCAGGTTATTGGGCAGGTACTGACTCGGCCTTTTCTCCGTTAGGCACTACAACCATGTTGTTCAATGGTGTTGACTACCTTAATTGGATAATGCAATGGGGCGGTTGGGAACTCTATCAAGAGGTTTATGGGGAATATAATATAGTCTATCTCCCTTATGGCATTGTTGGTAGCGAATCTGGCTTGATGGGAGGGGTTCCAATTACTAGTTTAAATGACATTGACGGAAAAAGGGTTCGCCTGGCTGGGCGAGATCAAGGAAGAGTCTTGAGTGGCCTGGGAGGTTCTCAAGTATCGCTGTCTGGCGCTGAGATTTATCAAGCTGTTGAGCGAGGCATTGTAGACGCAATGGAGTTTAATACTCCTGGAGTAGATTACGACGCTGGGTTTGCAGAGGTCGTTGAACATTGGACTGTTCCTGGCTGGCATCAAACAGGAAGTGTTCTGGGCGTAATGATCAATAAGGATGCCTGGGATAATCTTTCAGAGCAAACCCAAGATAAACTAAAAATTGCCGCTGAATCCACTATGGCTTGGTCGCTCTCGTGGCTTGAAAGAAAATCAACTGAAGGGGCTGAAAGTTTTCTTGAGGCAGGAGTTGAGATTCATAGGCTATCAGAGGAAGACTTAGAAACAATCCAAGAAATCACTAATCAAGTTATTATTCAAAGTGCATGTGAAAATCCAATGACAGCACAAGTGTATCACTCCATGGTCAGCTATCTAGAGCACTACTCCATCTGGCGCGACTTGACCGTGCCCTTCAACATGAGCCGCACCACAGACAACCTACCCTCCCTTGAAGAACTTGAAGCTTGTATAAACCAGTAATCAGGTCGGGGCTTACGCGCCCCGGCCTCTTTCTGGCACCTCCAACACCCCGATACGTTTGATTCACTCGTTTCAGAGAGCCTTTTCATGAACACCATTGCCAGGGGTATAGATGCACTCAATGAGTGGTTCGGCCGCCTAATGGCCCCGCTGTTTGCTGTTATCACGCTGATCGAGGCCAGCAAGACCACCACTATGGTAATGCTGGTGGTGGGAAGACACTGCCTTTACCGGAGTATTTTCCATCGGCGCCGCCTGGGGTGGAGATCGTTGGCCTTTACCGCGCGGCAATCCCTTTGTGGCTCTAATCACATTGGCCTGTGTGCTGATAGCCCTATTACTAGCAATTATATTATTGCTGCTGGAAATGGTCTTTAAGTAATTTTTAGTTTTTACATTCAATATAATTTTTAGGAGTACTTATGATTACTTTACACCACTGTATGAGTGCTAGGTCATTTCGGATTTTATGGATGCTGGAAGAGCTGGGGATGGAGTATGATTTGGTTATGCATGACTTTCCCCCAAGGCATTTAGAAAAAGATTACAAAAAAACAAACCCCTTGGGAACTGTTCCAGCATTCTATGATGATAACACCTTTATGACAGAGTCATCGGCAGTGTGCCAATACCTAGCCGACCGCTACTCTGCTAATAAAATGGGGGTTGGAGTAGCGGAACCAAGTTATGGCTGCTATTTAAATTTTCTTCATTTCGGAGAAGCTACACTTACTTTTCCGCAGACCCTTATCCTTAGATACAAGTACTTTGAATCGTTAGAAAGAAGAATAGAACAAGTGGCGAACGATTATGAACGCTGGTTTCTTTCAAGGCTTAAATTTATTAACGATAGACTATTGTCCGAAGATTATATTTGTTCCGGGAGGTTCACTGCTGCCGACGTATCCGTTGGTTACTCCCTAATGCTAGCCTCATATTTAGATATGGAAGAAAAGTTTGGAGATGGCATTAAAAAATACTGGGATAAGCTAAGGAGTAGAGAAGCTTATATGAGGTCATTAAAAATACAAGAGCGTGAAGCTAAAAGGCAATGTGTTTCTTTGACTGCCTCTCCTAGGGTTAGGTAAAATTTTCTCTTACCACAGGTAGGTGATGTTATATTTTACGATTTATTTACCCTGAGGTTTAGAATGAAAGATACGGTCATTGGATAATCTCCCCACCACCAGAGTAGCCAGGGCGTCGTCGATAGTCCTCTCTGATAACGGCCTGAAGCGCCACTCGTAGTAGCCACTTCGTGAGACATGAAGCAGGTTACACATTGTGCGCACAGGAAAGTCGTCACTGTTGTCAGCAATAAACCGCTACTTCACTCGGGCAGGCTTGCGTAGTACCGGGCGGCCTTTTTTAAGATATCTCGGTTCGGCGAAGCTGGGGCATTCCAATTAGCGCTTGAAGATTAGTGCCGGGCAGGGGGAGTAAAAAACGGAACTTCATGCTCATCGTCTTGATCAATTCTTCAGGACAAGGTCATCTAAATCTAAGTCCATCCCGCATTGTTCCCGGTCAGCCACCCTGTTTCTTCCGGACTAATGCCCGCGTGTCATCGCTTATTCATCGGTTTGACTCAGCAGTGTCATTCTCCTCTCCCACACTGCGTATAAACGTGATGAAGGGATGAATCGCTCATGCGGCTCTGTATCGTTAGTGAAACATGGTCACCGGACATCAACGGCGTCGCCCATACGCTGAGCCGGCTAAGCTGTGAGCTCAATCGGCAAGGAGTGCCGGTTGACGTTATTCGCCCCCGCCCGCGCGTGGCTGGAAATACCACGCGCATTAACCACGAGCTACAGGTTTCACGCGTTGCACTACCCGGCTATACCGATGTCCAGGTGGGCTTGGCAACACCGGCCGCGCTGCGACGATTTTGGCGAACACATCGTCCCGATGTGATCTATTTGGCCACTCAAGGCCCTCTAGGCTGGGCGGCGCGCCAAGCGGCAAAGCGGCTCAACATTCCCCTGGTGGCCGGTTGGCACACCAATTTCGACCACTACTGCAAAGATTACGGCGTCACATGGCTAGCGTCGACGGCCCTTCGCTATCTTCGCTACTTTCATAACGGCTGCGCCTCAACATTGGTGCCTACTCACGCGCAGGCTGCTGCGTTAACGCACCAAGGCATTCGAGGCGTTCACGTGCTTTCACGGGGGTTAGACGGCGAACGCTTTTCGCCCGCGTACCGTGACACACAGTTACGAAAGCGCTGGGGCGTTAGCGAGCACCAGCCTGTCGCACTGTACGTTGGCCGACTAGCCGCAGAGAAAAATCTCACCTTATTGCAAGAAAGCTTTCACGCTATGCGTGAAGTGCGCCCCGACATGGCCCAGGTAATCGTGGGCGATGGCCCCGCTCGGGCACAATTACAAAGGGCTCTACCCGATGTGCATTTCACTGGCTTCATTAACCAGGAGGCCCTCGCTCGCCACTATGCCAGTGCCGACTTATTTATTTTTCCCTCGCTTTCAGAAACCTGGGGCAACGTGGTGGGGGAAGCCATGGCTAGCGGCTTGGCAGTGATGGCCTATGATCACGCCGCCAGCGCTGAGCTCATCAGCAGCGGCCGCAATGGCGTCACCGTCACCGCAGGAGATAGTGCTGCGTTTCGCCGGGCAGCGGTAGATCTGTGCCAGCATCCCGCTGACTACGCACGCCTAGGCCGCGTGGCACGCTTACGCGCGCTTGAGCAAAGTTGGTCAGGTATTACCGAGCAGTTTCTGCGTTATTTACACCAAGCCCAGGAGGCACACCATGCGCCCGCGTCCGCTTGTCGTATTCGATCGTCTTGACCTGCTGGAATGGCAGTTTTGCCAGCGTATCTCACGCCTATCGCTGTACTCGCCGTGGCGTTTCACGCTGCAGGCCGCCAGCCGTTTAGGCGACTGGCCTGCCTGGGCGCTGCTCATCATGGCCCAACCCTGGCTTCAACCGGATGGCGCTTGGCGAGTCATGCAGTACAGCGTCGTCGCGCTGTTTGCCATGGCCGTTTATCGACTGGTGAAAACACGGCTATGCCGCGAGCGACCGTTTATTACCTACGGTGAGGATATTCAGTGCTGCGAACCCGCGCGTGATCGCTACAGCTTTCCTAGCGGCCATACCATGCATGCAGTCATGTTTAGCGTATTAGTCGCCGCGCACACTCCCTGGCTGCTGCCGGTGATTGTGCCGTTAACCCTGCTAATTGCGATTTCGCGCGTGGGCTTGGGATTGCACTACGTAAGCGATGTGCTGGCAGGCGCCGCCTTGGGCTACGCATTTGCGCTGATCAGTCTTTATTGGGTGGGCTAAACGCAAAACGCCCGCTAAGCGGGCGTTTTCCATATGCCTATAAAAATCTCAAAATACGGGCAAATTACTAGAAGACACGAGCCATACTGGAACCGTGGTGGATTACATACCGGGAGGCATGTCGTCGCGCTCATCCAGCCGCGCCATAAAAGATGTTTTAAACATCATATACAGCCCAACGCCCGAAAATCCTAAGAACAAAAAAAACATGCACAACATCAATGCCATGGCCATAGTCTTGTCCCTGTCAGTGTGCGGCTGTGACGTTGACGCCTTCTAACCGCAGCATATTTACACTTGCTAAAAGGATAGACCAAAACAAGGTGTTAATCTGTACAAAATTTTTACTTATGCAAAACCTATGCACAAAAAACATAAAGAACAATATTTATTTACCCTAGTAAACGCCAGACGCAAAAAAGCCACCTCATTTTCATGAGATGGCTGTTTCGCATCGATTCCGGTCCCTGGCGTTGATGAACAGCGCCTCTTTGCGCTGCAACCAATGAGTAAGCGGGTTGTCCTTTTGCTCCCTGTACTTTTACTCGGCTTCCTGCCTTCCTTATGTACTCAGCCCACTCACTCGGTTTTTGAATTTTTGGTTTCTAAGTTCTCAATTCCTAAGTTCTTAACTTCTAAAATCTAGCCCGCCCCATAAGGACGACTTAGACATGACTCATTAAAATGAAAAAACGACGCTTAATAACGATGCTCAATAACTGTTGCCTAACCTTGTTTAGCGATGCCTGTCTTTGAATGCAAATCTTTGACTACCTATCGATGGCTGCGATTATCGCTACAAATTAGTTGTTGCACACGCTGGGCCAATTCACCGTATAAAAAAATAAAACATTTAAAAACATATTCTTAAAAAACAAATCACGCTAAAAAACGTCTTTTAAAATACCTAATTAATGTATAGAACTGACACATGCGACATAAGCACACGACATAAGTGCGCATTTCTTTCACTCAGCCGTAGCGAAACGACGCGACAGGGATTAGTTTATTATCTAATGGTGAAAAGTATCTGATGGTGAAAAGAGTGCCCTCGCCAAGGGGTGCCAACCGTTAGCGCTCAGTCAATACTATTAGCAAACTATGCCTTCAAGGAGGCCGCCATGAAATCAGCTGTTGCCATTGGTATTCTCATCATCACCGCGCTGCTTCTCAGCGGCTGCAATACTATTCGCGGCGCAGGGGAAGACATTGAACAGGGTGGCCAGGCTATCCAACGCTCAGCGGAATAACGATGATGATGACTGTTTACTTGTCTCACGGCTTGGAGAGCGGGCCGGGTGCATTGAAAACTCAAGCACTGAAGAGCATCGCCGAAAAGCTGGACGACTGCGAACCCGTCGTCATGGACTACCGGGGTATGGCAGAACCGCAGCAACGCCTAACTCACCTGCTGGCGGTGTTGGCCGAACGTGGAGATGACCCCGCCTGCTGCGTGCTAGCAGGCTCAAGCTTAGGTGGCTGGCTAAGTGCGACGGTCAGTGCCCAGCAGCCGGTGCTGGGCTGTTTTCTCTTGGCCCCGGCTCTGGGTTTAATTGATTACCCTGAAACGTCCCCCAACATTCAAGCACGCCATACTCACATTATTCACGGCTGGCGTGATGATGTGATTGCTCCGGGGCCAGTGATCGAACGCGCCCGCCTTCAGCGGCTGTCGCTACGCATGGTCGATGACGATCATCGTCTGCATGCCTGCCTCGATACGATATTGCTCGATTTCGAACGCTTCTTACATCAGTGCGGTGCCGATGCCCGTCAAGCCCTTGCCGGCCAACATACAACAAACATTCGACACGAGCCTTAAAAAGCTATACAAATAGTATACATTTCAGTGCGGAGTTTGCTCATGTTAGGCATGTTTAAGCGCGACCCCAAAAAGAAACTGCAGCAAGGTTATGAACGCAAACTTCAGGCGGCGATGGAGGCATCACGTAATGGCGACATGCGCGCCAACGCCACGCTGACGGAAGAAGCCGAGGCCATCAGGGCCGAGATCCTGCGTATAGAAGCGCAACAATAGCGCTCACTCATCTGCCAGCGCCGGTAATAGCGTTTTCAATTTACGGGTCAGCGTATTGCGGCCCCAACCAAGCAGCTCTGCTGCCTCCCCTTTGCGACCGCCGGTATGCTTCAAGGCAGTCTCAATTAAAATCCGTTCGAAATCCGGCACCGCTTCTTCCAGCAAATGCGTGTGGCCCTCTGCCAGCGCACGGTCGGCCCAATCGCGAAACGCCGTGCGCCAGTCGCCGTGAACACGACTATCCGTGGCGTTGGGCGAACGCAGCTCGGGAGGCAGATCCTCAACAAGAATTTCACGCCCTGAGGCCATGACGGTCAGCCAGCGGCAGATGTTTTCTAGCTGACGGACGTTGCCAGGCCACGGCAAATGCGTCAGATGCGTTTCTGCTTCACTGGTGAGCACTTTAATATCGGTGGTTAGCTCTTTTGCCGCTTCGGCTAAAAAATGCCGCGTAAGCCGGGGAATGTCTTCGCGGCGCTCGGCAAGCTTGGGCAGATGAATGCGAATCACGTTCAGGCGATGGAATAGATCTTCGCGAAAGCGACCATCGTCCACCAATACCTCTAAGTTTTGATGAGTAGCGGCGATAATGCGCACATCGACCCTGACCGGCGTATGCCCCCCAACGCGATAAAACTCACCGTCGGCCAGCACACGTAGCAAGCGCGTTTGGGTTTCAGCGGGCATGTCGCCAATTTCATCTAGAAACAGCGTGCCGCCGTTGGCCTGTTCAAAGCGCCCTTGGCGCTGCTGCGCGGCCCCTGTAAAGGCGCCTTTCTCATGGCCAAACAGCTCCGATTCAATCAAGTCGCGTGGAATGGCCGCCATGTTTAAGGCGATAAAAGGCTTTCCTGATCGTGGGCTATGCTGATGAAGCGCCTGGGCGACGCGCTCTTTGCCGGTGCCCGACTCACCGTTAATCAACACCGTGATATGCGAGTGTGAAAGCCTGCCAATCGCGCGAAATACTTCCTGCATCGCCGGGGCTTCACCAATAATTTCGGTATTTAAGCCTTCCGGCACAGTGGCCGGGCGCTGACGTTCGCGCTCACGGGCATGCGCCACCGCGCGGCGTACTAACGCCAGCGCTTCATCAACATCAAACGGCTTGGGCAGGTACTCAAACGCGCCGCCTTGATAAGAAGCGACAGCGCTGTCTAAATCGGAGTGCGCCGTCATTACAATGACCGGCAGGTCAGGATGCGCCTCGCGGACTCGCGACATTAAATCCAACCCATCGATACCCGGCATACGAATATCGGTCACCAACACATCCGGCGGGCTTTCCAGCACGCGGGCCAATGCAACATCCGCACGCTCGATGCATTCAACGTCAAGATCGGGTTGCGCTAATGCGCGTTCAAGTACCCAACGGATAGCGCGATCGTCATCGACAATCACCACCCGCGCAACATCAGTACGTGTCGCCTCAGTCATGACGTTTCTCCGGTGAAATTAAGACCAATGGAATCAGTAAGCGAAACTCGGTATGTCCGGCTCGGGAATCGCATTCAATCAACCCTTGATGTTGGTGCAAAATCGACTGGGCAATAGATAGCCCAAGGCCACTGCCTTCAGCACGCCCCGATACCATGGGGTAAAAAAGCGTTTCGTGTAGCGCATCGGGAACGCCAGGGCCGTTATCAATAACCGCAACTTCACTGACTAAACGGTGACGCTCTGCACCGAGGGTAAACTGGCGCCGGGCACGAGTACGCAGTATTAGGGTGGGCTCAGGCGTTTGGGCATCGCTCATGGCCTGCACCGCATTACGCGCCACGTTGAGCACGGCTTGAATTACCTGCGATTCATCGCCGGAAAGATCGGGCAAGCTAGGGTCATAGTCGCGATTAATAGCCACATCGGGATGCTCAGCCATTAATAGCGTGCGTACGCGTTCCAGCACCCGGTGAATATTCACCGGCTCATGTTTAAGAATCCGATTGGGGCCCAGCATGGAATCGACCAGATCGCGAAGCCGATCCACTTCTTCCACAATAATGTGGGTATATTCGCGCAGCGCCGGATCGTCTAAATCTCGCTCTAGCAGCTGTGCGGCACCACGAATACCGCCTAGCGGGTTTTTAACTTCGTGGGCAAGCCCTCGGGCTAATATCTTGATGGTTTCTTGGCGCGTGGTCAGCGCCTCTTCTCGGGAGATCTGCATCAATCGATCGCGAGGCTCTACTTCCAGCAACAGCTCATTGTCTGATAGCGGCGTGACCGTATAGTCGACCGTCAGCGGGTCGCTATTCAGCGGCGTAATACGCGCCTCGCGCTGGGTATAAGGGTGAAAGGCATCGCGGGCCTTGGCCAACACCTCATCAATGCTTTCATCACCGCCTAGTAACGTATCCAGGCTGCTCCCACGCACACGGCTCAGGCTAACCGCTAACAGCGCCTCGGCCGCTGGATTCATCCAGCGCACGCTCAGCTCGCCATCTAGCAGCAATACTGCCGTAGTGAGATGTTCGAGCAAGCGCTGGTGCATTGCATGCTCTGAGAAACCGTCCTGAGAAATCGCGTCTTCCATCGCCATTACAGACCTACAGGTGGATGATGAATGAGAGACTGCAATAAGCGCGCCAATTACGCACCTATGCCCGATTGCACGGCCTGCGAGCAACGTAATACCAAGAATCGAGCCCTTTTATCGCATCGCACTGCACTAACGCTTTTATTATTGCACCAACTTGGTGCTCGCTATAAAAAAACCCCGCCGAAGCGGGGTTTATCACTGCTATTAACATCTCGTCAGCAACAGTAGACGGCTAATGCGCTCTGAGCAGCTGTCGTTTAGCAGCTATTGTCATTTAGCAGCTGTAGTACATATCAAACTCAATCGGGTGAGTCGTCATACGAATACGATTAACTTCTTCCATTTTGAGCTCAATGTAAGCATTGATCATATCGTCAGTGAACACGCCACCTTCGGTCAAGAACGCACGGTCAGCGTCGAGCGCTTCCAATGCTTGGTCCAAACTGTTCGCGACCGTAGGGATCGCCTTACCTTCTTCTGGCGGCAGATCGTACAAGTTCTTATCCATGGCGTCGCCAGGGTGAATCTTGTTTTTAATGCCGTCGATACCAGCCATCAACATGGCAGAGAACGCCAGGTACGGGTTAGCGGTCGGATCAGGGAAGCGAGCTTCTACGCGCTTGCCTTTCGGGCTAGCGGTGTAAGGAATACGAATAGAAGCTGAGCGGTTACGCGCGCTGTAGGCCAGCATTACCGGCGCTTCGTAGCCAGGCACCAGACGCTTGTACGAGTTGGTAGAAGCGTTGGTGAACGCGTTCAACGCACGAGCGTGCTTGATGATGCCGCCAATGTAGTAAAGCGCCATTTCAGACAGGCCTGCGTACTCATCACCGGCGAACTGGTTGTTACCATCTTTCCAGAACGACTGGTGGACGTGCATACCAGAACCGTTGTCGCCTACTAGCGGCTTGGGCATGAAGGTGGCCGTTTTGCCGTAAGCGTGCGCCACGTTGTGGATCACGTACTTCATTTCCTGCACTTCGTCAGCTTTCTTCACCAGCGTGTTGAATCTAACGCCGATTTCGTTCTGACCTGCGTTGGCAACTTCGTGGTGATGAACTTCCACGGTCTGGCCAATCGCCTCCAACGTATTACACATAGCGCCACGAATATCATGGAAGCTATCAACCGGCGGAACCGGGAAGTAGCCGCCTTTCAGGCGCGGACGGTGGCCCAAGTTACCACCTTCCACGACGCTGTCAGTCGCCCAAGCGCCTTCATCAGAAGAGATTTTGTACATGGAACCCTGCATGTCGGTTTTCCAATGTACTTCATCAAAGATAAAGAATTCAGGCTCAGGACCAAAGAAGGCGGTGTCGCCAAGGCCTGTAGACTGCAGAAACGCTTCTGCACGCTTAGCGATGGAGCGCGGATCACGATCATAGCCTTGCATCGTCGCAGGTTCGATGATGTCGCAACGCAGCACCAGCGTAGCGTCTTCAGTGAAAGGATCGAGGTAGGCAGAGCCGTCCTCTGGGCTCAGAATCATGTCGGATTCGTTGATGCCCTTCCAGCCGCCGATGGAAGAACCATCAAACATCTGGCCATTTTCAAAAAACTCTTCGGTCACGTCGCGAGCAGGCACGGTGACATGGTGTTCTTTACCGAGCGTATCAGTGAAACGCAGGTCTACCCACTTAACATCATGTTCTTCAATTAGCGCTATGGTCTTGGCTGACATAGTGTCCTCCGGTATGAGCGTGGCTTAAAGCTAACGACAGTAAGCTACCGATAAAAGTGTTGTGCGACAAAATACGTGCAAAAACGCACGCCTGTCATTTTTTGCTCCCCAAGCGCTTGCTGAAAAATATAAACAAAGCGCTGAGCGAGCCTTTCAGGCCGGCTATCGTTTTATCATGCCGCAAGGCTTCTGCCTACGACCTGTAGCCGCTGTAAAACCTACTGCACAGGAGAAAGCATAGATCATGCCAACACTGCACCATTATGGTATTAAAAAACAACAACCATTTGTTTTATAACCATTAAAAAATACTCTTTAGTGCCTCGTGATGGCGCATAGCGCGCTCACTGAAGCCAGGCAGGGGCTAAAAACACGCCCAATGCACCAAAATAAAGCAAAAACACCCGTCAATGCCCCAAAAAGGGGCGCTCGACATGATGGTGCTCTTGTTTGGCTCGCACATTTTTTCTTGTTGCCTAAAGAAACAAGACACTACAATAAGTTACATTATGAGAAATTAACACACGCGGAGTCGGCTGCGTCAAACACGCTTAGTACTGCATACACGCTGCGCCTTTAATGCCTATTTTACGCCTTCCGCCCTTAAGCCACTTTAAGCTGTTTACCAAACAACATCGCCCCCAGCGTAAAGGTATTCGCCAGCTTATTCAGCGCTACCGACCCCACTATGCCCACCACGATAAGCACCAAGGCATATACCACAACCGGCAACGCCAGCGGCGCAACGGCCAAATCGGCCAGCACAAAAAACATGGGGTGCGCTAAGTAAATGCCAAACGAATGCGCATTCACGTGACGTACCCACACCGGCACCGGTCGCCCGGCTAAGTAGCGCATCGCGCAAAGCGTAAACAGCACAAAGAAAGGGATCACCCATACTTCTTTCGATGAAAAGGCCAGCTGGCCCGCGAAAGTGCCCGCAATGATCAGCGCAACGAGCAGCGCCAGCCAAACGGGCTGAGCCAGCCGCTGCATCCAAGTTGGCCGTAGGGCAAGCACGCTTTCTGGCGCTAGCGGGTAATAACGTACCAGCACCAATGCTAAGAAAAACACATAGATCCAACCTAGTGGCGCGACCCACAGCAAGTAGCCGGGCAGGTCAATACCCAACCAGTAAGCAAGCCCCCAGTAGGCCATACTGATCACACAAGAGCCCCATAACCATGGCACCGGATTTAAGCGCCACAGCTGAAAGCGTGTAAACAGCCAGTACGCCATATAAAACTGCATCGCAATGATTAAAAAATAGCCGTGCCAACCCGCGTAGACAAAATACTCAATGGCATTGGCGATAAACCCCACTGGCTCATCCGATCCTTGTAAGCGCACCCACTCGGCCGTTGAGTAAATAAAGCCGTACACAAAATACGGCACCATCACATATTTTACGCGCTGGATGAGAAAACCTTCTGGCACCGATTTATCGTAGCGAACGGCAAAAACAAACACCGAAATAAACAGAAAAATGGGCGTACCCAACACAAGGGGCAAGCGCAAGAGATCGGTGGCAACGTTATCAACGCGTTGATTCACATGGTCTAATAGGTGAAATAAAAAAACGGCGATGCAGCCGTAAGCACGCAGCCAATAAATCTCTTCAACTTTCCGCATTGGGCCTCCCGCCGCTACACAACGCCATCCTTACTATAATGAACATCTAATGCCGTCCCGTTGTCCGACCTTATTGAACCGTTTTAATTCCCGGAGGCAAGGTGCCCAAACTCAAGCTATCGCTGTGCTCGTACCGATCTCAAGCCCTTTTAACAGCGCTAATTGGGTGGCTAACGTTTAGCGGCCACAGTTTGGCCAGCGAGGTTGAGCATCATCAATTCTTCTCACCCACGCTCGGCTACGACTATCCGTACAGCGTTTATTTACCCGATCATTATGACGCTCAGGCGACAGACGCGTACCCGGTTATCTATATGCTGCACGGCTCGTTTGGAACCGACCGCGACTGGGTGTCACGCGGCAACCTGCAGCAAGTCGCCGACAGGTTAATTAGCGCAGGGCACATTCCTCCTGCCGTTTATATTATGCCCGGCAGCCGCAGCTGGTGGGTAGATGGCTACAACGAGCCCGCTCGCAGCGCGTTTTTTAACGATTTAATGCCCCACGTGGAAGCTACCTACCGTGTAGGCCAAGAACGCCGCCTACGTGGCGTTGCCGGCCTTTCAGCCGGTGGCTATGGCGCGCTTAACTTCGCGCTGGAACGGCCTGACTTATTCGCCGCTGTTGCAGCGTTAAGCCCTGCCAGCTACTCACCGCAGCCACCGCGCAACTCATCAGCCCATCGTCATCCGGCCTTTCTCGATGAACAGGGCCGGTTTGATCCTGACCTGTGGGAATCGCTCAACTATACCGCTCATCTTGAGGAGTACCGGCTACGCGTAACACCTCGCGGCGCTGGACAAGAGGCCGAGACTCCACCCGTGCCGCTGTATATCAGCGCGGGGCGCAGTGACGTTTACGACGCTGAGTTTCATGCCCGCCTAATGCGC
The DNA here is from genome assembly GCF_052378675.1 of Halomonas sp. AOP25-F1-15. Taxonomy (NCBI): domain Bacteria; kingdom Pseudomonadati; phylum Pseudomonadota; class Gammaproteobacteria; order Oceanospirillales; family Halomonadaceae; genus Halomonas; species Halomonas sp. AOP25-F1-15. Next base: position 124,305 of record NZ_JBQSXV010000007.1, read on the forward strand.
CAAGCCATGGAGCGCATTCAACCTAACGACGTGCGTCTCGACCTGTATCCTGGCGGCCACACTTGGCAAGTCTGGCGCGCCAGCTTACCCGCCGCGCTCAACTTCTTATTTCAATACGTTGGGCAAGAAAACAGCGTGGAAACAACAGAAAAATCAGCGGAGGAGCAAAGCACAGAGGAAGTGAGCGGCTGAACGCACTACACTGCAGAAACACCCAACACGATAAGGAAAACAGCGATGCATCAACATATCGAATGGGACGCCCCAGGCAGCGCCAGCGTATCTGAGTACTTTAAGAACGACCCTGACCATCACGCCCCGGACTCGGGCGATATTATTTCCGCGCGCTACCAAGGCGCGATGGTTCGCGTCAAAGTAGAAGCCTATCGAGAAGATGACGCCGTTAGCATTGGCGAAGTGGCCGCGATCATTGACGCCAACGGCGGCCGCCACCAGCGCCATGAAAAACTGGAAGTCGGCAACATGGTCAGAGTGCCCGACGACAAACGCGCCATGGAAACGTCACCGAAAGAAGGTTAAACGCACTAGCGTTGATAACGCAGCACTGAGAGCCACCTTACGGGGTGGCTTTTTTGTGGGTGGTGTTGCTCTGAGCCGAACGGCAGAAGCCACTCCGAAAACCACGGCCTAACTTTCTGAGCTGCCTGGGCGGCAGCGCACGACGTGGAATACCTCGACGAAAATAGCTGGACTTTCTGAGCTGCCTGGGCGGCAGCGCACATGCGCAACTGATCATGATGATTGCGCGTTTTCTGAGCTGCCTGGGCGGCAGCGCACTAATCCTAGTTGCGGGAGCTGTGACGGCACTATTTCTGAGCTGCCTGGGCGGCAGCGCACATGTAGCGTTTTCCGAGCCATGTGCCGGGCTTTTTCTGAGCTGCCTGGGCGGCAGCGCACCAATTTCAGAGGCGGCATTTGCGCCTGGGCGGTTTCTGAGCTGCCTGGGCGGCAGCGCACCAATTTCAGAGGCGGCATTTGCGCCTGGGCGGTTTCTGAGCTGCCTGGGCGGCAGCGCACATTCAGCGCCGGAGGTGGGGGCGTCCGGTGGTTTTCTGAGCTGCCTGGGCGGCAGCGCACAGGTACTGAGCGGCGCTAGTCTCTGCGTCCAATTTCTGAGCTGCCTGGGCGGCAGCGCACCTCGATAAATACGCATAACGAGCATCCCCGGCTTTCTGAGCTGCCTGGGCGGCAGCGCACACTGTTATATCGTCGTATTTCAGCGGCTGATATTTCTGAGCTGCCTGGGCGGCAGCGCACATGCAACACGCGACCAGCTGGGCTTTGTTATCTTTCTGAGCTGCCTGGGCGGCAGCGCACTGAAACGCATGCAGCGGGCAATCAATAGCCCGTTTCTGAGCTGCCTGGGCGGCAGCGCACGTGGTGCTGACACCGCCGATGATGTTTGCTGTTTTCTGAGCTGCCTGGGCGGCAGCGCACTCATCGTCGGTTAGCACGATGTCTAGCTGGTCTTTCTGAGCTGCCTGGGCGGCAGCGCACATGGGGATATATCGGGTAACGCTAGAAGTAGATTTCTGAGCTGCCTGGGCGGCAGCGCACGTTTCCGTTATTCATGAACAGCGTTTCTGTCTTTTCTGAGCTGCCTGGGCGGCAGCGCACCGCGCACACGAATGCTCTCCGCTTCTTGCCGTTTTCTGAGCTGCCTGGGCGGCAGCGCACTTGTTGAGACGCTATATCTGCAACATCGATAATTTCTGAGCTGCCTGGGCGGCAGCGCACGCGAGCATTGCACGTTCTTGCCTAGATTCCTTTTTCTGAGCTGCCTGGGCGGCAGCGCACGCATCACCGGGATTCGCCCTAGCATTTTCATTTTTCTGAGCTGCCTGGGCGGCAGCGCACATGTGAATGGCGAGGCCGTGCTAACCAATGAATTTCTGAGCTGCCTGGGCGGCAGCGCACAACGTCGCTGGGCCTTAGCCAAACCGCCGATTTTTCTGAGCTGCCTGGGCGGCAGCGCACTTGTGGGTTACTTCGGTGATGATCCATGCGGTTTTCTGAGCTGCCTGGGCGGCAGCGCACTTCGTCGAAGACGCGATGGCCGACCTCGCCATTTTCTGAGCTGCCTGGGCGGCAGCGCACATTGCAACCCTTGCTTCCTCTCCGGTGCGGATTTTCTGAGCTGCCTGGGCGGCAGCGCACCGGAGTGGGTAAATCCATATCGCGCATCTCGCTTTCTGAGCTGCCTGGGCGGCAGCGCACGGACCGGCTCATTTCGGCTACTTCTTGCTCACTTTCTGAGCTGCCTGGGCGGCAGCGCACAGCCGCCCTTCCTTCTGCTGCGCCCCGATGGTTTTCTGAGCTGCCTGGGCGGCAGCGCACCGTCATAGGAAGGCTAGCTACCTCCTATCTGATTTCTGAGCTGCCTGGGCGGCAGCGCACCTAAGGGCGCCACTGGTGCGATGGCATTAATGTTTCTGAGCTGCCTGGGCGGCAGCGCACATCCGATTTGCGCTTCATCCAATGAGGCTTGATTTCTGAGCTGCCTGGGCGGCAGCGCACTTTGGTCATCTATCGATAGCGCCTTTGATGCATTTCTGAGCTGCCTGGGCGGCAGCGCACATCTATACGCCGCCATCGGCAGCGCCGGTGCATTTCTGAGCTGCCTGGGCGGCAGCGCACTGATCTGCACAGACAGCCCCTACGCGTCCGCTTTTCTGAGCTGCCTGGGCGGCAGCGTACGATCGCCCGTCGCGATGGCTTGCCTATCACATTTTCTGAGCTGCCTGGGCGGCAGCGCACTCGCTTGCTGTTGAGCCACTGGCGCAGATAGTTTTCTGAGCTGCCTGGGCGGCAGCGCACGCGCAACGGATGACGCGGCTGAATCTTCGGTCTTTCTGAGCTGCCTGGGCGGCAGCGCACGTAATATGCGGCAAGGTCTGACTTGTTACTCATTTCTGAGCTGCCTGGGCGGCAGCGCACGCTAAATCTCCCACCCCACGGGTTAGTAATAGTTTCTGAGCTGCCTGGGCGGCAGCGCACATACTGAGAGTTAATGAACTCCAAGACCTAGATTTTCTGAGCTGCCTGGGCGGCAGCGCACATGGGATAGAGGGCGTTCTACATTTCCATTTATTTCTGAGCTGCCTGGGCGGCAGCGCACCCCGCTTGCAGTACAACAGACCGACTGGGGTCTTTCTGAGCTGCCTGGGCGGCAGCGCACTCATGGACAACGCGCTGCTAACGCGCTCGATATTTCTGAGCTGCCTGGGCGGCAGCGCACTCATTATCGTAGATCCCTGCACCGGTCATCGATTTCTGAGCTGCCTGGGCGGCAGCGCACATTGACTGCAGGGCGTCGCGGTCGCCGGACTCTTTCTGAGCTGCCTGGGCGGCAGCGCACCAGGATCAGCTATAAATTGACGTGATATGTCATTTCTGAGCTGCCTGGGCGGCAGCGCACGAATGTAATCATCCAACGCCTCAAGCGCTCGTTTTCTGAGCTGCCTGGGCGGCAGCGCACATGCGCTTTTTGCGAAAGCACCGCTCAATGATTTTCTGAGCTGCCTGGGCGGCAGCGCACCATCCCGGTGACTTTGGTATGTACCGTGGCCCTTTCTGAGCTGCCTGGGCGGCAGCGCACCGATATATGGGTGGTCTTGCTGTTAGCGCAACTTTCTGAGCTGCCTGGGCGGCAGCGCACTGTTAAAAAACCGTTCAGGGCGGTGCCGAGTTTTTCTGAGCTGCCTGGGCGGCAGCGCACCAGATTCTGAGAACTAAAATGGCTAGCACCTGTTTCTGAGCTGCCTGGGCGGCAGCGCACTCGTCCTGCTCTCCTCGATCATTCAGCCCGTTTTTCTGAGCTGCCTGGGCGGCAGCGCACTATCTAACGTAGCTAGTGTTGCGTTCGGTAATTTTCTGAGCTGCCTGGGCGGCAGCGCACAGCTTGCCTCAGTGCCACCGTGGTGCCAGCTGTTTCTGAGCTGCCTGGGCGGCAGCGCACGGCAGGTGTTACAGAGCCGGGATTAGTGATGTTTTCTGAGCTGCCTGGGCGGCAGCGCACTGGCCGGTTTCGCTGACGCCGCCGATGATGTTTTTCTGAGCTGCCTGGGCGGCAGCGCACTTAAGCGCATCGCTAATCGGCTGCATGCCGGTTTTCTGAGCTGCCTGGGCGGCAGCGCACGTTAAGCGCGCGCGGCGCTGCAATAGGCAAGCTTTCTGAGCTGCCTGGGCGGCAGCGCACGAAGATTTAAACAATCGCATTACCGTCATTCATTTCTGAGCTGCCTGGGCTGCAGCGCACCCTATTGTATTGTCAGCGGCCACTAGAGAGCAGTTTCTGAGCTGCCTGGGCGGCAGCGCACATGGCATTCGATCCTGCTACGCAGCGCGCCCATTTCTGAGCTGCCTGGGCGGCAGCGCACTCGCTGCTGGACAGGTTCTTAGCCGCCTACCGTTTCTGAGCTGCCTGGGCGGCAGCGCACCTCGGCAGCGGTTCGCCACGGCTTTAGGTTGCTTTCTGAGCTGCCTGGGCGGCAGCGCACAGATCATTAGAGCTAGGGTCGCGATTATCATATTTCTGAGCTGCCTGGGCGGCAGCGCACGTAGAAATATCCACCCCAGCACCCGCCATACTTTTCTGAGCTGCCTGGGCGGCAGCGCACGTCGCTAGGGCTGCCGCTGATGCGGCGCTGCATTTCTGAGCTGCCTGGGCGGCAGCGCACCTGTAGACTTACCGCAACACTAGCGCACTCGATTTCTGAGCTGCCTGGGCGGCAGCGCACTAATGCTTCTTCAATGCTGTCGCGCCCTTCCTTTTCTGAGCTGCCTGGGCGGCAGCGCACTCCGCATCGGTGAGACGCCAATTCAAGCGCTTTTTCTGAGCTGCCTGGGCGGCAGCGCACATCGCTCTCGTTTGCGTATCGATGCTGCTGGTTTTCTGAGCTGCCTGGGCGGCAGCGCACAGCACCTGCGATAATCAATGGCGGGTCATTACTTTCTGAGCTGCCTGGGCGGCAGCGCACCAGACCGCCCGCAATTCATACAAGCCGCTGATTTTCTGAGCTGCCTGGGCGGCAGCGCACTGGGGGACATATTAAAAGTAAAAAGCCCGCGCTTTCTGAGCTGCCTGGGCGGCAGCGCACGCGGGCTTCTTGATCTTTATCCCATTGATCACTTTCTGAGCTGCCTGGGCGGCAGCGCACGCTAAAGATGCCCAGCTTCAAGCGGTGGCCTGTTTCTGAGCTGCCTGGGCGGCAGCGCACTACCGGATGGCTTAGCCAGTAAGATCCTATAATTTCTGAGCTGCCTGGGCGGCAGCGCACTTGCTAGGTAGCTTTCCAGCGTGTGGTATACCTTTCTGAGCTGCCTGGGCGGCAGCGCACCTCAAGAGCGCCAAGTTGAACGCTTGCGTCGCTTTCTGAGCTGCCTGGGCGGCAGCGCACGCGCTGCAATTGCTGCAGGCGGCCAAGGTCAGTTTCTGAGCTGCCTGGGCGGCAGCGCACAGGGATGGCCGGACAAATCAGCGCTGTTTTTCTTTCTGAGCTGCCTGGGCGGCAGCGCACGTACCGACCTAGCGTTGGTGTTGTTCGATTTTTTTCTGAGCTGCCTGGGCGGCAGCGCACCTCTGCTCTGCGTAGGAACCACTAGCACCGCTTTTCTGAGCTGCCTGGGCGGCAGCGCACGCAATGCGCAAGGCCAGGGTCTTGGGTCTTCATTTCTGAGCTGCCTGGGCGGCAGCGCACCAGGATTGAAGCGACTATCATGCTTCCGCGTGTTTCTGAGCTGCCTGGGCGGCAGCGCACTAGAGCATATCAAAATTAATGTGCTGATTGTTAAAGAGCTTTAGCCAAAAAAAACGGTATCACCCTTTTCGGAGCGACACCGCTAAGTGGTTGATTATTGGCGGCCTATTTTCATGCTAGAAAAAAGGGTCAAAACCAGGGCACCGTGGCGTTAGGGCTTAGTCCGTAATGGCTAAACTCGCCCTTCGTTGCAGACATGGCTGGTTTGCTATGTTCAATAAACAGGCTAAAACGCTGTTGAGTGGAGCGGCTATTGATCTGCACAAAGGGAAACTCAATGCGCCGTTCAGCCAGCTTGGCATAAATCTTCCGCGCTTCATCTGCCGAGATATCATGCCGTTTGGCGTAGCGTTTGGCCCGGCTTTCACTGCCCGTATTAAACTGCTTACGCGCCACGTTGATATGCTGAGCACCAGCAGGCGCCGCAATCACTTCACTCACCTGGGAGTGGTCGCGCATGCCGGTTAACCAGTCTGCACTCATTAGCTGCTGCAAACGCGCTTGCGTGCTATGCAAGCGAAGGTGATCGCCCAGTGTGCGAGCGCGTACACCGTGTTTATGGCCAGGAAAACTGACGCCTACATCCACAGCCTGTAAATCAAACAGCGCCCGGTGCAACTTGTTGTAGAGCGCGCCCATTAACATTGCCGGGGCAAAGTCAGGGTCGGGCCTTAGGCGGATATCGATATAGTGATCCATGCTTTACCCCGCTTCGCCGAATACACCGCCGCGAATCAGAGTCGCCATAACAAAGTGCTGATCTTCCTTCGTAGGCACTTGATCCTTGATCATCCAGTTATCTAGCAGAGAGTAGAAATCAGCCTTCTGCTTGGGTTGGCGGTACGCTTTGCCCTGTGTGGTTACTGAGCCATAAGGCTCAACGGCAATAGGGCCTAGATCTTCATCGTTTTCATTGGGATACCAGGTGTCGATGGTACGAATGGCGTTACCCAGTTTCTGCGAGTGAATACCAGCAACCTTGCTAACGTGATAAAGCGTTTTGCTCTTATCACCCCGGCCCCGATCAAGAATCAGCTCTTGCGAAGGGAACACTTCTTGGCCACTGCCCACACGCACATAAGCCACTACTTCTAGCAGTAAGTGCTGCTCACCCGCCAACGCGGAGGCGATAACACCGGCGAGTTCTTTAAGCTCGGCGGTTTCCTCGAAGGCCCGCAACGAAAGCGACAGTGCATCAAACGTCCACTCTTTGGTGGTTTTACCCTGCGCCAATTGGCGAACGCTTACCTCAACTTGCTCTGCGCCCATGCGGTTACGCCACAGAAAGCGGCCATTAGCGAGGTTATTGGCATAGCGATGCGCCAGCTCGCCGAAACCTTGCGCTTGTTTATACTCAGCAACTGCCTGTTCCAGCTTGGCTTGGTACTCAGCGTTATTACAGGCCGAAGGCGTTCCGGCACCCGCCAGTACGCGCAGCGTAAAACGAGCAACTAAGGTGTCTGCATCGTGGGGCAGCGTGGCGACATCGACAGTTTGTAGATTGGGATTTTCAATCGCCGCGTCTAGCTTAGCAGGGTCTTGGTCTTTGGCTTTCAGCCGGTTGGAAATGGTGCCGCGCACCGACTTTTCGCGCACTTCTACCGGCTGCCACTGCTGATTATCTTGCCGCCTTTCCCAGCTGCTGGCGTAAAGCAGGGCATCGGAAGGGTCGAGCTTGCGCTCAAAGGCGAGGACGGAAGCGGTTTTAAGGGTATCGTTTTTAGCCATGATAAAGCTCCTGGTTTACTGTGCAGTGGCGCGAAGGTGGTAATCGTTATTAAGTCGGTAAAGTCCCGCTTCTTCGTCGTTATCAACGTACCAAAGCAGGTCTTCCGGTTGCTTCATGCGGTGGGGGCTGACCCATTCGCCAATAGAATAGAGGCTTTCGACAAAGCGAAACTTAGTCGTGGCATCACGGGCATTAGCCACTTCGCCGGGATTAAAAAGATCGGAAATGGCGCCATAACCCACGGGAATAGGCACCAGCCAGCCGCGATAGGGGCGCTGCACCTGCCAAACGGGCTTCTCGTTGGGTTCGCCCTCATTTTCTAATGTGCAGGCATGGTTAAGACGAGAAAGGTCTAGCCACGCATCCAGTAAACTGGCTTCCGGGTTTTGCTGTTGCAGCGTTTGGTGATGTTGGGTTAGGTAGTCATCGCGCAGGGTTAGCGCAAAGCCCGGCAGCCAGCGTCGCTTTAGGCGGGCGAACTGCTTTTGCCGTTCTTCTTCATTGTCATCAAGAGTGACCCATTGTGGGCGTTGCTTGTGGCTTGGCACCGTTCGGTTAGGGATGACGCTGCCACCAGCAATACGCATACCCGCAACGATCTCCCCGATTTTTTGGGCAATATCATAATGCTCACTTTCTGCAGCAGTTGTATCAATCGTCAAGATCAGCGTGATATCTAAATGAACGCGCCCTTCCTCCACAATCGCTGCTGTACCACCCGATTTATCCACCGGGTTACGGGTGAGATGAAAACCACGGATATAACCGCCTTCAGTGGCTTGGGCTTCAAAGTCATGGCAAATAACCCCAACACGACCTAATGAAATGGGAAGACTCGCATCTGCTAACTTCCGCTCTAGCGCATGCATCAAGCCCACAAAAGCGCTCATGGCAGGAAAGCCCCAGGTCATTGGGCTGGAAATCGCGTTGGCGTTTTGTACCCGCAGGCGCGGCAGGACTAGGAGGTTTTTCACTTTACTCATCGTCATCACCTCCTGGCAGGTTGTGTAAGTCTTCCATTAGGCTTTCCATCCAGCGGCGGTCACGATCTAGCAGACGTTGATGGGTAGCATCTTTCGCCAGTGTTTTCTGCCAGTGACGAAATTCCACATCGCCTAATGGGAGCTTTTCACCCAACGCCGCATTGAGCCAGTTAGCAAAACGGTGACGAATGTCATCAGCCCACTCCTCGCTGTTGCGCGCCTCACGAAAAGCAGCATCTTCTTCGGCACGGCCAGGATCTAGCCAGAAGGCTTCTTCGACGACCAATTCGCATTTTTCATTCGCACTCCACCCGGCGGGTAGGCTGTGCATTTGCATGGCAAACAGCGCCAGTTCATCCATCAGCATGGCGGTGTAGTCATCGCGCAGGTCGCGGGTGTGCATGTCCGTGGAGGGGTTGGTCTCAAGAAACTGCTTTAGGTCTTTAACCAAACCTTTTACGCCGCCTGTGTAATAGAAAATACCAAACGGTTTAAATACTGAATCCACTTTCATCGGCAGTCGGATGTCACGCACATTCCAACTAGGTGGCATTGAGGCTAATAGATAGTTATTCCCACCCCGCTCACTATTCAGCTGTGAGATATTTTGTGGCTTGGTGCCGCCCATTTTCTGTACGGCTAGGTTGGGGTAGCTGTGCACGGGTTGCTCGGCGTATTTGCCTTCCCGTTTTGCCTTACGTGTTTCTTTGGCCTCTTCGCTAAAGCGGTCATGGTTAATGGTTTGGAAGATGCAGTGGGCCAGCGAGGTGGCATAGAGTGGGGCTAGTAAATGGAAGTTCTCGGCGTCATTTTCTAGGTCTGCTGCATCATCACCCACCAGCCAGTAGAGCTGTTTGCCTCGGGTATGTGAGGCGTGCTCACCACGTGGTTCGGTAATCGCCGCAAAGGCGTTGATCCATGCCTGGGCTTGTTCGGGGTTATCGCTTAACGCTTTGGCAAAATCGCTGTCATTTTCTAGCGCACGCTCAAGCAGCGATTTTTCCTCAAATTGCAGTTTCAAGAACTTATAAACATCCAAGGCTGCGGCGTTCCCCACCACATCGCCCGCAAAATCAGCGGATAGCACATGACTACCTACTAGGTTGTGGGCATGTAGCGATTCGGGTGGGGCGTAAAGATTGGAGCCTTTGGCATCTGGGTGGATAGGTTTTAGCGAGTGGGTTACGACTTGCAGTTGACCAACGCGCCTTGCCGCATCGTTGATCCAGGTATCGAATTGAAATTGCTCAACCAATGCCTGGTATTTTGGATCGTCGGGAGCTAGCTTTTCCGCTTTGGTATCGAAGCGCTCTTTTAAGAAGGCTTTAATCCCAGAGCGAATTTCTGCTGCTCTGCTATTATCTGCCATACGTTTTCCCTTTGGTTATCAAACTCTGCTGGCATAGAAATGATGATAAATCACAGCGATCACATCTTTAGTATTCTTTGGCCTGAAGAAGACCAACAATTTGTAGGCTTATGCTCACAATTTCCAAGTCTTTCATGGCTTGCTAATGACAGCGCTGAGGCGCTTGCTGGCATACAAGCGCTGGTTTGCGAAACGCTCGCGGATATTAACGAGCATGCTTAACTTCATTTGCTCCGCCAAAACCCCAGCACCGGGTGATACCCCCAGCGCTGATTTCTAGCCGAGGCTGTCACCGTGCCGAAGGTACGGGCGGCGCGATCAAGGGAGATATCCAGGTCTTCTGCTAAGTCCGCCAGGGCTGTTAAGTAGTCGCTAGCACCCCAGGGTTGAATCCGCTCGCCCTGCTCTTTTGCCAGGTCTACCCGCACCAGCAGGCTTTCCTCCACCGGCACATAGAGCTTTTCACCCCGCCTTGCGCCATCGTCTACGCGGTGCAGCGTCCAGGTTTCACCGCCCTCATCGGGCAGCAGCGCTAGGGTTATTTCAGGTTCGAGCTGCTTACGAAATGGGTCACGCTGAATCAATACACCGGTTAAATGCAGCTGCGGCATGACATGCCAGCTATAGGCACCCAATGGCGGCGGCTTAGGCGTTTTACCTATTCTTATCTCTTTTTTAGTTAACGGCTCGGCGGGCTGTTCAATCATTAACTGGTGCAACCGCTCATGCTCCAAATCTACGAGACTTTCTTTAGCGTGCAGCACTTCCCGCGCCAGCACGCGGGGGCGGGCATCAATCACCTGGTACTCATCTTTAGTTAATAGCTCACTAAGGAAGTGACTACTTAACCGCCAATAACTGTCTGTTTCAAAGCCAGGCTTGTGGAACGCGGGCTTTCCCGATTGCTCCCAATGTTTGAGGTTGGTATCAAGCAGTAAAATATTAGGCGATTCACACGCCTGTTCGCGGTGGCGGCGCACCCGGCCTGCTAGCTGGATAATCGAGCGCATGGAAGAAGGCTCTACTATCGCCCAGTCGTAATCGTGGTCGCGGCCAACTTCGGTGACCGGCGAGCCCAGCACAATAAACAGGTGGTCGTGTTCTTCGCTACTGTCGAGTAGGCGGCGGATATCCGGCTGCTGAAACACGCGCTCGGGTTCGGCTCGTTGCAGCGTTTTATCTAAGCGGCGTTCAATCTCCGAGCGCATCACCAGCGGGTGGCGGGAGTGGTAAACGCAGAGGTGAATGCGCACACCTTCTGGCGCGCCCTGCTGAAACAGTGCCCTGGCTACATCCACCAATGGGTCGATATTGGCCATACGAATAAGGCCAAAACTAACGCGTTTGCTGGTGTGGGGGTCAATGGAGTGGTGCTGCTGGTGCAGCGCCAGCGCATGCTCGCGTAGCAACGCTGCAACCGCGGGCCTTATTTCTTCTGGCCGTTTACCCAACGCTGGCAACGCTAAAATATCGCCACGGCGGCGCACCGGGCTAATAGATAAGCGTTCTAACCGGCGCTTGGCAAAGGCGTGATGCGCGGCCTTGAAGGTCTCGCTACTGGCGCAGTTTGCATGCTGACGATCATGTTCGTCGAACCAGGCGCAGCAGATATCCGTCGCTAATCCCGGCTCGCCACGATGGCGTTGAAAAGCTTCGCGACCGCTGCGATAAGCTTCATACAGCCCTTCGACCAATGCGGGTGGCAAGGTGGCCGATGACAGCAGCACTCGCGATCCCAACAGCCCTGCCCAATTCACTAATCGAGTAAGCGCAGGCAGGTCGTTGATATCGAAGTCGTCGATTTCATCGAGCACTAGATCACTGCTCATTAGCCGCAGCATGGGCACGACCTGCCGCCCGCCTCGTGTGCTTTCCGTGGCAGGCACAAGGTGGTCAACGGTGCATACCAAAATGGGTGCGGCGATAAGCGCGCGAGTGCCCGGCTCATCGCTCAAACGGCGCAGCACCGGATGACTATCAAAATTGCCGTCAAACACCACGTGGGCGTCTTCTTCGATTAGCGCCTGTTTAGACGCCGAACCACTGGCTTCGGCTTCTTGTTCGTAATGCTCAAATAACGCTTTATTGGCGCTGCCGCCTACGCGCACGGCAAGTTCATCCTCCCCCAGATGCAAGCGCTCACGAAGGGCTTGGCCAGTTTGCAGGGTCAGGGTGCGCAGCCCCAACGCAATGCTAAAACGCGCGCCCTGTTGAGGGTCAGCCAGCGCATACATGATGCGCCCATTCGCCAGGGTCTTACCGCAGCCGGTGGAGGCCATGTTGATACCAAAAAAGCCTTGCCGTTGGCTGCGCTCCCTTAGCGATTGGGCCAGGTCAAAGGCTTTATCCTGCCAACGAAAGCGCGGGTGACTGCTGCGCTTACGAAAGCCTTTATGGCGCGCTAAACGGGGTAGGTGACTATCGACACTGGGCAGTGCCCGGGCGACCGCCGCAGCGTGTTTTTCCACCCCCAGGATATGTTCATCAAGCGGCTGGTTGGGCTTGCCGGTTTTACGCACGGTATTGGCTATTAGCGGATAGTTGGGTTCGCCGCGCACGCGGTGCTGGAGATCTTCCAGGCTTGAGTAGTAATGGTCGGCGAGCATTAGGCTTAGCCGCGCTAAGTGCATGACGTAGTGGCTTTCCAGCCAGTGACGATCCGCTTTTAGCCGTGCCTGTAGCCGCGTTGCGAGCTTAGCAGCGCGTTCACGCCAGCGGGAGGTACTCAGCGGCAACCCACCGCTGAACTGCCAGTATGGGGCAATACGCTTAGAGTCTTGGGTTTCGGGAATTTCATTCCACTCGGCATGGATAGAAGCAAACAGTTCGCCCAACTGCTCCGCCTGTAGTGGCGCCTTTCCTCTGCCCCAGCGCCTTTCAGTATTGCCATCCTGTTCCGGCGGTTTTAACGGCAGGCGGTGGTGGCTAAGCACTAGCCAACCCAGCGTAGCAGCCAGCGGCGGCAAACGACTAAATACCGCCGATGTGGGGCTATCTAATCCGTCACGCTCTAAACCATCCAGCCAGTCCTGCTCTTGATAGTTGCCTTCGGCCAGTCGTGCCAGCCAGGTGGCGTCGCCGTCACTGCCTACAAACGCTTGGAACAGGCGAAGCGATATCCACTCATGGCGGTATAAGTTGCGCCCTTCCAGCTTGCCTTTAAGCCGCTGCTGAAAGGCGTCGCAGGCTTTGCCCAGGTCGTGCAGTAACGCAGCGAAGGCGGTGAGCAGGAGAATGTCTTCACCGCTGTGCCAGTCGTTTTCATCGCGGCGGCGCAGGATATCTCGGGCAGTGGTATTGGTGGGCACCGCGCCATTGATATTAAACCGCGAGGCGTCCCCCACCACCCACACCAGCTCGCTGTGGTCGTGACCCCGAATCCAGTGGCAGGCAACGGCGGTGTTTTTGCGGGCTTTTTTGCGCAGCAGTTTGCGCAAGGTATCCAACCCGGCTTGGGTGATGGGCGTTTGCCAGGTGCGGTCACCGCGGCGCTCGGCAAACTGGTCAAGAATGCGGCGGGTTTCTTTCAGCGCATTTTTATTGCATTGGGAAATCAGCAGCACGTTCATTGCTTGGCGCTCCCCAACGCCTGAGCCACTTCCTTGAGCGTATCGATCATGAAGTCGAGGGATTCGGTGCGGGTCAGGCGCTCAATGCAGGCTTGACGAAACTCCTGCTCTTCATCGCCGCGCATAGCGGAAATAAACGCCTGGGGCAAAATAACGGCGTCTTTGACTAAATCAGCGACATCAAACACCAGGCCGCCCCGACGAGTTTTACCGTGTAGCACGGCAAGCCCGTGAGGAATACCCAGCACCCAGGTGGCTGTGGCGGCCAATCCGTAGGCGAGGTAATTGCCGTGATCAAGGAAGCGGTTGGCAGGATCTACGCCAGTTCCGCGCTTGGCGCGGGTGAAGTCGCCATACTCGGTAGCATTCACCGCCAGCTTAAACAGCATTTTGGTTAAGCGCGCCTCCAGGGTGAGCAGGTCAACGGTGCTAGGTGCTTTCTGGATCGCTTCACGGTGGTAGCTAAGGGCGCTATGCAGTTGATCTGTTGAAATGCTAAAGCCTGCATCTTTCATCACACGGCTTGCCCACAGAGCTTCAATGCGCGTCAGGCGCGCCTGCTGAAATGCACGGGCGGCATCCAGGCGCTTTGCATCATCAAACCAGAAGTGCACCCAGTATTGGAGATACTCTGTAGGCCGGTATTCGCTTTGCGGGGTGAGCCACGCGACGTCAACATCGACTTCATTAGCCGCAAACAGCGGTGTTCCCCCGCCACCACAAAACCCGACTAAGACCCCGGCCTTGGCTAGTTCACGCATGGCTGCCTGAGTGATAGAAGTGCCGGTGCCCAATAGTATCGACGTGGTGTTTGCAATAGGGATGTTCCAGTAGCGCGACTTACTACCTTCATCGGTGACGTACTCGACCCGGCCACCATTCACCAGCACGCGGCAATGCTGTAAGTAGTAGAGGTTTGCACGCTTGGAATGGAGTATCGTTTTCAAATCAGACGGCGAAAAATCATCCATGGCACGCTCCTAGTCATCACCTTTCCTCATCAAACCATTCTTTACCCTTAAGCGCTATTAAACTTAGTCTTACTTAGCCAATGCTGTTTCCACGTTAGATACGTGCCAGCGCCGTGCTACTCTTAGCGCCATTAAATGCATCAGTACGCCTGTATCTTTTCCGCTTGTTAGCGGCGTTGGTTATTTCTCCGATTATTACTCTTCTGACTTATACACAGCCTTATTCACACCCTTACCCAAAGACTTATCCACAGCCGGATTCATCCTGCACAAGCGCAGCGGCGCGAATACGATTCGGTGTTTGAGAACGGTGCGTACCCGGCCATTATTTGGCAGGCGGGCTGGGGCGGCATTTACGGCACTACTTAACCCTGAGCTTTATGATTGCCAGCGCGGCGTTTAGGCGTAAAATATCCAGCAATTTTTTGGCTTTGCCACATGTTATGTTATAACCTATTTGATATTACACGAGGCCATTTAATGAGTGAGCATACGCACCGCCATAACAAGGAAGGTCCTTGTCACTTCTCCTTAATGTCATTGTCGGCGGTTAAACGGCTGTTGTTTGTTGCCGTGCCGCTGCTAGCGCTGTGGGGTTTAGTGAGTTGGGCTGGCGGGTGGTGGGGATGAGTGAGCATTTAGTCTCTCGTCTTCAGCTGCACGATCTACATTTGGCCCAGGCGCGCCGCACGGTGCTGGAACACATTGAAGGCGACTTCAAGCCAGGCGCCATTACCGCACTGATTGGCGCTAACGGTGCCGGTAAAAGCACGTTGATTCAGGCGATCATGGGGGAGCTTCGGCCGATTAGCGGCGAAGTGGTCTGCACGGTAGCAAAAGAGCGCCGGGCATGGCTGCCCCAGCAGCTAGCGCTGGACCTTACCTTCCCAATGAGCGTGGAAGAATTGGTCATGACCGGCAGCTGGCCTAGCCACGGCGCGCTAACCGGCTATTGCGCCGGGCATTATCGAAAAGGCCGCGAGATTATGGCGCGGCTGGGTATTTCGCACTTGGCCCACCGCCCGCTGGGCGAGCTTTCCGGCGGCCAGCGCCAGCGTGCGCTGATTGGGCGCACGCTGATGCAGGAAGCCGAGCTATTACTGTTGGATGAGCCGTTTGCCAATGTGGACAGTGAAACGGTCGACATTTTGATTCGTATCCTGCGTCAGATGGCCGATGACGGCGCGACGATTATTGTGGTGTTACACGATATGGATCATTTGCGCCGTCTTGCCGATGAAGTGCTGATGCTCAACGGCGGCCACGCGCGCTGGGTTGCCCCCGCTGCGCTGACTCATCAGCATGCGCCCGTTCAGGCGATGCCGTTTAGCGTGGGGGATCAGCATGCTTGACCTACTGAATGCATGGTTTGTCGCGCCATTCGACTACGGCTTTATGCGCCGTGCGGTGGTGGGCGGTTTAGCGCTTTCGCTGGCGGCCCCTCCGCTGGGGGTGTTTTTGGTGTTACGCGGGATGAGCCTGATTGGCGACGCCATGGCTCACGCGATTCTCCCCGGTGTGGCGCTCGGCTTTCTGCTGGCAGGATTCTCGCTACCCATTATGAGTATTGGCGGCGTGCTGTTTGGTTTGCTGGTGGCACTGCTGGCGGGCGCGGTATCGAAAATGGGCGGCCAGCGTGAAGATGCGGCCATGGCGAGCTTTTTTATTATTTCGCTGGCTGCGGGCGTCATGCTGATTTCGCTAGGCGGTAGCAGCGTGGATCTAACCCACGTGCTGTTTGGCTCTATTTTGGCGATTAATGGCACCGCCCTAATGCTGATTGCCGGTATCAGTACGCTGATTGTGGTGACGCTGGCGGTGGTTTTTCGTGCCTTAGTGGTGGAGTGTTTAGACCCGCTATTTTTGCGCGGCCAAAGCCGCCGTAGCGGCTGGGTGCATAGCGTGTTTTTGGGGCTGCTGGTGCTGAATTTAACGGCCGGCTTTCAAACTCTAGGCACGCTGATGGCGGTGGGCTTAATGATGCTTCCCGCCACCTCGGCACGCTTTTGGAGCAAGCGCTTAGAAGGGCTGATCGGTATTTCGATTGTGCTGGCCATGGTGTCTAGCACCGGCGGCCTACTGCTTTCGTTCCACCTGGATATCCCTTCAGGCCCGAGCATTATTCTGCTGGCCGGGGCGGGTTATCTATTCTCGGCGCTGTTTGGCCGTTATCACAGTTTAGCAGCCAAGCTACGGCGTAAAACGACGCCGCTGGCCGTCGATCACGGGTGTTAATGGCGCCCGTTCACGCTTAATCGTAAGGAGTTTTATATGTCGCTTAGCCATGTTTCATACCGGTTATCACACCGGTCGGCACGCTGGTTAGTCGGTGTTTCTGCCCTGTTGGCACTGCCTGCTGCCATGGCTAATGAGCGTATTCAGGTCGTGACCAGTTTCTCTATATTGGCGGACATGGTGGAAAACGTAGGCGGTGACCATGTTGAGGTAAGTTCCCTGGTCGCGGCCGATGGCGACGCCCATGTTTACTCGCCCAGCCCTGGCGATGCACGCTCACTGGCCGATGCCGATTTAGTCGTGTTTAACGGCCTGCTATTTGAAGGCTGGATGGAGCGGCTAATTAGCGCCAGTGACTACGATGGCGCCCTGGTCACCGCGACCGACGGCATTGAGCCCCTCTCTTATGCCGGACATGACGATCACGGCCACGATCATGAAGGACACGATCACGAAGCGCATGAGCATGAGCATGCCGATCATGGCGACGACCATGCCGGTCATGATCATGGTGATGAGGACCCGCACGCATGGCAGGATATGCACCAAGCCGAGGTGTATATTGCCAACATTCGCGATGGATTAATCGCCGCTGATGCTGACAACGCCGATGCGTACCGCGCCAATGCGGAGCAGTATTTACAGGAAATAGCCGAGGTAGACGCCGAGATTCATGCGCTGATTGACGAGATTCCGGCCTCCACTAGCGTGATTACCGGCCATGACTCGTTTGGCTACTTCTCAAACGCTTATGGCGTTAACTTCCTGTCTCCAGTGGGACTTTCCACGGAAGCGGATCCTAGTGGCGCCAGCATGGCAGCGCTGGTAGACGTGATTAATCAAGAGAACGTTAAGGCACTGTTCCACGAGAACATGACCAACCAGTCGATCATCACCCAGCTAGCCGAAGAAACCGGCTTGCCCATTGCAGGCACGCTGTACGCGGACGCGCTAGCAAGTGAAGGCGAGGCCAGCACGTATCTGGGTATGATGCGCCACAATGCTCGCGTGCTGCACGACTCGCTGGCAGAAGCAGGTCATGATGATCATGCGTCTGACGACGATCACGATCACGATCACGATCACGATCACAGCGAGCATGCCCACTAAACTGAACAATGTAGCGAAAAATGATAACCAAAGCGCCCTACGGGCGCTTTTTTACGTTTGTCGACGACTTACTGGCCACGCTTTATCGTTGCTAGGACGTATCATGCGGTATTCACAAACAAGAAGGCAGGTTTCATATGGATAGGATGCTAGCAGCCAAAGCAGGTTTTATCGTGGCAGGTTCGCTACTTCTCGGTACCTCAAGCTGGGCTACCGAAAAGCTGAGCAGCTCCCAAACCGAGGCCATGGTCAATGACACCATAACGGCCCTGATGGCGGAATATCGCATTCCGGGCATGGCGGTGGCACTCAGTGTTGAGGGGCAGCATTATTACTTTAATTATGGTGTTGCCGATCAAGCGGCCGGAGTACCGGTAACGGCAGACACGCTGTTTGAGCTGGGCTCGGTGAGTAAGACCTTTACCGCCGCGCTGGCTGCCTATGCTCAGGCCAGCGGCGCTCTATCGTTCTCTGACCCCGCTAGCCAGTATCTGCCTGCGCTTGAAGGTAGCGCCTTCGATGACGTCAGTTTGCTTGAACTCGGCACCTACACGGCAGGTGGGCTGCCTTTGCAGTTCCCAGAAGACGTTCAAGATGAAGATGATATGATCACCTACTATCGTCAATGGACGCCTGAGTACGCTCCTGGCACCTACCGTCGGTACTCTAACCCAAGCATTGGCTTGCTAGGCTATCTGGCGGCCCAAAGCCTTGATGAGCCATATGCTATATCGATGCAAGAGCACCTGTTCTCAACGCTTGGGCTTGAGCATAGCTATCTGCAGGTGCCCGAAGAGGAGCAGGCGAATTATGCCTTTGGTTATTCAAAGCAGGATGAGCCTATTCGGGTGAACCCTGGCGTGCTGGACGCCCAGGCGTACGGATTGAAGTCGAATGCCGCTGACATGCTGACATTCGTTGAAGCCAACATGGACGATTCAGCGCTGGACGAGGTTCTGCGTGAGGCACTAGAAACGACGCGAATGGGCTATTTCAATATGGGCGACATGACCCAAGGCCTGGGTTGGGAGCGCTATAGCTATCCTGTGCAGCTTGAGCAATTGCGTGCAGGGAATTCGCTTGAAATGGTTATGGAAGCCAATGAAGCAAGTCGTTTGCAGCCGCCGTTACCGGCAAACCAAGCCATGTGGTACAACAAGACCGGCTCGACTAACGGCTTTGGCGCCTACGTGGCCTTTGTGCCTAGCGAGAAAATAGGCATTGTACTGTTGGCTAATCGTAGCTACCCCAACAGTGCGCGTATTGAAGCGGCTCATCATATTATTACCGCGCTGACCGACGCGCCCTGAAGTAATCTTCACATATGCTTAAAAGAATGCCGCCTTCGGGCGGTATTTTTATGCCGTCACCGCGCGTATCGCACCACTGAAAGTTGCATTCTCGGCTCTCGATAAGGAGACTAGCACCCCTTCCCCCTTACTTTACGTCCCCTGCGAAGAGCCTTCCTATGCGCCTAAACGCTGATTTTAGCCACTTTGCCTGTGTTACCCCGGAAGAGTATCAATGGGTCGACTCCCCCAGTCCGGGAGTAGAACGCATGATGTTTGACCGGATTGGTGACGAAGTCGCACGTGCGACTAGCCTGGTTCGCTACGCCCCCCACTCGCAGTTCGAGCGGCACACGCACGGCGGCGGTGAAGAAATTTTGGTGTTAGAGGGTGTCTTTGCCGATGAACATGGCCGCTACGCAGCGGGTAGCTACTTAAGAAACCCTGTGGGTACCGGCCATACGCCGCAGATTGGCGAGGAAGGCGCGCTGATTTTTGTCAAACTGCATCAGTTTGATCCTAACGACACGCTACAGCTGGCAGTGCCTGCCCACCGGCTTCCCTGGCAACCTGATAGGCGCCCGCGCATTGTCTACAAAATGCTGCACACCTATAAGCAGGAGCGCATCAGCCTAGAAAACTGGGCTGCGGGCACGTCTATTACGTACCCGACCCTGATGGGGGGCATGGAGTTTTTGGTCTTAGAAGGTACCCTCAGCGATACTGAGCAAAGCTACTCTGCGGGTACTTGGTGCCGCTACCCTAGCGGCGCGGCCCCGGCGCTCACCGCCGGTAGCGAAGGCGTCATGATGT
Organism: Halomonas sp. AOP25-F1-15; assembly: GCF_052378675.1. Classification (NCBI taxonomy): domain Bacteria; kingdom Pseudomonadati; phylum Pseudomonadota; class Gammaproteobacteria; order Oceanospirillales; family Halomonadaceae; genus Halomonas; species Halomonas sp. AOP25-F1-15. The sequence continues at coordinate 144,153 of NZ_JBQSXV010000007.1, forward strand.
ATCTTAAACGCGGTCATTTACCGGCCGCTTAGGCGTGCGACAGACCTACAAAAGGGAGCAGCGTGAGGGCGGCAATAAGTACTACCGCTATCAACACCAGCACGACTTGTACCGGGTGCGCGGCTAGGCGGCGCCACAGCGTTGCCGCCTCACCGCGCTCAACCGTCGCCTGGTGCTCACGCTGCACGCGCTCAAAGCGCTCGGCTTGATAAGCGTTCAACGCAGCGGTCGCCGCTTCATGCTGATGTGGGTTACGCAGCCAAATGGCATCGACACCCAAGCGGAAAAAGCCCGCCTGGGTTTCATAGGTATCAAAGCCGTGCGCTGCGAATAGATCGCGCACTTCCATCGCTTCCTCATCGGTCACGTGGCGCAGCCGGAACAGTAGTTCAGCCATTGGTTTTCCTCATGTATCGCTGCTTCGCAGATTGATTCTATGGCAAGTCTATAGGCTTTTATTACCCTCATTCAGTACTGATGATGAATAATCGTTACCATGCTGGCATTCAGCCAGTAACGCTGGCCGCTTTATAGGAACAGACTATGCCCCTCCGCCCGCTTGGCGATTATCTTGAGGCACTTCGCTCAGAGACACCGCTGGTTCACTGCATGACGAACTACGTCGCGATGAATAGCACCGCTAACTTGCTGCTAGCCACGGGGGCCTCGCCCGCCATGCTGCATGCGCCTGAGGAAGTGGCTGAGTTCACCGCTATCTCTGCGGCACTGTCTGTCAATATTGGTACGATTTCTGCTCACTGGGCCGATGCTATGCTGATCGCTGCGGCTGCCGCCGATCAACACGCTATCCCGTGGGTGTTAGACCCTGTCGCCGTTGGCGCAACGCGCTATCGTCAAACGCTTTGCACACGACTGCTGGCCTTGAAGCCTGGCGTTATTCGCGGCAATGCTTCTGAAATTCTCGCCCTCAATGGCTTGACCAGCCAGGGCCGCGGCGTGGATGCGACGGCCACCACAGGACAAGCCGTCGAGGCTGCAATCGCGCTGGCTCAAAAGCACGGCTGCGTGGTGGCCATGACCGGTGAAAGCGACTGGGTGACCGATGGCACACAGCATTATCGAATTGAGGGCGGCCACTCATTGATGCCGCATGTCACGACGCTGGGCTGCGGGCTGAGCGCGCTAGTAGCCGCTTTTGTGGCCGCTAATCGCAAGGCGGCACTGGGCGCAACAGCGGCAGCATTGGCCTGTTTTGCCGTTGCCGGCGAACGTGCAGGCAGCCACGCGCAAGGCCCCGGTAGCTTTCAAGTAGCCCTTCTGGATGCGCTCTACCAGCTCACCCCTGCGGATCTCACTACTCATACTCATCTGGAGGCGGTCTATGTCGTTTGATCTGTCGCTGTATTTAGTCACCGATGCTGCGCTATGCCACGATTACGGATTGGAAAGCACGGTCGAAGCCGCGGTAAACGGCGGCGTGACGATCGTCCAGCTACGCGATAAGCACGCCAGCGACACCCAGATGATTGCGCAAGCAAAACGGCTGAAAAGCGTACTGGCAGGCACCGGCGTACCGCTGATTATTAACGACCGCTTAACGGTGGCGCTAGAAAGCCAGGCAGACGGTTTGCACGTAGGGCAAAGCGACACCGCCGTGCAAGCGGCGCGTGCGGCGATGGGCGAGCAGGCGATTATTGGCCTTTCGATCAACACGCATGCCCAGCTTGATGCAGCGCCACTGGCACTGCTCGACTATGTAGGGATTGGCCCGGTGTTTGCCACCGGAAGTAAGCAAGATCACGCGCAGCCAATTGGCTTTGACGGCTTAGCCACGCTGGTAGCCGCATGCCGGCTCCCCAGCGTTGCCATTGGCGGGCTAAAGGCTGAACACGCGAACCATGTACGGCGCGCAGGCACAGACGGCTTAGCGGTCATTTCGGCTATTTGCGGCCAGCCTGACCCGGCTCAAGCCGCGCGGGCGTTTAAAGCGGCAACAGCCTCATGAACCAGCTAGAGCATCTCGTTACGTTTGTGCGCGTTGCCGAGCTGGGTAGCTATACACAAGCAGCGCAGGCGCTGGATCTTTCACGCACTCGAGTGTCGCGTCAGGTCATGGCACTGGAAGCATCGCTGGGGGCGCGGTTGATTCAGCGCACTACGCGACGCTTGCATCTCACTGAGGCCGGAGAGCGCTATCTGGCACGTGCTCAAAGCATTTTACAGGCGCTTGACGAAGCCGCCGCGGAGGTCGGCCAGGGCACCAGCGATGTGCGCGGGCAGCTGCGCGTCAATGGGCCCATGAGCTTCGGTACTCGCTACCTGGCGCCGCTGGTCGCTCAGTTTATGCTCGCGCATCCAGCGCTTGAAGTTCGCCTGGATCTTAACGATCGCCGCGTTGATTTATTGGAAGAAGGCTATGACGTCGCAATTCGCATCGGCAGCCTGCCCGACTCCAGCTTAATCGCCCGCCGCCTAACCCGCTGCCGTTTACTGTTTTGCGCATCGCCGGATTATCTGGCCACCCACGGGGAGCCCAAAAGTATTCAAGCGCTGGCACACCACCGTTGCCTGCGTTATCGCAGCGGCCAAAATACCGCGGACTGGCAGCTAGCAACGCAGCCCATCAGCGTTCGTGGCCCGATGGAAAGCAACAATGGCGATGTATTAACCCACGCAGCAGAAGCCGGGCTGGGTATCGCCCAGCAGCCCAGCTTTTTAGTCACTGAGAGTATCGCCAGTGGCCGTTTAGTGCCTATTTTGATCGATGAGCCCACCGTGCGACTCGATGTTCACGCCCTTTATCCCGCTAGGCGCTACCTACCTGCCAAAGTGGAACGCTTTGTCGAGCAGCTATCAGTAGCATGGGGCGACCCCCCTATTTGGGAACAACAGATCGGATTGTCGCAGCCAGCGCAACAGTGATGTGCAATGCGCGCTGATTATCTCAGCTAAGTCCAGCGGTAAAGTAGCTCCATCGACCACCCTTGATGGAAGCGACTCATATGACCACTCTCTCACCGCCTGCGACAGCCACCTCTCTACAGCCTCATGCTATTTCGCTGCTGCGCGTCGCGCTAGGCGTGATGGCTCTCGCCCACGGCTCGCTCAAACTATTTGTATTTACCCTGCCCGGCACTGTCGGCTACTTTGAGTCACTTGGGTTACCGGGGTTTTTGGCCTACCTGACTATCGCTGCGGAAATTGGCGGCGGCGCTGCGCTGCTGCTGGGTGTGTATACCCGCTGGGTGAGTCTGGCGTTAATTCCGGTGCTACTGGGCGCCACCTGGGTACACCTCGGCAACGGCTGGATGTTCTCTAATGCCGGAGGCGGTTGGGAATTCCCAGTATTTTGGACGCTGGCGCTGATGGTTCAAGCCGGCCTAGGAAGTGGGCGCTGGGTGTTAGATCGCCGCTTTGCCTAACGTTATCGCCGGCGCTTGCTTACCGCTAGCGCTGGCACTGCGATGGAGAGTCACTCATGTTACCTAGCCTGTTTATATCCCACGGCTCGCCTATGCTGGCGCTGAACAAAACTCCCGCTCATGCTTTTTTACGCGAACTGGGCAAACGTCTCTCGCCTAAAGCCGTCATCGTGATATCGGCACATTGGGAGAGTTCGTCACTCAAAGTAAACACCACCGCCAAGCCAGAAACGATTCATGACTTCGGAGGATTTCCGCGGGCGCTTTTCGAATGTCAGTACCCTGCTTCAGGCGACCCTGAGCTTGCCGAACGGCTGGCGCTGTTACTCGATGCCGAGCGAGTAGAGCGTGGCATGGACCACGGTGCCTGGGTGCCACTTTCGTTGATGTTTCCAGCTGCTAATGTGCCCGTCGTGTCACTATCATTGCCCGTGCACTGGCGTAATAGCGAGCTTGTCGCACTCGGCGAACAGCTGTCGGCACTGCGAGAAGAAGGTATTTTGATTATCGGCTCAGGCAGCCTGACCCATAACTTGTATGAGCTGATGCCGATGGGCAGTCAAATGCCTACCTGGGTAGATGAATTTTCAAGCTGGGTGACGACCCATATAGTCGCCAATGATCGTGACGCGCTGCTGCACTGGGAAAAGGCGCCGCAGGCCAATAGAAATCACCCTACGCCTGAGCACTTTCAACCGCTGCTTGTCGCGATGGGCGCCGGTAACGAGGCAACTCAGCTGCATCACAGCGTTGAGCACGGCGTGCTGGCGATGGATGTCTACCAGTTTGCTTGAGGGCAGATTAAGAGGTTGGGCGGCGTTTTAAGGTAGTCCGACGGTCGTAGTACGCCACGGCAATCCCACTACTCACAATCAAGGCGCTGCCCACCCACACCCAGATGTCCGGCATTTCACCCCAAAACCACCAGCCCAGTATCACTGCCCACAGCATGGCGGTGTAATCAAACGGTGCGGCGATGGCCGCCGGAGCAAACCGAAAGGCCAACGTGATAAACACCGTTGCCGCCACGCCAAGCACGCCCGATGCCATAAAACCTGCCCAGTGCCAGAGTTGGGGCGTTTGCCACACCCAAGGCAGGCTCACCGCGGTCACTATAAACGGCACTAGCGTGACATAGAACACCATAGCCCAGAGATTCTCGCGAGCGCCGTAGCGACGCGCCGTAATCATCATCAGTGCATAAAACAGGGCCGCCGTTATCATGCTGAGCGTACCAATGTGAAACGCACCTTCGCCAGGACGAACCACGACCAGCACACCGATAAAACCCACCAATGAGGCAGCGAGCACCGGCGGTGCAATTCGCTCGCCAAGCAAAGGCACCGACAGCAGTGTGACAAACAGCGGAGCGACAAAGGCAATCGCCGTCGCCTCAGCCAGCGGAAGCAGTGTTAAGCCCACCACGAAGAACACCATGGTGCCGGTATAAATCAAACCTCGAACGGCATGCACCCCTGGCCTTCGAGTACCCAGTTTACGCAGCCCTCCCGAAAAATGGGCCAGCAGCGCAATCAGCGGCAGCGATATCAGTGTACGAAAGAAAATAATCTGCAGGGGCGAGTGCACCTCACCAAGCCACTTGGCGACGGCGTCACCCAGCGCTAGAAAAAATACGCCGATACACATGCTGAGTATGCCCTTTAGCGACGTTGTCACCGCAGCCTCCTATTTATTAATCGCCCAAAAAAAACCCCGCCAATGCAGATTGGCGGGGTGATATGCCAGTGAAATGCGCTATAAGCTGGCGTTGACCACCATGCAGTCCATGCCTTGAGAGTGCAGTTGGCGGCATGCCTGACGCGCGCGCTGCTCATCAAGCGCGACTACACGGGCACGGTAAACAGGCGTTTGACCAGCAATGGTATCTACTTCAACACGGCCACCGACGCTTTGGTCTACCCGCTGCGCCGCCTGCTGGGCAAGATGTCTTGCCTGCATTTCTTGGCTAAAGGCGCCTACCTGAATTCCCCAACTGCCACCGGATTCAGATACCGAGGCCATCTGCTGCTCACGCTCAATAAACGTCTGTAAGGGATCTTGCTGCGGCGCGGCTTGCTGCTCATTGGGGCGCTGTATATTCGACACATCAGCCAGCTGAGCATCGAGATCTTGAGCAGGCGTTGACGACAGTGAGGGCGATGGGGATGCTGCCGGCGTGGTTTCCACGACGGCCAGCATGGGCTGGCGCTGCGCCGGCGGCGTAGCCGGTTGAGGCGGCGTCAAAGCAGCCGGGCCAAATGTCATAAATTCCTGCGCGACATTGGTGCTGGCCATCCAGGTTGACTGGTCGCGTAGTGACGCGCGTAAAAAGCCGCGATCGAGCAAGTTAGCCATATGGGTATCACGAGACTGAGCGGAAAAGCCGCCCATCACCACAGCCATCAGCCGGCGATTGCCGTGCACGGCCGTCGTCGCCACGTTAAAACCAGAGGCGCGGATAAATCCAGTTTTCAGGCCATCAGCCCCGGGGTAATCACGCACTAAGCGGTTGTGGCTGGTATGCCGGGTGCCACGGTAAGTAAACTCTTGCAGGCCAAAATAATGATAGTACTGAGGAAAATCCTGCATCACGCGTACAGAAAGCGTCAGCATATCGCGCGCGGTTGTCACCTGGCCGTCATCTGGTAAACCGGATGCATTGCGAAAGGTCGTGGCGTGCATGCCTAATTCGCGGGCTTTGGTCGTCATCATGTCACTGAAGCGCTCTTCGGTGCCGCCCAGCGCTTCCGCTATCACCGCAGCGACATCGTTAGCTGAACGCACCGCCAGTGCACGTATCGCCGTATCAACAGGAATAGAGCTGCCCGCCGCCAGCCAGAGTTTTACGGCAGGCTTAGCAGCGGCAACGCTAGAAACGGGTAAGGGCTGGTCGATACGCAGGGTACCGGCTTGAAGCGCCTCGAAGGCTAAATACAGCGTCATCATTTTCGTCAGCGATGCAGGATAACGCTGATCATCAATATTTTCGGCATACAGCACTTCACCATTATCCAAGTCGACCACAATGCCCGCGTAGCGCGGATTATCAGCGTGAGCGCTGGTGATCAACGACAGCATGAGTAGTAGCCCCATACTCACTGCCCATGCTGCCGATGCTTTACCGACAGCGTGTTTTACCCTCGCATACATGCCTCTGCCCCTTGCTCGTTATCAACGCGCTCGTACTGTTCCACTACCATGCCACACTCAAGGCGCAACGCAAGGCTTTCCCATGGCGGCAAGGTAGTCATTATGGCTATCTATAATAGGCGCAGTATATACCCAGTTCGGCTCACCTAGAGAGTGTTAGCTGAGAGGTATAAAAAAACCGACCCAAAGGGTCGGTTTTCATTCGCTATTCAAGACGCTGACGACAGAGGATTACTCTTCTGCTGCGGCTTCTTCAACAACGGGACGATCAACTAGCTCAACATACGCCATAGGCGCGTTGTCGCCGGTGCGGAAACCGCACTTAAGAATACGGATGTAACCACCCGGACGCTCAGCGTAACGCGGACCTAATTCGTTGAACAGTTTGCCGACCGCTTCTTTAGAACGCGTACGGGCAAACGCCAAGCGACGGTTTGCAACGCTATCCTGCTTAGACAAGGTGATCAGCGGCTCGATAACGCGACGCAGTTCCTTGGCTTTCGGCAGGGTTGTCTTAATGACTTCATGCTCGACCAGCGAGACAGACATGTTTTTAAACATTGCCTGGCGATGCGAGCTGGTACGATTCAGATGACGACCACTCTTACGATGACGCATGGTTGTAATTCCTTACCAAACTGGGACTCAAGTCGACACTCACGCGGAGGCCTTGTCGTCCTTCAGGCTTGCCGGTGGCCAATTTTCCAACCGCATGCCGAGGGACAAGCCGCGCGCCGCCAATACATCTTTGATTTCATTCAAAGACTTTTTACCGAGGTTAGGTGTTTTCAACAGCTCAACTTCTGTGCGCTGAATCAAATCACCAATGTAGTAAATATTCTCGGCTTTTAGGCAGTTCGCGCTACGAACGGTCAACTCAAGATCGTCTACGGGGCGCAATAGAATTGGATCAACGTGATCCTCTTCTTCTTCGACTTCCTGTTCTTTATCAGCTTCCAGGTCGACGAAGGCGGCCAGCTGCTCTTGCAGAATGGTCGCACTGCGACGGATAGCCTCTTCCGGATCCAGGGTACCGTCGGTTTCCAAATCGATAATTAGCTTATCGAGGTCGGTGCGCTGCTCAACACGAGCGGCCTCAACCGAGTAGGAAACACGGCGGACAGGGCTGAAGGTGGCATCCAGCTGCAGGCGGCCAATAGCACGTGACTCTTCATCAGAGCCGCGGGCGTCAGCCGGTTCGTAGCCACGACCCAGCGCTACCTTAAGCTGAATTTTCAGCTCGGCACCTTCATTGACATGAGCAATGATGTGGTCCGGGTTGACGATTTCGACGCTATGATCAAGCGCAATGTCGCCAGCGGTGACGACGGCTGGGCCCTGCTTGTTCAGCGTGAGCACCGCCTCATCGCGGCTGTGCATCTTGATCGCAACATCTTTCAAGTTCAGGAGGATTTCAATAACATCTTCCTGCACCCCTTCGAGCGCACTGTACTCATGCTCTACACCGGCAATTTCAGCCTCTACCACGGCACAGCCGGGCATAGACGAAAGCAGAATGCGACGCAGTGCATTCCCAAGGGTGTGACCAAATCCGCGCTCGAATGGTTCGAGTACGATTTTGGCGTGATGTGCGCTGATTTCTTCGACCTTGATGTCGCGAGGGCGGAGAAACTCTGTCACTGAACGCTGCATATGAACACCTTTCAGGCTGCCAAACGGATACTCAGTCTCAAGAGCATAGGCTCAAGAGCATGTACTCAAGAGCAACCGGACGGAGAGCTACGCTACCCGTCCGGGCTTCAAGAAGCAGACTCTTACTTAATTAACGCTGCTTACTTGGAGTACAGCTCGACGATCAGGTTTTCGTTGATGTCGGCAGTCAGGTCACCGCGTTCAGGCAGAGCCTTGAAAGTGCCTTCCATCTTCTTGGCGTCGATCTCGATCCAAACAATATCGCCACGGTTTGCCGCAATGGACAGTGCGCTTTGAATACGTGCTTGGTTCTTCGCCTTTTCGCGAATGGAAACAACGTCACCCGGCTTAACTTGATAGGAAGCCACGTTAACGGTACGTCCGTTCACTGAAATCGCCTTGTGGCTTACTAGCTGACGCGCTTCAGAGCGAGTCGAGCCAAAGCCCATACGATAGACGACGTTATCCAGTCGGGATTCTAACAACTGCAACAATACTTCACCGGTCGCGCCTTTCAGGCGAGCAGCTTCTTTGTAGTAGTTGCGGAACTGTTTTTCGAGTACGCCATACATGCGACGTACTTTTTGCTTCTCGCGAAGCTGCAAGCCGTAGTCTGAAAGACGCTGACGACGTTGGCCGTGTACACCCGGGATTTGCTCGGATTTACACTTTTTCTCGAAGGGAGTCACACCACTCTTCAAAAAGAGATCGGTGCCTTCACGACGAGACAGTTTGCACTTCGGTCCAATATAACGAGCCATGAATCTGTCTCCTTAAACGCGGCGTTTCTTAGGCGGACGGCAGCCATTGTGAGGAATGGGCGTCGCGTCTGTGATGCTTTGCACGCGGAAGCCGGCGGCGTTAAGTGCACGCACGGCGGATTCACGACCAGGACCGGGGCCTTTAACCAGTACGTCTACGTTTTTCACACCATACTCGGCTGCAGCAGTTGCTGCACGTTCACTTGCCACTTGAGCAGCGAACGGGGTGCTCTTGCGAGAACCACGAAAACCCGAACCACCGGCAGTTGCCCAAGAAAGCGCATTGCCCTGGCGGTCTGTGATCGTCACGATCGTGTTGTTAAAAGAGGCATGGATGTGCGCAATCGCGTCCACTACCTGCTTTTTAACCTTTTTACGGTTACTACGCGGGTTAGCCATGTTGATGTCTATTCCTGTCGTTACGCCGGCTCTCTATTAAAGAGCCTGCGTATTATTTGCGGATCGGCTTACGCGGGCCCTTACGGGTGCGCGCGTTAGTCTTAGTCCGCTGACCACGCAGCGGAAGACTACGACGATGACGCAGACCACGGTAGCAACCTAAGTCCATGAGACGCTTAATATTAAGCGTAACATCACGACGAAGGTCACCTTCTACGGTGTACTTGCCAACTTCAGAACGCAGGGTGTCGACTTCTTCAGAAGACAGATCCTGGATCTTGGCAGTAGTGGCGATACCGGCTGCTGCACAGATGTGCTCAGCACGAGTACGGCCAATCCCGAAGATATAGGTCAGCGAGATCGCCGCATGCTTGTTGTCCGGGATATTGACGCCTGCAATACGGGCCATCAGCTTACTCCGAAATTTGAGCGGCTTGCTCGTTTATTCATCTACAAAAGGCGCAACAGCATACCCCTTCATTTGCCCGAGGGCAAGGGGTATGCTGGCACCCGCTTAAAACAACCCAGGGGTATTAACCCTGGCGCTGTTTGTGCCGTGGTTCGCTGCAAATGACGCGGACAGCGCCATTGCGACGAATGATCTTGCAGTTACGGCACATTTTCTTTACGGAAGCTCGAACTTTCATCGATCTTTCTCCAAAAACCGGCTCGCGGCTCGCCACCTTAACTAACTTAATAGGGGTGGGCGGCGCCTCTCAGCGCATGATACCGCCGCTACCGTAGCCTTTCAGGTTGGACTTCTTCATCACTGAGTCATACTGATGCGACATGAGATGCGATTGCACCTGGGCCATGAAGTCCATGATGACCACGACTACGATTAACAACGAGGTACCGCCGAAAAAGAACGGCACGTTCCACGCCACAATCAAGAACTGGGGCATCAAGGAAACCGCAGTGATATACAAGGCACCGAACAGGGTCAAGCGTGTCATGACCTTGTCGATATAGCGAGCGGTCTGCTCGCCGGGGCGAATGCCCGGCAGGAAAGCGCCTGACTTTTTAAGATTGTCAGCCACATCCTTGGGGTTGAAGACCAGCGCTGTGTAAAAGAAGCAGAAGAATACCACTGCCGCCGCGAAAAGCAAGATGTAAAGCGGTTGACCTGGACCTAATGCCTGGGATGCACGCTGCAACCACTCCATACCTTCACCGGCACCTACCCACTGACCAATAGAGGCCGGGAAGAGTAGAATACTGGAGGCAAAGATAGCTGGAATAACGCCAGCCATATTAACCTTCAAAGGCAGGTAACTGCTTTGGCCTGCATACATCTTATTGCCCACCTGACGCCGCGGGTAGTTAACCTTAAGACGGCGTTGGCCGCGCTCAATGAAAACCACGAAAGCGACAGTGGCAATACCTAACACAGACAACGCTAACAGCGGCAGAACATTCCAGGCGCCTTCGTTACGGGCAAGCTCAAAGGCTTGGCCCACGGCACTCGGTAGCCCAGCGACAATACCGGAGAAGATCAGCAGCGAAATACCGTTGCCGATGCCCTTCTCGGTAATTTGCTCACCCAGCCACATCATAAACACCGCGCCTGATACAAACGTAACCACGGCGGTGAAGAAGAAACTGAAGTCAGCGCTGTACGCGATACCTTGGCTAGCCAGACCGACGGACATGCCGGTAGCCTGGACAAATGCCAGTATCACCGTGCCGTAGCGGGTGTACTGGCTGATCTTGCGGCGGCCAGCCTCACCCTCTTTCTTGAGCTGCTCAAGATGAGGGGAGACCGCAGTCATGAGCTGCATGATAATCGACGCCGAAATATAGGGCATTATACCCAGGGCGAGGACACTCATGCGCTCCAGGGCACCACCCGAGAACATGTTAAACATGCCTAAGATAGTACCCTGTTGCTCCCTAAACAAGGCAGCAAGCTGGTCAGGATTGATACCGGGAACGGGAATGTGGGCACCAATACGGTACACCACGATGGCGAGGAGCACGAAGCGCAAACGCGCCCACAGTTCACTCAGACCGCTGCCCATCGCCGGCATTTTTCCTGACTTGGCCATTTAGTCCTCTACCTTGCCGCCAGCAGCTTCGATCGCTTCACGGGCACCTTTGGTGACCTTGATTCCGCGAACGGTAACTGCCGTTTTCAATTCGCCAGAAAGGATAATCTTCGCGTGTAGCGTAGAGTCCTTCAGCACGTTGGCTTGCTTCAATGTCGCCATAGTGACTTCGCCACCGGCTACTTTAGCAAGTTCGGCCAGGCGTACTTCTTCAGATACTAATGATTTTGCAGACGTAAAACCGAATTTCGGCAAACGACGCTGCAAAGGCATCTGACCGCCTTCGAAACCAGGCTTGACGCTACCGCCACTGCGTGATTTCTGACCTTTGTGACCACGGCCACCGGTCTTACCAAGACCGGAACCGATACCACGACCAACGCGCTTTGCAGCGTGCTTGGAGCCCGGTGCCGGGCTTAAGGTATTAAGTTTCATGGATTACTCTCCCTCAACGCGCACAAGGTAGTTAACCTTGTTGATCATGCCGCGTACGGCTGGGGTGTCTTCCAGTTCAACCGTCTGACCGATGCGACGCAGACCCAGGCCTTTCATAGTGGCCTTGTGCTTAGGCAAAATGCCGATGGTGCTGCGGATCTGAGTAAACTTGATCGTTGCTGCCATGGTGTCTTACCCCGTGATCGCGTCGACAGACAGACCGCGCTTAGCGGCGATGTCTTCCGGTGCTTGCATGGAGGAGAGACCTTTAACAGTCGCTCGTACCACGTTAACCGGGTTGGTGGAACCGTAGCACTTGGCCAGTACATCGTGGACACCAGCGAGCTCTAATACAGAGCGCATGGCGCCACCGGCAATAATACCGGTACCTTCGGAAGCCGGCTGCATGTACACCTTAGAAGCACCGTGACGGGCTTTAATCGGGTACTGCAGCGTGTGGCCAGCAAGGTTCACCTTGACCATATTGCGACGAGCTTGATCCATCGCTTTCTGGATTGCGACCGGCACTTCACGCGCCTTGCCACGACCGAAACCGACACGACCTTTACCATCACCAACGACGGTCAGTGCGGTGAAGCCGAAAATACGACCACCCTTGACCACCTTGGCGACGCGGTTGACCTGCACTAACTTCTCTTGCAGATCACCGCTTTGCTGTTCGTTCTTCGCCATCGTAAAACCCTTTAGAATTCCAGGCCGCCTTCACGTGCGGCGTCGGCCAGAGCCTTGACGCGGCCGTGATACTTAAAGCCAGCACGGTCGAAGGCCACCTGGGTGATGCCTGCTTCTTTAGCGCGTTCGGCAATCAGTGCACCTACTTTAGAGGCAGCATCTGAGTTACCGGTCGCACCCTCGCGCAGTGCTTTGTCCAGCGTAGAAGCACTGGCTAACACTTTGCCACCATCCGGCGAGATAATCTGCGCATAGATGTGACGCGGGGTACGGTTGACGCACAGGCGATACACGCCCAGCTCGCGGATCTTTGCGCGAGCGCGGCGGGCACGACGGAGACGAGATTCTTTCTTCGCGTTCATAACCCTGCCTTACTTCTTCTTGGCTTCTTTGCGACGCACCTGCTCGTCGGCGTACCGTACACCCTTGCCTTTATATGGCTCAGGCGGACGGAAAGCGCGGATTTCCGCGGCGCACTGACCGAGCTGCTGCTTGTTCGCGCTTTTCAGCACGATCACGGTGTTTTTCGGCGTTTCCGCTGAGACACCTTCAGGCAGTTCGTAGTCGACCGGGTGCGAGAAGCCCAGTGAAAGATTGAGCGTCTGGCCCTTAGCTTGGGCACGATAACCGACGCCAACAATTTCGAGAGTCTTTGTGAAACCCTCGGATACGCCCGTTACCAGGTTCTGAACTAAGGCGCGGGTAGTACCGGCCATGGCCCAGCTCTTGGCAGATTCGCTCGGGGCGAAGGTCAGCTGGCCATCTTCTTGACCGACCACTACATCTGAGTGGATGGTCAAAGATAGCGTGCCCTGGCCGCCCTTGGCGGTCAGCTGGTCAGCATTGATTTTAACATCAACACCGGCGGGCACTTTAACCGGATATTTCGCTATGCGGGACATTCCAGCCTCCTAGAATACGGTGCAGATGACTTCGCCACCCACACCGGCTTGGCGCGCGGCACGATCGGTCATGACACCACTTGACGTAGTGACAATCGCAATACCAAGACCATCGGCGACCTTAGGCAGGTTGTCCTTGCCCATATAGCGGCGCAGGGACGGCTTGGAAACCCGCTGAATATGCTCAATAACCGGCTTACCCTCAAAGTATTTGAGAGTCACGGTCAGCTCAGGCTTAACACCCTCTGCAACCGTAAAGTCGGCAATGTAGCCTTCTTCCTTTAGCACTCGGGCCACTTGCACTTTCAACTTGGAGGACGGCATGGTAGCCGTCTCCTTGGTGGCCATCTGCGCATTGCGGAGACGAGTTATCATATCCGCTAGAGTATCTTGCATGCTCATTTAATGTGCGCTCCTGATGATTCTACGTGGCGTTACCAACTGGACTTTTTGAGTCCAGGGACGTCGCCACGCATGGCGGCTTCACGCAGCTTGTTACGGCCGAGGCCGAACTTGTTGTAAAAACCGTGCGGACGACCAGTGATGCGGCAGCGGTTACGCTGACGCACCGGGCTTGAGTCGCGCGGCAGTTGCTGCAGCTTCAGCGTCGCCTCGAAGCGGTCTTCCTCAGACGAATCAACGCCTGAGATGATCTTCTTGAGCTCGGCACGCTTGGTGGCATACTTCGCCACCAATTGCGTACGTTTGAGCTCACGCTCTATCATACTTTTCTTAGCCATGATCCCACCCTTATTTCTTGAAGGGGAAGTTCAGCGCCGCTAGCAGCGCACGACCTTCCTCATCGGTTTTGGCGGTAGTAGTGATAGTGACGTCCAACCCACGGATGCGATCGATTTTATCATACTCGATCTCCGGGAAGATGATCTGCTCACGCACACCCATAGAATAGTTGCCGCGACCGTCGAAGGACTTCGGGTTGAGACCACGGAAGTCACGCACGCGGGGAATTGCGATGTAAACCAAACGGTCCAAGAAGTCCCACATACGCTCAGCGCGCAGAGTTACCTTGATGCCGATTGGCCAACCTTCGCGCACCTTAAAGCCCGCGATGGACTTACGTGCCTTGGTCACCAACGGTTTTTGACCAGAGAGTTTCTCTAGGTCGCCGATGGCATTGTCAATCAACTTTTTATCGTTGACTGCTTCGCCGATACCCATATTCAGAGTCACTTTCGTGATCCGGGGTACCTGCATAACGTTGGCATAGCTAAACTGTTCTTTAAGTTCAGCTGCTACCTCGTTTTGATAACGTTCTTTCAAGTTCGCCATTTTGCTACCCGACTCGCGTTAGGCGTCGATCTGCGTCTGCGTCGACTTGTAGATACGTACCTTGGTACCGTCTTCCTTAACTTGGAAGCCGACGCGATCCGCCTTACCGGTCTCCGAATTGAAGATGGCTACGTTGGACGCGTGAATCGGAGCCTCACGCTCGACGATACCGCCCTGATTACCCGCCATGGGATTTGGCTTGGTGTGACGTTTAATCATGTTCACACCGGACACCAAGAAGCGGCTTTCTAATACCCGCTTAACAGTGCCACGTTTGCCTTTATCCTTCCCGGCGATGACGATGACTTCATCGTCACGTTTGATCTTTTGCATATCCGCCTCGCTCCTTACAGCACTTCAGGCGCTAAGGAAATGATCTTCATGAACTTTTCATTACGAAGTTCACGAGTCACCGGCCCAAAAATACGGGTACCGATGGGCTGTTCGTTGGTGTTATTCAACAAAACTGCCGCATTTCCATCGAAACGGATGAGCGAACCGTCGGGACGACGGACGCCACTACGGGTCCGGACCACGACCGCTTTTAGCACCTGGCCTTTTTTGACCTTGCCACGCGGAATCGCTTCCTTAACCGTGACCTTGATGACATCACCTATACGAGCGTAGCGACGGTGTGAACCGCCTAGCACCTTGATGCATTGCACCCGGCGCGCTCCGCTGTTGTCGGCGACATCCAGCATTGTCTGAGTCTGAATCATCGGTTTTCTCCAAACCTAATCTGACTACACTGATTGGACAGCCTCGGGATTAACCCTTGGCGTGTTCAACCACCTCGACGAGCGTCCAGGCTTTCTTCTTGGAAAGCGGACGGCACTCCTGAATGGAAACCGTATCGCCTGCCTTTGCCTGGTTCGCCTCATCATGGGCGTGCAGCTTGGTGGAGCGCTTAACGTATTTTCCGTAGATCGGGTGACGCTCGCGCCGCTCGATCATAACGACGATGGACTTGTCCATCTTATCGCTCACCACTTTACCGGTGAGCGTACGCGTTGTTTTCTCTTCGGCCATCTCAATCACCTGCCTTCTCGTTGAGCATAGTCTTAACGCGGGCGATATCCCGACGGACCTGCTTGAGCAGATGAGTCTGGCTCAGTTGGCCAGTGGCCTTCTGCATGCGCAGGTTAAACTGCTCGCGGAGGAGTTCGAGGAGTTGCTCCTGGAGCTCTCCTGCGGACTTTTCACGAATTTCCTGGGCTTTCATCACATCACCGTCCGTTTCGCAAAGGTGGTGGATAAGGGCATTTTCTGTGCGGCGAGCTCAAACGCTTCACGAGCGAGCTCTTCCGACACGCCTTCTATTTCATAAAGGACCCGACCCGGTTGGATCTGGGCTACCCAGTACTCAACAGAACCTTTACCTTTACCCATACGAACTTCGAGCGGCTTCTTAGAGATCGGCTTATCAGGGAAGACGCGGATCCAGATCTTACCGCCACGTTTAACGTGACGTGTGATCGCACGACGGCCTGCTTCGATCTGACGCGCAGTGATGCGGCCGCGACCGGTAGCTTTAAGGCCATATTCCCCGAAGCTGATCTTGCTTCCGCGATGCGCCAGGCCACGGTTGCGGCCTTTCATCATCTTGCGGAATTTCATACGCTTGGGCTGTAACATCGACTCGCTCTCCCCTTACCTGGAACCTTTCTTCTTGGGCGCGTTGCCGGCAGGCTGTTTGGCCTTGGCACGTACTTCCTCGATACCGCCGAGGATTTCACCCTTGAAGATCCACACTTTGACGCCGATAACGCCATAGGTGGTGTGAGCTTCGTAAGTGGCGTAGTCGATATCCGCACGCAACGTGTGCAACGGAACGCGACCTTCGCGGTACCATTCGGTACGTGCGATTTCAGCGCCACCAAGACGACCTGACAGCTGAATCTTGATGCCACCAGCGCCAAGACGCATTGCGTTTTGTACCGCGCGCTTCATAGCACGACGGAACATCACGCGACGCTCAAGCTGACCCGCTACGTTAGCAGCGACTAGCTTGGCATCCAGCTCCGGCTTGCGAACTTCTTCGATGTTCACATGCACGGGGACACCCATCATCTGGGTGAGATCGCGACGCAGACGGTCGACATCTTCACCTTTCTTACCAATCACAATACCCGGACGGGCGGTGTGAATGGTGATGCGGGCGTTGTTCGCCGGACGCTCGATGTGGATGCGGCTCACAGAAGCGCTTTTAAGACGCTCTTCCAAGAAGCTACGCACTTCGAGATCGTTATTGAGCTTATCGGCGTAAGCGCCGCGCTCAGCATACCAGACAGAAGCATGGTCTTTGACGATGCCCAGTCGAATGCCTGTTGGATTGACTTTCTGACCCATCGGTCGACTCCTACTTCTCGGCTACCTTGACGGTGATGTGGCACGTGCGCTTCAAGATACGATCCGCACGCCCTTTGGCACGCGGCTTGATACGCTTGAGCGTCATGCCCTCATCGACGCAGATGGTCGAGACACGCAGCTCGTCAATATCCATGCCGTTATTTTCTTCCGCGTTTGCTATGGCGGATTGCAGCACCTTCTTAACCAGCTTAGCAGCCTTCTTCGGTGAGAAGGTCAGCAGGTCGAGTGCCTCGGCGACAGGTTTACCGCGCACCTGGTCAGCCACCAAACGGGCCTTCTGGGCGGATAAACGAGCGCCAAGCAGCTTAGCTGTGACTTCCATCTCTCAATCCTCTCTGGCTTACCGTTTGGCTTTTTTATCCGCCGCATGCCCGCGATAAGTGCGAGTAGCAGCGAATTCGCCCAATTTGTGGCCAACCATTTCCTCGGATACGTGCACCGGGATGTGTTGACGACCATTATGGACAGCGATAGTGAGGCCTACCATGTTTGGCAGGATCATTGAACGGCGCGACCAAGTCTTAATTGGTTTGCGATCGTTCTTCTCCACTGCAGCCTCTACCTTCTTCAAAAGATGAAGGTCAATGAAGGGACCTTTCTTTAGTGAACGTGGCACAGCCGTTACCTCTTAGTGTCTGGGCAATTTAGATCAGCGCGTCTTATTACGACGACGGATGATCAGCTTGTCGGTGCGCTTGTTCTTACGCGTCTTGTGACCCTTAGTCGGCACACCCCAAGGGGAGACCGGGTGACGACCACCACTGGTGCGGCCTTCGCCACCACCGTGTGGGTGATCCACCGGGTTCATCGCGACACCGCGAACAGTCGGACGCACGCCTCTCCAGCGCTTCGCACCGGCCTTGCCAAGTTGACGCAGGCTGTGCTCAGAGTTGCTCACCTCGCCCAACGTCGCGCGGCACTCAGCCAATACTTTACGCATTTCGCCAGAGCGAAGACGTAGCGTGGCGTAGTTACCTTCACGAGCTACCAACTGGGCGCTTGTACCGGCACTGCGTGCAATCTGCGCACCTTTACCCGGCTTGAGTTCGATGCAGTGCACCGTAGAACCCAATGGGACGTTGCGCAGCGGCAATGCATTGCCTTTCTTGATCGACGCATTAACACCAGATTCCAGCACGTCACCCGCGCTGACACCTTTCGGTGCAATGATGTAACGACGCTCACCATCGGCATACATCAGCAGTGCAATGTGCGCACTGCGATTGGGATCGTGCTCTAAACGCTCAACGGTGGCTGGAACGCCATCCTTGGTACGTTTGAAATCGATCAACCGATAGTGGTGACGATGACCACCGCCTATGTGGCGAGTGGTGATGCGACCGTTATTATTACGGCCACCGGACTTGGACTGTTTTTCCAAAAGCGGTGCATAAGCACGGCCCTTGAACAGTTCCTCGCCAACGATCTTGACGACGTGGCGACGACCGGCGGAAGTGGGTTTGGTCTTGACGATTGCCATTATCCGTACTCCTGCCCTATTCGGCGCCTGTGAAGTCTTCGAGCGTTTCACCCGCAGCCAGGGTCACATACGCTTTGCGGTAACCCTTACGTAGGCCAACACCGTTCGCAGTACGCTTCGTTTTACCCTTCATGTTCAGTACCTGAACACTGCCGACCTTCTTGCCGAAAAGTGCTTCTACGGCTTTCTTGATCTCGGGCTTGGTAGCATCGCGTGCCACCTTGAAAACGTACTGGTTGCGCTCGGCTGCCATCGCGGCCTTTTCGGTCACGTGCGGCCCAAGCAGAACCTTGAATACGCGTTCCTGGTTCATGCCAGCTTCTCCTCGAATTTACGCAGGGCGGAGACGGTAATCAGGACCTTATCAAAGGCTACCAGACTTACCGGGTCAGCTGCCGCGACATCCACCACATCAACGTGGGGAAGGTTGCGTGCGGCCAAATAGAGTTTTTCGTCAACTTCTTCAGTGACGATCAACACTTTTTCAAGGTTGAGCTCTTTCAGCTTGGCAGCTACCTGCTTGGTCTTAGGCGCATCGACGCTGAACTCTTCAATCGCGACTAGACGCTCTTGACGTACCAGCTCAGACAGGATGGAGCGCATCGCTGCGCGGTACATCTTGCGGTTAACCTTCTGAGTGTAGTCTTGCGGACGAGCCGCGAAGGTTACGCCGCCGCCACGCCATAGCGGAGAGCGGATAGTACCGGCACGTGCACGACCGGTGCCTTTCTGACGCCAAGGCTTTTTACCACCGCCACGAACATCGGAACGACTCTTTTGTGCGTGAGTTCCCTGACGGCCACCAGCCAAATAGGCAGTAACCACTTGGTGAACGAGCGCTTCGTTGAATTCTTTGCCAAAAGTGGCGTCGGCTACTTCAACGGTACCCGCGCCTGCAGCAAGATTCAGATTCATTGGTAATTATCCCCTTCAGCCAGCTTTCACGGCGCTGCGAACGATAACGTCACTACCGGGAGCACCCGGCACTGCGCCTTTGATCAGCAGCAGGTTACGCTCGGCGTCGACACGGACGATCTCAAGGCTTTGAACGGTGCAACGGGCATTACCCATTTGACCGGCCATCTTTTTGCCTTTGAAAACGCGACCCGGAGTCTGACACATGCCGATAGAACCCGGCGCGCGATGCGACAGAGAGTTACCGTGAGTCATGTCTTGGGTACGGAAATTCCAGCGCTTAACAGCACCCTGGAAGCCCTTACCTTTAGAGGTGCCAGTCACGTCAACCATTTGACCAGCTTCGAAGAGGGATACGGTGATTTCGCCACCCACCTCAGGAATTGTTTCGCCTTCTGCAAGACGGAATTCCATCAGTGCACGACCAGCCTCAACACCCGCCTTGGCAAACTGTCCAGCTTGCGCTTTGGTGAGGTGCTTGGCTTTACGAGAACCAGATGTGACCTGAATCGCTGCGTAACCGTCAGACTCGACAGATTTAACGCGTGTAACACGATTAGGATCAACTTCAATAACGGTTACGGGCACAGACGCGCCGTCTTCGGTAAAGACACGGGTCATCCCGGCCTTTTTACCGACTAAACCGATAGTCATACTCAGTCTCCTATAGTGTACGGGGCTATCACCCGCTATGGCTGCCCTTTCCAGAGCATTCCACTAGCACATTGTATGGCGCCTCACGGCGTGGCGGCTGCTGATCATACTAAGCTTGTTTAAAACAAGCGATGAACGCTGGGCCGCAAAGTGACTAGTGTAATTAGTTGAGCTTGATTTGCACGTCAACGCCAGCAGCGAGATCGAGCTTCATCAGTGCATCAACAGTTTTCTCAGTCGGCTCAACGATGTCGAGCACACGCTTGTGAGTACGAATCTCATACTGGTCACGCGCATCTTTATTGACGTGCGGCGAGATCAGAATGGTGAAGCGCTCACGGTTGGTTGGCAGCGGGATCGGCCCACGAACCTGAGCACCAGTACGCTTAGCGGTTTCAACAATCTCCGCTGTGGACTGATCGATCAGGCGATGGTCGAACGCTTTCAACCGAATGCGAATCTTTTGGTTCTGCATTTGCCCTAAACTCCAATGGATGTCGACGGCGCGAGCCGTCTACCCACGCATTCAAAGGATGCGCATTATAGGCACGCCACAAGCCCATGTCAAACATTTGCTGATGGTGCGCAGAAAAGGGGGCTCATCAGAGCCCCCTTCATCATTCAAGCAAATAGTTTACTTGACGATCTTAGCTACAACGCCAGCACCGACAGTACGACCACCTTCGCGAATTGCGAAGCGTAGACCGTCGTCCATGGCAATCGGAGCGATCAAGGTAACAACCATTTGCACGTTGTCACCAGGCATAACCATTTCAACACCTTCCGGCAGTTCACAAGTACCCGTTACATCGGTGGTACGGAAGTAGAACTGAGGACGGTAGCCCTTGAAGAAAGGCGTATGACGACCACCTTCTTCTTTGGACAGAACGTAAACTTCTGCTTCGAAGGTAGTGTGCGGATGAATGCTGCCTGGCTTGGCCAGTACCTGACCACGCTCGACGTCATCACGCTTAGTACCACGTAGCAGGGCGCCAACGTTCTCACCAGCACGACCTTCGTCGAGCAGCTTGCGGAACATTTCAACGCCAGTAACGATCGTTTTAGTGGTGTCACGAATACCGACGATTTCAACTTCTTCGCCCGCTTTCACGATACCGCGCTCTACACGACCGGTTACAACAGTACCGCGGCCAGAGATAGAGAACACGTCTTCGATCGGCATCAGGAACGGCTGGTCGATCGCACGCTCCGGCTCAGGAATGTAATCATCCAGAGCTTTGATCAGATTAGCAACGGCGGTGGTGCCCATGCCGTTCTCATCTTCACCGTTCAACGCCATCAGCGCAGAACCTGTGATGATCGGCGTGTCGTCGCCCGGGAAGTCGTACTGGTCGAGGAGTTCACGAACTTCCATCTCTACCAGTTCGAGCAGCTCTTCGTCATCAACCATGTCCGCTTTGTTCAGGAACACAACGATGTACGGTACGCCAACCTGACGAGACAGCAGGATGTGCTCGCGAGTTTGCGGCATCGGGCCGTCAGCGGCAGAACATACCAGGATCGCGCCGTCCATCTGCGCAGCACCGGTGATCATGTTCTTGACGTAGTCAGCGTGTCCTGGGCAGTCAACGTGCGCGTAGTGGCGCATTTCAGACTGGTATTCCACGTGCGACGTAGCGATCGTGATACCGCGCTCGCGCTCTTCAGGAGCGTTATCGATAGACGAGAACTCGCTCCAGTCGCCGCCGAAAACTTCAGCAGACACGCGGGTTAGGGCCGCTGTCAGAGTCGTTTTACCGTGGTCGACGTGACCAATGGTGCCGACGTTGACGTGCGGTTTGGAACGTTCAAATTTTTCCTTAGCCACTGCTATAACCTCTTTACGTTAGCTAACGGTTAACCGTTTTGATTGATGACGGCTTCAACGACGCTGGAGGGCGCCTCCTCGTACTTCGAGAACTCCATAGAGTAGCTCGCACGGCCCTGGGATTGCGAGCGTAGGTCGGTTGCGTAACCGAACATCTCACCCAGCGGTACCGTTGCACGAATGACTTTACCTGCGGAAGAGTCATCCATGCCCTGCACCAGACCGCGACGACGGCTCAGGTCGCCCATGACGTCACCCATAAACTCTTCGGGGGTCACGATTTCGACCTTCATCACCGGCTCCAGCAGCACGGCCTTGGCCTTCCTGGCACCTTCTTTAACGGCCATAGAAGAAGCAATCTTGAACGCAGTCTCGTTAGAGTCCACGTCGTGAAAAGAGCCATCGAACAGCGACACTTTAACGTCGATCATCGGGTAACCCGCGATGACGCCGTTTTTGAGCTGCTCATAAGCACCCTTCTCAACCGCGGGGATGTATTCCTTAGGAACCGTACCGCCCACGACTTCAGAGTTGAATTTGAAGAAAATTTCATCTTCGCCTTCACCCTTTTCTGCTGCAGTCAGCGGCTCGATACGCAGCCAAACGTGACCATACTGACCACGACCACCGGACTGACGCACGAACTTGCCTTCTTGCTCAACGCTGCCGCGAATCGTTTCGCGGTAGGCTACTTGAGGCTTACCGATATTAGCTTCAACCTTGAACTCGCGACGCATACGGTCAACGATAATGTCCAAGTGAAGCTCGCCCATACCAGAAATAATCGTCTGGCCGGTTTCTTCGTCGGTTTTAACTTGGAAGGAAGGATCTTCCTGAGCCAATTTGCCCAGAGCAACACCCATCTTCTCTTGGTCACTCTTGGTCTTCGGCTCAACAGCAACCGAAATAACCGGATCCGGGAACTCCATACGCTCGAGAACAATTTTGTTGTCGATATCGCACAGTGTGTCACCGGTGGTGACGTCTTTCAGACCGATACAAGCAGCGATATCGCCAGCCAGGATCTCTTTGATCTCTTCGCGTGAGTTGGCGTGCATCTGAACGATACGACCAACGCGCTCTTTCTTCTGTTTAACGGAGTTATAAACGCCGTCACCAGATTTCAGAACACCCGAATAGACGCGGATAAAGGTCAGCGTACCAACGAAGGGGTCGGTCGCGATCTTGAACGCCAGCGCCGCAAACGGCGCGCTGTCATCGGCGATACGTGTGGCAATGGTACCGTCTTTATCGTCAAGCTCACCTTCGATCGCCTTAACTTCAGTCGGCGAAGGCATGTATTCGATAATGCCGTCCAACACTGCTTGAACGCCTTTGTTCTTAAAGGCAGAACCACAGGTGACCAGCACGATGTCGTTACGCAGAGTACGCGCGCGCAGACCAGCCTTGATCTCTTCGATGCTGAGTTCAGTACCGTCGAGATACTTCTCCATCAGCTCATCAGAGCCTTCGGCAGCGGCTTCAACCATTTCTTCGCGATACTTCTCAGCCGTTTCTTGCAAGTCAGCAGGAATATCGACGAGCTCATAGTTCATACCCAGACTTGCCTCATCCCAAAGGATGGCTTTCATCTGGAGAAGGTCGATAACGCCTTTAAAGTCTTCTTCCGTGCCCCAGTTAATCTGGATCGGCACAGCGTTAGCACCTAGACGCTCTTTGAGCTGCTCAACAACCATGAAGAAGTCAGCGCCGGTACGGTCCATCTTATTGACGAACACCATGCGCGGAACTTCATACTTGTTGGCTTGACGCCATACAGTTTCGGTCTGGGGCTGAACGCCGGAAGAACCACACAGTACAACCACGGCACCATCGAGTACGCGCAGAGAACGCTCAACTTCAATCGTGAAGTCAACGTGCCCTGGGGTGTCGATAATATTGATACGGTGCTCAGGAAACTGCTTGCTCATGCCTTGCCAGAAGGTAGTAACAGCAGCAGAGGTGATAGTGATACCACGCTCCTGCTCCTGCTCCATCCAGTCTGTCGTCGCAGCACCGTCGTGCACTTCACCCACTTTGTGGGAAAGGCCGGTGTAGAACAGTACGCGCTCAGTTGTCGTGGTTTTACCCGCGTCAACGTGAGCAACGATACCGATATTGCGATAACGATTCAGTGGAGTCTTGCGTGCCACGATGAAACTCCCATTTGTTGGCGATGCTCGTTAATTTAGCGGCGCATGCAAGCGAGGCTTATGCTACCGCCACTACCCTAGAAGGATAGTGGCTAAGTATTGCAACACAGCGACTCAGCGTACATTCGCATGCTGAACTACGTGCATATATAAACCCGAACTTAAAAACGTCGTACTCAAAAACGCCGAGTTTAAAAACGCCGATTTTAGAAACGCCGAATTTAAAAAATCTAAAAACGCGAAATCTAGAAACGGTAGTGCGAGAAGGCTTTGTTGGCTTCTGCCATGCGATGCACGTCTTCGCGCTTCTTAACAGCAGAACCTTTACCTTCAGCAGCATCCAGCATTTCACCAGCCAGACGGTGCACCATGGTTTTCTCACCGCGACGACGCGCAGCGTCTACCAGCCAGCGCATTGCAAGCGCTTGACGGCGTGACGGACGAACTTCAACCGGCACCTGATAGGTCGCACCACCCACACGGCGCGACTTCACTTCGACCATAGGCTGGATGGCTTCCAACGCCTTGTCGAAGATTTCCAGCGGATCTTCTTTACTACGCTCGGCAACCTTGTCCAACGCACCGTAGACGATGCGCTCAGCTATGGACTTTTTGCCGCTGACCATCAGGTGGTTCATGAACTTCGCCAGACGCTCACTTCCGAACTTAGGATCCGGCAGGATGTCGCGTTTAGCTACTACTCTTCTTCTAGGCATGATAAGCCCTCAATTAAGGATCTTTCAGGTAAACCCGGGACTCGTGCTGCGCCTACTAGTACTCGCGGCGCCCGACCTTACTCTTATCAGACCGTCAAATTCGTGAAAAACGTTACTCAGCAGACTCTAAGCGTAGACTTAGGACTTAGGACGCTTAGTACCGTATTTAGAACGACCCTGACGACGATTTTGAACGCCGGAGGTGTCAAGGGCGCCACGAACGGTGTGATAACGCACACCTGGCAAATCCTTTACACGGCCGCCACGAATCAAAACGACAGAGTGTTCTTGAAGGTTGTGACCTTCACCACCGATGTAAGAAGATACTTCGAAACCGTTGGTAAGGCGCACACGGCAAACCTTACGCAGGGCCGAGTTAGGCTTCTTCGGGGTGGTGGTGTAAACGCGCGTACATACGCCGCGTTTTTGCGGACAGGCCTGCAGCGCTGGCACGTCACTTTTGGTGACGGGGCGCTTGCGCGGCTTGCGCACTAGCTGATTAATCGTTGCCATGGTGTTTAGCTGACTCCAATGGTTGCCTTAGCCTTTTAACAAATACAAGCAGCGGATGCGGGCGCACCCACCCCACTGTTAAAGGCTGCGCATTCTAAAGGCTGACCCTATGTGGCGTCAAGCCTTGCCGGCGGTTTAACCGGCAAGACTGCGCTTTTCAGGTCAGCTATTCGTTTTACTTACGTTTTCACTTACTGTCTTCACTTACTATTTCTAGCCCCAGCGTTACAGCTCATCGTCAGAATCGAGAGCGGTTAGCTGAGCACCTAGCTCCTGCTCTACCTCGGTGGCCGAGGGGTTGAACAGTTGCTCAACGTCTTCGCGCTTGCGACGACGCTCTGCGTGGTGAGTCAAACCCGTACCGGCTGGTATGAGACGACCCACTACCACGTTTTCTTTCAGGCCGCGCAGATAATCGCGTTTGCCGGTCACCGCTGCTTCGGTCAGTACTCGTGTTGTCTCCTGGAAGGAGGCCGCAGAGATGAACGACTCGGTGGCCAAACTGGCCTTGGTAATACCCAGCAGCATACGCTGATACTTAGCCGGGAATTTCTTCTCTTTCTCGAGACGAACGTTCTGCTCCAGCACGCGAACCAGCTCAGCTTGGTCGCCGGTGATGAAATCAGAGTCACCTGAGTCGGTAAGCTCTACCTTGCGCAGCATCTGACGCACGATCACTTCGATGTGCTTATCGTTGATACCTACGCCCTGCAGACGATAAACGTCCTGCACTTCGGCAGTGATGTACTTGGCAAGTTCCTCAACACCCAGCAAACGCAGGATATCGTGAGGATTGCTCGGGCCATCAGAAATAACTTCACCCTTCTCGACGGCTTCACCTTCGAAGACGGCGATTTGACGCCATTTCGGAATCAAGGCTTCAAACGGATCGCCAGACTCCGGGGTAATCATCAAACGACGCTTACCTTTAGTTTCTTTACCGAAGCTAACAACACCGCTGATTTCCGCCAAGATAGACGACTCTTTCGGCTTACGTGCTTCAAACAAGTCAGCAACCCGTGGCAGACCACCGGTGATATCTTTGTTAGCCGAAGCCTCTACAGGAATACGGGCAACCACTTCACCCACACCGATAGTGACACCGTCATCAACCGAAATAATCGAGTTACCAGGCAGCAAGTACTGTACCGGCGTGTTTGAACCGGAAACAGACACGTACTCGCCCGCGCTATCTTGCAGCATTACCATCGGGCGCTTATCGCGACCAGAGATCGGACGTGCCGCCGATTCGATAACTTCAATAGAAGACAGGCCGGTCATTTCATCGACGCTGCGGTGCATGGTGACACCTTCGTCGAGATCGATAAACTGCGCCTTACCTTCTACTTCAGCAACGATCGGGTGAGTGTGCGGATCCCATTTAGCAACAATGGCACCGGCATCAACGACATCGCCGTCACGTACGGAAAGCTCAGCACCATAGGGCAGCTTGTAGTACTCACGCTCACGGCCATGCTCATCGGCAACTGCCAAGGCGCTGGAACGAGAGACCACGACCAATTTGCCGTCGACACGCTCAACGTGCTTGATGTTATGCAGACGAACCTTGCCACCGTGCTTAACCTGTACGCTGTCAACCGCAGAAGAACGCGATGCCGCACCACCGATGTGGAACGTACGCATGGTCAGCTGGGTACCCGGCTCGCCAATTGACTGTGCCGCGATAACGCCGACAGCCTCGCCAATGTTGACCTGATGGCCACGCGCCAAGTCACGACCGTAACAAGAAGCACATACACCGTGAGCAGTTTCACAGGTAATGGTCGAGCGCACGATAATTTCGTCGACACCCATGGTGTCAAGCTCGGCGCACCACTTCTCGTCCAGCAATGTTGTGCGAGGAATCAAGATCTCGCCGGTACCCGGATGCACGACTTCTTGTGCAACAACACGACCCAACACACGCTGAGAGAGCGGTACAATGATGTCGCCGCCTTCGATGATCGGGTGCAGCGTCAAACCGTTCTCAGTGTCGCAATCAACTTCGGTAATAACCAAGTCTTGCGCCACGTCGACCAGACGACGCGTCAGGTAACCGGAGTTAGCTGTTTTTAGTGCCGTATCCGCCAAACCTTTACGCGCACCGTGAGTCGAGATGAAGTACTGAAGTACGTTCAAACCTTCACGGAAGTTGGCAACAATCGGCGTTTCGATGATCGAACCATCCGGCTTGGCCATCAGGCCACGCATACCGGCCAACTGACGGATCTGGGCAGCAGAACCACGCGCCCCGGAATCAGCCATGATGAAGACGCTGTTAAACGAATCCTGCTCAACTTCGTTGCCATCACGATCGATGACGGTTTCTTTAGAGATACCGACCATCATCGCCTTGGCGACTTTATCGTTGGCCTTGGACCAAATATCGATAACCTTGTTGTACTTCTCACCCGCTGTTACTAGGCCAGAAGAGAACTGGTCTTCAATTTCTTTAACTTCGGCTTCAGCGGCGTCAACAATCGCGGTTTTTTCATCGGGAATAACGAAGTCGTTAACACCGATAGAAGCACCGGACCAGGTGGCCAAACGGAAGCCGGTATACATCAGTTGGTCAGCGAAGATAACGGCCGGCTTCAGACCAGCACGACGATACACTTCGTTGATCAGACTGGAGATCGCCTTCTTCTTCATCGGCTGATCAATCAGCGCGAACGGCACGCCTTCCGGTAAAATACGGAATAGCATGGCACGACCCACCGTCGTGTCATAAATGCGGCGGTGGAAGCTGCGCTCGCCAGTTTCTTCTTCTACGTCGATCTCGTCTAAACGCACTTTGACACGAGCGTGTAGCGCAACCGACTGAGTACCAAACGCGCGCTCTACCTCGTTGAGGTCAGAGAACACCATGCCCTCGCCTTTGGCGTTGATCTTTTCGCGGGTCATGTAGTACAGACCCAGAACAACGTCTTGCGACGGTACGATAATCGGCTCGCCGTTAGCAGGCGACAGCACGTTGTTTGTCGCCATCATCAGCGCACGCGCTTCAAGCTGCGCTTCCAGCGTTAGCGGTACGTGTACCGCCATCTGGTCACCGTCAAAGTCGGCGTTGTAGGCAGCACAGACCAGCGGATGCAGCTGAATCGCCTTACCTTCGATCAACAGCGGCTCAAACGCCTGGATACCCAAACGGTGAAGCGTAGGCGCACGGTTAAGCAGTACCGGATGCTCGCGGATAACATCGGCAAGGATGTCCCATACTTCCGGCAACTCGCGCTCAACCATCTTCTTGGCGGCTTTAATCGTCGAGGCGTAGCCCAGCGACTGAAGCTTGGAGTAGATAAACGGCTTGAACAGCTCCAGCGCCATTTTCTTCGGCAGACCACACTGGTGCAGACGCAGCGTCGGGCCCACGGTGATTACTGAACGGCCCGAGTAATCGACGCGCTTACCCAACAAGTTCTGGCGGAAGCGGCCCTGCTTACCTTTGATCATGTCGGCAAGTGATTTCAACGGACGCTTATTAGAGCCCGTGATCGCACGGCCACGACGACCGTTATCGAGTAACGCATCAACGGCTTCTTGAAGCATGCGTTTCTCGTTGCGCACAATGATATCCGGCGCATTAAGATCCAGCAGACGCTTCAAACGGTTGTTGCGGTTGATCACACGACGGTAAAGGTCGTTGAGATCAGAGGTCGCGAAGCGGCCACCGTCCAGCGGTACCAGCGGACGCAGATCCGGCGGCAGCACGGGCAGCACTTCCATGACCATCCACGCGGGCGCATTGCCAGAGTGGTAGAACGCTTCAAGCAGTTTCAGGCGCTTAGAAAGCTTCTTGATCTTGGTCTCAGAGTTCGTCTGCGGAATTTCTTCACGCAGATGATTAATCTCTTCTTCCAGATCGATGTCTTTCAGCAGTTCTTGAACGGCTTCGGCACCCATGCGGGCATCAAAGTCGTCGCCAAACTCTTCCAGTGCCTCGAAATACTGCTCGTCGTTCAGCAGCTGACCACGTTCTAGCGTGGTCATGCCTGGATCGATCACCACAAAGCTTTCGAAATACAGCACGCGCTCGATATCACGCAACGTCATATCGAGGAACATGCCTATACGCGACGGCAATGACTTCAGAAACCAAATGTGAGCGACCGGTGAGGCAAGCTCAATGTGCCCCATGCGCTCACGGCGCACGGCGGCTTTGGTGACTTCAACGCCACATTTTTCGCAGATAATACCGCGATGCTTCATGCGCTTATATTTGCCGCACAGGCATTCGTAGTCCTTTACCGGGCCAAAAATCTTGGCGCAGAACAGGCCGTCCCGCTCCGGTTTAAAGGTACGGTAGTTAATGGTCTCAGGCTTCTTCACCTCGCCAAACGACCAGGAGCGAATCATGTCCGGCGACGCCAGGGTAATCTTGATCGCGTCAAATTCTTCGGACTGAGACTGCGATTTGAGTACTTTCACCAAATCTTTCATGGGACGGCTCCTAGCTCTCTAACTCGATATCGATGCCCAGCGAGCGGATTTCCTTCACGAGTACGTTGAAGGATTCCGGCATGCCTGCCTGCATGGTGTGGTCGCCATCCACGATGTTTTTATACATCTTGGTGCGGCCTTCGACGTCGTCCGACTTGACGGTGAGCATTTCTTGTAGCGTGTATGCCGCGCCGTAAGCTTCCAACGCCCACACTTCCATCTCACCGAAGCGCTGACCACCGAACTGCGCCTTACCACCCAAGGGCTGCTGGGTAACCAGCGAGTAAGAACCGGTAGAACGCGCGTGCATCTTGTCGTCTACCAAGTGGTTAAGCTTCAACATGTACATATAGCCGACGGTAACCGGACGATCAAAGACGTCACCGGTACGGCCATCAAACAGGGCCATCTGACCTGACTCAGGAATGTCCGCCAGTTTCAGCAGATGCTTGATTTCGTGCTCTTTAGCACCGTCAAACACCGGCGTCGCCATGGGCACACCGCCTTTCAGGTTCTTCGCCAGCGCGATGATTTCATCATCGGTCAGAGAATCGAGATCTTCAACGCGAGTACCTGGCGTATTGTAGATCTGACCCAAGAAGTCGCGAATTTCGGCAACTTGTTGACCGCGTGCATCGCGCAGCATGGCTTCAATCTTGACGCCTAAGCCACGTGCCGCCATACCCAAGTGAGTTTCAAGGATCTGACCGACGTTCATACGTGACGGTACACCCAGCGGGTTAAGCACCACGTCGACCGGCTCGCCCTTCTCATCGAACGGCATATCTTCAATCGGCATAATCGCCGAGATAACACCTTTGTTACCGTGACGACCGGCCATCTTATCGCCCGGCTGAATGCGGCGCTTGACGGCCATATAAACTTTGACGATTTTCAGCACACCCGGCGCGAGGTCATCGCCCTGGGTTAACTTGCGCTTCTTATCTTCAAAGCGCTCGTCCATTTCTTTACGACGGTTTTCCAGCTGTTCGTCGGCCTGAGCAAGCAGCTCATTAAACGACTCATCCTGCATACGCAGTTTGAACCACTGCTGACGTGGCAGCTCTTCAAGGTAGGCATCATCAAGCACATCGCCTTTCTTAAGGTTCGGGCCACCGTTAACCGCTTGACCTTCCAGGGTGCGCTGAAGACGCTCAAACGTCGCTTCTTCGGCAATACGGTATGTTTCTTGAAGGTCCTTACGAACCTCATCAAGCTGCATCCGTTCAATGGTCAGCGCGCGCGAATCTTTCTCTACGCCATCACGGGTGAAGACCTGGACATCAATGACCGTCCCTTTCATGCCGGTAGGGGCACGCAGCGAGGTGTCTTTAACGTCAGACGCTTTCTCACCGAAGATGGCACGCAGCAGCTTCTCTTCTGGCGTCAGCTGGGTTTCACCCTTCGGCGTTACTTTACCAACCAGAATGTCGCCAGGGCCTACTTCAGCACCGATGTAAACGACGCCGGCTTCATCCAGTTTGGAGAGCGCGGATTCACCTACATTAGGAATATCGGCAGTGATTTCTTCCGAGCCCAACTTGGTGTCACGAGACACACAGGTCAGTTCCTGAATGTGAATCGTAGTGAAACGGTCTTCTTGAACCACCCGCTCAGAAAGCAGGATGGAGTCTTCGAAGTTGTAACCGTTCCAAGGCATGAACGCGATGCGCATGTTCTGGCCCAGGGCCAGATCACCCATGTCGACAGACGGGCCGTCGGCAAGAATATCGCCGCGCGCTACGCTGTCACCAGGACGCACGATGGGGCGCTGGTTCATACAGGTGTTTTGGTTCGAGCGGGTGTACTTGGTCAGGTTGTAGATATCAACACCGGCTTCACCGCCGATGATTTCATCTTCATTGACACGTACGACCACGCGGCGAGCGTCAACGGAGTCAATCACGCCGCCACGGTTCGCGACCGCACAGACACCGGAGTCACGAGCAACAAAGCGCTCCATACCGGTACCTACGAGCGGTTTATCAGCACGCAGTGTCGGCACTGCCTGACGCTGCATGTTCGAACCCATCAAGGCGCGGTTGGCGTCATCGTGCTCCAGGAACGGAATCAATGCCGCAGCGACCGAAACTACCTGACGAGGCGATACGTCCATCAGGGTAACCTGCTCGGGACGCATAAAGGTGGTTTCACCGCGGTGACGCACCTGCACCAGGTCATCGGTCAGCTTGTTAGACTCATCGACCGCCGCCGACGCCTGAGCGATAACGAAATCGCCCTCTTCGATCGCCGAAAGGTGAACGATGTCGTCAGTCAGCTGGCGATCAACCACTTTCCGGTACGGCGTTTCTAGAAAGCCGTAGCTGTTGGTGTGGCTATATGTTGCCAAGGAGTTAATCAGGCCGATGTTCGGGCCTTCTGGCGTTTCGATTGGGCATAGACGCCCGTAGTGCGTGGCGTGTACGTCACGTACTTCGAAGCCAGCACGCTCACGGGTCAAACCACCGGGGCCGAGTGCAGACACACGACGCTTGTGGGTAACCTCAGAAAGCGGGTTGTTTTGGTCCATAAATTGCGAAAGCTGGCTGGAACCGAAGAACTCTTTCACCGCCGCCGCTACGGGCTTGGCGTTGATCAAGTCTTGGGGCATCAGGCCTTCGCTTTCCGCCATGGAAAGACGCTCTTTAACGGCGCGCTCTACGCGCACTAAGCCAACGCGGAACTGGTTTTCGGCCATTTCGCCTACACAGCGAATACGGCGGTTACCCAGGTGATCGATATCGTCAACGTCACCGAAGCCGTTACGAATACTGATCAGCTCGCGCAGCACGTCGAGGATGTCTTTGCGATCCAATACCCCAGAGCCTGTGTCAGTCTCGCGACGCAGGCGACGGTTGAACTTCATGCGGCCAACGCCCGACAGGTCGTAGCGGTCCTCAGAGAAGAACAGGTTGTTGAACAGCGTCTCTGCAGACTCTTTAGTGGGCGGCTCGCCTGGACGCATCATGCGATAAATTTCGACCAATGCTTCAAGCGCGGAATTCGTAGCATCCAGCTTCAAGGTATCGGAGACGAAAGAACCGCAGTCTAGATCGTTGGTGTACAGGGTCTCAATCAGCGCAATGCCGCCCTGAGCCATACGCTCCAGCACTTCCGGGGTGATCTCGGTATTACACGGACAGATCAGCTCACCGGTTTTAGTGTCGATTTGGTCTTTGGCTAGCGTTTTACCAAAGAGATACTCCATCGGCACATCCAGGCGCTCAAGGCCGGCTTTTTCAAGCTGACGAATGTGCTTCTGGGTAATCCGACGACCTTCTTCAACAATCGTCTCACCGGCGGTATCTTTGATATCAAACGTAGCGGTTTCACCGCGTAGACGCGACGGCACCAGCTCCACAGAGAAACCTGATTTCTCGATGTGGAAGACGCTGGTTTCAAAGAATTCGGCCAGGATCTCTTCGGTGCTCATTCCCAGCGCACGCATCAACACCGAGGCCGGTAATTTACGGCGACGGTCAATACGCACAAAGACGTTGTCTTTGGGATCAAACTCAAAGTCTAACCAGGAGCCACGGTAAGGAATAACGCGGGCTGAGTAGAGCAGTTTGCCGGAAGAGTGGCTCTTGCCTTTGTCGTGATCGAAGAACACACCGGGCGAGCGGTGGAGCTGGGAAACGATAACCCGCTCAGTACCGTTGATAACAAAGGTACCGTTCTCGGTCATCAGGGGGATTTCCCCCATGTAGACTTCCTGCTCTTTTATATCTTTGATTGCTTTGTTCGAAGAGTCGCGATCATAGATGATCAAGCGAACCTTAACGCGCAGCGGAGCGGAGTAAGTGACGCCGCGTAGCTGGCATTCCTTAACATCGAACGCCGGCGTGCCGAAACGGTAGCTGACATACTCAAGCGCCGCATTGCCGGAGAAGCTCTCAATCGGAAACACGGACTTAAACGCCGCGTTCAGGCCGACTTCGTGACGCTCGTCGGGCGAACGATCTTGCTGGAGGAAGTCGTAATAGGAATCAAGCTGGATAGCCAACAAGTAAGGCACATCCATCACTTGGGGCAGTTTGCCGAAATCCTTGCGGATGCGTTTTTTCTCAGTATATGAGTAAGCCATCTGTATTCCCCAGCTTGTTCACCATGGGTGACCGATGCGTGGTCATCGCTGCCCGGCGGGCTTCGTCAGACGCAGACAGCAAGCTCCTAAATCGGTAGCTCGCCGTCGAAAATCTAGTTCGATAACACTGTAGTCGATAACACTATATTCAATTACGTTCTTACATTTCTGCCGCTGCTGCTAGTAAACATCAGTTACAACAGAAAAAGGCCGGCAGCGGGATATCCCGCCGCCAGCCGTGGAAGCTTACGCAGCGCGCAAAGCCGTCCGCACAAAAATTACTTGAGCTCGACGGTGGCGCCCGCTTCTTCCAGCTTAGCTTTAGCAGCTTCAGCGTCGTCTTTAGACAGGCCTTCTTTGATGGTCGCAGGAGCGCCATCAACAGCGCCTTTAGCTTCTTTCAAGCCAAGACCGGTGATCTCACGAACTGCTTTGATCACGTTAACTTTCTTCTCACCAGCAGAGGTCAGAACAACGTCAAACTCAGTCTGTTCTTCAGCAACTTCGCCGCCAGCAGCAGGACCAGCCATAACGGCAGCCGCTGCAGAAACGCCGAATTTCTCTTCCATTGCTTCGATCAGCTCGACAACTTCCATTACGGACATGTCGGCTACTGCATTGATGATATCGTCTTTGGTCAGTGCCATTGTCTCATTCCTAACTTTGCGGGAGTCTCGGTCAGCCGAGAACTCAGGATTCATTGCTTGGTTCAGGCAGCACGCCGATAAAACAGTTCACGCTGCCTGCAAGAAACGCTGCTTATGCAGCTTCTGCTTCTTGCTTCTGATCGCGCAGGGCGGCCAGAGTACGAACCAGCTTGCCAGCGGAGGCTTCTTTCATTACCGACATCAACTTGGCAATTGCTTCGTCGTAAGTCGGTAGGGTTGCTAGACGATCGATGTCAGCAGCCGGAATCAGCTCACCTTCGTAGGCCAACGCTTTCACTTCGAAGTTTTTGTCTACTTTAGCAAACTCTTTGAACAGTCGAGCGGCAGCGCCCGGGTGTTCTGTAGAGAAGGCCAACAACGTAGGACCAACGAAGCTATCGTTTAAGCACTCCCACTGAGTGCCCTCGAGTGCGCGGCGAGCCAACGTGTTACGGACAACACGTAGCTCTACGCCATTCTCACGCGCCTGCTTACGCAGATCGGTCATTTTACCAACCGTTACGCCGCGAGAATCAGCAACTACGACGGAGAGTGCGCCCTTGGCCGCTTCACTGACCTCGGCAACAATCGCTTTCTTGCCTTCAAGTGCTAGTGGCACAGTGATCACTCCTTCGTGCCGGAACCCAAGAAGGTTCCGGTGGTTACCATCTCTTCCCACACCGCCCTGCCATACAGCTAGAAAGCGTGAGAAGCCTTAGGGATGGTGCTCACCAGAAAGCTGCTTAAAGCTTTAACCAACTGGCGGCCACACCATCTGCGCAGGCGCTTATGGGGCAATTAAGCCGCCCTTGTGCGTACAAGCTGTACGTACTAAGTGCGGCACCTGCGGTCTTTGACGATGCCCCGGCCAGTGGTAGCCACCAAACGGGGGACCGCAAAGTTCTTGCTCTGTTCTTTCAAAAAAACCAACGATCGCCCGCTTTACGCAAAAGCAGAGTGATCGATTGTTAGACCCGGGCCCATAGTAGTGGACAGCGTCATTTTTTTGAAGTAAATGCCTTTCGACGCGCTCGGCTTGAGGCGCTTAAGGTCGGCAACCAGTGCTTCTAAGTTACCGTTAATGGCTGCTACGTCAAAATCCACTTTACCCAGGGTAGTGTGGATAATGCCGTTTTTGTCGGTACGGAAACGTACCTGACCAGCTTTAGCATTCTTAACCGCTGTCGCGACGTCAGGCGTCACGGTGCCAACTTTGGGGTTAGGCATCAGGCCGCGCGGACCTAAAATCTGACCCAGCTGACCGACAACGCGCATTGCGTCAGGAGAAGCGATAACGACGTCAAAATCCATCACGCCTTTTTTCACTTGCTCAGCTAAATCTTCCATGCCCACAATGTCGGCGCCCGCTTCTTTAGCGGCTTCGGCATTGGCACCCTGAGTGAAGACCGCGACACGTACATCTTTACCAGTGCCGTTAGGCATAACCGTAGCGCCACGCACTACCTGGTCAGATTTACGTGGGTCAACGCCTAGGTTGATGGCAACATCAACAGACTCTTTGAATTTAACGGTAGACAGCTCAGAGAGCAGCGCTACGGCTTCTTCAATAGAGTAAGCTTTATTAGTGTCTACTTTCTCGCGAATTACCTTCGCACGCTTAGACAGTTTAGCCATGATCAAAGACCCTCCACGTTTAGGCCCATGCTGCGAGCACTGCCAGCAATGGTGCGCACTGCGGCGTCAAGATTAGCAGCCGTCAAATCAGGCTCTTTAGTCTTGGCGATCTCTTCAAGCTGCTCACGCGTAACGGTACCGACTTTCTTCTTGTTCGGCTCACCGGAACCCGACTTGATACCAGCGGCTTTTTTCAGCAGCACGGCAGCAGGCGGTGTTTTGGTGACGAACGTGAAGCTACGGTCTGAGTAGACAGTGATCACAACTGGCGTCGGCAGGCCCGGCTCAATTTCTTGAGTCGCGGCGTTGAACGCTTTACAGAATTCCATGATGTTCACGCCGTGCTGACCCAGTGCTGGACCTACCGGCGGACTTGGATTGGCTTTACCTGCAGCAACCTGCAGCTTGATGTAAGCCTGTACTTTCTTGGCCATCGTTTTTACTCCAATTGGGTAATAACGCCCGAAGGCTCCCCGGTACCAGCGAAACGGCTATTTAGCCGCCTCGCACGAATATCGTGCTTACTCTTTCTCAACCTGCGAACTTACTCTTTTTCAACCTGAGAAAATTCTAACTCAACAGGCGTAGAGCGCCCAAAGATCAGCACGCTGACCTGCAGGCGACTCTTTTCATAATTCACTTCTTCAACGACGCCGTTGAAATCTGCAAACGGACCATCGACTACACGCACTGACTGACCCGGCTCAAACATTGTTTTGGGCCGCGGCTTGTCAGTACCATCTTTAACGCGCAGCAAAATAGCATCCGCTTCGCGAGAGGTAATAGCAGCCGGCTTTTCTTTGGTACCGCCAATGAAACCCATAACGCGGGGTGTTTCATTAACCAGGTGCCATGTTTCGTCGGCCATTTCCATCTCGACCAATACGTAGCCGGGATAGAATTTTCGCTCACTCTTGCGTCGCTTACCGTCACGCATTTCGACGACTTCTTCTGTCGGCACCAGAATCTCGCCAAAGCGATCTTCCATGCCATACATCTTCACACGCTCAATCAGTGAACGCATGACATGCTTTTCAAACCCAGAATAAGCGTGAACGACGTACCAACGTTTGGACATGAAAACTCCTAACCAATGACGCCGGACATTGCCCAGCCAAGAAGAGTGTCAATCAACCACAGCATCAAACCCACCACAACAACAGCCACCAGAACAATTGCGGTGGTCTGAATTGTTTCGGGACGGGTCGGCCATACAACGCGCTGAATCTCTTTCTTGGCGCTAACGGCTAGCTCCACTAAATCACGACCTTTGGCAGTGGTCAGCGCGATCAAACCAGCAATCACACACAACACCACTACGCCAATGACGCGGTAGAGCAGGCCAATATTGGCGAAATAGGTATTACCAACGACAGCAACGACAAGCAGCGCTATAACCGCTGCCCACTTGAGCCCGTCATGGCGCGCCTGTTGCACCTCGGTACCGTGCTTTACAGAACCAGGCTTCATAAAACGAGACTCCTTAGGGTGCAGCTACAGTAAAGGAATTCTGAAAAATAACATGCCAACCTGGGGAAGGTTGGCAGGCCAGGAGGGACTCGAACCCCCAACCTGCGGTTTTGGAGACCGCTGCTCTGCCAATTGAGCCACTGGCCTGTATCATCACATTGCATAAGCGCTTTAAAACGCCTAGACAACAGCGGGCGCCATGGTAGCGGAGAAAACCACTCCTGGCAACCCCCACCCTGCACTCAGGCACCAATCTTCGCCTAACTACAGAAACAAAAAAAGCGAGCTCGGCTCGCTTTTTTCGCAATATGGAGCTCATGGACGGAATTGAACCGTCGACCTCACCCTTACCAAGGGTGTGCTCTACCCCTGAGCTACATGAGCGAAACACATCAACTGGAGCGGGCGGCGGGAATCGAACCCGCACCATCAGCTTGGAAGGCTGAGGTTCTACCTTTGAACTACGCCCGCGAACCTGTCTCGAATGACAACCCGCTGCGCCGCCCTGCCAATCTACAGCTTGGTAAAACTGAACTGTAGACCGTGCCCGCTACCGGCTTTTCATTCTACGCCATCGAAAGCAATCTCATCGAAAACAATCGCTGGCATATAAATCTGGTGGAGAGAGAAGGATTCGAACCTTCGAAGCTTACGCGGCAGATTTACAGTCTGCTCCCTTTGGCCACTCGGGAATCTCTCCAACGTGGCGGCACATTATGCCAACCTCTATCACAGTGTCAAGCCAGATAATCACTTATTTATCAAAGCTCATCGCATAACTTTTAGCGAGATGTTGCATCTGTGACACGCCCTAGAGCGCGCTGCATTTTGTCAAAGCAGCATTGAGAATGCAAGTCCTGCACGAATCTTTTCTAGCGAAACAGGTTCAGGTACTCGCGGCGCGCCGGACATTTTACCCGCTCGCTCAGCGAAGGTCATTGGAAAACAGGCCTCTAGTCCGCCATAAACCATATCGGGCCATACCGCATGAGGCACTTGCACGCCCCGCGACACTACCCGCGCATCGCCACCGGTTAGCAACATCGGCAGTGCAATGCCCTCCTGATCGCACACTTCACTATAGATGCGATTAATAGCACTGACCGCCGCCATATAGATACCGTGATTCACCGCGTCAACCGTCCGCCGGCCAGGCTCTAGCAGCTCGTCGGCCTCGCTTTCTGGATCGATCGCTACGTTGCGGGTGCCAAGTTTTAAACTCTCTTTCATCAGCCGCAGGCCGGGAATGATATAGCCACCGAGATGGCTGCCTCCCGGCAGTACGAAGTCGATAGTAATTGCGCTACCGCAGTCCACCGCGCAGCACCCACCGGCCAACTGATAGCCGGCCAGCGCTCCCATCCAGCGATCGACACCTAAGCGCCCCGGCTCTTCATAGCCGTTAATAACTCCCAGCGCTTCATACGTCGAGTGGGCAACATGCACATGGCGAACGCGGCGGCGCAGTAACGCGACCGTCTCCTCCAACACCGCCGCTCGCGCCACGCTGGAGATACGCACCGCCTCGACGACATCGAGATCGGGAATATCAGCTCCGGGGCGCCACTCTTCACGCGTCCAGACTGCCCCGCGTGAACGTATCTCGCTACTCTCGGCATCCTTCAGCCGCCATTTAGACAGCGTGTTGCCGATATCAAGATCCAGAATCATAAACGCCTACGCACGCTGATCTCACCGCCAGCGAGGCGTCGAGAGTGATCATTTTCAGTAACCCATAGATTACCACTCTCATCCACGTCCCCTGCGACGGCATCACTGGTTTGTTGTCCTTGAATAACGCGAACGGGCAGCCCTGCATAGGCATGACGATCATTCCAGTCATCGCGCCAAGCACTAAAACCCACTCGCTCAAAATTAGCCAGCATGGACAATAAACCCGCCACCACATCGGAGGCCAGCTGGTTACGCGAGATATTGGGCAGGCGCTCGAAAAGCGCCGCTACAGGTTGATCAATCGCGGCACGCTGTGCAGCCGGTAGCCACAGATTCATACCCATGCCGATCACCACTTCACACGGACCGCCAGCATCCCCCGTGACTTCGACAAGAATACCGGCCAGCTTGCCCAGCTCACTATGCGCGCCAGCGTCGCCCGTCGGTGCCTGCTCAGAGAGCAAAATATCGTTCGGCCATTTCAACTTCGGCGCCACGCCGTGCTGCTCAAGCACCTGGGCCACGACCACGCCGACCGCCAGACTCAAACCTTCCAGCACCGCAATACCGGATTCAAACCGCCAGCCCAACGAGAGCATGAGGCTTTGCCCCCAGGGCGTCGACCAAACCCGCCCACGCCGGCCGCGCCCAGCGGTTTGCAGCTCAACCAAACAAACTTCGCCATGCCCGGCACCCTGCTCAAAACGCTGGCGCAGATACTCATTGCTGGAGGGCAACTGATCTTCAACAAACAGCCGCGTAAGGTGATGACGCGCTTGAGCAGGCAGCCGCTCAACGATTTTAGCGCCCTCCAGGGGTTCCAGCCGCTGCGACAGTCGATAGCCGCGGCCTTTCACTGCGATAATTTCAACGCCCAGCACTTCTAATTTTTTTAACTGCTTCCACACCGCAGCACGAGAAATACCCAGCGTCTCACCCAGCTGCTCGCCAGAATGAACCTCGCCATCGCTTAATAAACGCATCAGATTACCGATGGTCATGCTCCTGCCCCAGTGGGAAAAGCGCTATTCTAGCGGATGGAGCCCCAGTCCGAAAACTTTCCTGGGGGCGACGAAGGTCGATAAGTGCGCCAGTAATATCAGCGAAGCCTTCAACATGGTAGAATAATCGTTGGACGCAAGCCCTGAGCCAAGATGGTCGGCATTTGCCAGCCCTTGCGACCCGCATTTTCCGACCCGTGGACAAACGGGTGTTCACAAGAGTTCTCTCCCAGCATGCAAAACCAGCAAAATTCCAGCGCGGTTAATAACCTGCGCAACGTAGCGATCATTGCCCACGTTGACCACGGCAAAACAACTCTGGTCGATAAACTCCTGAGCCAGTCCGGCACCCTTGACCGCAAAGCGGAAGGTCAAGAGCGCGTTATGGACTCAAGCGATCAGGAAAAAGAGCGCGGCATTACTATTTTGGCCAAGAATACGGCCATCCAGTGGCAAGACAGCCACGGTAATGACTACCACATCAACATCGTGGATACGCCTGGGCACGCCGATTTCGGCGGTGAAGTTGAGCGCGTTATGTCGATGGTCGACTCGGTACTACTATTAGTAGACGCCGTCGACGGTCCGATGCCGCAAACTCGCTTTGTAACCCAAAAAGCGTTCGCCCAAGGCCTTCGTCCGATCGTGGTCGTCAATAAAATTGACCGCCCCGGCGCTCGCCCTGACTGGGTTATCGACCAGATTTTCGATCTTTTCGACAACCTGGGCGCATCCGACGAACAGCTCGACTTCCCGATCATCTACTGCTCTGCCCTAAACGGCATTGCGGGCATGGATCCTGACGCGCTGGCTGACAACATGGATCCCATGTTCCAAGCCATCGTCGATATCGTTGAGCCGCCTCAGGTTGAGCTTAACGGCCCCTTCCAGATGCAGATCTCTGCACTGGACTACAACAGCTACGTAGGCGTTATCGGCCTTGGCCGCATCAAGCGCGGCGCGGTGAAGCCGAACCAGCAGATCTCAGTGATCGGCGTTGACGGCAACGTACGCAAGGGCAAAATCGGCCAGGTCATGACGCATATGGGTCTTGAGCGTGTGCAGACCAACGAAGCCACCGCAGGCGACATCGTTTGCATCACCGGCATCGATGATCTATCGATTTCTGACACCCTGTGTGATCCTGCGAATGTCCAAGCACTGCCGCCGCTATCTGTCGACGAGCCGACCGTTTCGATGACCTTCCAGGTCAACGATTCACCGTTCGCAGGTAAAGACGGTAAGTTTGTGACCAGCCGTAATATCAAGGATCGTCTTGAGCAAGAGCTGATTCACAACGTAGCGCTGCGCGTTGAACAGGGCGAAACCCCTGAGAAATTCAAAGTGTCGGGCCGTGGCGAGCTGCACCTTTCGGTGCTGATCGAAACCATGCGTCGTGAAGGCTTTGAGCTGGCCGTTGGCCGCCCAGAAGTTATCATCAAAGAAATCGACGGCGAGAAGCAAGAGCCGTACGAAGAAGTCATCATCGACTGTGAAGAGCAGCATCAAGGCTCTATCATGGAAGAGCTGGGTTACCGCAAAGGCGAGATGACCAACATGCTGCCCGATGGTAAAGGACGGGTTCGCCTCGACTTTATTATTCCTGCACGCGGTCTGATCGGTTTCCGCGGTCAGTTCCTGACCCTGACCTCCGGCACCGGCATTTTGACCAGCCGCTTTGATCACTACGGTCAACTGAAGCCTGATGCCTCTATCGAGCGTCGTAACGGTGTATTGGTCTCGATGGTTGACGGCAAAGCCCTTGCCTATGCGCTGTATGCACTGCAAGAGCGCGGCAAGCTGATTATCGATCACGCCACGGAAGTTTACGAAGGCATGCTGATTGGTATCAACAATCGTGCTAACGACATGGTGGTTAACCCCACTAAAGGTAAGAAGCTCGACAACATGCGTTCTACCGGTAACGACGAGAACATCGTGTTGACGCCGCCGGTGAAATTCTCGCTGGAGCAGGCGATTGAGTTCCTCGATTCCGACGAGCTAGTCGAAGTAACGCCGGTACACATCCGGTTGCGTAAAAAGCTGCTCAAAGAAACCGAGCGTAAGCGTTATAGCAAGAAGTAAGCCTATTAGTCGTATAGGTAAATCATTAAAGCCCGCGCAAGCGGGCTTTTTTGTGCCTGTACGCCGCGCTTTTCAATGTTTCATTAACCGCGAGCCAATTGCCAAGCCATGCTCCTTAACGCAACCTAAACGCTAGTGCTCTGGAAAGACGGCGCATTCTATCGCACAGTAACGTTAACTTCGGCGCGTCCATGGCACGCTGACTTATCTATATTCATACAGGTGTTTGGATACTTATCCCCGTTCTTGCACCCGAACCTGGACACTCTTATCCATGAGCGGTCATAACGTCTGGACGCACAAAGGCACGTTTCTTCTGGCCGCCGTTGGCTCTGCCGTCGGTCTGGGCAATTTATGGCGTTTTCCTTATCTGGTCGGTGAAAACGGCGGCGGCGCTTTTATTCTGATTTACGCGCTGACGATTTTCGCGGTCGGCATTCCTATTTTGATTGCTGAAATCATGCTGGGGCGCACCAGCCGTCAAAGCCCGATTATGGGTATGCGACACCTCACCAAAACACACCGCACTTCCCGTGCGTGGGAATCGATTGGTTGGCTGGGCGCCGCCTCCGCCTTTTTAATTTTAAGCTTCTACTCCGTGATTGCCGGCTGGGCGATTCACTACACCTGGCTGATGCTCACCGGCTCGCTAGTCGGTGCCGATGCGCAAACGATTAGCCAAGGCTTTGATGCGCTACTGGCGGCACCGGGCTTGATGACGCTCTACCACACGCTATTTATTGCCGCCTCGGCGCTTATTGTCGGCATGGGCATTCATAACGGCATCGAAGCCGGGCTACGCATTATGATGCCTGCGCTGTTTGTGATTCTGCTGGTAGTGCTGGCCTACAGCGTGATCAATGGCGATGTGGGCGCCGCTGCGACCTTCTTATTCACCTTCAATCTTGCCGACCTCAGCTTAGAGGGCTGGCTTCAGGCAATGGGGCAATCATTCTTCACGCTGAGCCTAGGGATGGGGGCAATCATGGCCTATGGCGCCTATATGCCCAGCAACGTGTCGCTGACCCGCACGGCCTTTGCCGTGGCCATTGTTGATACCGCCGTAGCGATGGTGGCCGGCTTAGCTATTTTCGCGCTGGTATTTGGCGCAGGCCTGGAAACGGGGCAAGGCCCTGGGCTTATGTTTGTTACCTTACCACTAGCGTTCTCTGACATGCCGATGGGCGCGCTGGTCGGTGGCGTATTCTTTATATTGGTGCTTGGCGCCGCGATCAGCTCATCTATTTCGCTGATTGAACCCGTTGCGGCTTTTCTGGTGGAGCGCTTTGATATGACCCGCCCGCAGGCGGTCGCTATTATGGCCACCGCCGCCTGGGCGATGGGGCTATTAACCGTCGTGAGCTTTAACGTGTGGGCCGAGGGGACGATTTTCCACCTCCTCTTTGGGCGCACCGCGTTTGATTTCATTGAACTACTGACCAATATCTTTATGCCCGTAGGGGGCCTGATGATTGCCTTGTTTGCAGGGTGGACGCTCACCCAAAGCGAGGTGATGAAAGAATTGGGCACCAACGTCACTTGGTTTAGATTCTGGCGGTTCCTGGTGCGCTTTGTCGCGCCCGCGGCGGTAGCCTTTGTGTTTTTACGCACGATTCCTCTGGTGGATGGCTATCTTATCCCCACCCTTGGCGCGCTACTGATCGTCGGCGCATTTGCTGCCAGCCAGCGGTGGCTCAAAAAACCACGACAAACAATTTAATAATAGTGCGCAGGCGGCTTCTTAGCCGCCTGCATCGCGTGGAGACACCATGATCCCTCTTATTGAAGTACAGCGAGTCAACAAAGCATTTGGGGGCCTGCAGGTTATTAACGACTGCTCTATACAAGTAGAAAAAGGCTCTATTACCGGCATGATCGGTCCCAATGGCGCGGGCAAATCGACGCTGTTTAATCTGATTGCCGGCTCACTGCCCCCCGACAGCGGTCGCGTGTTGCTTGATGGTGAAGATATAACGGCGCTCAGCGCCGACCAGCGGTTTCATAAAGGGTTGCTGCGCACCTTTCAGATTGCCCACGAATTTAGCCAGATGAGCGCGCTGGAAAACCTGATGATGGTGCCGCCCAAACAAGCCGGTGAGGATTTATTTAGCGCGTGGTTACGGCCTGCCACGGTGCGCCGGGAAGAAGCCGAGGTGCGCCGCCGCGCGCTGGAAGTCATCGACTTCGTGGGTCTGCACCACGTGCGTAACGAGCTGGCGGGCAATCTGTCGGGCGGGCAGAAAAAGCTGCTTGAGCTAGGCCGTACCATGATGAGCGATGCCAAAGTCGTGCTCTTAGATGAGATCGCCGCCGGGGTAAACCGCACGCTGCTGGGCGATTTAATGGGCAATATCGAGCGCTTGAATCGCGAGATGGGCTACACCTTCTTAGTCATTGAGCACGACATGGAAATGATTGCCCGTTTGTGTGATCCGGTCATTGTGCTGGCCCAAGGCAGCGTCATGGTGGAAGGCCACATTAGCGATATTCAGAATAACCCAGAGGTCATCGAAGCTTACTTTGGCAGCGATGCCGCCTAAGCGTGACCGACTCTAGCCACACCCAATGATTACAATGATGTCGCTTCCTGTAAGTGACCTAGCAGAGACTCCTTA
The DNA here is from genome assembly GCF_052378675.1 of Halomonas sp. AOP25-F1-15. Taxonomy (NCBI): domain Bacteria; kingdom Pseudomonadati; phylum Pseudomonadota; class Gammaproteobacteria; order Oceanospirillales; family Halomonadaceae; genus Halomonas; species Halomonas sp. AOP25-F1-15. Next base: position 189,150 of record NZ_JBQSXV010000007.1, read on the forward strand.
CCCTATGCCTGCAAACATCGGCCCCTCAACAGCCGGGGCTTCAACCATTGAAACGGCACACCGGCCATTAATCGACGCGCGCGATGTGCACGGTGGCTACGGCAGTATGAATATCCTTAACGGGGTAAACATGACGCTAGCAGCGGATGAAATTGGCGTTATCGTTGGCCCTAACGGGGCAGGTAAATCCACCATGCTGAAGGCGATTTTTGGCCTTTTACATGTCAACCAGGGCGACATACTGCTCCTCGGCCAGCCGATTCATAACTTGCCGCCTAACCAGCTGGTACAGCGTGGTATGGGTTTTGTGCCTCAGGAGAAAAATATTTTCCCTAGTCTTTCCGTGCAGGAAAACCTAGAGATGGGCGCATTTTTAAAGCCGCAAAACGTCAAGCGGATGCTCGCGCAGGTATATGAGTTCTTCCCGCCGCTTCATGAGAAGCGTCGCCAGCCCGCCGGCGAGCTTTCTGGCGGTCAGCGCCAAATGGTCGCCATGGGGCGCGCGCTTATGGCCGAGCCTAGCCTGCTGTTACTTGATGAACCCACTGCAGGGCTGTCACCGCTGTACATGAATGAAATTTTTGATCGCGTCAAACAGATCAATGCCGCAGGCGTTGGCATTTTGATGGTGGAACAGAATGCCAAGCAGGCGTTGGCGATTGCCGATAAAGGCTTCGTGCTAGCCGCTGGCCAAAACCGCTTTACCGACACAGGGGCCGCACTGCTGGCTAATCCGGACGTCGCTAAAAGCTTTTTGGGCGGCTAGCCCCAGGGAGAAACACGTGAACGAACTGGCTTTTTTTATTAATAATGTGGTGATTGCGGGCAGCGTGAGCGGCTCCATCTATGCCATAGGAGCCGTCGGCGTAACGCTGATATTCAGCATTATGCGCTTTGCCCATTTTGCCCATGCCGACATGATGACCTTCGGTGCCTTTATGGTGCTACTGCTCACCACCCTGTTTCCAGCCGCAGGTGCGAGCCTTGGCATCCCCACCGCTATCTTAATGCTACCGCTGGCCATGCTGCTGACCGCTGCATTAGCGGTAGGCATCGACAAAGCGTTCTACAAACCACTGCGCGCTCATGGGGTAAAGCCCATCGTGCTGGTTATTGGCTCGCTGGGCGTCACGCTTATTTTGCAGGGGCTTATCCGGCTATTTGCAGGCACTAGCGGGCAAAGTCTGTATGTCGATGACCGTAAAGAAATCTTTCGCCTCGCCCTGCCGTTTGAAGGTGCTCGCGCGCCCATCGTGATCACCGAGCCGCAAATTTATCTGTTTGTGCTTACGCTGGTTGCCGTTGTCGCACTGCATCTATTTCTTCATCGCTCACGGCTTGGCAAGGCGATGCGGGCGATGTCAGACAACCCTGAACTTGCCCAGGCATCGGGGATTAACACCAACACCATTGTGGCCGTGACATGGATGATTGCAGGAGCGCTGGCCGCTACTGCCGGCACCCTGCTCGCCCTGGACGTGACCTTCAAGCCCGACCTAAGCTTTTTTCTGCTGCTGCCTATTTTTGCTGCGGCCATTGTGGGCGGCGTGGGCCACCCTTATGGCGCGATTGCCGGGGGCTTTGTGGTGGGGTTTGCGGAAACGCTAGCGGTGTTTAACTGGAACGTACTGCTACGCCCCTTTCACGACAGCCTGCCGGCCTGGCTGGAGCTACCGTCGAACCTGGCCTTTGTAGGCACAGAATACAAAATCGTGGTGCCGTTTTTCATTCTCGTGGCCATTTTGGTATGGCGTCCCACCGGACTCTTTAAGGGCAAGGTGATCTAATGAGCAATTCAGCCAAAATGCGCAACCCTGCCTATACCCCTAAAGACGCCACTCAGGCACGTCGCTTCCCGCTACGCGAGCTCATTTTGTTCGGGGTGCTGCTAATCGCCGTGTTAGCGGTATACGCCGTCATGGGCGCCGCCTACAGCACGCGAATGTTAGTGGAAGCTGCCTGCTATGCCATTCTTGCCCTAGGCCTCACCATCCAGTGGGGCTACGCCGGCCAGTTCAATGCCGGGGTCATGGGCTTTGTCGCGCTCGGCGGTTTCTGCGCGATGCTGTTCAGCGTACCGGTGAACGATGCCTTCTGGGGAACCGAGCTGCCGGGCGAGCTAGGGCGCGTATTGCTCTATGGTATCGCTGCCACGCTTCTGGTCGTCGCAGCCACCAAACTTGACCGCCTGGGCGTGCCTAAGAAGCTGCGTACGTTGATCGCCGTTGTCTTGGCACTCGTGCTTTATATGGTGGTTATCAGCCTGCTGCGTGAGGTCACCGGTGAAATTCAATCGCGGGCAGGATTTGTGGGCGGCTTTGGCCTGCCCGCTTGGACCGGTTGGATTGTTGGCGGCGCATTAGCCGGCGGCGTGGGCTACTTTATCGGCCATATATGCCTAGGCTTACGCAGCGACTATCTTGCCATCGCCACCCTAGGCATTGCCGAGATCATTAAAGCGTTTCTGAAAAACTCGGACTGGCTCACCCGCGGCACCGCCACGGTGTCTCCCCTACCCTGGCCGACGCCAGGGCCGGCAGAGCTAGGCTTCACGCTTTCTCGGGCCATCTATCTGTCATTTACCGCGGTAGTGATTGCCGCCATCTTCTTTCTTCTCCATCGCGCCTACCATGCGCCTTGGGGGCGAATGATCCGGGCGATTCGCGATAACGAAGTCTCCGCTGCCGCGATGGGCAAAGATATCAATAAGCGCCGCTTAGAAATCTTTGTACTGGGCTGCGTGCTAATGGGATTAGGCGGCGGCATGCTGGGCACCTTTAACAGCCTTTTTGACCCCCAAGGCTACCTGCCACTCAACCACACGTTCCTGGTGCTAGTCATGGTGATCCTTGGTGGGCCGGGCAATAACCTGGGCACGATTTTAGGTGCCGTGGCGGTGTACATCATCTGGATTATGTCCGAGCCGCTAGCGCTGTTTTTGATGCAACTTGCGGTGGCTTTCGGTGAAGGCGCCTTCGGCTGGGATGCACCCAGCAATATGGATAGCCGCGCCCTACAGGCACGCGTACTGGTGATTGGCCTGCTGATCACGATGGTGCTGCGCTTTGCGCCCAAAGGGTTGCTACCGGAAAAGATCAAGAACCACAGCTAACCCTTGCCAATGTTGAGCGAAAAAAATACCCGGCTGCATCAGCCGGGTATTTCTACATGTAGCGCCAGTCGTCGGGCACCATCATCCGGTGCTCAAACTACTGACATTTTGCGCTTAAAGATCAACCAGACCTTTACTGGTAAAGGTGCCATCTTCAACTACCATTTCAACCACGACGCCGGGCACATCGCCGTTGTCGTCGAACTCATGGGAGCCGGAGGCGCCTTCGTAGTTGATGTCAGTACCTGACGCAATCAGCTCAACTGCTTTTTCCCACTCGCCGGGCAGAATGACCTCACCCGGTGCGCTGGAAACACTGCGCAGCGCCTCAGAAAGCCCTTCACGATCAGCGCTGCCATTTTGCTCAATGGCCAATGCCACCAGGAACGCGGCATCATAAGCCTGGGCGGCAAACACCGCGCTCGGGTCTAGCTCTGCAGCCTGCGCCGCTTCAATAAAGATATCCGTACCGGGTAGGTCGGGGCTACCGGGGCGAGTAGCGATCATGCCATCAAGCACGTCAGCGCCAATAGCCTCAATGAGGCTATCACCTACCATTCCGTCAGCGCCCACGTACTGCGTAAACATGCCGCTTTCATAGGCTTGACGCAGCACGGTTTGACCCGAAGTGTCGGCATAGGCCAGCACTACCAGCGTCTCGACACCGCTGGCCGAGAGCGAACCCAGCTCAGAGCGGTAGTCCGCACGATTATCTTCGTGGGCAAGGTTTTCCGCCACCTCACCGCCGCCTGCTTCAAAGGCCTCGCCAAAAGCATCCGACAGGCCTTGACCGTAGTCGTTATTGACATAGGTGACGGCGACCGCATCGATCCCTTTGTCGAGCAATAGCTTAGCGAGCATCTCGCCTTGGAAAGCATCCGAGGGCACTGTCCGGAAGATTAAGTCATTGTCATCAAGCTCGGTGACTGCCGGTGCCGTTGAGGCTGGCGAGACCATCAGCACACCGCCAGGAACGGCGGCATTATTAGCCGCGGCAATCGTGGCACCGGTACATAGCGCACCAACAATAGCGGTAACGTTTTCAGAGTTGACCATACGGTCGGCGGCGTTAGAGGCAGCCGATGCATCGGAGCAGGTGGTGTCGCCAGATGGCATCACTAACGTTTGGCCGTCTAAAATGCCGCCCTGCTCATTCACTTGCTGAACGGCCAGCTGCGCACCGGCAAAAATCGGTGGCGTTAAGCTCTCAATACCGCCCGTGAAGCCGCCCAAGAAGCCAACCTTCACCTCGGCCTGAGCAAATCCGGCCATTGCCAGCGAAGAGGCCGCCACAGCGGTGGCTAATACGCGCTTATTGATCATATTGTTTGTCGCTCCCAGTGAAAAAACCTGTCTGTTTTTTTAATGCGCCCCACTGTTCACATGCAGGGCTGCTATTAATCTGGAACTGGAACGCCAAAAATACAAGCGCCGGTTTCTAACGCTACTTTGATAAACAAGCTAAAACCAGCGACAAACACACTACAACCAGCGCTCTAGCTTGAGCGTATGGCTTAACCATGCGTTGAAGTGACGCCAAGCGCTGCCGGGCTCAGCGGTTAAAACCTCCATTTCACCCTCGCTTTCAAGGTGCCAACTCAGCTCACCGTCCGGCGTCAGATCAATCCGGTAGCTTAGCGACGGCTCTTGCCCTACGGCCACCAGCTCGTTAAATGCCTGCATTAATGACTCACTACGCGCCAGCACGCCAAGCTCAGTATTCCAATAGATAGACCGCGGGTCAGCGTTAAATGACCCCACGAAAAGCTGATCGTCAAAACTTAGCGCCTTGATGTGCAGCGCCGAGGCAGAGGCGCCGGGCACGCGCATACCATCGTCGCTGCCGGCTTCTTGCTCTGGTCGCAGCTCGTACAGCCTGACACCGTGCTCTAGCAGCGTTTTACGCCAGGGCGCATAAGCGCCGTGCACCACGGCGGCATCCGTGGACTCCAATGAATTGGTAATAATCTCAACGGTCACACCGCGGTCTGCTAGCTCGGTTAGGCGTTTAACGCCGGGCTCGGTGGGCACAAAGTAGGCCGAAATAATCACCAGCCGCTGGCTAAGCTCGGTGGCCTCGGTTAACTCACCAAGCAGAGTGTCAGACCACTCAGGTGTCGCGGACGACAGCTTGCCCGGAGAATCCCACATAGCCAGCCCTTCTCCCCAGTGCAACGTTTCCCAAGGCGGGGCATTACGCGACCGGTGGCGCAGCTCGTTAAAGTATTCCGAGTCGGCATTATCATCTAACCACGCCGCAAGCCCGGCTTTAAGCGTTTGCCAAGCATCGCTATTGACCGCGTGATAGCGCTCAATCGGCTGCGCCAAGCCGTGATTCCAATACACATCAAAACTGCGCGAAAGCTCGGGCACGACGGCGCCAATGGTCGCAAAATCTAAATCAGCAAAATTGCGCGAGTCGTTGGCATCAAAATACTCGTCGCCCAGGTTACGCCCACCCACGATAGCGACGCTGTTGTCAGCCACCCACAGCTTGTTATGCATACGCCGATGCTGCTGCGCGGGGTTCACAGCGGACGCCAATACCCGCGTGAGTAGATGCCCCCGTCCTACCGGCAGCGGGTTATAAACGCGTACATGAATACCCGGATGGCTTGCCAGTGCCGCTAGGCGCTCACCCTGCCCAATCGCGCCGATATCATCGACCAGCAGCCGCACGCGAACGCCCTCTTCAGCCGCCTCGAGCAGCTGCGATAAAATCAAGCGTGTGGTTTGTCCATCGCCCAACAGATAGGTTTGAATATCTAACTCGCGCTGTGCTTGGCGAATCAATCCGACCCGGGCGGCAAATGCTTGCTGCCCATTGGCCAGTAACGCAAAACCATCAGGCTCCGTTTGCTCCGCTAGCGCCTGATGCGCTCGCGTGCCGAGCCAGGTATCCCGCGCGTCGGTTAAGGAAAGCGCGGTATGATGTTCGCGCACCACCGCGTGAGTGCAGCCTACCAACAGGCTGCACAGCCACAGCAAGCAGAACCATTGAGACCAGCGGCCAGCGCTAGGCATCGTCATGATCGTCCAGGCGCTGAGCCCAACGTTTGCGAGCTTGATTACGCCGATAAAGGCGCACCAGCGCGAGCGCTAGCGCCGTCACAAGCATGACGGCTAGAACAACGCCCTGCCAGGGACGGGCCGCATCCCGCATGACTGTTTCCAGGGTAATAATCAATATCAAGCCAATCGCTTGGGAGCCGATCGCTAACGCGCGCAGCCGATCAAAAGCGGGGGGGGGCATAACGTCTCCGTAATGTTCTGCTCGCCGGGTATGGTCTGCTAGTGTACCTGCTTCACGGAAAACATAATTGGAAACTCATGAACGCTATTGCTCTTGGGCCACTGTTAATTTCGCTGCCTCGGCTTTATGCCATTGGCTGTGCATTGCTGCTGTTGCTGTGCGCCGGGTGGTTGTTAGGACTTTCACGCCAGGCCCAACAGCGCTGGTTTTACGGGCTGATTATTGCATGGCTCATCGGCGCGCGAGCAGGCCACATACTGCTCAATCTTGATAGCTACAGCAGCGCACCGCTTGAAATACTAAAAGTTTGGCAACCGGGTTATCACGGCCTATGGGGCCTCGCTGCGGGATTAGCATGGACCGCCTGGAACTTACGCGCACGGCTAATGGCAATGGGCGGTGCGATGGCGCTGCTCGCCGCTGCGTCTAGTCTATGGCTGATGCTGGTCATGCTTGGGCCTTTGGGCAATGACTTTGTCGTTGATAGCCTGCCGGACGTGACCCTGGAAGATGTGGACGGTAATGACGTGCATCTACCCTCGCTGACGAAAAGTGGTGATCTCATTATCGTCAACTTGTGGGCCACTTGGTGCCCACCATGCCGACGCGAAATGCCGCTACTTGAGGCCGCCGCACAGCGTGAGGGTATTAGCGTCGTCGTCGCCAATCAGGGCGAAGACCTACTGCCCACAGTACGCTACCTGGACGACCAGCAGCTGAAGTTTCGCTATGCGCTGCGTGATCCCAGCCAGCAATTAATGGCGCTTTTTAAAGCCCCCGGGCTGCCCACCACCGTGCTGTTCGACCGTCAGGGCAATACGCTGGATGTTCACGTGGGTGAGCTCACCCGCGCCCATCTGGACCGCTGGTTAGAAGATTGATAGCGATACACCTTAATCCTCCCGCCGCTTTGCGTTAGAATCCCCCGCCCTGTTGCCGCCGGTTTCCCCTCCGGCGGTAGACAACCCGTTTTGCAGACTCCTCCGAGGCATCATGAGCGATTTTTCTCCCGGCCAACGCTGGATTAGCGACGGCGAAGCTGAGCTTGGGCTTGGCACCGTGCTTAACTGCGACGCCCGTAGCGTTACCATTTTGTTCAGTGCCAGCCAGGAAACCCGTACCTACAATACCCGTCAAGCCCCGCTCACCCGCGTGATTTTCGGTAGCGGCGACCGCGTGCTTTCAGCCGACGGTTGGCAGATCATTGTCGATGACAGCAAAGAATCCCATGGCCTGATCACCTACATTGGTGAAGACAAAGAGGGCAACACGCGCGAACTGCCCGAAGCCAAGCTCGCTGATACCATGCAGTTTGACCAGGCTCGCGACCGTCTGTTGACCGGTCAAGTCGATCGTAACGACTGGTTTGACCTGCGTTTTCGCACCCTGCACCACTACCAACGCGTTGAGCAGCATAGCGCGCTGGGCTTTTCTGGGCCGCGGATCGATTTAATTCCCCACCAGCTCTACATCGCCGATGAAGTCGCCCATCGCCACGCCCCACGCGTGCTGCTGGCGGACGAAGTGGGTTTGGGTAAAACCATCGAAGCCGGCCTGATTCTGCACCGCCTGTTGCTCAATGGCCGCGTAGAGCGCGCGCTGATCCTGGTGCCCGATAGCCTTACTCACCAGTGGCTAGTCGAACTACTACGGCGTTTCTCACTCAAGGTCTCGCTGTTAGATGAAATCCAAAGCCAGGCCTACGGGAACGAGAACCCGTTTGAAAATGCCCAGCTTGTACTGGCGAGCCAAGGCTGGCTGTTTGCCAACCCGAAGCGTCAAGAACAGGCACTCGCCAGCCAGTTTGATCTACTGATTGTCGATGAAGCCCACCACCTCGACTGGAACGAGGAAGGCAGCGGCCCCGGCTATCGGTGTGTAGAGCAACTGTCCGCGGCCATTCCGGGCCTATTGCTGCTTACCGCTACGCCAGAACAGATGGGCATCAAAAGCCACTTTGCCCGTCTGCGCTTGCTGGATGGCGAGCGCTACCACGACCTAGCGCGCTTTCAGGCAGAAGAAGGCCATTACACCGACGTTGCTCGCGCCATCGATGCGTTAGAGACACTGCCAAGCGATCCTAACGCGCGCGCCGCCGTTTCCGCCGTCGCCGATGACCGTGATAGCCAGGCGCTGTTGGCCACCCTCTGCAACGTGGAGGCCAGTAGCGAACAGCAAGATGCCGCGCGCGCTCAGCTGAGAGAGGCACTGCTTGACCGCCACGGCACGGGGCGCGTGATGTTTCGCAACAGCCGACGCCACGTAGGGGGCTTTCCTGAGCGGCGCTTAAACTTAGCCCCGCTAGCGCTGCCCTCAGCTTACCGCCGCGTCGTTCGCCGCCTCGAGCGTGACGACGACTACCTCGATGAACTGCTAATTGAGACCGGGATGGATCACCCGGATGTGCTGATTTATCCCGATGCCGCCTACCGCGAACTCAGCAACGACCCGCTCAATAGCGAAGACTGGTGGCACATCGATCCTAGGGTTAATTGGCTGCTGGAAAAACTCAGCGACGATAGCGACAGCGGCTTCGCCAACGAAAAAGTCCTGGTCATTGCTCACCATCGTGAAACCGCAGAAGGTCTCGCCGAAGGGCTGCGTGTACTGGGTGGCTACAACGCACCGGTATTCCACGAAGACCTTTCACTGATAGAACGTGACCGTGCAGCGGCGGCCTTTGCCGATGAAGATGAAGGCGTACAGGTGCTGGTGTGCTCGGAAATTGGCTCAGAGGGGCGCAACTTTCAGTTCTGTCGCCATCTGGTTATGTTCGACATGCCCCAACACCCGGATCAGTTGGAGCAGCGTATTGGCCGCCTGGATCGTATTGGCCAGCGTCATGCGATTGAGCTGCATATCCCTACCTTTGAAGGTAGCCCCGGCGAACGCTTGCTGCGCTGGTATCACGAAGGTATGGATGCTTTTAGCGCACCTCACGGGGTCGGCAACGATTTGTATGATGCCTTTGGCGACGCCCTGGCTGACGCACTGCTGGATGATGAAGCGCTTGACGAGATTATCGCTGAAACGCGCACGCTATTTAACGCCAAACTGGCCGAGCACGATGCGGGGCGTAATCGCCTGCTGGAGCTGAATGCCTGCCGTCCAGCCCGCGCTCAGCAGGTCATTGATGCCGTACGCGAGCTTGACGATGACACCGCCTTGCCGCGCTATCTTGAACGCGCGCTGGATATTTTCGGGGTAGACAGCCAGGAGATTGGCAAGGGTTTAATGCACCTGCAGCCCAGCCAGCACATGCTGGATGGGCTGCCCGGCCTGGTGAAAGGCGAAGAAGGCTTTACCGCCACGTATAGCCGCAGCCAGGCGCTAGCGCGCGACGATGTGCAGCGGCTTTCCTGGGAGCACCCGCTGGTACGCGAAATGATGGGCCGCGTACTGGACGGCACTATGGGTAACTCGGCGCTCGCGCTGCTGCGCCACGACGCTATTCCCAGCGGCCGTTTGATGACCGAACTGGTGTTTCGCACCCAGTGTCCTGCGCCCAAAAAACTGCATCTAAACCGGTTCTTGCCGCCCACTGCCGTGCGCGTATTGCTGGATGAATCAGGCGCCAATCTGACCAGCAAAATCTCCTTCACTGGGCTGAGTAAAAATCTGCAGAAGGTCAATAAATCGCTGGCGCGCGACCTGATCAAAAGCCGTCACGATCAGCTGCGTGGCCTGCTCACTCAAGGTGAGAGCGAAGCTGAGCGCCAGCTGCCCAGCATTGTAGAAAATGCCGAGGCGCGCATGCGTGATCAGTTGGACGCTGAGCTTGCTCGTTTAACCGCGCTGGCCGAGCACAACCCGGCGGTGCGTAGTGTTGAAATCGACGCACTGAAGGACGAACGCCAGGCGCTCAGCGACGCGATTGAAAACACCCGTCTGCGGCTTGATTCCGTGCGGGTGATTATCACCGTTGACGCCGATCGTTAAGCTTTTTTGTTGCTCAAAGAATGGCCCCAAGCGCCTTGTCCAAGGTGGGATACTGGAAAGTAAACCCAGCGGCCTCAAGGCGTTCCGGGCGCATGTCGGCACCGGTCAGCAGCAGCCGTGACATTTCACCAAATCCCGCTTTGAGTACAAAGGCGGGTACCGGGAAAATGGCCGGGCGGTTGAGCTGCTTGGCCAAGGTTTTGGTAAAGACAGCATTGGTGACAGGATGCGGCGCGCTGGCATTAAAAGCACCGCTTAGGTTGTTCTGGTGAACCAGAAATAGCAGCGCTGCGACTAAATCATCGCGGTGAATCCATGGCATAAACTGCTCGCCACTGCCAAAACGGCCCCCTAAACCCAGCTTAAATGGCGGCAGCATCTTTTGCAGGCTGCCTCCACCTATCTCCAGCACTAATCCAATCCGCACAATCGCTAAGCGCACACCCAGCGCCTCAATCGGCTGGGCCGCAGCCTCCCATTGCTGGCATAGCCGATGGGCAAACTCCTCGTTGGGCACCGTGTCTTCGCTTACCTCACGGTTGCCCTGATCGCCGTAATAGCCCATTGCCGAGCCCGACATCATAACCTTCGGCAGCGGCTGGCCGTTAGCCTGCAACTGCTCACACAGCGCTACTAGCTGTTGTGTCGCCGCCTTTCGCGAGTTAATCAGCTTGGCTTTTTGCTCGTCGCTCCAGCGCTTGGCAGCAATTGGTTCGCCGGCTAGATTAATCATGGCGTCCGGCGGCGATTGAATAAATGCCTGAGCGCTATCGCGTATGTCACAGCCGCTAGGCAGTCGTTGACGTACCTTGTGCGGGTGTCGGGAAACCACCTGCACCTCATGGCCTTGCTCAATCAGCTGCTGGCATAGTCGCTGGCCGACAAAGCCACTGCCGCCGGTTATTAATACGCGCATGCTATTACTCCTGTTGATGCCGCCTGAGCAAACTCATCACCGCGTCACGCGGCATCGTAAAGTGTCCCTTACATTGTACGACATTTATACCAACCTGCTACAATTTGACTAATACACGCCTAACTATCGTGAAAACTATGTTTGCGAAAGACTAAGGCCTAGAGGAACTATGATGACATCGCAAGCATTCTGCCGACCCCTTCCCTGCTGCCATCGGTCACTGACATGGGCGCCCATCGCTGGCGCTACGCCGAGCTGGCGACGCCCTGCGACAGTGAATACTTATACAGTCGAGATGGGTTGGCGTTATGCGGTGACAGTTTTAGCGATGGCCGTGTTGAAGATGCCTGGTTATCAGGGCATCGCTTAGGAGAAGCGCTAATAGGCCGGTCGGTTTAATAGTTACAAATATTTACTAGTAAGAAGGATTCTTATAAAGGTTGTACCGAGTAGCGACAAGTTGTACAAATGGGCATACAGTACCGTGTTCATGTTCAGCTTTTTAATCGGACAACGTTACATGGAATATGAATCATCTTCGCCGCGGCGAACAATGCGATGCGCCTGTAGCCCTATGCTGCAGCTAACGACGATGCCAACGTTTACGACTCAACGGCAGTTAACTAAGAAGAGGTACTGGCGCCCATGAGTTTCAAGGCGACCCACCCACCCGATACACCGCTTTACCCCATACGGGAAGTGTCTCGTTTAACCGGCGTGAACTCCGTCACCCTCCGCGCTTGGGAAAGACGCTACGGGCTTATTCGCCCCCAGCGCACGCCGAAAGGCCACCGCCTCTATGCCCAGAACGACATTACCCGCATCGAACGCATTCTGCAGTGGTTAAATCGTGGTGTGCCGGTCAGTCAAGTCGTGGACTTGCTTGACCAGCCAGAAACAATTGAAGCCCCTGCGACAGATGCCGGTGACTGGACCAGCCAGCGCCAGCAGCTGCAAGGCATTATAGAAGCGCTAGATTTGCCGAAATTAGAGGCGTTTTATCATCAAAGCCTGGCGCTTTACCCGCTAAGTATTGCGATCGACGAGCTGTGGCAACCGGTTATTTTAACGCTAGAAGCTAAATGGGCGATTAGCCCAGATCCGCTAGTGCGCCGCACCTTGGAAGCCTTTTTACGCAGTCAAGTCGGCATTCGCTTGCACTATGCTAATCAAACCACTCGCGGGCCGCTGATTTTACTCAATGCGATGCCCGATGATCCGGGGCCTCTGTGGGTGCTGATGTCCGCGTTAATGGCCAGCGAGCAGGGCTACCGAGTGCAAATGCTAGATCACTCATTGCCATTAGAGGCGCTACCACAGGCCGTGGCGCGGCTGCACTCATCGATGGTGCTGCTTTCCAGCGGCCAGCGTGAAAGCGATCGCTATATCAAGCACGAGCTACCCAATGCGGCTAAGGCGCTCAACGTACCTATTGGGGTGTGTGGCGAGGTCGCTCGCCTGCGTGCGGACGACTTGCGCGATGGGCCGCTACATCTGCTGGGCGATGATCTTCCTCAAGCGATTGCTCGCTTGCGCCCTCTGCTACGCGAGTCAGGCGTACTGTAAAACCGCTCATTTTTATCTTGGCCGTTCGCCCTCGCGGTGAGCGGCCATTTTTTTTGTTTATGCCGCGCCGGAGATTCTATGAAACGACAGTTGATTTGGCTGCGCAGCGACCTGCGCATTGATGACAACAGCGCACTCGCCGCCGCTGCGGCCAAAGGCCCTGTAATAGCGGTGTTTTTGCGCAGTATTCCCCAGTGGCAAGAGCACGGCCACGGTGCCAATAAGCTAGATTTTTGGGGGCGCGGCGTAGCAGCGCTGAAAACAGCGCTCAACGGCTTGAATATCCCGCTGCTGCATCGCGACATTGAGCGCTATGACCAGGCGCCAGCGGTATTACTTGAAATCGCACGCGAACACGACGTAGAACAGCTGCATTTTAATCATGAATACGCACTCAACGAACGGCGCCGAGACCAAGTCGTGCAGGACGCCTTTAAGCAGGCCGGCATTGCGGCCCATGGCTATCACGATAGCGTGGCTTTCGCACCCGGCAGCCTGCTAACAGGCAAAGGCAGCTACTATGGCGTATTTACACCGTTCTCCAACGCATGGCACAAGCACATCACCGCCGATCAGCTCGCGCTGCGCGATACGCCCAGCGTACAGGCCAAACTGGCGATTAATAGCGACCCGCTGCCGTCACTGCCCAAACTTAACGAGACGCCTATTGATGAGCGCCTTTGGCCGGCCGGTGAAAGCGCTGCGGCCGATAACTTAGCGCGGTTTTTGCGCTTTCGCGGGCGCCATTATAAGGCCCAACGTGACTTGCCTAAGGTGCGCGGCACCAGCGAACTTTCCCCTTACCTAGCGCTAGGCATGATCTCCCACCGCCAGTGTTTACAAGCGGTAATGGCCGAAAATAGCGGTCATTTAGGCGATGGCGACCTGGGTTTAACCACCTGGGTCAATGAGCTGATCTGGCGCGAATTCTATCAACACGTCGCAGTTGGCTTTCCCCAGGTCTGCCGCTATCACCCCTTTCAGGAACACACAAAACAGCTGGCATGGCGTGATGATGATGAAGGCTTTCAGGCCTGGTGCGAAGGGCGCACCGGCTATCCTCTCGTCGATGCGGCCATGCGCCAGCTGGTAAACACAGGCTGGATGCATAATCGCCTGCGTATGGTCACGGCGATGTTTTTGAGCAAGCATCTATTGATTGATTGGCGGCGCGGCGAAGCCTTCTTTATGCGCCATCTGGTGGATGGGGAGTTCTGCGCTAACAACGGCGGCTGGCAGTGGGCAGCGTCAACGGGCACGGACGCCGCACCTTATTTTCGTATTTTCAATCCTACGACCCAGTCGACCCGCTTTGATGCAGAGGGTGAGTTTATTGCCCATTGGCTGCCCGAGCTGGCTGAACTGCCGGCGAAGGTGCGCCATGCGCCTCGCCAAGACCTGCTCACCGATGTGGACTACCCTGCCCCCATTGTCGATCACAAGGCGGCTCGCCTGCGTGCCTTAGATGCCTTTAAAGCGCTCAGTAAATAGCCACTACTATATTCACGGTACAGTTAGGGAGATTTCTATGGCTGATCCTACGGCGCTGGCAGCATTTTGTAGCTTCTTCAACAAACTAGACAAAACCTGTACAGAAAAATTATACGAGGTATATACTGAAAATATTGTTTTCAACGATCCACTGCACCACATTGAAGGTCGCGACGCCTTAGGGCGCTATTTTTCCAGCATGTATGAAAACGTTGAGCGCTGCCAATTCACCTATCACGTTCAACAATGTCAGGGTGACCAAGGATTCGTGACTTGGACCATGGCGTTTGTGCATCCAAAGTTAGCTGGCGGACGTACGATAGAAATAGACGGATGCAGCGCCTTAACGTTTGCTGAAGATGGCCGCGTTTCTAAACATCGCGATTACTTTGATGCTGGCGCCATGCTTTATGAGCATTTACCGCTGATGGGCAGCATCATTCGCTGGTTAAAAAAACGCCTTAACTAAGCTGATATATAGCATTGGGGCGCATTAGGAGGTTTGATGAGCACATGGAAAACGCCCCAACGCATTTGGTTAACCGGCGCGACGTCCGGCATTGGTGAGGCGCTGTCACGCAAGCTCATTGCCCAAGGCCATCACGTGGTGCTTAGTGCACGCAACGTTGAGGCGTTGGAGGCTCTGTGCGAGGGCCATCCTCATGCTTCTTATCTGGCGCTGGACATTAGCGATCGTCAGGCGGTGCTTGACGCTGGTGAGACCATCCGCGAGCGCTTAGGCGCGCTGGACTTGGCGCTGTTTAACGCAGGCACCTGCGAATACCTTAATGCTCAGCAGTTCGATATGGATTTAGTCGAGCGGGTATTTAAACCGAATCTATTGGGTACGCTGTACGGCGTTGAGGCCGCGCTGCCGCTACTGCGAGCGGCACGCCAAGAAGGCCTGCCCGCGCGACTGGCGGCAACGTCTAGCGCCTCCGCCTACCTCCCGCTTCCCCGTGCGGAAGCCTACGGGGCATCGAAAGCCGCCGTCAGCTACTTTCTGGAATCGCTGCGCTTAGATCTTGACCAGGAAGGCATCGATGTTAGCGTTATCCACCCTGGTTTTGTGAAGACACCGCTTACCGAACGTAATGACTTCCCCATGCCAATGCAGGTGACCGCAGAACAAGCGGCCGACGCCATTATTGCAGGGCTAGTGAAAGGTCGCCTGGATATCCACTTTCCGCGCCGCTTTACGTATCTCGTCAAGTTCCTGGGCATTTTGCCCCCCGCCGTACGCCGCCTAATTGGCCTGCGCATGACCCGCGCTCAGAAGGAATCGTCATGAGTTCCACGGCAGCCCACGGGCCAGTGGCATCGCAGCGTATTGCGATTGTAGGTAGCGGCATTAGCGGTATGGCCGCTGGCTGGTATCTGTCAGCTCAGCATGAAGTGACGCTGTTTGAGGCCGACTCGCGCCTGGGCGGCCATACCGCCACCATGGACGTGGACGTTGAGGGTCGCTCATACGCTATCGACACCGGCTTTATTGTGTTTAACGACTGGACCTACCCGCACTTTCAGCGTTTGCTGGCGACGCTGGGCGTTGCCGCTCAGGCGACAGAAATGAGCTTTTCGGTTCACGAAACGAAGCGCGATTTTGAGTACAACGGGCATACCTTAACGTCGCTATTTGCCCAGCGGCGTAATCTGTTCAATCCGTCTTTCTATCGCCTGCTGGGCGATATCATGCGCTTTAATAAACAGGCGACCAAAGCGCTAGAAAGTCAGCAGCTTCCCGATCACATGACGCTGGGCGAGTATCTAGACCAACATCATTACAGCCGCGATTTTCAACGCCACTATTTGCTGCCCATGGGGGCCGCGATTTGGTCAGCCAGCATTAGCGATTTGCGCGCCTTTCCGCTGGCCTTTTTTGTACGCTTTTTTCGCAATCACGGCCTGCTGTCGGTCAGTCATCGTCCTCAGTGGTACACCTTGATCGGGGGTTCAAAAAGCTATATCCCCAGCTTAACGGCGCCCTATGCGTCGCGCATTCATCTCAATACGCCGGTGACACGTATTACCCGCGAAAGCGCTGGTGTCACGATTACCACCGCATCCGGTTCTCAGCACTTTGATCAGGTAGTGCTGGCCTGCCATGCCGACCAGGCACTGGCGATGCTGGGCGACGCGAGTAACGTCGAGCGCGACGTGCTCGGCGCCATGCCGTATCAAACTAACGACGTTGTGCTGCATACCGATACCGCCCTTCTACCGCGCCGTAAGCGCGCCTGGGCGAGCTGGAATTACCGCTTAGATAAGCGCGATAGCGATGAGCGGGTTTCTGTCACCTATGACATGAATATTCTTCAGCGCATAGAAAGTGACACCACGTTTTGTGTCACCTTGAACGACAGCGCCAGCATTGACCCCAGCAAAGTGCTGGGGCACTACCGCTACGCGCATCCACAGTTCACGCTGGAGGGCCAAGCCGCCCAGGCTCGCCACGCCGAGATATCGTCCACGGCTCAGCGGACTCACTTTTGCGGCGCCTATTGGCGCAACGGCTTCCACGAAGACGGCGTATGGAGTGCTCTGCGCGTCGCCCAAGCGCTGGGGTGTGATGAGTCGGCCCCAACACCCGACGAGCCATCCGCACTGCCTGCCCATGAACTGGTGACGCCGCAAGGTGCTGAGGGGCTGGGATGATGGCGGGGACAACCACCATGCCCCGCTCGCGCATTTATCGCGGCACCCTTCGCCACCGCCGCTTTATGCCGAAGTCTCATACCTTTAGTTACCAGGTGTGGATGGCGTGGCTGGATCTTGATGAGCTGCCAGAACTGTTCGACAAAGTGCCGGGGTTTAGCGCCCGACGGCCGGCACTAGCCCGCTTTCGCCGCGAAGACTATCTCGGCCCGGTAGACCGCCCGCTTAAAACGGCTGTACGCGAAGAACTCATTCGCCAGCTGGGTAGCGCGCCAAGTGGTCGAATCTGCGTATTGACCCAACTGCGCACGTTAGGCTGCATGTTTAATCCTATTTCAGTCTATTACGCCTTTGATCAGCAGGGGCGACTGGCAGCGGTGTTAAGCGAAGTGACTAACACCCCTTGGCGTGAACGGACTCGGTACGCTAGCGCCGTGGACCCTCTAAGGCACAGCCATCATGCGCATTTTGATAAAGACCTGCACGTATCGCCCTTCAATCCGATGGACATGACCTACCGTTGGAAATTTAACACCCCGGAAGACATGCTCTTTTTACATATGGAAAACTGGCAAAACGAGCAGCGCCATTTTGACGCCACGCTGATGCTCAAGGCCGCCCCGGCTACCCGCCCGGTGCTCATTAAAACACTGCTTCGCCAGCCATGGATGAGCTTAAAAACGGTCGCAGGCATCCATTTTGAAGCGCTGCGCGTATGGTTAAAGGGTGTCCCCATTCATAACCATCCTAAGCGCAAGGAGAGCTCAAAATGACCACGCTGAATTCCACGCCACCGGACGTTCAACCGGTTAGCCAGGATCGCTTTACTCGCTGGTTAAAACCACGGCTCATGGCTCAGTTGAATACTTTTCGCGGCGGTCGCATCACGCTGATTGAAGGCGACCAGTGTCATCATCTGGGCCAAGAAGGATCACTGCAGGTCACCGTGGTCATTCGCCACTCCAGGGCCTGGAAACGGCTGGCTTTCGGGGGCACCGTCGGCGCGGCTGAATCTTATATGGACGGCGATTGGGATGCAGACGACCTCGTCGCCCTGGTACGCCTGTTCGCTGCCAACCTTGAGCAAGTGAATGGCAAAATGGAAAACGGCAGCGCGCGCTTAGCTCGTTGGCTGCTAGGTGCGGCCTATCGCTTTCAGCGCAACAGCCTAAGCGGCTCTAAACGCAACATCGCCGCGCACTACGATATAGGTAACGATCTATTTTCGACTTTTTTAGATCGCCATCACTGGATGTATTCCAGCGCGGTGTTCCCTCATCCAGAAGCTAGCCTGGAAGAGGCCTCCACCTATAAGCTTGATCTGATGCTTGAAAAGCTCGACGTACAGCCAGAGCATCATCTGTTAGAGATCGGCACAGGCTGGGGAGGATTGGCCATTCACGCAGCAAAAACTCGCGGCTGCCGTGTCACGACAACCACTATTTCGGATGAGCAGCATGCTCACACCCAGCGCCGTATTCAGGAAGAGGGCTTGGCCGACAGAATCACTCTGCTAAAGCAGGATTATCGTGAATTAACCGGCCGCTATGACCGGCTCATTTCGGTAGAGATGATAGAGGCGGTAGGTCATCAGTATCTCGACACCTATCTAAATAAGTTGGATAGCCTCCTGACCGATGATGGCCAGGCCATGCTGCAAGCAATCACCATTCGTGATCAGCGCTTTGAAGATGCAAAGCGCGACATGGATTTTATCAAACGCTACATTTTTCCCGGTGGGTTTTTACCTTCGCACCATGCCATGCTAAGCAGCGTTATGCGCAAAACGTCGTTTAACGTGCTGGCATTAGACGAAATCGGCCCACATTATGCGCGCACGCTGCGCGAATGGCGCCATCGTTTTGAAGCCAACCTTGAGCAAGTGCGCAAGCTGGGCTATGACGAGCGTTTTATCCGCATGTGGCGCTATTATCTGTGCTATTGCGAGGGCGGCTTTATTGAACGCTCTATCGGCACCTGCCACCTCCTGCTGGCGAAACCAGCCGCCAAACCAACGCCGTTAACGGGCGCACTGTAAATGGCAGCACGCCGATGGCAAGCACTGCTGTTTAACGCCCTGCGCTTTGAGGCGGGCTGGCTGCTCTGCGTGTTAGGTGGCCCATGGGTTGCAGCGGTTGCAGGAGGCGGATTATTAACATGGCACCTGTGGCGCTTCAGGCGGCCAGGGGAATGGCAATTTATCGCCGTGTTTACGCTGCTCGGGCTGGTCATTGATGGCAGCTTACGCCTACTAGGCGGCTTTGATTTTCATAACCAAGCACTAGTGTTTGGCCTAATACCGCTTTGGCTGTGGATGCTATGGCCACTGTTTGCCACGCTGGCTTATCACTCGCTTGCCTGGCTGTGGCGCTTCCCGTGGCTGGCCGCACTGTGTGGCGCCGTCAGCGCCCCGCTGTCTTATTACGGCGGCGCACTGCTCGCGGGAGTGAGCCTAGCTCCCTGGCTTCTTCCCGTTCATGCGCTTGTATGGGCAACGCTTTGTTACGGCATTAGCCGGTATATTACTATTCGGCAAAGTAGCCTCTAATGATTACCTCGCCTTTAGCAAGCCATAATGCTCTATTTAAAGTACGAAATCGCAAACTCCTCCTATTTAATGGAATTGCCATCTCTTATTACACGCTTTCAGACGCAGCAAGGAAGTGGTAAAAATACAGGGCAGGTAGAGGATGGCGTGCATTCAGCGGTTTCGGGAAGTAGACTAGGCTTTGCCTTGCGGGCCGAGCGTTGACGCTAGACTCACGTGTTATGCTCCGGTGCTATGCCTCGGCTCTAGGTGCCGCATGCGGCCAACAACCATCTTGATACTCGGAACGATTCAGTGACCAAGCAACATTCCTTTAATCGCGAAGAACTGCTGGCCTGCTCGCGTGGCGAGCTCTTTGGCCCTGGAAATGCACAGCTTCCAGCTCCTAACATGCTGATGCTTGATCGCATCAAGCACATTCACGAAGAAGGCGGTGAGCATGGCAAGGGCGAACTGATCGCTGAGCTGGATATCGCCTCTGATTTGTGGTTTTTTGACTGCCACTTCCCTGGCGATCCTGTCATGCCTGGCTGTTTAGGCCTTGATGCCATGTGGCAACTGGTCGGTTTCTATTTGGGCTGGCTAGGCCATCCAGGTCGCGGACGCGCGCTGGGCTGTGGTGAGGTCAAGTTCAGCGGACAGATCCTGCCTGAGGCTAAAAAAGTGACCTATAGTATTAATATTAAGCGTATTATTACCCGCCGCCTCATTTTGGGTATCGCCGACGGAACGGTAACCGTCGACGGACGCGACATCTATCAGGCTAATGATCTGCGCGTTGGCCTATTCACCTCCACTGCGAATTTCTGAACAGGAGGCTCCCATGCGACGAGTGGTAGTCACCGGCCTTGGCATTGTATCTTGCCTTGGCAATGACCAACGACAGGTCCTGGACGCGCTCAAAAATGGGCGTAGCGGTATTCGTTTTAAGGAAGAGTATGCTGAGCGTGGCTTCCGTAGCCATGTAGCGGGCAGCGTCGATATTGACCTTGACGCGCTGATCGACCGTAAGCTGCGCCGATTTATGGGTGACGCCGCGGCCTACGCGTATGTTTCTATGGCACAAGCTATCGAAGATGCGGGTCTCAGTGACGAACAGGTATCCAATGAGCGTACTGGCCTTATTGCCGGCTCTGGTGGCGCTTCAAGCGCCAACCAAGTCGAGGCAGCCGATGTGCTGCGCGAAAAAGGCCTGCGCCGCGTTGGGCCTTATCGAGTCACGCGTACAATGGGTAGCACCGTTTCTGCGTGCTTAGCGACGCCATTCAAAATCAAAGGCGTGAATTTCTCTATCTCTTCTGCCTGTGCGACGTCTGCACACTGTATTGGCAGTGCAATGGAGCAAATTCAGCTAAACAAGCAGGACGTGGTGTTTGCCGGCGGCGGTGAAGAAGAGCACTGGACACTTTCCTGCCTCTTTGATGCCATGGGTGCTCTCTCGACCCACTACAACGACACGCCTGATAAGGCATCGCGCCCCTACGATAAAGCGCGCGATGGCTTTGTCATTGCAGGCGGCGGCGGCATGCTGGTACTGGAAGAGTTGGAGCATGCTAAAGCGCGCGGTGCTAAGATCTATGGCGAGCTGGTGGGTTACGGCGCGACCTCCGACGGCCATGATATGGTCGCCCCTTCCGGCGAAGGTGCCATGCGCTGCATGCATCAAGCGATGGCCACGGTTGACGGCACTATTGATTACATCAATACC
The DNA here is from genome assembly GCF_052378675.1 of Halomonas sp. AOP25-F1-15. Taxonomy (NCBI): domain Bacteria; kingdom Pseudomonadati; phylum Pseudomonadota; class Gammaproteobacteria; order Oceanospirillales; family Halomonadaceae; genus Halomonas; species Halomonas sp. AOP25-F1-15. The sequence goes on from NZ_JBQSXV010000007.1 coordinate 210,338, forward strand.
CACGGCACGTCGACGCCGGTAGGTGATGTTGCGGAGTTAAAAGCCATACGCATGGTCTTTGGCAACACAACACCTGCGATGAGCTCAACTAAATCGCTCACCGGCCACTCGTTAGGCGCTACTGGCGTGCAGGAAGCGATCTATTCACTGCTGATGATGCAGCACAGCTTTGTAGCGGCTTCGGCGAATATCACAGAGTTGGATGAGCAGGCTGATGGCTTTGATATTGTCACCGAACGCCGAGATGGCGTGACCATCGAGCGTGCGTTATCTAATAGCTTTGGCTTTGGCGGCACCAATGCGTGCTTGGTCTTCCAACGCTATAACGATGGACGCTAGGGCGACGACCGGCTTGATAAGTACCGCAGGGTAATATCGACGGTTGATACAATAATGGCGCCCTATGGGCGCCATTATTGGTTCAAAGCTATGTCGTTAAAAACAATGTTGTTAAAAGCTATGTCGTTATCGAGTGGTAGGTCGTGGCACCTCAGAAATTTCTTGCAGCTGTGCCTCGATCCATACTTCCACTTCGGCGAGCACTTCATCGGGCATACGCCCCGCTGTTTCAATGGGCTTGCCAATGCGCACACGCAGCACGCCAGGACGCTTAACCCAATGACGCCCAGGCCAACGCTCCCCTGCGTTATGGGCAACGGGCAACACCGGCACGCCAGCACGGCATGCCACTACGCTGCCACTTTTGTTGTAACGTTTACGCTGACCGGGGTCAACCCGCGTGCCTTCCGGAAAAATAAGTACCGATAGCCCGGTGCCCAGCCGCTCAACGCCTTGAGTCAACACCTGCTTCATCGCTCGCGCTGGTTTAGAGCGATCCAAGCTAATTGGGCGCAACAGTCGTAGCCCCCAGCCAAAAATAGGCAGACGCAGTAATTCGCGTTTCAGCACGGTGCATACCGGTGGTTTCATCACCTGTAGAAACACGGTTTCCCATTCGCACTGATGATTGGCTTGAATCACACAGGGGCCGCTAGGCAGATTTTCTCGCCCTTGAATATCGTAGCTCACCCCGCACGCGATTCGAAACCACACCATTAAGAAGTAGTTATACAAATTCAGTAATCGATAGCGGCCCGACAGCGGCAAAAAGGGAGCGATCGGTAAAAAGAGTACGCCAATCATCAGCATAGCTAGAAAATAGCCAGCATAAAAGATCAGGCTGCGAACTACATTTATCAAGCCGATGCTCCTGTATCGTCAGCACGGTCATTCTCACGGGTCAAACACCATGCATCGAGCATACGCCCCGCCTCTAAACGCCAAGGTTTTTGATGAACACCGAAGACATCGAGCACTCGCCGACAGTTTAAAACGCGCCGTAGCTTAGCATCGTGATGGTGCTTCAGCGGTTGCACCTCACCCAGCACAATCTGCTCGCCACGCCCTTCAAGGTGCGTTAACAGCTGAGTGCGTATCATCGAGGTGAACGTAAAAGCGCTGACGGGCTCGGTGCCGGCAAGATGATACGCCCCCCAAGCATTCGCACCACCGATCTGTTGCTGAAGCATGCCGATTAGCGCCATCGCGACAGCATCTGCAGATGTCGGGCAAAAAATCACGTCTTCCGCCGCGCGTACCGCTTCTTGAGCGACCAAACTATCGATGATGTCATTGAGCCACGCATGGCTGCCCTCTAAAGCAAACAGCGGGCCTAGGCGCACAATCAAATGACGCTGCAGCTCGGCGCGGATACGATCCCCGGCCTGCACCAGCCGACGCAGGCTTTCGTCTCGCGGGGCAGGCACGACATGTTCGTCGATAGGAACGTCCAAACCATCTTCATAGAGCTGATCAGAGACACACCATATCAGCGCTACGTCTTGCGATATGCAGGCATCCAAACAGGCATCAACCGCATCAGCATGAGCCGTGACCTCCGCTGGCGCCATCTCCAGCGGACGTGCCAGCGGCGGAATAATCACAGCGTCAGGCGCGATTGTCTCAAGACGTGACGCCGTGATAGACGTACCTTGCTCAATGACCAGCTCTGTGTCGGTGCGACGACTTACTTCCCGGGCCAATGCCAGGCTCAGGCAATGTCCGGCATCCAGTATCAGCAGCTTCAAGACAGCATCTCCTCGTCACGCCTCATTCTAAGGTGCGCGGCTAATAGCGCTCTCAGAACGGAATCTCGTCGTCGAAGTCATCGAAGTTGCCCGGATCTGGAGCGCCATAGCTGTTGTTTTGCTGGTGAGGCTGAGGTGCTTGATTGCCCTGATGCGACGGTGCTGGCTGCGCGGGGCGAGGCGTCGACTGAGGGCTATTCTGCTGAGAATAACCGCCCCCCTGATTATGCTGGGCCGGGCTGCTCGGTGCGGCATGGTTTTGAGCCGGGCTATGCTGAGCAGGACTATTTTGAGCCGGCGCATTCTGGGCAGGGCCGTTCTGAGCAGCGTTATTTTGAGGATAGCTATTTTGCGGCGCGCCGCCGCCCTGGAAATCACCCGTACGGCCGTCCAGCATCTGCATATCGTTAGCAACGATTTCAGTTGAGTAGCGATCCTGGCCGTTCTGATCCTGCCATTTACGCGTTTGCAGGCGCCCTTCGATGTAGACTTTAGAGCCTTTTTTCAGGTACTGCTGGGCGATTTCGGCCGTCTTATTGAACATAACGACACGGTGCCATTCGGTGCGCTCTTGGCGCTGACCGCTCTGGCGATCCATCCATGTATCGCTGGTCGCCACGTTCAAATTTGCCACGGCTGTACCGCTTGGCGTGAAGCGCATCTCAGGGTCTTGCCCGAGGTTACCAATCAAAATGACCTTGTTAATACCGCGAGCCATAAGGTGCTCCTTTTATCTTTTAATAAGTGTCACGTAGGGTTAATTGCCAGCCAAGGCCAATGTCGCGGCCCTGCTTGGTTATGATTGGGGTGGCGACATTAGCCTAGTCAATGTCGCTCGATCCAGCTGCTGGCGATTCACTTTCAAATAGACCAAGCGTTCTTCCGGCACCAGCATAACGTCTTCAACACCGACCACGTCGGCTAAATGCTCCATGAGTAGGTCCAGCGTATCCGCATGCGTGTCATCTAACGCAACTATTTCACTGGATAGCGGCGGTGGCGACGGCATCCACCACATTGCCACCCACCAGCAAAGGGCCAGCCCTGCACAGCCAATAAAGACTGCATTGAGCCCTCCGAAATGGGCCAAAAGCCCCCCCAGAGTACCGCCTAAAAAAGCACCTAAAAACTGGCTGGTAGAGTAAACCCCCATCGCCGTGCCTTTCGCTCCGGCTGGCGCCAACTTACTGAGCATGGAAGGTAATGTGGCTTCCAGCAAATTGAAGCCGGTAAAGAACACAAACAGCCATACAAATAGCCAATCTCCCGCGAAAAATGGCAACCCGAGCCCGGCCAAGCTAATGGCAATAGCGCCGATTGCCAGCAAACACATCAGCCGCATTTGCTGCTTTTTTTCCGCCACAACAATGAGCGGCACCATAGCGACAAACGAGAGTGCCATAATGCCTAGATAAGCCAGCCCATGATACTCAATCGGAACACCGGCACCCAATAGACGGAAAGGAACCGCCACAAAGATCGCCATCAGTACCAAATGCAGTGCAAAAATCGACACGTCAAGCCGCCATAAATCGGGGCGCATAATCACGCTTTTGAACTGCTGACGATCCATGCTGACATCACGATGGCGGCGACGGCGTGGCGCGGCAGGCACCCAACGCCACAGCACTAGCAACCCCACCAGCGTCAGTAGCGCAGTAAACCAGAAAACGCCGGCTAATCCTGCCCAGGCCGCCAGCCAAGGGCCTAACACCATGGCAATCGCAAACGATACGCCAATCGATAACCCAATGATCGCCATAGCGGCCGTACGAACCTCTTCACGGGTTTGATCGGCAAGAAGCGCCATAATAGCCGCTGCAACGGCGCCCCCGCCCTGGAGGGCCCGCCCGGCGATGATGCCCACCATGGTGTCGGAAAGGGCCGCCACCATGCTGCCAAGCGCAAAAATCACCAGCCCCAGTGCAATCACCCGTTTGCGACCGATACGGTCTGAAAGTAAGCCAAACGGAATTTGCAGCGTCGCCTGAGTTAGACCATAAATACCCAGCGCCACGCCCACTAGCAGAGGTGTCGATCCTTCCAGCGTGTCGGCGTATAGCGCCAACACCGGCAGCACCATGAACAAACCCAGCATACGAGACGCATAAAGCCCGGCCAAACCGCTAATTGCACGGCGTTCAGAGCCCAGCAATAACGCGGAAACCTTGCGCATAATGCCCCTGTGTACAATGAAAAATAGCTACGTGATGGATAAACATGCGGTGAATAAGCATAACGTTTTGAGATAATCCTCCATTCTAGCGGTTTGCGCTCACGCTGGAAACGTCGCACGTTGCCGCAGGTTAATAATGCGGTTTTGCCGGGAGGGGCACGACAAACGTATAATCACGTTTTTACCGCGCGATTCGAGGTGTTGATGGACAGCATTCTGGTCAGGGGTGCCCGCACCCACAACCTCAAGCAGATCGATGTGGAACTGCCCCGTAACAAGCTCATTGTGATTACCGGCCTCTCTGGGTCGGGCAAATCGTCGTTGGCGTTCGATACGTTATATGCCGAGGGCCAACGCCGCTACGTGGAATCGCTTTCCACCTATGCGCGTCAGTTCCTGTCGATCATGGAAAAGCCCGATGTGGATCACATTGAAGGGCTTTCGCCTGCGATCTCTATTGAACAGAAGTCCACTTCCCACAACCCACGCTCAACCGTGGGCACGATTACCGAAATTTATGACTATCTGCGCCTGCTGTTTGCCCGCGCGGGAACGCCGCGCTGCCCAGAACACGGTGAAGACTTAGAAGCGCAAACTATCTCGCAGATGGTCGATCAGGTCATGAATCTCGCCGAAGGCACCAAGCTGATGCTGCTGGCGCCGGTCGTTAAAGGTCGCAAAGGTGAGCACCTTCAATTATTAGCTGAGCTGCGGGCCCAGGGGTTTGTTCGCGCACTCGTCGACGGCCAGGTGCTTGAACTCGATGACATTGCACCGCTCGATAAGCGCAAAAAGCATGATATCAGCGTGGTGGTTGATCGCTTTAAAGTGCGCGATGACCTTGCTCAACGGCTGGCGGAATCTTTCGAAACAGCGCTAAATCTAGCCGATGGGACCGCCATGATTCACTTCATGGACGGTGAGCGCGGTGATCTTGCCTTCTCCTCGCGCTTTGCCTGTCCGGTGTGCGGCTACTCGCTGGCAGAGCTTGAGCCGCGCATGTTCTCGTTCAACAATCCAGCCGGCGCCTGCCCCACCTGTGATGGCCTGGGCGTGCAGCAGTATTTCGATCCTGACAAGCTGATCAGCCATCCTGAGCTTTCCTTGGCGGAGGGCGTTATCAAAGGCTGGGATCGACGCAATATTTACTACTTCACTCAGCTCCAGGCGTTGGCTCAGCACTATCGCTTTGAGCTTGAAACCCCGTGGAAGGAGCTCGCTCGCCACGAGCAGGAAATTATCTTAAACGGCAGCGGTGATGAGCAGGTGCCGTTTGTCTACGTGGGTGATCGTGGTCGCAAAGTCACCCGCGAGCATGCTTTCGAGGGCGTTCTGCCCAATATGCAGCGCCGCTATCGGGAAACCGAGTCCAACATGGTGCGCGATGATCTGTCTAAGTATATCGCGGTGCAGCCCTGCGCTACCTGTAGTGGCTCGCGACTACGCCAAGAGTCGCGCCATGTGTACGTGGATGATCACAACATTGCCGAGATTGTGCGTTTCCCGATTGGCGAAGCATGGCGCTACTTTGCCGACCTCAGCTTACCGGGGCGCAAGGGTGAGATTGCCGATAAAATCGTTCATGAGATCCACGCTCGGCTAGAGTTTTTGGTCAATGTAGGGCTGGACTATCTCAACTTGGAGCGCAGCGCTGACACGCTTTCCGGCGGTGAAGCGCAGCGTATTCGCTTAGCCAGCCAGATTGGCGCTGGCCTCGTCGGCGTTATGTATATTCTTGATGAGCCTTCAATCGGCTTGCACCAGCGCGACAATGACCGGCTGTTGAAAACCCTTGAGCGACTGCGCGATTTGGGCAATACCGTGATTGTTGTCGAGCACGACGAAGACGCTATCCGTGCCGCTGACCACGTGCTGGACATTGGCCCAGGGGCTGGCGTCCACGGCGGCGAGATTGTCGCCCAGGGCACGCCGCAAGATGTGATGGACAACCCTAACTCGCTGACCGGTCAATATCTTTCTGGCACGCGTGAAATCGCCGTACCGCCTTGGCGCATTCCCGGCAACCCGGAGAAACAGCTGATTGTGCGTGGCGCCACTGGCAACAACTTGCAAGACGTTACGTTGACGCTGCCATTAGGGCTGTTTATCGCGATTACCGGCGTCTCTGGGTCAGGCAAATCGACGTTGATCAACGGCACCTTAATGCCGATTGCGGCAAGAGAACTGAACCGTGCAACGACGCTAACCCCGGCGCCTTATCAAAAAATTGAGGGGCTCGATCAGCTGGATAAGGTTATCGATATTGACCAAAGCCCGATTGGGCGAACGCCGCGCTCCAACCCAGCGACCTATACCGGCATTTTCACACCGATTCGCGAGCTGTTCGCGGGCACCCAGGAAGCGCGCTCGCGAGGCTATAAGCCAGGGCGCTTCAGCTTTAATGTCAAGGGCGGGCGCTGTGAGGCGTGCCAGGGCGAAGGCATGATCAAGGTGGAAATGCACTTCTTGCCGGATATTTACGTGCCCTGCGACGTGTGTAAAGGCAAGCGTTATAACCGTGAAACGCTTGATATCCACTACAAAGGCAAAACGATTCACGAAGTGCTGGCCATGACAGTGGAAGATGCTTTGGCGTTCTTTAGCCCGGTGCCCGCCATTGCTCGTCGCCTACAGACGTTGCTAGATGTAGGGCTCTCCTACATTCGCCTGGGGCAAAGCGCGACGACCCTATCGGGTGGTGAAGCACAGCGGGTTAAACTCGCTCGTGAATTAGCCAAACGTGATACGGGTAAAACCCTCTATATATTGGATGAGCCCACCACCGGCCTGCATTTTGAAGATATTCGCCAACTGCTCACGGTGCTCCACCGCCTGCGCGACCATGGCAACACCATCGTGGTCATTGAGCATAATTTGGACGTGATCAAAACTGCTGACTGGATTGTTGATCTAGGTCCCGAGGGTGGCTCAGGTGGCGGTCAGATTATTGCAGAAGGCACGCCTGAACAGATCGCCAAGCTTGAGGCCTCGCATACTGGCCACTTCTTAGCACCATTGCTGGCACGCGGTAATCGCGCGACTAAACGCTGACCGCCAGAGAAGGCGGCTAAATTTAGTTGCACAGGGTAACAAGGGAGCCCCTCCTGGCGACAAGAGGGGTATAGTGGCCATGCATTTTTGGTAGCCATATTTTTGTAGTATTGAGCAAAAACAGGAGAGAGAAATACTTGCTCTCTCTTAAAGGGACACGTTATGGGCCATGAAAAAAGCTGTATTATCAGTCACTTTAGCCACTATTGCTCGCTAACCGATGAGGAGAAACAGCTGCTCATCAACCTCGAGGAAAGCCCTACTGAGATTAAGTCAGGCACGCTACTTTGGGAGGTGGGCGATACCGCCAATGAGTTCTGCACGTTGAAAAGCGGCTGGGCCTATTCTTATCGTCACCTTGAAAACGGCGATCGACAAATTCTTGAAGTATTTTTGCCTGGCGATATTATTGGGCTAAGCGAGTTTGCATTCTCGCAACGGCTTGAGAGTGTGCGCATGATTGAAGATGGCGTTATTTGCCATTTCCCGCATAAGCGCATGCTGGAAATATTTCGTCAGTCGCTGCCACTCACATCCGTTATGTTTGCCATTAGTAGCCGCCAGCAGGCACTGCTAACCGAACGGTTGATCACCCTCGCTAGACGCAGCGCTCGTCAGAAAATGGCCCATTTTCTTTACGAGATGTTTCTGCGGCTGCGCCAAACTAACCCGGATATTAGCAACCAGTTTCGCCTACCGCTTTCACAAGAGCAGTTGGCCGATGTGCTTGGCCTCAGCCCGGTACACGTTAGCCGCACCTTCACCGCGCTCAGTGATGATGGGCTGGTCTTTCGCGATCGCCATCATTTAACGATTCCGGACTTACAAGCACTCAGCGACGAAGGTGAGTTTGACAACTGCTATCTCAACGACAACGTCCGGCCCCTATTAGGGGACGCTGTATAATGTCTGCGATTCACCCTCTGCGCTCTTGCTCGATAACGCTTGCTACTATGACGGCCATCACATGGATGGCCGCTACGCCCTTGGCAAACGCGGTGACGTTTCATACCGATGACATGCAAAGCCATGAAGATTGGCAGTCAATGACACTCTCGCTGGATGGTGAACAGCACTATCGTGCGGTTGAAGCCTCTAGCTACTCGGACGCGATGCTGAGCCTAAACGCGACGGCTGGCATATGCGATCTACCGTGGCTAGAAATGCGCGTCACGCTTGATCAGCAGCAGGATGAGAGCCGCACGGTGAACTTAGTACCCTCTCGGCTACGCATCGATGAGCAGCCGGTGATAGATACCATGGCCGAGTTTATTACCGAACGCGGCGACGATGGATTTTACGCACATTTTTACTTAAGCGACTTAACGACGTTAATGGCCGATATGCGTCAGGGTGAGCAGCTGTTTCTTGGCTTTGATCAAGAAGACCGAGAGCCTTGGTACATGACCTTTAGCTTGAAAGGAGCCGACACGGCCATTAATCATATGCTTGGCCAGTGTGAAGGTGCGGGTGATTCTAAATAATCGCGGCAGAGCGTTGTACTCAATTAACGCCCCTGACTGATCACGCCATTCTCTCGACAAGCTCTGCACATGACGTTTCAATGGAAGCCTTGATCTAGCGGACATTCAAAGGCCTCTCATGTTTAGCTTGCTGCCTCATCACTATACGGCGCTGCTACCGTGCCAGCAAAGCAGCACACAATATGCTGTTCAAAACCGCCGCCATAGAACTTAAGCGGCTTAACAAACAGACGGTCGTACTTTGCCTGCATCCAGGCACCACCGATACCGCCCTCTCTAAACCCTTTCAGGCAAGAGTGCCTAGCGAAAAGCTTTTTAGTCCCGCATTTGTAGCCGAACAGCTGCTCGCGGTGATTTCACAGAGGACTCCCGATGACAGCGGAAGTTTTTGGGATTGGAATGGTAAGCCTATTGAATGGTA